>NZ_BAAAKE010000028.1:0-138705 GCF_039527585.1 Saccharothrix xinjiangensis | reverse complement strand
ACTTCGGCAACCCGGAGGTGGGCGGGGACGAGTGCCACATGGCGTTCCACTTCCCGCTCATGCCCCGCATCTTCATGGCCGTGCGGCGCGAGTCGCGGTTCCCCATCTCGGAGATCCTGGCGCAGACGCCGGAGATCCCGACGGGCGCGCAGTGGGGCATCTTCCTGCGCAACCACGACGAGCTGACCCTCGAAATGGTCACCGACGAAGAACGCGACTACATGTACGCGGAGTACGCCAAGGACCCGCGCATGAAGGCCAACATCGGCATCCGCCGACGCCTGGCCCCGCTGCTGGAGAACGACCGCAACCAGCAGGAGCTGTTCACCGCCATGCTCCTGTCCCTGCCCGGCTCGCCGGTGCTGTACTACGGCGACGAGATCGGCATGGGCGACAACATCTGGCTCGGCGACCGCGACGCGGTGCGGACGCCGATGCAGTGGACCCCGGACCGCAACGCGGGCTTCTCCGGCTGCGACCCCGGCCGGATCTACCTGCCCGTGATCATGGACCCGGTGTACGGCTACCAGGGGCTCAACGTCGAGGCGCAGCTGAACAACCAGTCCTCGCTGCTCAACTGGACGCGTCGGATGATCGAGGTGCGCAAGCAGCACCACGCGTTCGCCGAAGGCGACTTCACCGACCTGGGCGGGTCCAACCCCAGCGTGCTGGCCTACCGGCGGCGGTACTGCCGACCGGACGGCCGCGAGGACGTCGTGGTGTGCGTGAACAACCTGTCGCGGTTCCCGCAGCCGGTGGAGCTCGACCTGTCGGAGCACCGCGGCGCGCGGCCCGTCGAGCTGACCGGCGGTGTCCGCTTCCCGCGGATCGGCGACCTGTCGTACCTGCTCACGCTGCCCGGCCACGGCTTCTACTGGTTCCAGCTCGTGGACGACGAAGACAGCGAGGCGAGGTGAGGGACGTGACCGATCCGCACGACCTGGTCGACAAGGTGATCACCGAGCTGCCGGCGTGGCTGCCCGCGCAGCGGTGGTTCGGCGGCAAGGACCGCCCGATCACCTCGGTGCGCCCCCTGCGGACCACGGTGCTGCGGGGCGGGGAACCGCCGCTGGTGCACCTGGTGGTCGAGGTGGAGCAACAGGGCCGGCGCGAGCCGTACCAGCTGCTGGTCACCGACCAGGTGGAGAACTACGACGCGACGCTCGACCACGAGCTGACCGGTGTGCTGCTCGACCTCATCGCGGAGGACCGCGAGGTCGACGGCCTGCGGTTCGCGCACGAGCCGGGCGTGGAGGTCCAGACCGGGCTGCGCGGGCGGCCCGTCGGCGCCGAGCAGTCCAACACCTCGATCGTGTTCGGCAGCCAGTACATCCTGAAGCTGTTCCGCAAGCTGACCACGGGCGAGAACCCCGACCTGGTGCTCCAGCGCGCGCTGCACGAGGTCGGCTGCGAGCACATCGCCCAGCCGCTCGGGTCGATCACCGGCGAGCTGGACGGCCGGGCCACCACGGTCGGGATGCTCCAGCAGTTCCTGCCCGACGCGGTGGACGGCTGGGCCATGGCCACCACGAGCGTGCGGGACCTGATGACCGAGCGGGACCTGCACGCCGACGAGGTGGGCGGCGACTTCGCCGGCGAGGCCCAGCGGCTCGGCCAGGCCGTGGCCACCGTGCACTCGGACCTGGAGCGGGCCCTCGGCGCGCAGCACGCCGACGCCGACGACATCGAGCGCAGCGTCCAGGCCATGTCCACCCGGCTGGACGAGGTCGTGTCCCGGGTGCCCGACCTGGAGCCGTTCGTGCCCGCGCTGCGCGAGGCGTTCGAGCAGGCCAGGGACACGCCGGGGGCGATCGCCATCCAGCACATCCACGGCGACCTGCACCTGGGCCAGGTGCTGCGCACCGTGCAGGGCTGGCTGCTGATCGACTTCGAGGGCGAGCCGGGCGCGCCGATCGCCGAGCGCACCGCGCTGCGGTCGCCGCTGCGGGACGTGGCCGGGATGCTGCGGTCGTTCGACTACGCGGCGCACCAGCTGCTGGTCGGCCGGCCGGAGGACCACCAGCTGGCCGTGCGGGCGCTGGAGTGGGCGCGGCGCAACCGGGCGGCGTTCACCGAGGGCTACGCGGAATCGGCCTCGGCGACGGTGGGTGATCCGCGCGGGCGCGGGTACCTGTTGAGGGCGTTCGAGCTGGACAAGGCCGTGTACGAGGTCGCCTACGAGCACGCGAACCGGCCGGAGTGGTTGACGGTGCCGCTGTCGTCGATCGCCCGGATCACTGGAGAGGGAGCCGCCCAGTCATGATTCCGCCCCAGGACGTCGACCGGCTGCTGGCCGGGGCGCACCACGACCCGCACTCCGTGCTCGGCGTGCACCACACCTCCGGTGGCGTGGTGGCGCGGGCGCTGCGGCCAGGGGCGTCCGCGGTGTCGGTGATGGCCGGGGACAAGCGCTTCGAGCTGGACCGGGTGGTCGACGGGCTGTTCGAGGGCGAGCTGCCCGAGCACCCCGGCGACTACCGGTTGGAGGTCGACTACTCCGGGCCCGACCCCGGCGGGCACGTGGTCGAGCTGGACGACCCGTACCGGTGGCTGCCGACCGTCGGCGAGCTGGACCTGCACCTGATCGGCGAGGGCCGCCACGAGCGGCTGTGGGACGCGCTGGGCGCGCACGTGCGCTCCTACGACACGCCCGGCGGCACGGTCAGCGGCGTCTCGTTCGCGGTGTGGGCGCCCACCGCGCGGGGCGTGCGGGTGTGCGGCGACTTCGACGGCTGGGACGGCCGGGCCAACCCGATGCGGTCGCTCGGCTCGTCGGGCGTGTGGGAGGTCTTCATCCCGGGCGTCGACGTCGGCGCCCGGTACAAGTTCCGCATCCTCGGCCAGGACGGCCGGTGGCACGAGAAGGCCGACCCGATGGCCTTCGCCACCGAGACGCCGCCCGCCACCGCGTCGGTCGTCACCACCGCGCGGCACCGGTGGGGCGACGCGGAGTGGGAGGCGCGCCGGGACGCCACCCGGTGGGCGAACGCGCCGATGTCGGTGTACGAGGTGCACCTCGGGTCGTGGAAACCGGGCCTGGGCTACCGCGAGCTGGCGACCGAGCTGGCCGACTACGTGAGCGAGCAGGGCTTCACGCACGTGGAGCTGATGCCGGTCGCCGAGCACCCGTTCGGCGGGTCGTGGGGCTACCAGGTCACCTCCTACTACGCCCCGACCTCGCGGTTCGGCTCGCCGGACGACTTCCGGCACTTCGTCGACACCCTGCACCAGCGCGGCATCGGCGTGATCATGGACTGGGTGCCCGCCCACTTCCCCAAGGACGCGTGGGCGCTGGCCCGGTTCGACGGCACCCCGCTGTACGAGCACGCCGACCCGCGCCGGGGCGAGCAGCCCGACTGGGGCACGTACGTGTTCGACTTCGGGCGCAACGAGGTGCGCAACTTCCTCGTCGCCAACGCCCTGTACTGGATCGACGAGTTCCACATCGACGGCCTGCGGGTCGACGCGGTGGCGTCCATGCTCTACCTGGACTACTCCCGCCAGGAGGGGCAGTGGCTGCCCAACCAGTACGGTGGCCGGGAGAACCTGGACGCCGTCCGGTTCCTCCAGGAGCTCAACGCCACGGTGTACAAGCGCCACCCGGGCGTGGTGATGGTGGCGGAGGAGTCCACGGCGTGGCCGGGCGTCACCCGGCCCACCCACCTGGGCGGCCTGGGGTTCGGGTTCAAGTGGAACATGGGCTGGATGCACGACACGCTGCACTACCTGTCGCGCGAGACGGTGCACCGGTCGTTCCACCACAACGAGATCACCTTCTCGCTGGTGTACGCGTGGAGCGAGAACTTCGTGCTGCCGCTCTCGCACGACGAGGTGGTGCACGGCAAGGGCTCGCTGTGGCAGCGGATGCCCGGCGACGACTGGAACAAGGCCGCGAGCCTGCGGTCGCTGCTGGCGTACATGTGGGCCCACCCGGGCAAGCAGCTGCTGTTCATGGGCGGCGAGTTCGGGCAGCGGGGCGAGTGGTCGGAGTCCCGGTCGCTGGACTGGCACCTGCTGGACGACCCGCTGCACCGGGGCGTGCGGTCGCTGATCGCGGACCTCAACGGGGTGTACCGCTCCTCGCCCGCGCTGTACTCGGCCGACGACCGGCCGGAGGGGTTCTCCTGGATCGACGCCAACGACTCGGGCGGCAACGTGCTGAGCTTCCTGCGCGTCGGCGAGGACGGGTCGCTGCTGGCGTGCGTCGCCAACTTCTCCGGGATGCCGCACCACGACTACCGGGTGGGGCTGCCGTGCCCGGGGCGGTGGCGCGAGGTGGTGAACACGGACTCGGCGGACTACGGCGGGTCCGGGGTCGGGAACATGGGCGTCGTGGAGGCGGAGGAGGAGCCCTGGCACGGGCGGCCGGCGTCGGCGGTGCTCCAGCTGCCGCCGTCCGGGGTGCTGTGGCTGGCGCCGGAGCGGCAGCCGGACACCGGCGTGCTCTGAGCCGGCGTGGTCCGGCGTGGTCCGGGCCGGCCTGATCGGGTGACGCGGCCGGGGGGCGTCCCGCCGCGAGGTGGGGCGCCCCCCGGCTCGTCGCCCGATGACCCGGCGGTCGCCGGAAGTGTCCGGATCGCCGCGGCCGGCGAGGGGAACGACCCTACTTCCGGGGCTGGTGGCGCCCTGCCACGGCTGGTTGTTTGGGATCGGGAGCCACCCCTGTCACCGGCTCCGGCTCTTCCCTGCCAGAAGGAGACCACCATGTTCGTGCGCAAGGCCGCGCGCGTCGCAACGCTCGTGCTGGGCCTGGTCCTGCCGCTGGTCGCGGTCGCCGCGCCCGGCGCCGCCGCCGCGCCGGCGGACCCCGGCGCGCTGGTCCGCACCCTGTACTACGACACCAGCCAGGCCCAGGAGTTCGCCGCCGACTGGGACAAGGCGGCCGCCAACTGGAACGCCTCGGTCGGCAACGTCCGGCTGGCCAAGCGGACCTCCGGCACGCCGACCAACATCCGGATCTACGCCGACAACGGCTGGCCGCGCGCCTACGTGACGTCGCTCGGCAACGGAACCGTCTACATGGGACGCCAGGCCGTCCAGCAGGGCCACTACCGGCCCCGCATCACCACCCACGAGATCGGGCACATCCTGGGCCTGCCCGACCGGCGCACCGGGCTGTGCTCGGACCTGATGTCCGGCTCCAGCGCGCCGGCGTCGTGCCGCAACGACCTGCCCAACGCGGCCGAGCGCGCCGAGGTCGACCGCCGGTTCGCGGGTCAGCTCGCCGCGGTGGACGTGCGGACCGCCGCGTACGCGGGCGTGTTCTGAGCGGTCGGGACCGCGACCGCCGCGGGGCGGTCGCGGTCCCACCCGAACACCACCCCGCAGGGGGTGGCAACAGGCACAATGGGCTGATGCTGCGTGCATCGGCTCGGTTGGCCCTGCTGACCACGGTCCTGGTCGCGACGACCTCCTGCGCCCACGTGGTGCCGGGCAGGCCCGTGGCGGGCGAAGGCGTCACCAGGGGGACGGTCGACCCCGGTTTCATCCGCGGCACCGACGGCGGCCCGATCGACCAGCTGGCGGCCACCGCCATCACCGACATCAACACCTACTGGGAGGACGCCTTCCCGGACACGTTCGGCAAGCCGTGGCAGGAGCTGGAGGGCGGGATCTACTCGGTGGACACCGCCGACCCGTCGGCCAAGCCGCCACCGTGCACGGAGCAGGCCTCCGACGTCGAGGGCAACGCGTTCTACTGCCCCAGCGCCGACGCCATCGCGTGGGACCGGGCGGCGCTGCTGCCGGTGCTCCAGGACCGGTTCGGCGACGCCGCCGTGGTGATCGTGCTGGCCCACGAGTGGGGCCACGCCGTGCAGAACCGGATGGGCATCACGCCCGAGGCCGAGCGCCGCGAGCCGCGGCGGTTCCCGACGATCCTCACCGAGGCCATGGCCGACTGCTTCGCCGGCGCGTTCGTCAAGTGGGTGAACGACGGGGAGTCCGAGCACCTGGAGATCGGCTCGGAGGTGCTGGACCCGGCGCTGGGCGCGCTGGTCACCTTCCGCGACCCGGTCGGCACGTCGCAGACCGACCGGTCCGCGCACGGCAACGCGTTCGACCGCGTGTCCGCGTTCCAGGACGGCTACCAGCAGGGCTCGAAGTTCTGCGCGGGGATGACGGTGGACAACCGGGTGTTCACCCAGCAGGCGTTCACCAACGCCGACGACCGCGACCGCGGCGGCAACCTGCCGTTCGACGAGATCCTCACCGCCGTCACCCAGGACCTCGACCTCTACTACAAGGGCCTGGTCCAGGGCGCGGGCAAGCAGTGGACCACGCCGAGGACCACGCCCACCGAGCAGGAGCCGGACTGCTCCGGCGACCAGGGCCCGGTGGCGTTCTGCCCGGCCGACGACTCGGTGGAGGTCGAGGTCGAGGAGGACCTGCCCGAGCTGCACGCGCGGATCGGCGACTACGCCACGGGCGTGCTGCTGGCCAGCCGGTACGGGCTGGCGGCGATGGACGCGGTCGGCGCCGAGGTCGAGGGCGCGAGCGCGGCGACCAGCGCGTTGTGCCTGGCCGGCGCGTACACGCGGGAGGTGTTCATCCGGCAGGAGGGCTTCGGCCTGTCCCCCGGCGACCTGGACGAGGCCGTGCAGGTGCTGCTCGCCTACGACTACGCGGCGCGGGACGCGGCGGGCGGGTCGGCGCTGGAACCCGGGTTCAAGAGGGTCGAGGTGTTCCGCGGCGGCGTGCTGGAGGGCTCCGGGGCCTGCGGTTTGTCCTGATCCGCCCGCGCGGCCAAGTAGTGTCTGGGCATGGTTCGACGGGCAGTTCAGGTCACGGCGCTCGCCGCCGTGCTCGCGTTGACCGGGTGCACCCAGCTGGTGGGCGGTGTCGCCCGCCCGGAGCGGCCCGACGTCACCAAGGTGTCAGGCCTCGACATCACCACCGGGGAGAGCGGCGCGAAACCGGGCGCGCCCGACGCCGACCTCCGGGTGGAGAACGGCGACGGCGGCGAGATGGACCGGCTGGCCATCAACGCGCTGGCCGACGTGGCGGAGTACTGGTCCGAGCAGCTGCCCGCCCGGTTCGACGTGCCGTTCGAGCCGGTCAAGCGGCTGGTGTCGTACGACTCGAACGGCGCGGGCGTGGAGATCTGCCGCACGAACACGGCGGGCGTGGCCAACGCGTTCTACTGCTCGCTGGACGACTCGATCGCCTGGGACCGCGGCGAGCTGCTGCCGATGCTGGACGACGCGTTCGGGCCGATGTCGGTGGTGACCGTGCTGGCGCACGAGATGGGTCACGCGGTCCAGTACAAGCTCGGCGACAAGGGCGGCATCACCCAGGCCACGCCGACGATCATCAAGGAGCAGCAGGCCGACTGCTACGCGGGCAACTTCTTCCGGTGGGTCGCCGAGGGGAAGTCGAAGCACTTCCGGATCTCCACCGGGCCCGGGTTGAACCAGGTGCTGGCGACGATGTTCTTCATCCGGGACGCGGCGGGCACGTCGGCGGAGAAGCAGGGCGCGCACGGCAGCGCGTTCGACCGGGTGGCGGCGTTCCAGTTCGGGTTCGCGGGCGACCCGCGGCGGTGCGCGGCGATCGACGAGGCGGAGATCGACGCGCGGATCACCCAGCAGGTGTTCGCCCAGCAGGACCGGGACCAGGGGAACGGCAAGGGCAACCTGAAGGTCGACGACCCCGAGGCGCTGGAGGCGCTGGAGGAGTCGCTGCGGGAGGCCTACAAGCAGACCGGCGCCGTGCCGCCCGAGGTCTCCACGTCCGGGGCCGACTGCCGGGACGCGGAGGAGACCTCGCCCGCGTCGTACTGCCCGTCGACCAACTCGATCTCGGTCGACCTGCCCGACCTGGTGCGGATCGGCACGCCGCCGAAGCGGGGGCAGAAGGGCGGCATCGGCGACTTCGCGGCGTTCGCGGAGATCGCCTCGCGGTTCGCGCTGTCGATCCAGAAGGCGACCGGCTACTCGCTGGAGGGCCCGGCGGCGGGGCTGCGCACCGCCTGCCTGACCGGGGCGTGGGCGGGCACCACGACGCAGGGCGGGGCCCGGCTGAAGCTGTCCTCCGGCGACCTGGACGAGGCGGTGGCGGAGCTGCTGGCGGACGGGAGCCTGATCGCGGCGGACGTGAACGGCACCGTGGTGCCGTCCGGGTTCGCCCGGGTGGAGGCGTTCCGGGACGGCTTCTTCGACGGCTCCGGGCTGTGCACGCGGAAGTACTCGGGCTGAGCGGAGGCACCCGGGCCGGCCCGTCGCAGGCCGGCCCGTCGCAGGTCCGTCGGGTCGAGCGGTTCCCTCGTCGGTGATCAGCAGCCGCCACCGCGCCGCGGCGGCCGTGCGCGCGGGTGACCGGCGCGCCCCGGCCCGGAAGCGAACGGCCGGGGCGTCGCGGTCCGGTCCGGCGTGCTCAGTACAGGGCGCCGGCGAGGTTCCGCCGGGCCTTGGACACGCGCTCGTCGTCCACCGGGAACAGCTCGAACAGCCCCACCAGGTGCTCGCGCACCCGGTCGCGGTCCTCGCCGAACACGCGGCGCACGGTGTCGACCAGTCGCCGGAACGCCTGCTCGACCTCGTTGGAGGCCACCTCCAGGTCGGCGGCCGCCAGCTGCGCGTCCACGTCGTCCGGGTTCGCGTCGGCCCGCGCCACCGCGTCCTGCTCCAGCGCCTCGGCCCGCGCGGTGAACCTGACCTGCGCCAGGGCCGCCTTGGCCTCGGCGTTGCCTGGCTCGGCCGCGAGGATCGCCTCGTAGGCGGCCTCGGCGGCGGCGAAGTCGCCCTGCTCGAAGGCGTCCTCGGCGGCGGTGAAGCGCGGGTCCTCGGGCTCCGGCACGGGCTCCGCGTCGGTCCGGCCGGCCTCGGCGGCGCTGATGCCGGGCAGCCGGTCGCGCAGGGCGTCGAGCAGGCGGTTGATCCACTGGGCGAACTCGGCGTCCGGCAGCGGGCCCGCGAAGGCGTCGAGCGGCTGGCCGCCGGCGACCGCCACGACGGTGGGCACGGACTGGACGCCGAACAGCTGCCCGATGCGCGGGCTCGCGTCGAGGTCGACGCGCGCCAGCAGCCACGTGCCGCCTCCGGCGCGCGCCGCGCGCTCCAGGACGGGCGACAGCTTCGCGCCCTCCTGGCTCCACGACGCGTTCAGCTCGACGACCACGGGCACTTCCAGGGAGCGCTCGACCGCGGCCTGGAACGTCGCCTCGGTGACGTCGAGGATCCACGGGCTCGGGTCCTGGTCCGGCGCGCCGGTCGCGGTCGGCGGGGGCGGTGCGGTGGCGCGCTGCCTCTGGGCATCGGCTCGGGCCTTCAGCGCGCCCAAGTCGACCGCCCCGGACAACGCGGCGGACAGTGCGGCGGTCTTGCGGGGGTCTGGCCTCGTCACGCTTCCATCCTGGCACGAGATCACCGGTGCTCCGCGCGGGGTTCAGCCGGCGAGTTGCCGGACCGGGTCGATGGCCATCGGGTTGGCCCGCATGGCGTCGTTGAGCCGGCCCAGGCGGCGGGCGACCGGGGTCGTCAACTCGGCGAACCGCGCGGTGCGGTCCTCGCCCAGCGCCCGCCACGGCGAGGCCGCCGCCTCGTCGGTGCGGCGCTCGACCTCCTCGCGCAACGCCCGGCCCGCCGGGGTCAGGCCAGTCTTGACCTGCCCAGTTCCGACCTGCCCCTCGGCGAGCAGGCCGCGCGAGCGCAGCGAGTCCACCGCGGCGTCCCACTCCTCCTCCAGCCAGCCCCGCGCCTCGCGCAGGTAGGCCGGTTCGAGGTCGTGGTCCGCGCCGAACAGCGCCAGCGCCTCGCACGCGGTCAGGTCGGCGGCCACCAGCGCCGCCACGTGCCCGTCACCGCGCGACTCGCGCAGCGTCGTGCACGCCTGCCACAGCGCCAGGTGCGGCTCGTCGGGCACGGGCAGCGCCCGGTTGGCCGCGCCGAGCACCCGGCCCTCGACCGGCGTGGCGGCGGCCGCCTCGACCGCCAGTTCGGCGGCCTCGGCCAGGTCCGCGCCGCCCAGCATCCGCCGCAGCGCGCCGTCCACGCCCTCCAGCCTCGCCACCAGGAACCGCTCCGGCGAGGCCGCCTCCCACGCGTCGGGCAGCGCGCGGGCCACCTTGCGCGGGGCGAAGCTGAAGAACGCGGCGGCGACCACCTCGGGCGACGCCGCGCCCAGCGGGGCCGCGCGCAGGCCGAAGTAACCCATCCAGCCGCCCTTGCACCCGAGCGCGTCGGCTGCCGCGCGCGACTCCGGTGTGAAGTAGGTGACGTCGTGGTAGGTCTCGAAGCGCAGCCAGAGGTCCCTGGGCGTCGTCGTCATGGTCGCAATTTAGTAGGTAGTCCTACTTCTCACCAGAGGCGAGGTGTTGCTCGACCCGCTCCACCTTGGCCCGCAGCTGACCCGTGTGACCGGGGCGGATGTCGGCCTTGAGGACCAGGCTGACCCGTGGCGCGGTGGCCTGCACGGCCTCGGTCGCCGCCTTCACCACCGCCATCACCTCGTCCCACTCCCCCTCCACCAGGGTGAACATGGCGTTGGTCTCGTTGGGCAGGCCCGACTCGCGGACCACGCGCACCGCCTCGGCGACCGCCGCCGCCACACCATCGGACTCCCCGCCGAGCGGGCTGACGCTGAACGCGACGAGCACTGGTTGCCTCCTGCGAATCGGGTACCCACTGGTAGCTTCGGCGCATGACGTCCCAGCCGCTGCCGTTCGACCCCATCGCGCGTGCCGCCGAGCTGTGGGAGAAGCGGATCGGCCCGTCGACGGCGATGGCCGCGGTCACGAGCGTCATGCGAGTACAGCAGATCATCCAGTCCGCCGTGGACACCGCCCTCAAGCCGCACGGCCTCACCTTCGCGCGCTTCGAGGCGCTGGTGCTGCTGACCTTCTCCCGCGCGGGCAGCCTGCCGATGCGCGTCATGGGCGAACGCCTCCAGCTGCACCCGACGAGCGTCACGAACATCGTGGACCGGCTGGAGGCCGACGGCCTGGTCCGCCGCACGCCGCACCCGACCGACCGCCGCACCACGCTGGTCGAGATCACCGAGGCCGGGCACACGCGCCGCGAGGCCGCGACCGAGGCCGTGACGTCGGCGGAGTTCGGGCTGCGCGGGCTGACCGACCGGCAGACCGAGCAGCTCACCGAACTGCTGGCGAGGGTCCGCCGCGCGGTCGGGGATTTCGAGGACTGAGACGCGACGGGTCCTCGGCTTCGGGGATCCGGAGGGCCGCGACCTGCCACTTCGGGGTTGCGGGACCCCGCGAAACCGGACTTCGGCAGACCGAAATCCCGTCGACGGCCACGCCGCCCGTCCGTCACCCTCCAGGGGTGCGCGAGATCAGGGCGTTGATCACGGTCGGCGGGCGGTACGTCGGCGAGGCGGAGCCGTTCACCGTGGACAGCCCGTGGTGGAACCACGTGGAGCCGGTGACCGCCCACCTGGACCGCGCGCTGGGCGTCACCACCAGCGTGCTGCGCCTGGTCGCCACGACCGCGCCCGCCATGCGCGACGGCGTGGTGACCTACCAGGTCGAGGCCGACCGGGAGCCCGCCGGGCTGGACCGGGGCGCGGAGCACGAGTTCCCGGACCACCCGCTGCGGCTGCCGTGGGCGAGACCGGGCGGGCCCGCGGAGCTGGTCGCGTGGGCGGCCCGGCACGTGCGGCTGACCGGCAGGCCCGTGCAGGTCAAGACGTGGAACCTGTCGTGCCTGTACCGGCTGCCGACCACCCGGGGCGCGGTGTGGGCGAAGGCCACGCCGCCGTTCATGGCCGACGAGGGCCGGGTGATCGGGCTGGTGGCGTCGGTGGACCCGACGCTCGCGCCGGTGCTGCTCGCCGCCGAACCCGGCCGGGTCCTGCTGGCCGAGGCGCCCGGCCACGACTGCTGGAGGCCCACCGGCGAGGTGGTCGACCGGATCGTGCCCCGCTGGGTGGCCGCGCAGGCGGCGCTGGCGGGCGAGCCCCGGCTGCGGGTGCGCGGGGTGGAGCCGCCCGGCTTCGGCCTGCCCGGCACCCTGCTGCACGGCGACTTCCACCCCGGCAACTGGCGCTCCGGCGGCGTGGTGCTCGACTGGGGCGACGCGCACTGGGGCAACCCGGCGCTGGACGCGGCCCGCCTGGTCGGGTTCGTCGCGCCCGGGGTCCGGGCGGGCGTCGAGCGCGCCTGGGTCGAGGCGTGGCTGGAGCACCGGCCGGACAGCGACCCGGCCGAGGCCCTGCGGCACGCCCGCCCGGCGTCGCACCTCGTCGGCGCGCTGGTCTACCAGGAGTTCCTGGACAACATCGAGCCGAGCGAGCGCGTCTACCACGAGGGCGACCCCGAGGCGGAGCGGGAACGCGCTCAGTCCCTGGCGGTCTGAACCCCGTCCCGGGTCTCGTCCAGCCGGCCGGTCCGCGCGGCCCAGCGCTCGAACACGACCGTGCCGAACGGCGGCACGGCCGCGACCAGGGCCCAGAACAGCGTCTTGCGGTCCCACCGCTGCGCCATCATCAGCGCCACCAGCAGGTAGGCGACGAAGACCGCGCCGTGGACCGGACCGAAGATCTTGACGCCGATCTCGTTCTCGACCACCACGTACTTGAAGAACATGCCGAGCAACAGGCCGGCCCAGGACACGGCCTCGGCCAGGGCCAGGAGGCGGAACCGGCCAACGGGGCTGGAGAGCATGTCCACCATTGTGGTCGGTGACCGCGCTCACCAGCCCCCCGGGGTGTCCGGTTCGCCGGGTTCAGTCCTCCCAGCGGAACACCTTGGCCGCGATGAACCCGACCACCAGCGTGAAGCCGATCAGCACCGCGGACGGCACGAGCAGCGCCTCCACGCCCTTGCCGCGCACCAGCACGTCGAGCATCCCGTCGTTCATGTGCCGCAGCGGGAACGTCTTCGACACCGCCTGGAGCCACCCGGGCGCGTTCTCCACCGGGAAGAACGTGCCGGACAGGAACGCCATCGGCATGATGATCAGGTTCGCCGCGCCGGACGCGGACTCCTCGGTCTTGCAGAACGCGCCGACCAGCATCCCGATCGCGAAGAACGCCGTGGTGCCGAGCACCAGCAGCGGCAGCGCGAGGTACCACTGGCCGGTGAGCCGCAGGCCGAACAGGGGCAGCGTGGCGACCGCCACGAACACCACGCCCTGGGCGAGCGCCGTGCCGACGGAGACGAGGATGCGGGAGGTGAGCACGGTGGTCGTGCCGACCGGGGCGAGCCGGATGCGGCGCAGCACCTGCTTCTTGCGCCACGACACCAGGGTGAGCGCCGCGCCGAACACGCCGGAGAACGACACCGCCCACGACAGGATGCCGGGCGTCAGGTACTGGATGGGCTTGAGCGAGGCGTCCTCGACCGGCTCGGCCTCCAGGGTGAACGTCGGCGTCACGTTCGCCGCGCCGAGGTTGAGCTTGTCCACCACGCCGGACACGATGCCGACGACGGTGCCCGCGGCGACCTGGTCACTGGCCGCGAACACCAGGTCCACCCGGTTGCCCTCCACGACGACCGCGGCGGGCAGGTCCCCGTCGTCGACCCCCTGCCGGGCGGCGTCGGCGCTGTCGTAGCGCTCCAGCTCCAGCGCGCCGGTCTGCTCCAGGGCGGTGAGCACCGGGCCGTCGCCGACCGCGCCGACCTTGGTCCGGTCGTCGCCGGAGTCGCCCAGCAGCAGGCCGAACACGACCAGGAACAGCAGCGGGAACAGGAACACGAAGAACAGGGACATCCGGTCCCGCAGGAACCCCTTGGTCATGGCCGACGCGAGGCTCTTGAAGGCGGTCACGCGCGGTACTCCCGTCCGGTCAGGTCGAGGAACACGTCCTCCAACGTGGCGGTGCGGACCTGGAGCCCGTCGAGCGTGCCGCGCTCGGCGAGCGCCGACAGGACCGGCGCGGGCCGGCGGGTGGAGATGGTCAGCGAGACCTCGTCCTCGTGCGCCTCCTCGACGCCGGAGATGGCGCGGGCGGCCTCCGTGGTGAGGGCGCCCTTCTGGAGCACGACGTGGGTGGGCGCGTCGAGGCCGCGCACCAGGGTGGCCGGCGCGTCCATGGCCAGCACGCGGCCGCGGTCCATGATGGCCACCCGGTCGCAGAGGATCTCGGCCTCGTCGAGGTAGTGCGTCGTGTAGACGATCGTCTTGCCGCGGGCCTGGATCGCGCGCAGCACGTCCCACAGGTTGCGGCGGGCCTGCGGGTCCAGGGCGGCGGTCGGCTCGTCGAGGAACACCACGTCCGGGTCGTGCACGAGGGCGCAGGCGATCGACAGGCGCTGGCGCTGGCCGCCGGAGAGGTTGTTCTCCCGCACCTCGGCCTTGTCCGTCAGGCCGACCAGCTCCAGCATCTCGTCGGCCCTGCGCGAGGACACGCCGTACAGGGAGCCGAAGGTCTGGAGCTGCTCGCGGGCGGTCAACTTCTCGAAGAAGCTGGACGCCTGGAGCTGCACGCCGATGCGGGGCAGCAGCTTGGTGTTGCGCGGCCAGGGGTCCTCACCGAGCAGCGTGACCCGGCCGGCGTCCGCGCGGCGCAGTCCCTCGACGATTTCGAGCGTGGTGGTCTTGCCCGCCCCGTTCGGCCCGAGGATGCCGAAGAACTCCCCTTCCGCGACGGTGAACGAGACGCCGTCCACCGCTCTCAGGTCGCCGTAGCTCTTGCGGATGTCCGACACCACGACTGCCGGGATGCGTGCCCCTGTCATGGCTGGGACCGTAAGGGCGGCGTGGGGCTTCTGAGGGCGGATCGACCTAAGTGTCAGGTGATCGCGACCTTCGTCGCGCCTGGCCGTCGCTCTGCGCGCCGCGCTGGTCACGGGGGGTTCTCGCTTTGGGCCGGGTGGAGCAGCGGGGCGTCCAGGACCGGCCGGGGCGCCCCGCCCCCGTGATCGTCAGTCGCGCTTGAGCCCGGCGAGGAACGACCCGAACGCGCTCGGCGGGAAGACCGATGCCGGGCCGGACGCGTTCTTGCTGTCCCGCACGGCGGCGCCGATGCCGACATCCGCGATCTCGACGCACTGAGCCCCACCCGCGTTGGACCGGCTGCTCTTGCGCCACTGTGCACCTTGAAGTGCGATGTCGTTCGCCATGGTGCGGTCAGCCGTCCCGGAGCCCGTCGACGAACGCGCGGAACGACTTCGCGGGGAAGACCAGCACCGGTCCCCGGTGCTTCGTGTCCCCGACCGCGACCGTCTCGCGGGTCGGTTCGAACCCGCACTCCACGCACTGGGGGTCGTTGCCCCCGTTGGTGTAGCTGCTCTTGCGCCACCGGTACCCCGAACGGGAGGTGGCTCTGCCTGGCATCGTTCCTTCCCCCTGGCGTTGCTTGAGGTCAGCGATCCGAGCTTCCAGTATCTCGCGCGTTCGCCCTTCCGAGACTCCCGCGTCCGCCGCCTTTTCCCACGCATCGTCGAAGACGAGCCGGAAGCGGCTCACGTCCCGCTTGATGTAGTCGTTCCGGGCGATGTGCCCCACGAAGGCGAGCCACTCGTCGGGCTCCGCGTGCAGCAGTGTGAATGGGTTGCTCAGGCCGGTCACGGCGCCTGCGGAACTCGGGATGACGCGAAAGCGGACGCGCTCCAACTCGGCCACGTCCCGAAGCCGCTCGATCTGGTGAGCCGCGATGTCGGGTTCGCCGTCCATCCGGTCGAGCGCCGCTTCACCGAGCACGATCGACACCTCCGGGCCGTCCGGCCGGAAGATCCGCTCCCCGCGCTGCTCGCGGTCCCGCGCGAGCGCCTCCACGTCGTTGAGGTCGACGAGCGGCGACTTCGCCAGGGTGGCGAAGGCGAATTCGAACGTCTGGAGGAGCCCTGGAATCTCGTTGTAGATCATCCAAATGGCTGTCGCCCGGCGTTCGCGGGCGAGGTACTCGCGGGACTGCACCCCGGCGGCGACCGGCCGGGCCCTTCCGGCAGATTGATCGGCCAACTCGACGAGCCGGCCCGCGTCGTCGGCCGAAGGTTGGTAGCGCGTGAGCATCCACGTCACGTGCGCGGTCTTCGGCGCGATCTGCGCGGTTTCGATCTTCGAGAGCACGGAGGCGTAGCCACCGGTGGTCGAGATCATCTCCGCCTCAGCCCGTCCTGGCGCGAGCCCGGCAGCCTCACGAAGTCGTCGAGCGAGCTTCGCGAACTCCAGCCGCGCGCCGTACGGATCGAGCGGTTCCACCATGGCGCGGAGTCTGCCCTACCGCTCTGGTCACCCATCCTTACGCTCAATCGAGTGACTGAACCTGGCAATGCTGCCTTTCACTCATTTGAACACATCAAAGCTGGCAATGCCGGCTTACGCTCGTGCAAGGCGTCTCCTCGTACGAGCCTCGTGATCGGCTCCGGTTCCGACCGGCCGCCAGTGGACAAGCGAAGGCAAAAGCACCATGTCAACAGCACGAACAGCACTCGGGTCGGAGTTCCTCGATACGACGAGGACGAGCAGGGTCGTCCCCTGCATCGCCATGTGGAGCGAGGAAACGTCAGAAGACCCGCGACTCGTGTTGCTCCCCCACGGCGCGGGCATCGGCTACGCGGACGAAATCCTCGGCGACCACGACAGCCGGGGCGTCCTGTGGGACCGCGCGACGATCAACCCCGGCCACGGCACACCCCGGTTCGCGAAGATCCACGTCCACCGCCAACGCCGCGCCATGCGCAAACTTCTCTGTCAGGTCTGCGCCGGCCCCGCCGACCACGGCACCCTCTGGCTCATCCCCGACCGCACGCGGCAGTGGTCCGACTGGCCCGAGGGGATGGCCGTCGCCGAACCGCCGGTCTGCCTGCCCTGCGCACACCTGGCAACTCGCGCCTGCCCCGCACTGCGCGCAGAAGGACACCTCATCATCCGCGCCCGCGAACACCCGATCCACGGTGTCGACGGAACCCACTACCGCGCGGGCCCGCACTCCCCCATCCCCGTCACCAGCGAACCGATCGCCTTCAACGACCCCGCCATCCGCTGGGCCCTCGCCTCGAAACTCGTGCGGACCCTCCACGACTGCACGGTCGTCACAGGTCCCTGACGAGAGATCACCCCAACGGCGACGGCGGCGCCGCTCCCGGCCCCGTCCCCCACCCCGCCTCACCCGCATCACCGGTCAACTCGTGCTCCACGAGGGCCCCGCCGCGCAGCTCCTCCAGCTCCACCCACACCCGATCCCGCTCCACCCCGCCAACCCGCAACGACCGCGTGTACCGCAACCGCGAGGCATCAGCCCCCGAAGCCGTCACGACCAGGTCGCCTCCCCCGAGGTGCACCACCGCCCGCCCGAACCGCGGCGCGTTGAGCACGAACTGCCCCGTCCCGGGCACCACCGGGTACAGCCCCAGGGCGCTGAACACGTACCAGGCCGACATCGTGCCCAGGTCGTCGTTGCCGGTCACCCCGTTGGGCGCGTCGACGAACAGGGTCTGCGCCGCCCGCACCACCGCCGAGGTCTTCCACGGCGCGCCGACGAGCGCGTACATCCACGGCGCGTGCAGGTCGGGCTCGTTGTTCGGGTTGTACCGGAACTCGTCGTAGTAGTCGTACGGGCCGACGACCCACTTCTCGCGCGCCGTGCGCGCCGGGTCGACCACCAGGTCCCCGTAGGCGAAGAAGTCGTCCAGCCGGGCCAGCGCGGCCTCGCGCCCGCCCAGCCGCTCGACCAGCCACGCCACGTCCTGCTGCGCCAGCCACTGGTACTGCCAGGCGGTGCCCTCGTGGAAGCCGTCCGGGCCGCGCGCGCTGAACGGCGCCAGCCACGAGCCGTCGCGCAGGCGGGGGCGCGGGAAACCGGTGAAGCCCCGGTCGGCGATCGAGGGGTCCCACAGGGAGCGGTGGCTCAGGCCGCGCCGCCTCAGCGCCTCGGCGTCCTCGTCGTGGCCCAGCGCCGCCGCCATGATCGACAGCGAGGCGTCCGCCAGCGCGTACTCCAGGGTCGCCGAACCGCCGTGGTGCGGGTCGACGTCCTGGCGCTTCTTGGGGAAGTCCCGGTCGTACGGCACGAAACCCGAGGCCAGGTAGCCGGGGTTGCCCGCGCGGCCCTCGAACTGCGACGACGCGGGCGGCACCTCGGTGGCGTTGCGCCACAGCGCCCGGTACGCCCGCTCCTCCAGGCCGGCCAGCGCGCCGAACCGCCACAGGTCCACCAGGAACGGGGTCACCGGGTCGCCCGTCATGGTGTTGGTCTCCTGGTTGGCGTACGCCCAGCGGGGCAGCCAGCCGCCCTGCTCCTCGACCGCCAGCACGGACCGCGCGACGTCCCGCGCCCGCTCCGGCCGCAGCAGGGCCAGCAGCTGGTTGTGGGAGCGGTAGGTGTCCCAGAGCGAGAAGAACTCGTAGTAGGTCCAGCCGTCCGCGTGGTGCACCCGGTCGTCGAAGCCCCGGTAGCGGCCGTCGACGTCGTTGCCGGTCAGCGGTTGCAGCAGCACGTGGTACAGCGCCGTGTAGAACACCGCGAGGTCCTCGGCGCCGGCCGCGTCCACCTCGACGCAGCCCAGCTCGCGCCGCCAGGTGTCCTGGGCGGCCGCGCGCAGCTCGTCGAACGACCTGCCGCGCGCCTCGCCCAGGTTCCCGGTCGCGCCCTCGGCGTCCACGTGCGACAGCGCCGTCGCGGCGGTCACCGGGCCGTCGTCGAAGCGCACCCACTGCCCGCGCAGGCCCGCGCCGCCCTCGGCGCCGCCCCAGTTGCCGGTCGCCCGGAACGGCCGGTCGAACGTCGTGGTGAACCAGGTCCGGTACGGCCCGCCGCCGCAGAACGCCTGCGCGACCACGGTCCCGGCCAGCGTCCGGTCGTCCACCACCCGGACGCTGCTGCCGAACACCGGCTCCCGGTCGTTGGCCTGGCCCACGTTCACCAGCACGTGCGGCGTCGTGCCCGCCGGGAAGGTGAAGCGCTCCACGCCCACGCGCGTGGTCGCGGTGCTCTCGGCGGTGATGCCCGACCGCAGCGCCACCCGGTAGTAGCCGGGTCTGCCGACCTCGCCGTCGTGCGAGTAGGCCGCGCCGTACCGGCGGTGGTCGAAGGACCCGGGCAGGCCGGTGACCGGCAGGACCGACACCAGGCCGCCCTGCTCGCCGCAGCCCGCGCCGGACAGGAAGAAGTGCCCGAACCCGCGGATCACCGGGTCGTCGTAGCGGTAGCCCGCGTAGTGCGAGCCGATCGGGCTGGAGTGCGCCAGGCCGAACGGCATCGACGCGCCCGGGAACGTGTTCCCGTCGTCCTTGGTGCCGATGAACGTGTTGACGTGCTCGACGGGGTCCACGTCAGGCCACCGCCAGGGCGAACACGTGGAAGGTCCCGCCGGTGACGGAGGCGGGCAGCGTCACCGACCGCACCCGCCTGCCGGGTTCCAGCGCTATCGGCGCGGTGGCGAACACGTGCACGTCCATCGCCTGGGACTCGCCGCCGGTGCTGTTGCGGTACGGGGTGGTGGCCACCACACGATTGTCGAACGACGGCGGCAGGTTCGCCGCACCGCCCAAGGCCCAATCCGAGAACCCGACCGCCGCGGCCTGGGTGGTCCCGTCGTCGTAGGTGATGGTGAGCGTGCCGGAGGACCTGCCGTTCCCCGCGCTGCCCAGCAGGCCCAGCCTGGTCGCCCCGGGGGCGTCGACGCGCACGACCTCGCCGGAGGCGGTGACGTTGTCGGCCTCACCCACCGGCGACGTCGGCCACGTGTAGGTCAGGCCGTCGGAGGTGACGGTGTCGCCGGGCGCCAGGCCCGCCTCCGCGAGGGCGTCGCGCGAGTAGCTCCACCCGGCTCCGTCGAAGTTGGCCGCCGCCTGGTCGTCGTCCGGCGACGTGCCGGTGTTGTCGAACGCCGCGCGCAGGCTGCCCGGCTCGGCCACCAGCACGGTCGCGGTGGCGCTCTGGCCGTCGGAGAACCCGATCGGGACCCGGTAGGTCCGCTCGGGGGTGCCGGGCGCCACCGACAGCGCCACCCGCTCCGAGCCGCGCGCCCCGGCGGGCACCTCCAGCCGCCCGGACGCCGGGCTCGCCGTGATCCCGGCGGGTGGCCGCGCGGTCCACGACACCGCGGCGGCGCGCCCGGAGAGGTCCTGCGCGCCGACCGCCAACGAGCCCGTGCCGCCCGCCGGCACGACCAGCCGGCCGGGTTCGACGAACGCCCGCCGCGGCGCCTCGCCCTCGCGGAACGACGGTGGCGCGTCGGACGGGCCCGTGCCCCAGCCGGTCGGCGTGGCGGAGAGCGCGAACTCGACCGCGCCGCCGCGCGCGACCAGCGACTCGGGCAGCCAGGTCCGGCTCTGCGCGCGGCCGTCCAGGGCGAGGCCGGAGACGTACCGGCCCTCGCCGGTGGCCCGGATGGTGATCGGGTCCGCGCCGGGCCGGGTGATCACGGCCTCCTCGAACAGCGGGCTGTTCACCACCAGCTCGGCCCGGCCCGGGATCGCCGGGTACAGGCCCAGCGCCGCCCACACGTACCAGGAGGACATCTGGCCCAGGTCGTCGTTGCCCGACAGGCCGTCCGGTCCGGGGCCGTACAGCTCGTCGACCGCGCGCCTGACCACGTCCTGGGCCTTCGCGGGCGCGCCGGCCCAGTTGTAGAGCCACGGCGCGTGCATGACCGGTTCGTTGCCCAGGAACGCGTGGGGCTCGTCCGGCCCGGCGTTCAGCTCGGTGAAGAAGCGGTCCAGTCGGTCGCGGACCGCCGCGTCCCCGCCCATCGCGGTGAACAGGCCGCGCGCGTTGTACGGGACCATCCACGTGTACTGGGCGGCGTTGCCCTCGACCCAGTGGTCCGGGCTCGCCGGCGAGAACGGTTCCACGAACGAGCCCTCGCGGTCGCGCGGCTGGGTGTGCCCGGTGGCCGGGTTGAACACGTTCTGCCAGTTCTGGGCGCGCTCCATGAAGGTCCGCCAGGTGGCGGCGTCGCCCAGCCGGCGGGCCAGCTCGGCGATGGCGAAGTCGGCGGTGGTGTACTCCAGGGTGGTCGCGGGCGGACCCCACACGTTCGGCGCGCCCACCGGCACGTAGCCGAGGTCGAGGTAGTCGGCGAGGCCCGGCCGCTCCTCGTGGCCCTGCGTCGGTTGGGTGGCGCCGCGCAGCATCAGCAGCAGGGCCCTGGACGCGTCGAAGTCCCTGGCGCCGAACGCGTAGGCGGTCGACACCATCACGTGGTACGGGTCGCCGACCATGATGCCGGTGTAGCCGTTGGCCACCGTCCAGCGGTCCCACGCGCCGCCCTGCTCGGCGAACAGCGCCATCGACCGGACCACGTCCGAGGCCTCGGCGGGGGCGAGCAGCGACAGCAGCTGCATCTCGCTGCGGTAGACGTCCCAGCCGGAGAAGTTCGTGTAGACGGCGTGGCCGGGTTCGGCGGCGTGCACCCGGCCGTCGAACCCGGGGTAGCGGCCGTCGACGTCGGAGAAGACGTTGGGCTGGAGCAGCGAGTGGTACAGGGCGGTGTAGAAGGTGGTGCGCCGGGCGTCGGTGCCGCCGGTGACCCTGACCTGGTTGAGGCGGTCGTTCCAGGCCCGCCGGGCGGCGGCGCGCACGTCGTCGAACGAGCGGCCGCCGCTCTCCGCGAGCAGGTTCGCCTTCGCGCCCTCGACCGACACGAACGACACCCCGACGCGCATGGTCACGTCCGGGTCGTCGAACGTCACCCACCCGCCGGAACCGGGGCCGGCGACGGTGGTGTCGAGACCGGCGACCTCCCGCGGCCGGTGCTGCGACGCAAGCGTTTTCGGCGCGTCGCCCAAGCCGTCGTCCAGGCCGTCGCGGAGGCCCGAGCCGCCGCGCTCGCCCGACCGGCCGGGCGTGACCGCGCCGTTCTTCCAGGTGCCGACGGAGGCGAACGGCTGGTCGAACACGGCGTGGAAGTGGATCCGGTAGCGGTGGTCGGCCCCGCAGAACCGGCCGCTGGTCGCCCAGCCGCTGATGCTGTCCGAACCGATGGCGACCTCGGCGTCGTCGGTGCCCGAGATCGAGCCGGAGGTGTTGACCAGCAGCGTGGACGTCGCGCCGCCCGGGTAGGTGAACCGGCCGACGCCGGTGCGCGGGGTGACGGTCAGCTCGACCTCGGCGCCGTTGTCCAGCGCGACGCCGTAGTGGCCCGGCTCCGCCCGCTCGCGGTCGTGGGAGAAGGTGGAGACGTAGCGGGACGGGTCGGTGGCGGGCGACGTGGTGACCTCGCCGACGAACGGCATGATCGGGACGTCCTGGTAGGTCGAGCAGCCCGCGCCGGACAGGTGCGTCAGGCTGAAGCCCTTGATCCGGTCGTCGTCGTACGAGTAGCCGCCGTGCTGGTGGGTGACCGTGTCCGGGCTCCACTGCACCATGCCGAACGGCACGTCCGCGCCCGGGAAGTTGTTGCCCGCGCCGCCGCCGGTGCCGTGGTCGTCGCCGCCGGGCCTGGTGCCGACGAACGGGTTCACCCAGCGGGCCAGGTCCTCGGGTTCGGCCTGTGCCCTCGTCGGCGGCGCCACCGAGAGGCCGGATAACGCCACCGCCGTCGCCAGCAGTGCCAGGGCTGTCCGCACGAGCCGCCTCCTCGTTGACAACGCTGTCCACGAACTACGCGTAATCGCATACTCGCGGAGAGTGCCGGGGCGGCGTCAACCCCGTGGCCGACTGTTGTCCGGTTCGGGACAAGGCCGGGCGTTGACATACGTGAACACGGGGTGTGTGATTCGCGCACTATGACAACGTTGTCCCCGACCGGTGCGGCAGGCGCGCGCAAGGTCAGGCGCGCCACGATGAACGACGTGGCGCGGCTGGCCGGCGTGAGCATCAAGACCGTCTCCCGCGTGGTGAACGACGAGGCGGGCGTCCACCCGGCGACGGCCGAGCGGGTGCTGGCCGCGATCGACCAGCTCGGCTTCCGGCGCAACCTCAGCGCGCGGAACCTGCGGCGCGGTTCGTCCACCGGCACCATCGGACTGGTGCTGGAGGACGTGGGCAACCCGTTCTACTCGGGCGTGACGCGCGCGGTCGAGGAGATCGCCCGGCTGCGCGGCAGGCAGGTGATCACCGGGTCGTCGGACGAGGACCCGGCGCGCGAGCGCGAGCTGGCGCTGGAGTTCTGCTCGCGCCGGGTGGACGGGCTGCTGGTGGTGCCCGCCGGCTTGCAGCACGGGTACCTGGTGCCGGAGATGCGCGCCGGCACGCCGGTGGTGTTCCTGGACCGGCCGGCGGGCGACGTGGTGGTGGACACCGTGCTGGTGGACAACGTCGGCGGCACGGTCGAGGCGGTGGCGCACCTGGCCTCGTTCGGGCACCGGCGGATCGCGTTCCTCGGCGACTCGCCGGACATCTTCACCGCCAACGAGCGCCTGCGCGGCTACCGCGAGGGGTGCGCGCGGGCGGGCATCGGCTACCACGAGGCGCTGGTCGTCATGGGCCCGCACGACGAGGCGTCGGTGCGCGCGGCGCTGGCCGGCCTGCGGGACCTGGCCGACCCGCCGACCGCGGTGGTGACCGGCAACAACCGGATCACCGTGCACGCCCTGCGCGCGCTGGCCGGCGCGCCGGCGCGGCCCGCCCTGGTCGGCTTCGACGACTTCGAGCTGGCCGACCTGCTGTCACCGCCGGTGTCCGTGATCGCGCACGACGCGAGCGCGCTCGGCAAGGCGGCGGCGGACCTGCTCTTCGCCCGGCTGGACGGCGACGGCTCACCACCGCGCCGCGTCGTGCTGCCGGTCCGGTTGGTCGCCCGTGGATCAGGAGAGGTGCCCGCATCATGAGTTCCGACAACCAGCCCGTCGCGCTGCCCGCCAACCAGCCGCGCCAGTTCTACCGCGGCGGCGCGGCGATCGCGGCGCTGCGGGACGGGGACGTCGCGGAGGGCGGGCCCGAGGACTGGGTCGCGTCGACCACCACCCAGTTCGGCAAGGACGAGGCCGGGCTGTCCCGCCTGCCCGACGGCCGCCTGCTGCGCGACGCCGTGGCCGCCGACCCCGTGGCGTGGCTGGGCGAGGAGCACGTGGCGGAGTTCGGCGCGGACACCGCGCTGCTGGTGAAGCTGCTCGACGCGGGCGAGCGGCTGCCCGTGCACTGCCACCCGTCCAACGCCTTCGCGGCCGAGCACCTCGGCTGCCGGCACGGCAAGACCGAGGCCTGGGTGGTGATCGGCACGACCGGTCCAGACCCCGTGGTGCACCTGGGTTTCCGCGAGGACGTGCCACCGGAGGTCGTCGAGGAGTGGGTGTCGGGCCAGGACTCGGCGGCGATGCTGGCGGCGCTGAACCCGATCCGGGTCTCGCCCGGCGACGCGGTGTTCGTGCCCGCGGGCGTGCCGCACGCGATCGGCGAGGGCGTGTTCATCGTCGAGCTCCAGCAGCCGACGGACTTCTCGATCACGCTGGAGTGGCGCGGTTTCCTGGACGGCCCCGAGGCCGGGCACCTCGGCCTCGGCTACGACAAGGCGCTGGCCTGCGTCGAGCGCCGCGCCCAGAGCGCGGACGACCTGGTGCGCCGCACGCGCGCGCTGACCGGTGAGTCGGTGGACCTGCTGGTGCCCGGCGCCGCCCCGTTCTTCCGCGCCGACCGGCTGCACGTGTCGGGCTCGGCGGCGCTGGAGCCCTCGTTCTCCGTGCTGGTGGTGCTGGAGGGCGCCGGCGCGGTCGGTCCCGTCGCGCTGCGCCGGGGCAGCACGGTCGTCGTGCCGCACGCGGCGGGAGAGGTCGCGGTGACCGGCGACGTGGTCGCGATCCGGTGCAGGCCGCCGGAGGTGTCCAACCCGAGGAGCTGATGACATGGCGTTACCGCTCTTGGAAGCACGGGGGCTGGTGAAGCGGTACGGCGGCGTGGAGGCGCTGCGCGGCGCGTCGTTCACCGCGCGCGCGGGCGAGGTCGTCGCGCTCGTCGGCGACAACGGGGCCGGCAAGTCGACCCTGGTGAAGTGCCTGTCCGGCGTCGAGCGGCCGGACTCCGGCGAGGTCCTGTTCGACGGCTCGCCGGTCTCGCTCGACTCGCCCCTGGCCGCCCGCGCGCTGGGCGTCGAGACCGTCTACCAGGACCTCGCGGTGGCGCCCGACCTGGACCCGGCGGCGAACCTGTACCTGGGGCGGGAGCTGCGCCGGGGCGGGCTGCTCGGCAGGCTGGGCGTGCTGGACCGGCGGGAGATGCGGCGGCGGGCGGCGGCCGAGTTCGAGGGGCTGGGCGTGGTGCTGCCGAGCGCGGACGTGCCGATCCGGGCGCTGTCGGGCGGCCAGCGGCAGAGCGTGGCGGTGGCGCGGTCGGTGGTGTGGGCGAGCCGGCTGGTGTTCCTGGACGAGCCGACCGCGGCGCTGGGCGTGGTGCAGCGCGAACGCGTGCTCGACGTCGTCCGGCGGGTCCGCGACCGGGGCGTGGCCGTCGTGCTGATCAGCCACAACATGCCCGAGGTGCTGGCCGTGGCGGACCGGGTCGAGGTGCTGCGGCTCGGCCGCCGGGTCGCGCGGTTCGACGCGGCGGCCACCACGGTCGAGGAGCTGGTCGGCGCGATGACCGGCGCGCTCACCCAGGAGGAGCCGTGAAGCGGCTGCTCGCGGTGAACGCGCTGTGGACCGGCGTGGTGCTGGTGGTGCTGGTCGCGGTGTTCGGCGCGCTGCGGCCGGACGCCGTGCTGACCGCCTTCACCCTCCAGACGACGCTGGTCGAGACGTCCGTGCTGCTGGTGCTCGCGGTCGGCATGACGTACGTGATCGTCACCTCCGGCATCGACCTGTCGGTGGGTTCGGTGCTGGTGTTCTCCGGCGTCACCTCGGCGATGGCGATGAACGCCCTCCACGGCGGCGACGCCACCGGGGCCGGCTGGGGCACGGTGGCCGTCGGCCTGGTGGTCGCCCTCGTGTCGGGCGCGGCGTGGGGCCTGCTGAACGGGCTGCTGGTGGCGCGAGCCGGCCTGCCGCCGCTGATCGTGACGCTCGGCTCGTTCGGCGCGGCGCTGGGCGCCGGGCAGCTGCTGTCCAACGGCTCCAACGTCAGCGGCGTGCCGACGGTGCTGGGCAACGGCCTGGGCACCGGCACCTGGTTCGGCGTGCCCAACCTGGTGCTGCTCGCCGCCGCGGTGACCGCGGTGGGCGCGCTGGTGCTGGGCGTCACGGTGTTCGGGCGGCACGCGTGCGCGATCGGCTCCAACGAGGAGGCCGCCCGGCGGGCGGGCATCCCGGTGACCGGGCGGCTGGTGCAGGTGTACCTGCTGGCGGGCGTGCTGGCCGGGTTGGCGGGGTTCATGGCGCTGGCCTACTTCCGGGTCGCCTCGATCACCGGGCACGACACGGACAACCTCAACGCCATCGCGGCCGTGGTGCTGGGCGGCACGAGCCTGTTCGGCGGCGCCGGTTCGGTGGTGGGCACGGTGCTCGGCGTGTTCATCCCTGCGGTGCTGCGCAAGGGGTTCGTGATCGTCGGCGTGAACGTGTACTGGCAGCCGATCGCGGTGGCGCTGGTCCTGGTGGCGGCCGTGTGGTTCGACCGGTCGAGGCGGGAAGCGGGGAACAGGCGCTAGGGAAGGGGAGGACATGTCAGCGAAGACGGTTGCTCTGGTCTCGGCGGCGGTGCTGCTCACGGCCTGCGGAGGCGGGCAGATCGGCGACACCGGCGGTTCGGGCGACGCCAAGCGGGTGGTGCTCATCCCCGGTGTGGCAGCCGAGCCGTTCTACACCTCCATGGAGTGCGGGTTCCGGGAGGCGGCGTCGGCGGCCGGGTACTCGGTCGACGTGCAGGCGCCCGCGAAGTTCGAGTCGACGCTCCAGACGCCCATCGTGACGGGCGTGCTGGCGAACAAGCCGGGCGCGGTGCTCATCGCGCCGACCGACGACAAGGCCATGGCCGGGCCGATCCGGCGGTTGGCGGACGCGGGCATCGAGGTCGTCGAGGTCGACACGAGGCTGGAGGACACCTCGATCGCCGCGTCGAGCGTCTCGTCGGACAACCGCCAGGGCGGGCGCCTGGCCGCCGAGACCCTGGCCCGGCTGGTCGGCGACCGGACCGGGTCCGTGCTGGTGCTCAACACCAAGGCGGGCACCTCCACCACCGACGAGCGGGCGGCCGGGTTCGAGGAGGAGGTCGGGAAGCACCCCAACCTGCGCTACGTGGGGCAGCAGTACACCGACAACGAACCGGACCAGGCGGCGTCCAAGGTGACCGCGACGCTGGCCGCCAACCCCGACCTGGTCGGCGTGTTCGCGACCAACCTGAACACCGGCGAGGGCGCCGCCACGGGGCTGCGCAACGCCGGGAGGACGGGTTCGGTGAACCTGGTGGGCTTCGACG
This sequence comes from Saccharothrix xinjiangensis, assembly GCF_039527585.1. Taxonomy (NCBI): domain Bacteria; kingdom Bacillati; phylum Actinomycetota; class Actinomycetes; order Pseudonocardiales; family Pseudonocardiaceae; genus Saccharothrix; species Saccharothrix xinjiangensis. The sequence continues at coordinate 111,576 of NZ_BAAAKE010000028.1, read as the reverse complement.
CCTCGCCCAAGCAGGTGGCGGACCTGCGGGCCGGCGCGGTGCAGGCGCTGATCGCCCAGGACCCGGCGACCATCGGGCGCGTGGGCGTGGAGCAGGCGGTGGCGGCGGTGGAGGGCCGCGAGGTGCGGCGGGAGGTGGAGACGGACCTGGTGGCGTTGACGCGGGACGACATGGAGGCCAAGTCGGAGTACTTCTACAAGCAGGAGTGCTGAGGCGGGCGCGCCGGTGGCCGGGCGCCGGCCACCGGCGGCTCAGAGGTACTTGTTCGCCAGCTCCGAGTACTCCTTCTCCAGGTCGTCGGCCAGGTAGGCGACGTAGGCCCACGGCACCTCGTGCACGTGGTCGCGCATGCCCAGCAGGTGGCGCTTGGCCCGCGGCGCGTCGTCGGCCAGGGCGAACGCCGCCGCGAACAGGTTGTGCGCCTGGAGGGTCCGCGGGTGGGGCCTGCCACCCGGGCCCCGCCGGTCCGCGTCCCGCCGGTCCGCCTCCCACTTGTCCGCCGCGGTCGCGATCTCGTCCCGGTTCCGGCTGAAGTAGCGCATCTTCAGACCCGCGATCTTGAGCGCGCTGCGCGCCTGCACGGCGTCCTCGAACTGCTCCAGGAAGATCTCGAAGTGGGCCAGCGGCAGCATCGCCACCACCGGGTCGCCCGGCGGCGCGGCGTCCACGCTGCCCTGCGCGAACGCCATCATCTCCTCGGCCGAGCCGCCCCACTTGGCGGCCAGGATCTGCAACCGCGTCCAGTGCGCCGGGTACAGCGTCGGGCAGCGGCCCGCGATCTCCCGCCACACCTCGTCCTTCTGCTCCCGGTCCACCTGGAGCCCGAGGCCCGCGGTCTGGAGCTGCGCCCACGGCACGGCGTCGCGGGGCAGGAGCCTGGCGGCCTCGTGCAGCGGGGCGACGGCCTTGCGCAGGGTCCCGAAGAAGACCTTGAAGCGGTCCTTGCCGACGGTGTCCGCCGGGCCTGAGCCGCGGATGGCCCACGCCTCCCGGACGAACGCCGTGCCGGCCAGCAGCCACAGGTCGGGGTCGCTGTTGCCCTTGGCCAGCTCCAGCAGCTCGTCCGCGTGGCCGATGGCGTGCTCGCCCAGCACCTCGGCGCGCAGCGCCCGCACCTCGGGCTCCTCCCGGCACTCCGCCAGCACGGTCGTGGCGGCCCTCAGGTGGCCCGCGTCCATCTCCTCGGCGGCGATGTCCAGGATCGCGTCGTCGTAGGTGTGATCGCGCACGACCTCGCGGGCGACCGCGGCGGGCCGCTTCCTCCGGAAAATCCCCACTCCAGCGACTTTACTTCCCTCCGAGCCGGACCAAACCAAGACTTTCGTAGTGCCGAACGACACCTTTCCGCGCTTGTCCGCCACACTACGCAAGCGGTGGGCTGGGCACTCCGTTCGGAGGGGGATAGATGCGTAGAGAACTTGCCGTCGCCGTGTCCGCGCTCCTGCTCGCCGCGGGTCCGCCGGCGATCGCGCGGGCCGCCGAGCCCAACCCGCACCTGGACCAGACCATCGCGTGGGCGCCGTGCGCCGAGCCCGAGCTCCGGGGCCTGGAGTGCGGCTCGTTCACCGCGCCCCTCGACTGGCGCACGCCCGCCGACGGCCGGTCGATCACCATCGCGGTGAGCCGGCTCAAGCCCGCGAGCGGGCAGGCCAGGGGCAGCGTGCTGACCAACCCGGGCGGTCCGGGCGCCGCCGGGCGGACCCTGCCGGGGCTGTTCGCGGGCCGGTCGAAGCTGGTCGACACCATGGAGGTCGTCGGCATCGACGTGCGCGGCACGGGCGCGAGCAGCAACACGACCTGCGGCGGGTTCGACTTCCTGACCGTCACCGACGCGCGCGACCGCAGCCGGGCCAACACGGAGCTGATCTACGACGCCGCCGAGCTCCAGGCCACGGCGTGCCAGGTCCGCTCGGGCGAGTTCGGGAAGCTGGTCAACACCGAGCAGACCGTCCGCGACCTCGACCTGCTGCGGCACCTGCTGGGCCGGGAGAAGGTCAACTGGATCGGGTACTCCGGCGGCAGCTGGATGGGCGCCTACTACGCCACCTACTTCCCGGAGCGGGTGGACAGGTTCGTGCTCGACTCGAACGTCGACTTCACCAGCACCTGGCAGGACGTCTTCGACAACTTCGGCTTCGGCTTCGAGCGGCGCTTCCGCACCGACTTCCTGCCGTGGGTCGCGAAGTACGACGGCCTCTACCACCTGGGCACGACCGCCGAGCAGGTGCGGCAGGCGTACGAGACGACCAGGGCGAAGCTGGCCGCCGCCCCGCTGTCGCTCCCGGGTGGCGGCGTGGTGGACGCGACCTTGCTGGACCTCGTCCTGATCCAGGGCCAGTACGGCAAGCAGGCCTTCCCGCAGACCGCGGACTTCCTCGCCGCCGTGGCCCGGGCCACGGCCGCGCAGGCGGTCGCGGCGCCGCCCGCCGTCGCGACCGCCGCCGCCCGGTACCCGGACGCCGCGAACGGGACGCTGTACTCGGTCCTGTGCAACGACACGCGGTTCCGCCACAACCGGACCACGCTGGCGGTGGAGGCCGAGCGCCTGGGCAGGCGGTACCCGCTGTTCGGCCACTACCAGGTCGCGGCGCCGTGCGCGTTCTGGGACCGGCCGGCGCTGAACCTGAAGAAGCCGAACGGCAGGGGCGTGCCGCCGGTGCTGATGGTGCAGTCGGTGCGCGACCCGGCCACGCCGCTGGAGGGCGCGCAGCGGGCGCACCGGAACTTCGCCGGCTCGCGGCTGCTGACCGTGACCGACGAGGGCGACCACGGCATCTACGGCTTCGGCAACGCGTGCGTGGACGACGTGGTCGAGTCGTTCGTCGTCGACGGCGTGGTGCCGCCGGTGGAGTCGACGTGCCCCGGCGTCCCGCTGCCGGACCCGACGGCGCCCGCCGCCGCGCAGGTGCTGCCGACACCGCTGGGCTGGCCGCTGTGACGCGGTGACCCACGACGCCGTGACGCAGGGGTGAACCGGGGCCCGGCCGCGCGAGGCGGTCGGGCCCCGTCACGTTCTCCCGGCGCCTTCCCCACGGCGCCTTCCCCACGGCGCTTCAGCGCGCCGGACCACCGCCCTGCCGCCGCCGCGCCGCGTACACGCCGGCCTCGGTGCGCCGGTCGAAGCCGAGCTTGTGCAGCAGCGAGGAGACGTAGTTCTTGACCGTCTTCTCCGCCAGGTACAGCCGGTTGGCGATCTGCCGGTTGGTCAGGCCCTCGGCGATCAGGTCGAGGATCCGCCGCTCCTGCGGGCTCAGCGCCGCGTAGCGCGGGTCCTCGACCGGGCCGCCCCGCAACCGCTGGAGCACCGTCGCGGTCACGCCCGAGTGCAGCAGCGACCCGCCGGCCGCGAGCGTGCGGATGGCCGAGACCAGGTCGTTGCCCGACACCTGCTTGAGCATGTACCCGGCCGCGCCCGCCATGATCGCGCCGAACAGCGCCTCGTCGTCGGAGTACGAGGTGAGCATCAGGCACGCGGGCGGCGGCTGGACGGTCGAGCGGATCTCGCGGCACACGGTGACCCCGTCGCCGTCGGGCAGCCGCACGTCGATCACCGCCACGTCGGGCCGGTGGGTCGCGGCGGCGGTCACCGCCGAGGTCGCGTCCTCCGCCTCGCCGACGACCTCGATGTCGGGTTCCACGGCGAGCAGCTGCTGCAACCCGCGCCGGACGATCTCGTGGTCGTCGACGAGCAGCACCGAGATGGTCATTGCGCCTCCCCTACCCCGACATCAACGGCACGGACCACGTCACTGTTACACCACGTCCCTCTTCCGAATGAACTTCGCAGGCGCCGTCCCAGCGCTGGGCGCGCGCCACCATGTTGGCCACGCCGCCGGTGTGCCGGGCGCGGCCGACCGGCAGGCCCGAGCCGTCGTCCCGCACGACCAGCCGCAGCGCCGTCGCCGCGCGGTCGACCGAGACCTCCACGTCGACCCGGCTCGCCCCCGCGTGCCTGGCCGCGTTGGCCAGCGCCTCGCGCAGCGTGGCCAGCAGGTCGGGGCGCAGGTGGTCGGGCACCACGGAGTCGACCGGCCCGTCCAGGACCAGCGCGGGCTCGAATCCGAGCAGCCGGGTCGAGTCCTGCACGACCTTGAGCAGCCGGGCCCGCAGGTCGGCGGCGCCCGCGGGCGGTTCCTGGAGCGAGAAGATGGTGCGCCGGATCTCCCGGATGGTCTGGTCGACCTCGGTGACGAAGTCCGCGAGCCGCTGCGCCACCACCGGCTGCTCGACCAGCCCGTTGAGGCCCTGGAGCCCCAGTCCCAGGCCGAACAGCCGCTGCACCACCAGGTCGTGCAGGTCGCGGGCGATGCGGTCGCGGTCCTCCAGCACGGCCAGCCGCCGCCCCGCGCCGGTGGCCCGGGTGAACTCCAGGATCAGCGCGGCCTGGCGCGCGAACGACTCGACCAGGGCCACGTCCGGGTCGTCGAAGCCGACCCCGTCGGGGGCCCGCGCCACCAGCAGCACGCCCAGCACCCGCTCGCCCGCGGCCAGCGGCACGGCCAGGGCGGGCCCGATGCGGTCGCCGTGGTCGGGCAGGCCGGCGAACACCTTGGCCCGGCCGGTGTCGAACACCTCGCCGCACTCGCGCGACGGGTCGAACCCGCTCAGCTGCCCGTCCATCACCCGCACGGCCAGCTCGCCCTGGAGGTCCGGCAGCGCCAGCAGCGCGGCCACGCCGTCGGCGGCCAGCCGCGCCCGCACCGCGACCAGGCGCAGCGCGTCCCGGTCGGGGGTGCCGGTGAGCAGCGCGTTCGTCACCTCGTTGGACGCGCGCAGCCACACCTCCCGCTGCCGCGACTGCTCGTAGAGGCGGGCGTTCTCGATGGCGATGCCCGCGGCGGCGGCCACCGCCAGCACGACCTCCTGGTCGGCGCGGGTGAAGTCGCCGCCGTCCTCCTTGTCGGTGAGGTAGAGGTTGCCGAACACCTCGCCGCGCACGTGCACCGGCACGCCGAGGAAGTGGGGCGCGGCCGGGTCGAACGCGGTCTCCTCGCCGGGGGCGGGCGCGTCGAACGCGCTGTGGTGGCCCCCGCCGCGGGTGAACTCCAGCAGCTGCCGGTTCGGGCCGACCACGGCCAGCGCCCCGTAGCGCGCGTCGACCAGCTCGCACGACGACTCGACGATGCGGCGCAGCACGTCCGGCAGGGACAGGTCGCTGGCGAGGGACACGACCGCGGCGAGCAGCCGGTGCAGCCGCTCCTGGGAGAAGACCACCTCGGCGGTGCGGTCGGTCAGCTCGCGGAGCAGGCCGTCCAGCCGCACCGCGTTGTCGTCCGGGGAACCGGCCACGCGATACCACCTAGGACTGGGGGCCACGAGGGTAACGCCTCCGGCTACGGAATGCGACGACCCGACAGCACCTCGAGATCCACGACCAGGTAGTGGTCGTGATCGCCCCAGCCGCGGGACGGCAGCGGCAGCCGCCGGAGCCGGGTGAGCCGGTGCTCGTCGTCCACCTCGGTGACGTGCCCGACCCCCATCACCGACCAGCCCTTGGACAGGTCGGGGGCCACCTCGTCGATCTGGAACGCCACGATCGTGTCACGGGCGACGAGCGTCGCGCTGCCCTCGGGCACGCGCAGCACCACGCACTCCCCGTCCAAGACGTACACGACCGGGTGGACTACAGGGAGTGCCCGATCGGTGTAGACGAGTCGACCGACCGCGGTCGAGCCGAGCAGTCTCAGGCACTCGTCGCGGGCGAGCACCTGGAGACCGGCGGCGTCGTGCATGGCGCCCCCCTGTTCCACCGGTTGCCGGGTTAGAACGTTCTGCCGCGCGACCGCCCCTTGCCTAGGGTCGGAAGTCCCGGCTTCGACGGCTTACCCGAACGGGGAACCGGGGGCGAGGCGCGCCCCGGTGGCGCGGGGCTCACGCCAGGGCCGTGGCCACGCCCTCGTCCTGGACGCCGCGCCACAGGTGGGGCGCGAACCCGAGGACGCCGCGCTCCACCGCGCGGACCACCCCCGCCGAGTCGCCCAGCGGCAGGCGGTAGGTGCCGTCCGCGCGGGCCAGGTGCGCCAGGTCGGGGTGGGAGGCCCGGAAGCCGGCCGGGTCGGCGGGCAGCAGGTCGAACCGGACCCGGGTCTTGCGCACCGAGGAGTCCGCGGGGTGGAAGAGCCGCTCCCGGGTCCGCGACAGCCGCACCGCGCCCAGCTCGGGCCACGCCACCGCCCACGGCGTGCCGTCCGGGTCGTCCCAGCGCACGCCCGGCTCCTCGAACACGAGCTCGCGCGGCCGGGGCGCCGCCCGCCGGTTCAGCACCGCGACCAGGGCGATCCCGGCGAGCACCAGGCCGACGACCAGCCCGATCGCGCCGGTCGCCGCCTCGCCGCCCGCGTACGCGACCACCGCGCCGACCAGCGCCACCACCCCCAGCGCGCCGGTCGCGGACGCGCACGCGACCACCCGCCCGGTGCTCCTCGCCCCGATGTCGACCACGACCGGTGTCACGCACGCACCCCCTCGACCAGCAGGTCGGCCGCGGCGTAGGGGTCCAGCCCGCCCGACGCGACCCGTTCCGCCAGGGTCTCCAGCGCGCCGCCGCCGCGCAAGCCCCCGAACCGGGATCGCACCCGTTCCAGCGCGATGGCCTCGACCTCTCGCGCGGCGCGGGCGGCGCGGCGGCGGCCCAGCTCGCCGCGCTCGACCAGCCACGCGTGGTGCGCCTCGATCTCGTCCACCACGTCGGCCACGCCCTCGCCGCGCGCGGCCACCGTCTTCACCACCGGGGGCCGCCACAGGCCGCCCTCCCGCTCCCGGCGGCCCAGGGAGATCATGTGCTTGAGGTCCCGCGCGGTCTGGTCGGCGCCGTCGCGGTCGGCCTTGTTCACCACGAACACGTCGGCGATCTCCAGCACGCCCGCCTTGGCGGCCTGGACGCCGTCGCCCATGCCGGGCGCCAGCAGCACGACCGTGGTGTCCGCCAGCGACACCACCTCGACCTCGGACTGGCCGACGCCGACCGTCTCGACCAGCACCACGTCGCAGCCCGCCGCGTCGAGCACGCGCAGCGCCTGCGGCGTGGCCCAGGACAGGCCGCCCAGGTGGCCGCGGGTGGCCATGGAGCGGATGAACACGCCCGGGTCGGTGGCGTGCTCGCCCATCCGCACCCGGTCGCCGAGCAGCGCGCCGCCGGAGAACGGCGAGGACGGGTCCACCGCCAGCACGCCGACCTTCGCGCCGCGCTCCCGGTAGGCCTTCACCAGGGCCGAGGTCGACGTGGACTTGCCCACGCCGGGCGACCCGGTCAGGCCGACCACCCTGGCGTTGCCGCAGAACGGCGCGAGCGCCGCGGCCACCTCCCGCAACAGCGGGCTCGCGTCCTCTACCAGGGAGATCAGCCTGGCGACCGCGCGCGGTTGTCCGGCACGCGCGCGGTCGACCAGCTCTGCTACGTCAACGGTCCGCTCCACACCCCAAGACCTTAGGGATCCTCAGGCCTTCGGCACACGGATGATCAGGGCGTCGCCCTGACCGCCGCCGCCGCACAGGGCGGCCGCGCCGACGCCGCCGCCGCGGCGCTTGAGCTCCAGGGCGAGGTGCAGCGCGATCCGGGCGCCCGACATGCCGATCGGGTGACCCAGGGCGATCGCGCCGCCGTTGACGTTGACCTTCTCCTCGGCGATGCCGAGCTGACGGGTGGAGACGACGCCGACCGCGGCGAACGCCTCGTTGATCTCGACCAGGTCCAGGTCGGCCGGGTCGACGCCCTCCTTGGCGCACGCGGCCCTGATCGCGTTCGAGGGCTGCTCGTGCAGGCTCGCGTCCGGGCCGGCGACCACGCCGTGGGCGCCGATCTCGGCCAGCCAGGTCAGGCCCAGCTCCTCGGCCTTGGCCTTGCTCATCACGACCACGGCGGCCGCGCCGTCGGAGATCTGCGAGGCCGAGCCCGCGGTGATGGTGCCGTCGGAGGCGAACGCCGGGCGCAGCTTGGCCAGGGTCTCCACGGTGGTGTCGCCGCGCACGCCCTCGTCGGTGGCGAACAGCACCGGGTCGCCCTTGCGCTGCGGGATGGGGACGGGCGCGATCTCCTCGTCGAACACGCCGTTCCGCGCCGCCCTGGCGGCCAGCTGGTGCGAGCGGGCGGCGAACGCGTCCTGCTCCTCGCGGGTCAGGCCGTGGCGGGCGTTGTGCTTCTCCGTGGAGGAGCCCATGGCGACCTGGTCGAAGGCGCAGAACAGGCCGTCGTGGGCCATGTGGTCGAGCATGGTCACGTCGCCGTACTTGAACCCGCCGCGGGACTTGGGCAGCAGGTGCGGCGCCTGGGTCATCGACTCCTGGCCGCCCGCGACCACGACGTCGAACTCGCCCGCGCGGATGAGCTGGTCGGCCAGCGCGATGGCGTCGATGCCGGAGAGGCAGACCTTGTTGACGGTCAGCGCGGGCACCGTCATGGGGATGCCGGCGTGCGCCGCGGCCTGGCGCGCCGGGATCTGGCCCGCGCCCGCCGTGAGCACCTGGCCCATGATCACGTACTGGACCTGCTCGGGCGCCACCCCGGCCCGCTCCAGCGCCGCTTTGATGGCGACGCCGCCGAGCTGGGCGCCGGAGAAGTCCTTCAGCGATCCGAGCAGTCGCCCCATCGGGGTACGGGCCCCGGCGACGATGACGGAACCGGACACAGCAGCCTCCACAGCGGGTGTAAGCGGTTGTTAACACGCCACGATACCCAGGGTTACCCGACAGTAGCCTTGTGAGACGTCGCACAGCGGCACCTGCACCGATTCGGCGGTTACCGTTCCGGGCCATGGAAGAACTCCGCGGTTTCATAACCGCCATCGACCACGTCGGCATCGCCGTGCCGGACCTCGACGCCGCGGTCGCGTTCCACCGCGAGCACTTCGGGCTGGAGCTGGCCCACGAGGAGGTCAACGAGGAGCAGGGCGTGCGGGAGGCGATGCTGCGCGCGCCCGGCGACGACGGCGCGGGCGCCGCCGTCCAGCTGCTCGCGCCGCTGACCCCGGAGTCGACCATCGCGAAGTTCCTCGGCCGGTCCGGCCCCGGGCTCCAGCAGCTCGCCCTGCGGGTGTCCGATGTGGACGCGGTGACCGACGCCCTGCGCGCGCGGGGGCTGCGGCTGCTGTACGACGCGCCCAAGCGGGGCACCGCGGGCAGCCGGGTGAACTTCGTGCACCCCAAGGACGCGGGCGGCGTGCTGGTCGAACTGGTCGAGCCCGCCACCGGTCACTGACCTCGCGGTCACCGCCGGCCCGGCCACCGCCGGCCCGGCCACCGACAGCCCCGGCCACCGACAGCCCTGGTCACCGCCGGTGTCGACCATTCACGGTCCCGGCCATCCACGGCGTCGACCACCCGCGCCCGGGTGTTGGAGCACGGCCGCCGAGAAGTCCGACTCGCGGCCACCTCATCGGTTCGAACACCGCCGGTGCCCCCCTCGGCTCACCGCCCCGTCGAGGACGGCCGATCAGGGGAAAGCGGCGTGCGGTGCCTCACAGGTCTGACATCTGAATCGGTTACCCGTGGGTAACCTCCGGCAACTCGCGTGGACGCAGCGCACCAGCCCCACATCCCCTTGCCCCCGAATGGGAGGGAACGCCGTGCAGGAGATCCTCGATGCCATCCTCGCCGACGAACTGGAGGCCATCGGATCGCTCCCCGTGCCGGAGAGCTACCGGGGCGTGACGGTGCACGCCGACGACGTCGGCATGTTCGAGGGGCTCGCCACCAAGGACAAGGACCCGCGCAAGTCCCTGCACGTGGACGAGGTCCCCACGCCCGAGCTGGGTCCGGGCGAGGCGCTGGTGGCCGTGATGGCCAGCGCCATCAACTACAACACGGTGTGGACCTCGATCTTCGAGCCGCTGCCGACGTTCGCGTTCCTCAAGAAGTACGGCGGCCGGCACGACCGGCCCTACCACGTGGTGGGCTCCGACCTGGCCGGCGTGGTGCTGCGCACCGGGCCCGGCGTGACCGCGTGGAAGCCCGGCGACCGGGTCGTCGCGCACTGCCTGGACGTGCAGCTGGAGCACCCCGACGGCCACGGCGACACCATGCTCGACCCGCAGCAGCGCATCTGGGGCTTCGAGACCAACTACGGCGGCCTCGCGGAGGTCGCGCTGGTCAAGTCCAACCAGCTGATGCCGATGCCCGACCACCTCACGTGGGAGGAGGCGGCGTCACCCGGTCTGGTGAACTCCACCGCCTACCGGCAGCTGGTGTCGGCCAACGGGGCGAACCTGAAGCAGGGCGACACCGTCCTGATCTGGGGCGCCTCCGGCGGCCTCGGCTCCTACGCCACGCAGTTCGCGCTGGGCGGCGGGGCCACCCCGGTGTGCGTCGTGTCCTCCCCGGAGAAGGCCGAGATCTGCCGCCGGATGGGCGCGGAGCTGATCATCGACCGCAGCGCCGAGGGCTACCGGTTCTGGAAGGACGAGCACGAGCAGGACGTCTCCGAGTGGAAGCGGCTCGGCGCGAAGATCCGCGAGCTGACCGGCGGCGACGACCCCGACATCGTGTTCGAGCACCCGGGCCGGGAGACCTTCGGCGCGTCGGTGTACGTGGCGCGCAAGGGCGGCACCATCGTGACCTGCGCCTCCACCAGCGGGTACCTGCACCAGTACGACAACCGGTACCTGTGGATGCACCTCAAGCGGATCGTCGGCTCGCACTTCGCCAACTACCGCGAGGCGTGGGAGGCCAACCGGTTGGTCGCGAAGGGGAAGATCCACCCGACACTGTCCAAGGTGTACTCCTTGGAGGAGACCGGCCAGGCGGCGCACGACGTGCACCGCAACGCGCACCAGGGCAAGGTCGGCGTGCTGACGCTGGCCCCGGCCGAGGGCCTCGGCGTCCGGGACCACGAGAAGCGCGAGCGGCACCTGCCCGGGATCAACCGCTTCCGGGGCGCCTGAGGCGCTTCCGGGCGCTACCCGTTCCCGGTGCCCGCCGCGCACCGGGAACGGGTAACGTGCACGTCATGGGCCTCGCCGACGACCGTGACCTCGTCCCCCTGGGATCCGGCTTCGACATCGTCAAGCGCGGGTACGACCGCGCCCAGGTCGAGGACCACCTGGAGCGCCTGGACTCGGACCTGCGCCTGCTCGCCGCCGACCGCGACGCGGCGGTGTCGCAGACCAACGACCTCGCCCGCCAGCTGGAGGCCGCCCGCTCCGAGGTCGCCGAGCTGCGCGGCCAGGTCGAGCGGCTGTCGCTGCCGCCGACCACGTTGGAGGGCCTGAGCGAACGCCTCCAGCGCATGCTGCGGCTCGCGCAGGACGAGGCGAACGAGATCCGGGCGCGGGCCGAGGCCGAGGGCGGGCACATCCGCGCCAAGGCCGAGTCCGACGCGGCCGCGCTGCGCGCCCGCTACGAGAAGCTGCTCACCGAGCTGGACCAGCGCCGCGCCGAGATGGAGGCCGAGCACCGGGGCGTGCTGGAGAGGGCGCGGGCCGAGGCCGAGCGGATCGTGGGCGAGGCGCGCGAGGCGGCGACCCGGTTGGACGAGGAGTCCCTCCAGCGCCGCACCACGATCGAGGAGGACTTCGAGATCGCGATGGCGGCCCGCCGGGTCGAGTCGATGAAGACCCTCGCCGAGCAGGAGGCGGCGTCCAAGGCCGAGGCCGAGCGGCGCGTGCGGGAGGCGGCCGAGGAGGCCGCGCGCGTGCGGGGGCAGATCAACCAGGAGGCGGCGGCGTCGAGCGCCGAGGCGCAGCGCCTGGTCCGCGAGGCCACCGAAGAGGCCAACCGCCGGCGGCACGACTCGATCAGCGAGGCCACCGCCCGCGTCCAGGAGGCGACCGACGAGGCGAACCGCCGGGTGCGCGAGGCCACCGAGGAGTCCAACCGCCGGGTCAGCCAGGCGAGCACCCAGGTGGACGCCCTCAAGCAACTGCGCAACCGCCTGTCCCAGCAACTCCACGCCGTCCGCACCGCCCTGCACGACGTAACCCCCCTCCTGGACCCCCTGGACGAGGAACGCCCCACCCCCCAGCCCACCCAGTCCTCCCAACCTTCCCAGCCCACCCAGCTCCCCCAGTCCTCCCAGCCCTCTCCGCCCCAGCCCGCTCCCATCCAGCCGCCCCAGCCACCAACCCCGGACAACACCTCCGCCCCCACCCCACCCACCAACCAGCCCACCTCCCCCCAACCGACCACCAAGCCGTCCCCCGACGGCCCAACCCAGAAGATCGCCCGCCCAGCCCCCAAACCCCGGGCCGGCAAGCGCTAGAACCACGCGAGTCGTACGCCCAGACCCACCGTGTCGTACGTCCAGGACCCCCGAGTTCAACCCTCAGAACAGGGCGTGTCCTCCACTCCGACACCGCGTGTCCTCCACTCGGGCATCGCGTGTCCTCCGGTCCGGTGTCGCGTGTCCTCCACTCGGGCACCGCGTGTCGTCCACTCCGACACCGTGAACCGCGCGGTCAGACCCCGACTCGGCGTCGCCACCCCAGCACCGCCGAGGTGAACGCGTCCGGCGCCTCCAGCGGCGTCAGGTGCCCGGCCCCGGCCACCTCGACGTACTCGCCCCGCCGCAGCACCCCGGCCAGCTCCCGCGCCAACGCGGGCGGCGTGAGGGCGTCGTGCTCCCCCACCAGCACCAGGGCCGGCACACCAGCCGCCGCGAGCACGTCCGTCGAATCCGGTCGGGCCGCCATCGCCCGCTGCGCCCACGCCACCTCGGCCGGGTCCTGCGCCAGGATCAGCTCCCGCACCCGCCCGAGGACCGCCGCGTCCGGCGAGGGCCCGAGCAACCCGGCCGCCACGGCGTCCGGCACCCACCCGACGCCCTCGGCCTCCACCCGCGCGGCCATCGCCAGGCGGTTCGCCCGCGCCTCCTCGGTGTCCGCCCCGGCCCGCGTGTCGGCCAGCACCAGCCCCGCCACCCTGTCCGGCGCACGGCGCAGCACGGCCATCGCCACGTAGCCGCCCATCGAGCAGCCGCCGAGCACCGCCCGCTCGATCCCGCGCCGGTCCAGCAGCTCGACCACGTCGTCCGCAATTGCCACCAGATCGGGTGAACGATCACCTCCGCGCTGGTCGATCGTGATCGGTTTCAGCAGGTCACGCACGCCGTCCCACATCCGCGAGTCGAACGGGAAAGCGTGCAGCAGCACCAAAGGCGAGGAATCCACCCCTGGATTGTCGGACCCCGTCGCTACCGTCGCGACCATGACCTCCGACCCGGATCAGATCCGCACCGACCGCCTCCTGCTGCGGCGCGTCGGCCCGGGTGACGTGCGCTCCGCGATCGCCGTGCTGTCCGATCCGGGGACGAACCGCTTCAACCCGGCCGGTCCGCCGTCCGCGGAGGGAGCGGCGAAGTTGCTGGTGGAGTGGCAGGCCCACTGGGCGCGCGACGGCATCGGGTACTGGGCGGTGGAGCTGCCGGGGACCGGGGAGGTCATCGGCTTCGGCGGCCTGCGCCACCACGACCTGGACGGGGAACCGACGTTCAACCTGTTCTACCGGTTCCGCCCCCGGCACTGGGGCCGCGGCTACGCACCGGAGATGGCACGCGCGGCCATCGACTGGGCGAGCCGGTCCCGGCCGGGCCGTCCGGTGGTGATCATCACCGACCTCGACAACAAGCCCTCCCAGCGCGTCGCGGAGAAGCTGGGCTTCGCGCACGTGGGCGACCGCACGACGGTCGAGGGCCCGGTGCTGGTCTGGCGGCGTCAGGAGGTCGCGATGGTCACCTGACGCTGCTCGTGAGGGCCGGACCAGGTGCGCGGCAACGGCGTGGGCACCTCGGGCACGACCGCGGACACGATCGCGTCGAGCACCTCTTCGGACTGCCCGACCATGAGGTGCTCGGCCCCCGGGAAGTCGATCACGTCCGCGGTCGGGATGTCCGCGCCGAACCGCCGCCTGGCCTCGGTCGGTGGCAGGTAGGTGTCGAACTCCGGCACCAGGCACACCAACGGCCGGCCCGAACGCGCCCAGGCGCGCAAGTGATCACCTGTGCTCCAACGCAACGGAGGTGAGATCAACACGGCACCACGGACGACCGGGTCGCACCCGTGCATCAGCGCGAGGTCGGTTCCGAACGACCAGCCGACGAGCCACACCGAGGGCAGCCCGCGCTCGACCGCGAACGCCAGGGCGGCGGCCACGTCGTGCCGCTCCCCGACCGCGTGGTCGAACGCCCCTTCACTGCGCCCGGCCTCACTGGCGGTCCCGCGGGTGTTGAACCGCAACACCGCGAGGTCCGCCAGGGCGGGCAACCGCCACGCCGCCTTGCGGTAGAGGTGGGAGTCCATCATGCCGCCGTGCGTGGGCAGGGGGTGCAGCAGCACCACCGTCGCCCGAGGTTCGCGGACCGGTGGCAACGACAGCTCGCCGACCAACGCGAGCCCGTCGTCGGTCCGCAACGTCACCGCCTCCCGGCGCGCCGGGAGCACGGTGTTGGCCTTGATCGGAACGTCCTCGCCCACACCGCCGATCCTGCCACCCGGCGGGAACCGGCCAAGCCGACAGGAGCCAAGCCGACAGGAGCCAAGCCAACAGGAGCCAGGCGACAGCGAGCCGGCCCGACAGCGTGCCAGGTCACGGCACACGGCCGCTTGGCCATGCGGTCACCCGCCACAACGGCACCCGGTCGCCCAACGCCCAGGTGCCAAACTGGCGCCTGCCACCTGTGCCACCTGCCAACCGGTGCAGGGCAGGCCAACGCCCGGCTGCCCGACACCTGATCGCCTGACCTGCCCGGCCAGGCCGCCAGGTCACCGGCCTGCCCTGTCGGTCCTGCTGAGTCCGCCGGCCCTGCGGGGTTCGCCGGCGCTGTCGGGCCCGGTGGCTCTGTCGGGCCCGGTGGCTCTGTCAGGCCCGGTGGCGCTGTCGGGCCCGGTGGCGCTGTCGGGCCCGGTGGCGCCGGCTCGCCGGCTTTGCCGAGCGCTGGCGCTGGTCACCAGCGACGGGAGGTGGGGCCTCTCCGGCGTCGTGACGTCCAGCAGCCTTGGTGCCAGTGGCGGCGGTCCTCCACCGAGCCGTGGTCGGCGGCGGGCCAGGCGACCACGTGTGGCGTTCCGGGGCGGATCTCGTGGTCGCAGCCGGGGCAGCGGTAGGTCTTGGTGGTGGCGGTGCCGGAGACCGAACGGACCAGCCACTCCCCGTCCGGGCCGCTCTCGGCGCGCGCCCAGCCGTGGCCGCCGAGGGGTGGCGGCTCGTCACGGCGTTCCGGGCGGTTGCGGCGGGGCACGAGATACCAGGGTATCCGGGTGCCCACCCGTGATCGCCTACGGTCCACGGGGTGAGCAAGTGGCAAAGAAGCATATTAACCGTGTTGCTGGTGGTGGAGGCGCTGATCACCTTGCTGCCGGTGGTGCGCGGGTTGCTGTTCGAGGCGCCTCCGAGCGGGCTTCCGGCCGACCGCCCGGTCGAGGTCGTGCTTCGGGAACCCGATGTGCCGATCGGTCAACCTCGAGGCCTCCGCCAGGGCGTTCTGCTGGCCACCACGGCGTTGATGCTGGTCATGGCCGCATCGGCGCTGGTGGTGATCTGGTCGCGGCCTCGGGCTCGGGCGTGGCTGGTGATGTTCGGGGGCACCCACGTCGCCGCGGCCGGCTTGGGCTGGGTGCACAGCCTGCCGCTGTTGACGCTGCTCGCGACCGTGTCGGCGGTGGCCGTGCCCTTGGTGGCGCTGGCGCCCTGGCGGCAGGGACAATGAGGCCGTGCCCACTTACGAGTTCCGCTGCAAGGCGTGCGGGTCGACCTTCGACGTCAAGCGGTCGATGGACCAGGCCTCCGCGCCCGCACCGTGCCCGAACGGCCACGATGACACCGTGAAGCTGCTGACCATGGCCGGTCTCGGCGGCAAGGCCGACACGCCCGCCGGTGGCGGGGGTGGCGGGGGCGGTTGCTGCGGCGGGGGCTGCTGCGGCTGAGCGGGAACCAGTCCCGCCCTGAGGACCTACCCGGACGGACTCCTGGTCTCAACTCCCGAGAGCCACTCCCGGGCCCACCCATGGAGGCACCTCCGGGCCGGCGTGAGCACGGCGGGGTGGTCGGCCACGGTGACCGAGCCACCGGGACAGGTCGCCGAGCCAAGCCACCGGGCCGGGCCGAGTCATGCCTGGTCATGCCGGGTCGCCGGGTCCGGCCAGGCCGCCGAGTCGGGCCGGGTCGCCGAGTCGGGCCGGGTCGCCGGGTCGGGCCAGGCCGCCGGGTCAGGCCAGGCCGCCGGGTCGGGCAGGTCCCGCAGGGATCAGCCCATCAGCCCGCTCAACCCATTGGCCCGGCCGGCCCATCGGCCCGCTCAGCCCATCGGCTCGCCCAGCCCGGCCAGCCCGTCCTGTGCTCAGTCCGTCCTGTGCCCGCCCGCTCAACCCATCCGCTCAGCCCGTCCGCTCAGCCCGTCGGCTCGTTCGCCAGCAGCACCTCGGCGACCTTCTTCCCCTGGTCGCAGATGGCGCCGAACCGCGCCGACCCGTCGATCACGATGATGCCGATGCCACCCCCGGCGTAGTCCATCACCAGCACGCACGAGGGCTGCACCGAGGTGTCCGTGGTCCGGTCGAAGTAGGTCACCGCGCGACCCTCGACCTCGAACTCCCCGTTGCTCTGCTCCAGCGTGATCGGCTGCCCCTCGCGGAAGCGCAGGGTCACGCCCACGTCCAGGTCGCCGACCGCGGTCTGCCACTTGCACGACTGGTCGAACTTCGCGTCGTACCCGGTCTCGGTCGGTTCGGCGTCCTTGTCCGGCACGTCGTAGGGCAGGTCCTTCCACCCCACCAACGCGCAGATGTCGCCGACCGTCCCGGTGTCCGAGTCGTCGTCCGGCTCCGACGTGCTCGACGGGTCGGAGGGGTCGGACGAGTCGGTGGACGGCGCCGGCTGTTCCGTGGTGAACGGCGGATCGATGTCGAGGACCTGTTCCGACACCGCGGTGCCGTTCACCGTGTACGCACAGGCGCTCGTCACACCGAGCGCCGCCACCAGGAGCGAGATCACCACACGCCGCATGGTGCCCACGATGCCAAACGCCGAACGCCGACACCTACTCAGGCTGCGTAATCGCGAAAACCCTTGCCCGTCTTCCGCCCCAACCTGCCCGCTTTGACCAGGTGCTCCAGCAGCGGCGCGGGGGCGAAGCCCGCTTCGCGGAACTCCAGGTACAGGGTCCGCTCGATGGCCAGCGACACGTCCAGCCCCACCACGTCCAGCAGCTCGAACGGGCCCATCGGCAGCGAGCAGCCGACCTTCATCGCCTCGTCGATGTCGTCCGCCGAGGCGTAGTGGGCCTCCAGCATCTTCACCGCGTCGTTGAGGTACGGGAACAGCAGCGCGTTGACGATGAACCCGGCCCGGTCGCCGCAGTGCACCGGCGCCTTGCCCAGGTCCAGGCACACCCGCCGGGCCGTGGCGACGACGTCCGCGGCGGTCGAGATGGTCTCCACGACCTCCACCAGCTTCATCACCTGCGCCGGGTTGAAGAAGTGCAGGCCGACGACGTCGCCGGGTCGCCGGGTGGCCGCCGCGCACTCGATCACCGGCAGCGACGACGTGGTGGTCGCCAGCACCGCGCCGGGCTTGCACACCTCGTCCAGCGCCCGGAACACGTCCTTCTTGACCGACAGCTCCTCGGCGACGGCCTCGACCACCAGGTCGCAGTCGGCCAGGTCCCTGAACTCCACGACGGGCGTGACGCGGGCCAGCGCCGCGTCGCGGTCGGCCTCCGCCAGCTTGCCGCGCGACACGGCCCTGTCCAGCGACTTGCGCACCTTGGCGACCGCCTCCGACGCCTTGTCCGCCGACCGCGCGCGCAGCACCACGTCGTACCCGCGCTTGGCGAACACCTCGACGATGCCGGTGGCCATGGTGCCGGTGCCGATCACGCCGACCCGCCGCACCTCCCGCGCGGCGACGGCGTCCGAGGTCGCCGCGGGGGTGAGCGCGTCCGCCACGACGACCGGCGAGTCGGCGCCGTCGTAGGTGTAGAAGCCGCGCCCGCTCTTGCGGCCCAGCAGCCCCGCCGTGATCATCTGCTTGAGCAGCGGGGCGGGCGCGTGCAGCCGGTTGCGCGACTGGTGGTACATCGTGTCGAGGATCTCGTACGCGGTGTCGAGCCCGATCAGGTCCAGCAGCGCGAGCGGCCCCATGGGGTAGCCGCAGCCGTGGCGCATGGCCGCGTCGAGGTCCTCCCGCGTGGCGTAGCGCGACTCGTACATGCGCACGGCGTGGTTGAGGTAGCCGAACAGCAGCGCGTTGGCGATGAACCCGGCCCGGTCGCCGATCACGACCGGCGCCTTGCCCAGCCCCTCGGTGAACGCGACGACGTCGGCCACCACGTCCGGCTCGGTGACGACCGTGCGGACCACCTCGACCAGCTTCAGCACCGGCGCGGGGTTGAAGAAGTGCAGGCCGACGACCTTGCCGGGGCGTCCGGTGTGGACGCCGATCTCGGTGATCGACAGCGAGGACGTGTTGGACGCGAACACCGTGTCCGGGCCGCAGATCCGGTCCAGTTCGGCGAACACGGCCGCCTTCAGCTCCATCCGCTCCGGCACGGCCTCGACGACGAGGTCGACGTCCGCGAGGGCGATCAGCGAGGTGTCGTAGGAGATGCGGGACAGCAGCTCGTCGCGTTCGGCGGCGGTGAGCTTGCCGCGGGCGACCGCCCGGTCCGTCGAGTGCTCCAGGTGACCGCGCCCGCGGGCCAGGCCCTCGTCGTCCACGTCGACCGCCACGACAGTGACCCCGGTGCGGGCGAGCACTTCGGCGACACCGGCGCCCATCGTGCCGAGACCGACGATTCCCACCGTGCTGAACTGCCGCGTCACTGTTGACCTCCCACTCACCGGAGTGGCTACCAGACGGTAACTTGTCGCGACTATCCCACGGTGGTCACGCACCGTTCGCGTGAGCTTCACCATCGGTATCGAGCAAGTGATCGGTCCAGCGGCGTCCCGCGAAATCACTCGTCGAAGCGCCGCTCCGCCAGTTCCCGCACCCGCCGCACGGCCTCCGCCGCGTCCGCGCCGCGCGCGACGACCTCGACCGGCGCACCGCCGGGCGCACCCAGTCCCATCAGGGCCAACACGCTCTTGGCGTCCGCCTCCGCCGAGCCGAACCGCACCACGACGGAGGCGTCGAGCGGGTCCAGGGCGCGCACCACCAGGGCCGCGGGCCGCGCGTGCAGGCCGACCTCGTTGAGGAGGCGGAACTCGGCTCGGACGGCCTCCTCGGGGACGCCGACGTGCTCAGGCAAGCCGGCGTGTTCTGGCGAGCCGGTGGCGGGGACGAGACTGGACCCGGCCTCTGCGCCGGCAGAGCCAGCCATGCCAGGGCCGGCGCTGCCAGAGCCAGCAGCCCCGGCAGCCTCCGCGGCAGCAGCCGCCACCTCGGCCAACGACGCTCCGCCCTGCGCCCGCACCGCCGCCGCCACCGCTCCCTCCACCAGCGGCGCGTCCACCACCAACACCGGCCCGACCACCGCCCCTTCCGATGCGGCCTCCCCAGCCCCCGCCGCTCCAGCCCCCTCCGCCCCAGCCCTCTCCTCCACCGCCATCTCCGCGACCATCCGCGCACTGCCCAGGTCGAACAGCACCACCACCCCGTCACCGGAGTCGGCCGCCGCCAAAGCTTCGACCACCGCCGCGTAGTCGGTCCCCAGCCCACCGGCGCCGTCGCCGCCGCACGCCACGATCGCCACCGACGGCGCCATCTGCCCGGCCAGCTCCGCCACCCCGGCCGCCAACCGCTCGCTGTGCGACACCACCACCAGGCCGATCACCGGGCGGCGCCGGCCAACGCCCGCAGCAGCAGCACCGTCGACCGCGCGCCGGGGTCCAGGTGCCCCGCGCTGCGCTCGCCCAGGTACGAGGCCCGCCCCTTGCGCGCCACCAGCGGCACCGTGGACGCCGCGCCCTGCTCGGCCGCCTCGGCCGCCGCCTCCAGCACCTCGGCCACCCCGCCGCCGCCCGCCGCCACCGACGCCGCGGCGACCACGGCGGGCGTGAGCGCGTCCACCATCGTCTTGTCCCCCACCTCGGCCTTCCCGCGCGCCACCACGCCGTCCAGCGCCGACCGCAGCGCCGCCGCCGCCCCCGGCCCGTCCAGCACCGCCACGTCGCCGACCGCCGTGGACGCCCGCAGGAACGCCGTCCCGTACAGCGGTCCGGCCGCGCCGCCGACCGTGGAGATCAACGTCGTCGCGGCCAGCCGCAGCACCGCGCTCGGCGAGGCGGGCACCCCGGCGTCCAACTTGGACACCAGCGCGTCGAACCCGCGCTTGAGGTTCTCGCCGTGGTCGCCGTCGCCGATCTCGCGGTCCAGCCGCACCAGCTCGTCGCGGTGCGCGACCACCGCCCCCGCCGCCGCCCGCAGCGCCGCCGCCACCGACTCCGCCGTGCACGCCACCGGTTCACCCACCTCAGATCCCCCACCGCAGGGCCGCCGTGCGGACGGGCGCGTCCCACAGCTCCAGCAGCTCGTCGTCGACCTTGAGCAGCGTCAGCGACATGCCCTGCATCTCCAGGCTGGTGACGTAGGGCCCGACCAGCCGCCGCTCCACCACGACGCCCCGCTCGGCCAGCAGCCGCTCCGCGATGCCGTGCGCCAGGTACAGCTCGACCAGCGGCGTGCCGCCCATCGAGTTGGTGAACAGCAGCACCCGGTCGCCGGCGGAGAACGGCAGGTCGGCCAGGACCGGCTCCAGCAGCGCCGCCACCAGCTCGTCGGCGGGTCCGACGGGCACCCGCCGCCGCCCCGGCTCGCCGTGGATGCCGATGCCCAGCTCCATCTCGTCGTCGCCCAGCGTGAACGACGGCTCGCCCGCGTGCGGCACCGTGCACGCGGTCAGCGCGAGCCCCATCGACCGCACCTGCCCGACCACCCGCCGCGCCAGCGCCTCGCACCCGTCGAGGTCCACGCCGCGCTCGGCGGCCGCGCCGACGAGCTTCTCCAGCAGCACGGTCCCGCCGACGCCGCGCCTGCCCGCCGTGTAGGTCGAGTCCTGGACCGCCACGTCGTCGTCGATCACGACCGTGCGCACGTCCACCCCGTCGGCGGCGGCCAGCTCGGCGGCGGTCTCGAAGTTCAGCACGTCGCCGGTGTAGTTCTTGACGATCAGCAGCGCGCCCGCGCCGCCGTCGGTGCGGGACACGGCCGCGGCGACCTGGTCGGGCGTCGGCGAGGTGAACACGGCGCCGGGGCACGCCGCGTCGAGCATCCCCCGCCCGACGAACCCGGCGTGCAGCGGCTCGTGCCCGGACCCGCCGCCGGAGATCACCGCCACCTTGCGCGGCACCGGGGCGTCCGCGCGCACCACCACGGCCGGGTCGTACTGGACGTCCAGCAGGTCGGCGTGCGCGAGCGCCAGGCCGCGCAACGCGTCCACCACCACGGTCGACGGATCGTTGACGATCTTCTTCACGGGGTGACCTCCTCGGGGCCGGTCACCCATTCCTACCCCGCCGGACTGGTGGCGGAAAGCCGGAGGACCAGCCGGGAGGGACCGGCCGGGAGCTCAGCGGCCGTGGAGCAGGCGCACCAGCCGGAGCACGTGCCTGATGGTCCGCGAACCCCGGTCGTAGGTCATCGGGTTGAGCAGGGCGCCGAACCGCTTGCGGGCCACGGAGTGGGCGTAGGTGAACTCGCGCAGGCCGTCCTCGCCGTGGATGCGGCCGAACCCCGAGTCGCCGACCCCGCCGAACGGCAGGCCGGGCATCGACGCGTAGGCCAGCACCGAGTTGATCGACACCATGCCGCAGCGCAGCCGGGCCGCCAGCTCCTCACCCCGGTTGCGGGAGAACACCGTGGCGCCCAGCCCGTAGGACACGGCGTTGGCGCGCCGCACGGCCTCGTCGGCGTTCGCGACCCGGTTGACCACCAGGGTCGGCCCGAACGTCTCCTCGGTGACGGCCGCGGAGTCCTCCGGCACGTCCACCAGCACCACGGGCTCCACGTACGGCGGCCGGATCGACTCCAGGCCGCCGACGACCGCCCGCCCGCCGCGCTCCAGCGCGTCGGCGACGTGCGACTGGATGACCTCGACCTGCTTGGGCATGGTGATCGGCCCGAAGTCCGCGGTGGGCTCGCCGCCGGGCCGCAGCTTCGCGGCCTTCTCCGTCACCAGCGCGATGAACTCGTCGTACACGGCTTCCGCGACGTAGACCCGCTCCACGCCCGCGCACGTCTGCCCGGAGTTGAAGATGCCGCCCCAGACCGCGCCCTCGGCCGCGGCGCGCACGTCGGCGTCCTCGGCCACGATCAGCGGGTCCTTGCCGCCGCACTCGACCAGCACGGGCGTCAGCGACGCGGCGCACTCGGCCATGACCTTCTTCCCGGTGGGCGTCGAGCCGGTGAACGCGATCTTGTCCACCCCGGACCGGCACAGGGCCGCGCCGGTGTCCCCGAAGCCGGTGACCACCTGGAACACCGGGAACTCGGGCACCACCTCGGCGAAGGAGGCGGCCAGGTACGCGCCGACGCCGGGGGTGAGCTCGGAGGGCTTGAACACCACGGCGTTGCCGGCGGCCAGCGCGTAGGCGATGGAGCCCATCGGGGTGAACGCCGGGTAGTTCCACGGCCCGATCACGCCGACCACGCCGAGCGGCCGGTACTCCAGGGTCGCCGAGTGGTTGTACATGAGCACCCCCGGCGAGACCTTGCGCCTGCCCAGCACCTTGGCGGCGCGCCTGGAGGCCCAGTGCAGGTGGTCGATGACCAGGGCCAGCTCGGTGCGCGCGTCGTCGGCGGACTTGCCGGTTTCGGCGCTGATCAGCTGTTGGAGCTCGTCCAACCGCTTGACCAGCAGTTTTCGCCACGCGTCGAGCCGCGCGCGGCGGCCGTCGAAGCCCAGGCCGGCCCAGAACCCGGCCGCGTCGCGCGCCAGCCGCACCGCCTCGCGCACGTCGTCCTCGCCGGCGACCGGGTGGTCGCCGACGACCTCGCCGGTGCGCGGGTCGAGTGAGGTGAACCGGTCGCGCTCGTCGTCGGCCCGCGCGGACGTGGTGGAAGCGGTCTGCGTCATCGGGACCTCCAGGCGACGACCTACGTGTTACCGAACAGTAACGGGTAACTGCTCGTGACGACAGCCCCCGTCAGGCACCCGACCTCCCCGGCCCCCGCCGGACGGCTCAGGCCCGGGGGATCTTCCCCAGCAGCGTCTTGGCGAAGGCGACCGCGGCGGCGCACCGGTCGAACTCCGACTCCTCCGGCCCGGCCGCCTTCACCTTGACCACCTCGCCCTCGCGGTCCTGCTCGGTCCGCTGCACCCACAGCACCTCGCACGACGGGAACGCCGTGGCGGCGGAGACCTGGTAGCCCTTGACGCCGTCGCCGAGGTCGACCTCGGTCTGCTCGTCCTCGAACTTCCGGTCCGAGGGCACGAACGTGCGGCGCAGGTCCAGCGTGACCTCGCGGTCCGTGCCCGTCCACGAGCAGTTGTGCAGCCCGTACGGGAACACCCGGTGACCGCCGCGGCCGATCGCCGCCTGGACCGCCGCCTCGTCCGGCAGCGCGCACGGGTCGAGGGCGACCAGCGAGCCCTGGGCCGGGGTGATCACGCCCTTGCGCGCCTTGACCTGCTCGACCACCGACTCCATGACCTGGCGGCCCAGCGCGCACGCGTCGCCGTCCTCGTAGCCGATCTGGACGGTGATGCCCAGGCCCGGCGCGTCCTGGGTGATCACCGAGACGAAGCAGGCGCTGTTCTCCAGCACCTGCTCGTGGCTGCGCAGCCCGGCGAGCTCCTTGTCGGCGTCCTCCAGCTCGACGGTCATGGTCTGGCCCAGCTCCACGGTGACGCCGAGGTCCTTGCCGGAGCCGTCCTTCATGAAGTTGGAGCACCGGCTGAACCCGCTGCGGGACTCCGCGCCCGGCTCGCCGAGCCGGGCGAGCAGGTCCCGGGTGAGCAGCGCGCACGGGTCGACCAACCGCAGCTTGTCGGCCGCGAAAGCCGGGTCGACGGCCTTGCCCGCGGGCACCCTGGAGGTCGGCGACGCGCCCGAGGTGGCGGTGGTGTTCCCGACCTCCGCCGCGATGGTGCTGCGCGGGAAGTTCCGCTTCTCCAGGTCCGGCCCGGCACAGCCGGCCAGCAGGAGGAACGCGCTCAGGACGGCCACCAGACGGGTCACGACGTGCACGGTAGCTCCCGCGTGCGACCTGCGTGGCGGGAACCCTGTGTCCGTCCTCACGGCACCTTTCGGGAACGATTCAGAAGGTCGTCGCGCTGTACCCGGTGACCCCCACGAGAGGACCACCGAGTGCGCAACCGCATCCGACAC
The DNA here is from genome assembly GCF_039527585.1 of Saccharothrix xinjiangensis. Lineage (NCBI taxonomy): Bacteria > Bacillati > Actinomycetota > Actinomycetes > Pseudonocardiales > Pseudonocardiaceae > Saccharothrix > Saccharothrix xinjiangensis. Next base: position 87,385 of record NZ_BAAAKE010000028.1, on the reverse strand, counting down.
GCCATCCGCCTGTTCGACGCCTGGACGGTCGAGGCGTTCAACCCGGTCTACCCCCGGCGCTGACCCTCGCCCGCCGGCTCCTCGTCCGGCACGACGACGGGCCTCAGGAACGCCCACGCCGCGAACGCCGCGGACAGGGCGAGCATCCCGACCCCCGACCAGAGGTTGATGTTGAGCCCGTCGGCCTTGGCGAGGTCGGACTCGTCGGTGAAGCCGAGTCCGACCACCAGCACCACCGCACCGTAGATCGCGAAGAGCATCGCGATCACCAGCCGCAGGTCGAACAGACCGGCCTTGTGCGCCATGGGGACCTCCTCCCTCCAGCCCGTGTCAGGCGAAGACGATGTTGAGCACGACGGTCAGGACCAGCACGCCCGCGCCCAGCAGCGCCGGCGAGCGGTACCACCCGGCGTCGTCGCCGGTGGTGGAGTGCTTGCGGTCCTCCTTGGGCGTCAGGCTGTAGACCAGCCCGCGCAGCCGCTCCTCGGGCACCGGCCTGGTCACCATGGTGACCGCGACGCTGACCACGATGTCCACCACGAACGCCGCGCCCGCGCCGACGAAGCTCGCGCCCTGGCCCGGCAGGTCCAGCACGCCGGTCTCGGCGAGGACGAACACCAGCACCGCCGCGAGCGTGCCCGCGACCAGGCCGATCCAGCCCGCCGCCGCCGACATCCTCTTCCAGAACATGGCCAGGATGAACGTGGCGAACAGCGGCGCGTTGAAGAACGAGAACAGCGCCTGGATGTAGTCCATGATGTTGCCGTAGCCGGCGGCCAGGAACGCCGTGCCGATGGCGATGACCGTGCCGCCGACCGTGGCCAGGCGACCGACCCGCAGGTAGTACTCGTCCGGGCGGTCCTTCTTGACGTAGTCCTGCCACAGGTCGTACGTGAACACGGTGTTGAACGAGGACACGTTCGCCGCCACACCGGCCATGAACGACGCCAGCAGGCCCGTGATCGCGACGCCGAGCATGCCGTTGGGCAGCAGCTGCTCCATCAGCGCGGGCAGGGCGTTGTTGTAGACCACGCCCTGGCTCTCGCCGCCCGCCTTGAGCGCTTGGAGCTCCGGCACGACCAGGGCCGCGATGATGCCCGGGATGATGATCACGAACGGGATCAGGACCTTGGGGTACGCGCCGATGATGGGCGTGCGCCGGGCCGCCGACATGCTCTTGGCCGACAGCGCGCGCTGCACCTCGGCGAAGTTCGTCGTCCAGTAGCCGAACGAGAGCACGAAGCCCAGGCCGAACACGATGCCGATGACGCTGAGCACCGGGTTCTCGATGCCGGTCAGCTCGGTCGCGGGCCACGACGACAGCTGCTCCTCGCCGCCGGGACCGGCCTTCACCCGCTCGACCAGGCCGTCCCACCCGCCGACCTTGTGCAGGCCGACGATGGTCAGCGGCAGCAGCGCGGCGATGATGACGAAGAACTGGAGCACCTCGTTGTAGATGGCCGCGGACAGGCCGCCGAGGGTGGTGTAGGCCAGCACGATCAGCGCGGCGGCGACCACCGAGAACGGGATCGGCCAGCCGAGCAGCAGGTTGAGCAGGAACGCCAGCGCGTACAGGTTGACGCCCGCGATCAGCACCTGGGCGGCCGCGAAGCTGATCGCGTTGACCAGGTGGGCGCCCTTGCCGAAGCGGCGGCGCAGGAACTCGGGGACGCTGCGGACCTTCGAGCCGTAGTAGAACGGCATCATCACCAGGCCGAGGAAGACCATGGCCGGGATCGCGCCGATCCAGTAGTAGTGCATGGTCGCCATGCCGTACTGGGCGCCGTTCGCGGCCATGCCCAGCAGCTCGATCGCGCCGAGGTTGGCGGAGATGAACGCCAGACCGGTCACCCACGCGGGCAGCGACCGGCCGGAGAGCAGGAAGTCCAGGCTCGACGACACCGAGCGGCGGGCCAGGAAACCGATGCCCAGCACGAACACGAAGTAGATCGCCAACAGGGCGTAGTCCAGTGCTCCGGCATCCAGCCGGAGGTCCGCCTGTGCCAGTACGGGCACCCTCGCCCACCTCCCCGATCCAACACCCTCAAACACCAACGAACACTACTCCACACCGATCAAGGTGACCGTAGTGCACTGCGGCGCGCTTCGCCGGTTTGAACTACCCCGAGCTAAACCTCAGGTGGGGATACGTGCGGGAGGTGCCCTCTACCGGGTGAGGACGAACAGGACCTCGGCGTGGGAGGGACCGGAGGTGGCGCCGAGGGCGATCCGGTCGCCGGGCTCGGCGTCGCGGAACGCGTCGGGCACCCGGACCGGGACCCCGTCGAACCGCCCGACGGCGTCGGCGGTCGTGTCGCCGACCCGTTCGCCGCGGAAGGTGAAGACCACGCGCCCGTGGGCGGGGTAACCGTCGCCGCTGAGCCGCACCTCGCCGCCGACCGGGCCGGCGAGGGGCCGGGCCACCAGGTGCGCGGTGGGCGGGGCGAGCGCGGTGGAGCCGGCCGGGAGGGGCACCGCGGTGGGCACCGGCAGACCGGTGGGCGTGGGCATCGGGGGGAGCCCGGGCGTCTCGGCGCAGCCCGTGAGCGCCAGGGCCAGCGCGGTGGGCAGGACAGCCCACGACGGGGCGGCCGAACGGGGTCTTCGCCTGCGCACAACGCCTCCCTGCCCTGCGAAAAGGGGAGGTCAGCGTATATCGCCACGCGGCCGTTGCCACGCACCCGAACGGGGGCACGGCGACCGGACCGCACTACTCGGAAACGCCGCCGCGGGACCGCAGTTCTGCGGCCAGACCATCGGCCTTCGGCGACCCCAGAGCGCGGTACAGGGACACCGCGGCACCCCAGTGCGCGACTGCCTCGTCGATCGCGCCCCGTGCCGCGGCCAACCCGCCCGAGTGGCGGAGGGCCTCGGCCTCCTCGTACCGGCTGCCGCAGGCACGACTCGCGGCCGGCGCCGCCGAGTGCTCCTCCCGGGCGCGCACCGCGTCACCCAGCCGTGCGGCGATCACCCCGCCCGAGTTGTGCGCCTCGGCCAGGTCGAGGTGCAGACCCAGCTCGTCGAACACCGTGACCGCCCGTTCCAGGTCCGCGGCGGCTTCGACGAGGTCACCCATTTCGACGTGCACCTTCGCCCTGCTGCGCCACGCGATGCCCGTGTTGCGCCGCGCTCCTGCGGCGACGTAGTGGTCGAGCGCCACCTGGTTGAGCCGCAGCGCCTCCAGCAGGTTCCCGGACCGGCGCAGCAGGACCGCGCGATTGGCGACCGCGTTGCTCCAGCCGTGCCGATCACCGACTTCCTCGAACAGGCGTTGCGCGGTCTCGTACTGCTCGGCGCCCGCGTCCAGCCGCCCGAGCTCCAGCAGCACCCGGCCCAGGTCGTTCCGGATGCGGGCCTCGGCGTGCCGGTCCCCCGACCGCAGGCACGCGGCCAACGCGCCCAGGTGACTGCTCAGCCAGCCGTCCCACTGCTTCGCGAGGAAGAAGCAGCCCCGCATCGTGTACGCGAGCTGCCGGCGCCGCACGTCGAGTTCCGGCTCGTCCAGCGCGCACAGGGCGACGGCATCGCGCCAGTGCCCGTGCAGCCATGCCAACGCCGAGTCGTAGTCGGCGAAGTCCTCGACCCCGCCCGGTTCGCCGACCAGCGGAATCCGGTAGCGGTGAGGGGTGACGAGCCGGTCGGCGCGCTCGGCCGCGTGCAGGACGTGGTCGAACAGCCTCATGCGGGCGGCGGGCGCATGAGGGTCGGCCTCGGCGAGCTCGACGGCGTACAGGCGGAGCAGGTCGTGCGCGGCGAACCGGTCGGGGACGGGTTCGGCGAGCAGGTGCGCGCCGACCAGGTCGCGCGGCAAGCGCGTCGCCCGGGTCACCTCCACCCCGCAGAGCGCGGCCAGCGCGGGCGCGTCGACCACGCCCGTCGGGTGCGCGCCGACCAACCGGAACGCGCGCGCCGCCTCGTCCGGCAGGCGGTCCAGCGACCAGGACAGCACTGGTCGGACCGAGGAACGGGGATCGCCGCCGACCTCCAGCACGGTCAGCCTGTCGCGTTCGCGGCGCAACTCCGCCGCCAGCCCGGTCAGCGGGGAGCCGGGGCGCGATCGGGCCAACCGGGCGACGATCCGCAGTGCGAGCGGCAGCCCACCGCAGCGCGCCACCACCTCCGCTGCCGCGGGCTCCCGGTCCACGCGCTCGCCGAGGACGTCGCGAAGGAGGGACAGGCCCCGGTCGGCGTCGAGCAGGTCCAGGTGGAGCACCTCGGCCCCCTCGTGCACCACCAGCCCGAGCGGTGCGGTGCGGCTGGTCACCACCACCGCACCCGCCCCGGGCAGCAGCGGGCGCACCTGCTCCTCGGACGCGGCGTTGTCCAGCACCACCAGCACGCGGCGTCCGTGCAGCAGGCTCCGGTAACGCCCCTCACGCTCGTGACGGGTCCGCGGCACCTCTCCGCCGGGCGCCCCGAGGTCACGCAGGAACGCGCCGAGCACCTCGTCCGGTTCCAGCGGCCGCCCGGTCCCGTGCCCGCGCAGGTCGACCCACAGCTGACCGTCGGGGAAATCCCCCGGGTGCGCGCGCCCACGCCACGACCAGGGAGCTCTTCCCGACCCCACCGGGTCCGCACACCACCACCGGCGCCGATCGCCCGGCCGCCAGCCGGTCCTCCAACCACGTGATCGCGGTGTTCCGCCCCGTCAGCCTCACCGCGCCACCAGGCAACTGGCGCGGCACGACCCGCGCCGGCGCGTCGGCGTGGACGTGCACGGATCCTTCGACGCGGCCGGCCTGCACCACCACCGGGGCAGCGGCGGAGACGGTGTTGTGGACCTGGTCGCCCCTCCTCACCCCGGAACCCCCCGAGCGGCCTGGACGTACTCGACCAGGCGGTCGAGATCGCCGTTCCTGCGGTAGCGGTGCCGCTTGGTGCCGCGGAACAGCTCCGGGATCGCCTCGTCGCTGGTCTCCTGGTCGTAGAGCTTGAGCACGAGCACCTTGGGCGCGTCACCCTGCCGCTTGACGTCGAGGTGCAGGACCGAGTCGATCTCGCGGTTGGCCCACTCCGAGTCGTCGAGGTTCGCGCTCGCGCACAGGAGCAGGAACCGGCTGGCCATCAGGCCCTTCTCTATCGTCCTGCGGGTCGAGTCACCGGGGCGCAGTTCCTCGTCGTCGTACCAGGACCTGAGTCCGTGCTCGGCCAGCCGCTCCTTGATCTCGCGGATGACCGCCTTGTCCTTAGCTGGAGTGGCACAGGTACACGTCGTACTCGTACTCGGGCGGCGCCTCGCCCACCGAGTCGTCCAGCGCCCGGCGCAGCTCGGCGCGCTGCTGCAACGAGAGCTGGTCGATGCCCTCGGCGCCGATCCAGAGGACCATGATCGGTTCGTCGGTGCGTTCATAGGCGCCCGGCGGCTTGACGGAGAGTTCGGGCACGTTGACCCAGAGGGGTGGGCACTGGGCCCCTACCAGGTTCGCGGCCGCGGGGGCCGGTGACTCGACGCTGCCCGACACGAGGACGAACAACCCGCGTTCCGGGTCGCTCGCGTCCACCTTGCGCGTCACCTGGCCGATTTCGAGGGAGAACCCCTCGGGGTCCACCGTGACCAGTTCGGTGTGCGGGAGGAGCGTGCGCAGCGCGGCTTCCCACGCCTCCGGTTCGCCGACGCGCATGGGTTCGTGGGCGGGGACGACGCTGAGCGGTCCGCGGCGGCTCGGCCCGAGGAGGTACGGCGCGACCTGGATGGTGTGCTGCAACACCCGGTCGAGGATGAACCGGTCGTACTGGCGCGCGGCGAACTTGCCCGCCTCCGTGGCGGACAGCTTCTCCTCGACCTCCTCGGTGATGAACGACAGCAGCGCCACGTCGCCCATCGCCACCAGGTCCGCGGTCCGGGTGCGCTTCAGCGCCGTCGCCAGCTCGCCGACGACCTCGCCCGGCCCTCGGGTGTGCTTCGGCGCGGACGTGCCGCCGAACCCCTTGCCCTCCAGGTTGTAGACGCCGACCTCGCCGCGCAGGATGGCGAACGTCGACTTGCCGGACTCGCCGACGCGGCAGATCACCTCGCCGGGACGGCGTTCGACCAGGTGGCCGAGCTTCGGCACCTCGGTCAGCTCATCAGCCCTGAGCAGTTCGAGGAAGCTGCGGGCCGCGTGGGCGTCGGATTTCAGGATTCCGGAGACCCGGTCCAGCGCGTTGACGACCTTGTGGTGGTTCGCGTTGATCCGGGAAATCCTCTTCGCGTAATAGAGGACGTCCCAGCCGTTCCTCTCACGAAGGCATTTCTCCAGCAACACGTAATCGTCCCGATGGGCTTCAGCCCATTCGGACCGCACCTGCTCCAGCGACATCAGGTACGGCAGTTCGGGGACGGAGCAGCACGTTCACGCAAAATTGCGGGAACGCCACAGGGGCGTTCGAACCACATTACCCACCGACCACCGGGACCAGCGGCCAACGGCTCAGAACAGCCGGAACTCGTCGGGCTCGATGCCGCGCAGCGCGTCGTAGTCCAGGACCACGCACCGGATCCCCCGGTCCTCCGCCAGCGTCCGCGCCTGGGGCTTGATCTGCTGCGCCGCGAACACGCCCCGCACCGGCGACAGCAGCGGATCGCGGTTGAGCAGGTCCAGGTACCTCGTCAGCTGCTCCACGCCGTCGATCTCGCCGCGCCGCTTGATCTCCACCGCCACCGACCCGCCGGACGCGTCGCGGCACATCAGGTCGACCGGGCCGATCGGGGTGGGGAACTCGCGGCGGACCAGGGTCCAGCCCTCGCCGAGCGTCGTCACGTGCTCGGCCAGCAGCTTCTGGAGGTCGGCCTCGACGCCGTCCTTGACCAGGCCCGGCTCGGGGCCCAGCTCGTGCTTGGAGTCGTGCAGCACCTCGGCCAGGGTGATGACCAGCTTCTCGCCCGCCTTGTTCTGCACCACCCACATGTCCGGGTCCTCGATGAGCCAGCACGGCGGGCTCATCCAGTTCAGCGGCTTGTACGCGCGGTCGTCGGAGTGGATCGACACCGAGCCGTCCGCCTTGATCAGCAGCAGCCTCTGCGCCATCGGCAGATGGGCGGTGAGGCGTCCGACGTAGTCGACCTGGCAGCGAGCGATGACGAGGCGCACGGCCGACAGGCTACGGGGTGCGGGTGCCCGACCACAGCCAGGTACCGTCGGGCGACGTGTCCCCTCCGCACCGGCTCCTGCGCACCAAGCCCGTCGACCGGATGACCGAGGAGGGCGCGCGCACGTCGCTGCGCCGCGGCCTCGGGCTGGTGCCGCTGATCTCGCTGAGCGTCGGCGCCACGCTGGGCACCGGCATCTTCGTCGTGCTCGGGCAGGCCGCGCCGGAGGCCGGTCCGGCGGTCGCCGTGTCGTTCGCGGTGGCGGCGCTGGCCGCGTTGTTCTCCGCGCTCTCCTACGCCGAGCTGGCGGGCGCGGTGCCGGTGTCCGGGTCCGCCTACTCCTACACCTACGCCACGCTGGGCGAGCTGGTCGCGTGGGTCTGCGGGTGGTGCCTGCTGCTGGAGTACGGCGTGTCGGTGGCCGCGGTCGCGGTCGGGTGGAGCGGGTACCTCGACGCGTTCCTGGACGCCACGCTCGGCGTGCGGCTGCCCGAGGCGCTGACCGGCGGCGTGGTGGACCTGCCCGCGGCGGTGGTGGTGCTGCTGGCCACCGCCGTGCTGCTGCGCGGGGTGCGGGAGAGCGGCGCGGTCACCACGGTCACCACCGCGCTCAAGGTGGCGGTGCTGGTGTTCTTCGTGGTGGTCGCGGTGTTCGGGTTCCGGGCCGAGAACCTGGCCCCGTTCGCGCCCGCCGGGTTGGCGGGCATCACGGGCGCCGCGTCGCTGGTGTTCTTCTCCTTCATCGGCTTCGACGCCGCCTCCACCGCGGGCGAGGAGGCGCGGAACCCGCAGCGGGACCTGCCGCGCGCCATCGTCATCTCGCTGGCCCTGGTCACCGTGGTGTACGTGCTGGTGGCGCTGACCGCCGTCGGCGCGGTCGGCGTGGACGTGCTCGCCGGCTCGGACGCCTCGCTGGCCGCGGTCCTCCAGCAGGTCACCGGGTCCGGCTGGCCCGCGACGGTGCTGGCGGCGGGCGCGGTGGTGGCGATCGCGTCGGTGGTGCTGACCGTCCTCTACGGACAGACGCGGGTGCTGGTCGCCATGTCCCGCGACGGCCTGGTGCCCCCGGTGTTCGCGCGGGTGGGCGCGCGGCGCGTGCCGACGGCCAACACGCTGGTGGTCGGCGCGGTGGTGGCGGTGCTGGCCGCGCTGGTGCCGCTGGGGCAGCTGGCGGAGGCGACGAGCATCGGCACGCTGGTGGCGTTCGGCCTGGTCAACATCGGCGTGGTGGTGCTGCGGCGCACCCGGCCCGACCTGCCGCGGTCCTTCCGCGCACCCTGGGTGCCGGTGGTGCCGCTGCTGGGCCTCGGCATGTGCGCGCTGCTGGTCGCGGGCCTGTCGCCCGCGACGTGGTCGGCCTTCGGCGTGTGGTCGGCCGTGGGCCTGGTGGTGTACTTCGCCTACGGTCGGCACCGGTCGAAGTTGGCACAGGGAGAGTGATCGTGGAGACCCTCGGCACGCGCGAGGTGTACGCGAACCCGTGGATGGTGGTCCGGGAGGACGCCATCGGGCGCGCGGACGGGACCACCGGCATCTACGGCGTGGTGGACAAGCCGCATTACGCGCTGGTGATCCCCATGGACGGCGAGCGGCTGCGGCTGGTCGAGCAGTACCGCTACCCGCTGGGCATGAGGCGGTGGGAGTTCCCGCAGGGCACCGCGCCGGAACGGGCCGACACGGGCCCGTCGGCGCTGGCCGAGCGGGAGCTGCGGGAGGAGACCGGGCTGCGCGCCGGGAAGCTGGTCGAGCTGGGCGTGCTGGACGTCGCGCCGGGCATGTCGAGCCAGCGCGGCCGGGTGTTCCTGGCCACCGAGCTGGTCGAGGGCTTCCACGAGCGGGAGCACGAGGAGCAGGACATGCGCTCGGCGTGGTTCCCGCGCGCGGAGTTCGAGGCGATGATCGCCCGCGGCGACATCACCGACGCCCAGTCGATCGCCGCCTACACCCTGCTCCTGCTGCACGAGCACGCGCAGCCGTGAGGGCCGAGGTCGAGGAGCTGACCGCGGCCGGGCTGCTGGCGCACGCGGAGGCGCTGGCCGACGTGCTGGAGGACGCGGTGGCGGGCGGCGCGTCCGTGGGCTTCGTCAAGCCGTTGACGCGCGTGGCGGCGCTGAAGTGGTGGCGCTCCCGGGCCGCCCCGGTGGCCAACGGCCTGCTCGCGGTGTGGGTGGCGCGGGTCGGTGGCCGGGTGGTCGGCACGGTGCAGGTGCGGTTCGCCTCCACGCCGAACGGCGTCCACCGCGCGGAGGTGGCGAAGCTGCTGGTGCACCGCGACGCGCGGGGCGCCGGGCTGGGCCGGGAGCTGCTGGCGGTGGCCGAGCGGGGCGCGGCGGGGCGGGGGGTGACGCTGCTGGTGCTGGACACCCGGAGCGGTTCGGCCGCCGAGCGCCTGTACCGGCGGGAGGGCTGGGCGGAGGTCGGCGTGATCCCGGACTACACGGCCGACCCGGACGGCGTGCTGCGGCCGACCACGCTGTTCCACAAGAAGGTCGACGCCTGACGCGCAACCGCTTGCGGCGGGCGGCGACCGGGGCCGCCCGCCGGGACCGGTCAGTCCGTCCACACCGGCGGGCGCTTCTCCAGGAACGCGGCCATGCCCTCCTTCGCGGCGTCGGTCTGCGAGGCCGCCGCCATCACCTCCACCGCGATCGCGTACGCGTCGGCCTCGGGCCGGTCGAGCTGGGCGTAGGTGGTCTGCTTGCCGAGCGCCTTGCCCGCCCGGCTGCCGCGCGTGGCCCGGCGCATCAGGTCGGCCACGGCGTCGTCCAGCTCGGCGGCCGGCACCACGCGGTTCACCAGGCCCCACCGCTCGGCGGTCCGCGCGTCCACCGGGTCACCCGTCAGCGCCAGCTCCATCAGCCGCTTGCGGCCGATCGACCGGGCCACCGGCACGGCCGGCGTGTGGCAGAACCAGCCGCCCTTGCCGCCGGGCAGCGCGAACCCCGCCTCCTCCGCGGCCACCGCCAGGTCGCACGAGGCGACCAGCTGGCAGCCCGCCGCGGTGGCCAGGCCGTGCACGCGGGCGATCACCACCTGCGGCACGGACTCGATCGTGCGCATCAGGTCCGTGCACAGGGTCAGCAGCTCGCGCACGCCCTCCAGGTCGCGCGCCGCCACGTCGGCGAAGTCGTGCCCGGCGCAGAACACCGGCCCCTCGCCCGCCAGCACCACCCCCACCGCGTCCGAGGCGGCGACCTCCCGGAACGCGGCCAGCAGCTCGGTCAGGTGCTCGCCGGACAGCGAGTTGCGCCGCGCGGCGCGGTCCATGGTGATGCGCACGACGTCGTCGGTGCGCTCGACGCGGATGTGCTGGTGCTCGGCCATGAGGGGACCGTAGCCCGGCGGCCGGGGTCGGCAAACCTGTCGCGGGCGCCCGGCACGCGCCCGCCGGCCCGGCTGGACGAGCACGCGGCGAGCAGCACTCACCACCCGGCACCCGGCGTCCTGCGTCCGACACCCGGCACCCGGCACCCGACGTCCGGCACCCCGGTGTCCAGCACCCGGCGTTCAGCACCCGGCCGGCACCCGGAACGCGCGGCGGTAGGCGTCGGGTCCCACGCCCAGCTCCGCCCGCAACCGGCGCCGCAGGTTGGCCGCCGTGCCGAGGCCGGCCCGCTCGGCCACCCGGCGCACCGGCAGGTCCGTGGTCTCCAGCAGCCTCCGGGCGAGCAGCACCCGCTGCGCCAGCAGCCACCGACCGGGTGTGCTCCCGGTCGCCGCCAGGAAGGCGCGGTGGAAGGTGCGCTCGCTCAGGCCCGCGTGGCCGGCGAGGTCCGCGACGCCCAGGGGCGTGCCCAGCCGCGCCACCGCCCAGTCCACGGTGGACGCCAACCCGGCCCGCTCGGGGCGGCTCGGCAGCGGCGGGTCGACGTACTGCCGCTGCCCGCCCTCGCGGCTCGGCGGCATCACCAGGCGCCGGGCGAGGGCCGCCGCGACCGACGCGCCGTGGGCGCGCCGCACCAGGTGCAGGCACAGGTCGAGCCCGCCCACCACGCCGGCCGACGTCAGCACGCCGTCCTCCGCGTACAGCACGTCGCGCAGCACGCGGGCCTTCGGCGCGGCCCCCTCCAGCTCGTCCAGCAGCCGCCAGTGGGTGGTCGCCGCGCGCCCGTCGAGCATCCCGGCCGCCGCCAGGGTGAACGCGCCCGAGCACAGCGCGGCCACCGTGCCGCCGAAGGACCGCAGCGCGCGCAGGACGCCCTCCGGCACCGGCGCGCGCGGGTCCACCCGACCGGGGACCACGACCAGGTCGCACCCCTCGATGCCGGCCACCCCGTGCGTCGCGGCCACCTCGCCGACCGGGTGCACCGGGGTCCGCGCCCGCCCCGGCGCGCACAGCCTCAGCTCGAACGGGCCCACGCCCGCGTCCGACCGGTCGACGCCCCACACCTCGGCGGCCACCGACACGTCGAACGCGCGGGTGCCGGGCAGCAGCAGGACACCGACCACGCGCATGGCAGGAAAGTACCCCGTCGCGCCGGATCTGCCACTCCCCGCGACCGTTCCCGGAGCCGCAGGCTGGTGCCCGTGGAGAACACCGACGACAAGACGAAGGCCCTGGTCCTGATCGACGTGCAGCGCGGTTTCGACGACCCGTCCTGGGGCGCGCGCGACAACCCCGGCGCGGAGGCCAACACCGCCCGCCTCCTCGCCGCCTGGACCGGCCCGCTGGTGCTGGTGCGGCACGACTCCGCCGAGCCGGGCTCGCCGCTGCGCCCCGGTCAGGACGGCAACCGGTTCAAGCCCGAGCTGGACGCCGCGCGCCCCGACCTCGTCTTCGCCAAGCGGGTGAACTCCGCGTTCCACGGCGAGGTCGACCTGGACGCGTGGCTGCGCGGGCGCGGCATCACCGACCTGGTGCTCGCGGGCATCCAGACCAACATGTGCGTGGAGACCACCGCCCGCGTGGGCGGCAACCTCGGCTACCGGGTCTCGGTCGTCCTGGACGCCACGTTCACCTTCGGCCTGGGCGGCCTGACAGCCGAGGAGCTCTCCCGCGCCACGGTCGCCAACCTGAGCGGCGGCGGGTTCGCCGAGGTCGTCTCGACCGACGACGTCATCGAGGACCTGGCACGGCGCCGATGACCCGCCCGGGGCGCGGTCAGCCCCGCGTCACCGCGCCAAGGCCCCGCGTCACTCGATCGGGCTGGAATGCCGCGTCGGTCAGAGGCCTCGCGCCTCGCGCACCACCGACACGATCTCGTCCATGATCTGCGTCAGCTCGTAGTCCTTGGGCGTGAACACCCGCGCCACCCCGCGCTCCCGCAGCTTCGCGGCGTCGTCGGGCGGCACGATCCCGCCGACCACCACCGGCACGTCGCCCGCGCCCGCCTCCCGCAGGCCGTCGACCACGGCGGGCACGACCTCCAGGTGCGAACCGGACAGGATGGACAGGCCCACCACGTGCACGTCCTCCTGCACCGCGGCCGCGACGATCTGGGCCGGGGTCAGTCGGATGCCCTGGTAGACCACCTCGAAGCCGACGTCGCGGGCGCGCACGGCGACCTGCTCCGCGCCGTTGGAGTGGCCGTCCAGGCCGGGCTTGCCGACGAGGATGCGCAGGCGCTCGCCCAGCGCCTCCCCGGTGGCCCGGACCCGGTCGCGGACCCGCCCGACCTCGGTGCCCGCCTCACCGGAGGCCGAGGCGGCGGACACGCCCGTCGGCGCCCGGTACTCGCCGAACGCGTCGCGCAGCGCGGACGCCCACTCGCCGGTGGTCACGCCGGCCCGCGCGCACGCCAGCGTGGCCTCCACGAGGTTCCGGTCGGTCCCGGCCGCCGCCCGCAACCCGTCCAGTGTGGACCGGACCAGCGCGTCGTCCCGCCCGGCCCGCCACGCGCGCACCGCCTCGACGGCGTGCGCCTCCACGGCCGGGTCGATCTGCTCGATCGCGTTCGCGCCCTCGGCCTGCAACGGCGACGGCTCGGTGGTGGCGAACCTGTTCACGCCCACCACGACGTCGTCACCGGACTCGACGCGCCGCCGCCGCTCGGCCAGCGAGGACACCAGCGCGGACTTCATGTACCCGGACTCGACGGCCGCGACCGCCCCGCCCATCGCCTGCACGCGGTCGATCTCGGCCCGCGCGCCCCCGACCAGCTCGTCGACCTTCGCCTCGACCACGTGCGAGCCCTCGAACAGGTCCTGGTACTCCAGCAGGTCCGTCTCGTAGGCCAGCACCTGCTGCATCCGCAGCGCCCACTGCTGGTCCCACGGCCGGGGCAGGCCCAGCGCCTCGTTCCACGCGGGCAGCTGGATCGCGCGGGCGCGGGCGTCGCGCGACAGCGTCACGGCCAGCATCTCCAGCACGATCCGCTGCACGTTGTTCTCCGGCTGCGCCTCGGTCAGGCCCAGCGAGTTGACCTGCACGCCGTAGCGGAAGCGGCGGTGCGCCGGGTTCTCGATGCCGTACCGGTCGCGGGTGATCTCGTCCCACAGCCGGACGAACGCCCGCACCTTGCACATCTCCTCGACGAACCGCACGCCGGCGTTGACGAAGAACGAGATGCGCGCGACCACGTCGCCGCGCCGCTCCTCGGGCACCTGGCCGGAGTCGAACACCGAGTCCAGCACCGCGATCGCGGTGGACAGGGAGTAGGCGATCTCCTGCACGGGCGTCGCGCCCGCCTCCTGGAGGTGGTACGAGCAGATGTTGATCGGGTTCCACTTCGGCACGTTCGCCACGGTCCACGCGACCACGTCGGTGATCAGGCGCAGGCTCGGCCCCGGCGGGAACACGTACGTGCCGCGGGACAGGTACTCCTTGATGATGTCGTTCTGCGTGGTGCCCGCGAGGGTCGCGCGGTCCGCGCCCTGCTCGTCGGCCACGCTCACGTACAGCGCGAGCAGCCACATGGCGGTCGCGTTGATGGTCATCGAGGTGTTCGCGCCGCCCAGCGGGATCTCGTCGAACAACCGCCGCATGTCGCCGATGTGGCTGATCGGCACGCCGACCTTGCCGACCTCGCCGCGCGCCGGCTCGTCGTCCGGGTCGTAGCCGGTCTGGGTCGGCAGGTCGAAGGCGACCGACAGGCCGGTCTGGCCCTTGGCCAGGTTGCGGCGGTACAGGGCGTTGGAAGCGGCGGCGCTGGAGTGGCCCGCGTAGGTCCGCATCACCCAGGGGCGGTCGCGTTCGCGGTCTGCCGGGTACGGCACGGCAACCTCCTACGTCGTCGTTGCCCGTAGCGTACTGACGGGTAACCCACACGCGGCGTGCCGTTGCTCACTGAATCGAAGTCGGAGGAGCATGAGCGGCGTGACCGCCCTCACGCTGACCCTGCTGCCCCTGTTCGTGCTGGGCGTGCTCGCCCTGGTCCTCTACTGGGCGTTCGGGAACGACCGCCGCGGGGTGCCCGACCACACGGGCCACGACTTCGGGCTGCTGGTCCAGGTGGCCGCGACGCCCACGGTCGAGGCGGCGGACGTGCTGGCCGCGCGCCTGCGCCGCGCCGGGATCAGGGTGACCGTGGTCCGGCGCGGCGGGGCGCACCTGCTGCTGGTGTTCCCCGCCGACGCGCCGGACGCGAAGCTGCTGCTGAGCTGACCGGGCCCCAGATCCCAGGGCGCAGCGCCCAGGGCGCAGCGCCCAGACCGCAGGGCCCAGGCCACAGGCCCCTCAGGCGCCGACCCGCTCCACGGTCGCGCCGAGCTTGCGCAGGTTCTCCACGAAACCGGGGTAGCCGCGCTCGATGTGGAAGATCTCGTAGACCTCGGTCGCGCCGTCCGCGCACAGCCCCGCGAGCACCAGGCCCGCGCCCGCGCGGATGTCCGAGGCCCACACCGGCGCGCTGGACAGCCGCTCCACGCCCCGCACCACCGCGTGGTGGCCGTCGGTGCGGGCGTCCGCGCCCAGCCGCACCATCTCCTCGATGAACCGGAACCGCGCCTCGAACAGGTTCTCGGTGATCATCGACGTGCCCTCGGACACGCTGGACAGCGCGATCGCGAACGGCTGGAGGTCGGTGGCGAACCCCGGGTAGGGCAGCGTCACGAAGTCCACCGACCGGGGCCGCTCGCGCTGGACCACGCGGAACGCCCGGTCGCCCTCCAGGGTGACCTCCGCGCCCGCCGTGCGCAGCTTCTCCAGCACCAGGTCCAGGTGGTGCGGGTCCACGCCGCGCACGGTGATGTCGCCCTGGGTCATGGCGGCGGCGAACGCCCAGGTCGCGCCGACGATGCGGTCGCCGATCACGCGGTGCTCGGTCGGCCGGAGCGACTCCACCCCGTGCACGGTGAGCGTGGACGTGCCCGCGCCCTCGATCCTGGCGCCCATCTCTTGGAGCATCACGCAGATGTCCACGATCTCCGGCTCGCGGGCGGCGTTGTCGATGACCGTGGTGCCGTCGGCCAGCACCGCCGCCATCAGGATGTTCTCGGTGGCGCCGACGCTGGGGAAGTCGAGCCAGATCTGCGCGCCGTGCAAGCCCTCGGCCTCGGCGACCACGCAGCCGTGCTCGATCTCGCTGTGGGCGCCGAGCTTGCGCAGGCCGTTCTGGTGCATGTCCAGCGGGCGGGAGCCGATCGCGTCGCCACCGGGCAGCGCCACCACCGCCCGCTTGCAGCGGCCCACCAGCGGGCCCAGCACGCAGACGGACGCGCGCAGCTTGCCCATCGCCTCGGAGTCGGCCCGGTGGTTGAGCTCCGCCGGCGTGGTGATGGTGGCCACGTCGCCGGACAGGGTGACCTCGCAGCCCAGGCTGCGCAGGACGTCCGCCATCAGCGGGACGTCCAGGATCTCCGGGCAGTTGGTGATCGTGGTGGTGCCCTCGGCCAGCAGCGCCGCCGCCATCAGCTTCAGCACGCTGTTCTTGGCGCCCACGACGTCGACCTCGCCGACCAGGCGCCCACCGCCCTGGACCCGGAAGTGCTCGCTCACGTAAGGAACTCCTCGCTCGTCGTTCCGCAATCCTACGGAGGTACTTGATCGTGCCCGTTCGCGGTGGCGGGTTCGGCGGTGCGCACCTGGCTAGAGTGCGGTCATGGCCGTGCACCTGACGAAGATCTACACCCGCGTCGGCGACGACGGGACCACCGGGCTCGGGGACTTCTCCCGGGTGCCCAAGACGTCACCGCGCATCGCCGCGTACGCGGACGTGGACGAGACCGGGGCCGTCCTGGGCGTCGCGCTGGCCCTGGGGCAGCTCGCCCCGGACGTCACCGACGTGGTGCGGCGGGTGCAGAACGACCTGTTCGACGTGGGCGCGGACCTGTCCACGCCGATCACGCCGGACCCGGAGCACCCACCGCTGCGGGTCACCCAGCCCTACGTGGACCGGCTGGAGTCCTGGTGCGACGAGTTCAACGCCCGGCTGGGCAAGCTGGACTCGTTCATCCTCTCGGGCGGCACGCCCGGCGCCGCCCTGCTGCACCAGGCCCGCACCGTGGCCCGGCGCGCCGAGCGCTCGACGTGGGCGCTGCTGGAGGCGGAGCCGGAGGTCTCGAACCCGCTCGCGGCCAAGTACCTGAACCGGCTGTCGGACCTGCTGTTCATCCTGGCGCGGGTGGCCAACCCCGAGGGCGACGTGCTGTGGCGGCCGGGCGGCGGCGACTGACGGCGCCGCCCGTCCGGGCGACCGGCCGTCCCGCGAGGGGTCCGGCCGGTGGCCCGGGGTCAGGAAGCCCAGGGGATGGAGCGGCCCGGGGGCGCGGACTCCAACCAGGACAGGAACCCGGTCAGCGCGTCCGGGCCCATGGCGATCTCCACCTCGCCCCTGCTGCCCTTGCACCGCAGCACCACCGCGCCCGCGGGCATGGCGTAGGTCTCGGCGGGCGCGGGCTCCCGGCGGTCGTCGATCTCGAAGCCCTCGCGGGAGATCATCACGTCCGGGCCGGTGCGCAGGCTCAGCACGCGGAACCAGGTGAACTCGTCACCGCGGTAGTGGCCGACACCGAGGTGCCAGCCCCGACCGGAGGAGTCCACCCGGGACCTCAGCGCCACGTGCACGCCACCGGCGCGCAGGACGCGGACGCGGCGCCACGCGAGGTACCCGAGCACCACCACCGCGACGAACAGGACCACCCCGACGACTTCGGCGATCCCCACGGCGTTCGTCCGCTCGTCCGCGTCAGGCCGTGTGTCCCGCGGCGCGCAGCCGCGCGTTCGCCCGGGCCTTCTCCGCGTCGTCCCCGCTGGAGACCTTCCCGCGGGCCCGCTCGACGTCGATCTCGTCGGACAGCTCGGCGTTCTCGGCGAGGATGCTCACGCCCTCACCGGTCACGGAGAGGAAACCCCCGTGGACGGCGGCCGTGACGACCTCGCCGTCGGTGGTGCGCACGCGGACCACGCCGCCCTCGACGAGCTGGCCCAGCACGGGCTCGTGGCCCGGCAGGATGCCGATCTCGCCCTCCAGCGTCTGCGCGACCACGGAGGTGGCCGTGCCGGACCACAACCGGCGTTCCACGGCGACCAACTGGACGGTCATCTCGGCCACGCGCATCTCCCTCGTTCAACGGAGTCAAGGTGCAGTCTAAACGGTGGCCGAGGGTGAGCGCCGCACCAGGCGGCCTCAGGTGCCTCCTCCGTGAGGTGCGGCCCTCCCGGCAGGCGCCCGGACGGCCTCGACCGCGACCGCCACCGGGGCCGCGACGAGCGAGAAGACGGGGAAATCCCACGGGTGCGCCACACCCCGCCGTGAGCACCTACCCACCCCACGGCGGCCCGCGGACCGCCCCGACCAGGCCGAAGCCCGCCGTCCGACCGAGACCGGCCGCCCGGTTCCCGTCGTCGGCGCACTGACCACGGATCAGCCGCCGCCGGCACCGCCGGCCGGCCCGACGGGAGCACCCGCCCGGTCACGCGGAAGGGGTGAGGTGCGTCACGGGCGCACCGGCGGGGCGCTTCCCGGCGGGTGGAAGACTGCGGCGCGTGACGACGCCGAAGTCCGTGCTGGAGCGGGCGTTCGCGCTGCTGGCGGTGTTCACCGTGGACCGGTCGGCGATGACGCTGTCGGAGCTGAGCCGCCGCTCCGGCCTGCCGCTGAGCACCACCCACCGCCTGGTGGCCGCGCTCGTCGAGCTGCGCGCCCTGACCCGCAACGCCGACGGCCGCTACTCGGTCGGCCTGCGGCTGCTGGAGCTGGGCGCGCTGTCACCGGGCAGCCTGGACCTGCGGGACCGGGCGCTGCCGTTCCTGGAGGACCTGTACGAGGTGACGCGGCACAACGTGCAACTGGCCGTGCGGGACGGGCTGGACGTGGTCTACGTCGAGCGGATCTCGGCGCGGGACGCGGTCAACGTGGTGACGCGCGTGGGCAGCCGGATGCCGCTGCACTGCACCGGCGTGGGCCTGGTCCTGCTCGCCGCCGCGCCCGCGCACGTGCAGGAGGAGGTGCTCGCGGGACCGCTGCGGAGGTTCACCCCGAAGACCCTCGTCCGGCCGCGGGACCTGAGGGAGGCGCTGGCCCGGGTGCGCCGCGACGGTTACGCGATCAGCGACCGGCAGATCGAGATGATCACCTACTCGGTGGCGGCGCCGGTGCGCGACGCGAGCGGGGAGGTGGTGGCGTCGGTGTCGGTCGTGGTGCCGGCGGGCACGGGCACGGACGCGGTGGTGCCCGCCGTGCGGGCGTGCGGGCTGACGATCTCGCGGGTGCTGGGCTGGATGACCTGAGGGGCCGGGCGGGCCGCACGGCCCCTGCGGTCCGGAAAAGCCGCGCCGCGCTTCGCAGGAGTCCCCGCCCGGGGAACCCCTGCTTTCACCTTGCCGGCACCCACCGACAATTTCCGGCCCGAAAAGCCGGGAGGGCCGCTCCCCCGTGGGGAACGGCCCTCCCGGACAACGGGCTCAGCTCACTTGCCCGCGAGCTTCTTCGCGTTCGCCTCGACGTCGTCCAGACCGCCGCAGGAGAAGAACGCCTGCTCCGGGTAGTGGTCGAACTCGCCCTTGCAGACGCGGTCGAACGCCTCGATCGTGTCCTTGATCGGCACGAACGAACCCGGCTGGCCGGTGAACTTCTCGGCCACGATGAAGTTCTGGCCCAGGAAGCGCTCCAGTCGACGCGCCCGACCGACGAGGACCTTGTCCTCCTCGGAGAGCTCGTCCATGCCCAGGATCGCGATGATGTCCTGGAGCTCCTTGTACTTCTGGAGGATCCGCTTGACCTCCTGCGCCACCCGGTAGTGCTCCTCGCCGACGATGGTCGGCTCCAGGATCCGGGACGACGAGGACAGCGGGTCCACCGCCGGGTAGATGCCCTTCTGGGAGATCGGACGGGAGAGCTCCGTCGTCGCGTCCAGGTGGGCGAAGGTGGTGGCGGGCGCCGGGTCGGTGTAGTCGTCCGCCGGCACGTAGATCGCCTGGAGCGAGGTGATCGACTTGCCCCGCGTCGAGGTGATCCGCTCCTGGAGCTCGCCCATCTCGTCCGCCAGCGTCGGCTGGTAGCCCACGGCGGACGGCATCCGGCCCAGCAGGGTCGACACCTCGGAGCCCGCCTGGGTGAAGCGGAAGATGTTGTCGATGAACAGCAGCACGTCCTGGCCCTGGACGTCGCGGAAGTACTCCGCCATCGTCAGCGCCGAGAGCGCGACGCGCATGCGCGTGCCGGGCGGCTCGTCCATCTGGCCGAACACCAGGGCGGTGTCGTTGAGGACGCCCATCTCCTCCATCTCCAGGAGGAGGTCGGTGCCCTCACGGGTGCGCTCGCCGACGCCGGCGAACACCGACGTGCCGGAGAACTCGCGGGCGATACGGGTGATCATCTCCTGGATGAGCACCGTCTTGCCCACGCCCGCGCCGCCGAACAGGCCGATCTTGCCGCCCTTGACGTACGGGGTCAGCAGGTCGATGACCTTGATGCCCGTTTCCAGGATCTCGGTCTTGCCCTCGAGCTGGTCGAAGGCCGGCGCCTTGCGGTGGATGCCCCACTGCTCGCCGTCGCGGCCCAGGCCCGGCTGGTCGAGGCAGTCGCCCAGGGCGTTGAACACGTGGCCCTTGACGACGTCGCCGACGGGCACGCTGATCGCGGCGCCGGTGTCGGTCACGGCCGCGCCGCGCACCAGGCCGTCGGTGGGCTGCATGGAGATGCAGCGGACCAGGTTGTCGCCCAGGTGCTGGGCGACCTCCAGGGTCAGCGTCTTGGCCACCGCTTCGTAGGTGATCTCGGAGTGCAGGGCGTTGAACAGCTCGGGCACCGCGTCGCGCGGGAACTCCACGTCGACGACGGCACCGATGACCCGGACCACACGGCCCGTGCGGGTGGTGGTGGGAGTAGCAATTGCGGTCATGTCACTCGTCACTTCCTGCGCCACCGGTAAGCGCGGAGGCGCCACCGACGATCTCGCTGATCTCCTGGGTGATCTGGGCCTGGCGAGCCGCGTTCGCCTGGCGGCTGAGCGTGCGGACCAACTCGGTGGCGTTGTCCGTCGCCGCCTTCATCGCGGTCCGCCGCGCCGCCGACTCCGAGGCCGCCGCGTCCAGCAGCGCCGAGAAGAGCCGGGTCTTGACGTACTTCGGCAGCATCGCGCCCAGCAGCGTCTCCGCGCTCGGCTCGAACGAGTACACCGACTGGAGCTTCTGCGGCTCCGGGTCGTAGTCGACGACCATCGGCGCGATCCGCTTGGCCACCGGCTGCTGGCTCAGCATGGACTTGAACTCGGTGTAGACCACGTGCAGCTCGTCCACGCCCAGGACACCGTCGGGCCCCGGGTCGTCGCCCTCGTCGTCGCTGCCCGCGACGAACGCCTTCACCAGCGCGTCACCGGCCTCGGAGGCGTTGACGTACTGCGGGAGCTGGGAGAAGCCGGTCCAGTCGCCCGCGATCTCCCGCCGGCGGAACCGGTAGTAGCCCACGCCCTTGCGGCCGACGACGAAGAGCACGGGCTCCTTGCCCTTGGACCGCAGCAGCGAGAACAGCTCCTCGGCCGCCTTGAGCACGTTGGCGTTGTAGCCGCCGCACATGCCCTTGTCGCTGGTGATGACCAGCACGCCGGCCCGCTTGGGGTTCTTGCGCTCGGTCAGCAGCGGGTGGTCGAGGTTCGACGACGCCGTGGCCAGGGAGGAGAGCACACCGGTGATCTCCTCCGCGTAGGGCCGCGACGCCTCGACCCGTCCCTGGGCCTTGGCCAGCCGCGACGTGGCGATGAGCTCGTACGCCTTGGTGATCTTCTTGGTCGAGTTGACCGTGCGGATCCTCTGGCGCAGCTCTCGGATCTGTGCCGCCATGCCTACGTCACTTCTCGGTCGGAGCCGGTCGGTTGACCTTCACCGACTCCTGCCCGACCTTGTCGGCGTCCATGGCGGTGGCCGGCGCGTCGTTGACCGCCGGGGTGCCGCCGGACTGGGTGAACTGCTGCTTGAACGACTCGACCGCGTTGACGATGCCCTTCTCGGCGTCGTCCGAGAGCACCTTGGACTCGCGGATGCCGGAGAGGATGGCCTCGTGGTTGCGGCGCACGTGCTCCAGGAACTCCGACTCGAACCGGCGGACGTCGCCGACCGGGACGGAGTCGAGGTGGCCCTTGGTGCCGAGGTAGATCGAGACGACCTGCTCCTCGACCGGGACCGGCTGGTACTGGCCCTGCTTGAGCAGCTCGACCAGGCGGGCGCCGCGGTCCAGCTGCGCGCGCGACGCGGCGTCCAGGTCGGACGCGAACGCGGAGAACGCCTCCAGCTCGCGGAACTGGGACAGGTCCAGGCGCAGCGAGCCGGACACCGTCTTCATCGCCTTGATCTGCGCGGCGCCACCCACGCGGGACACCGAGATGCCCACGTTGACGGCCGGGCGCACACCGGCGTTGAACAGGTCCGACTCCAGGAAGCACTGGCCGTCGGTGATCGAGATGACGTTGGTCGGGATGTACGCCGACACGTCGTTGGCCTTGGTCTCGATGATCGGCAGGCCGGTCATCGAGCCGCCGCCCATGTCGTCCGACAGCTTCGCGCAGCGCTCCAGCAGGCGGGAGTGCAAGTAGAAGACGTCGCCGGGGTACGCCTCGCGGCCCGGCGGGCGGCGCAGCAGCAGCGAGATGGCGCGGTACGCCTCCGCCTGCTTGGTCAGGTCGTCGAAGATGATCAGGACGTGCTTGCCCTGGTACATCCAGTGCTGGCCGATGGCGGAGCCGGTGTAGGGGGCCAGCCACTTGAAGCCCGCGGAGTCCGACGCCGGCGCCGCCACGATCGTGGTGTACTCCAGCGCGCCCGCCTCCTCCAGCGCGGTCTTGACGCCCGCGATGGTGGAGCCCTTCTGGCCGATGGCGACGTAGACGCAGCGGACCTGCTGCTGCGGGTCGCCGCTCTGCCAGGCCTTCTTCTGGTTGATGATCGTGTCGATGCAGACCGCGGTCTTGCCGGTCTTGCGGTCGCCGATGATCAGCTGGCGCTGGCCGCGGCCGATGGGGGTCATCGAGTCGATGGCCTTGATGCCGGTCTGCATCGGCTCGCCCACCGGCTGGCGCTGGAGCACCGAGGCCGCCTGGAGCTCCAGGGCGCGGTTGTCGTCGGCGACGACGTCGCCGAGGCCGTCGATCGGCTGGCCGAGCGGGTTGACCACGCGACCCAGGAAGCCGTCGCCGACCGGCACGGAGAGCACCTGGCCGGTCCGCTTGACCTCCTGGCCCTCCTCGATCTTGTCGAAGTCACCCAGGATGACGGCGCCGATCTCGCGCACTTCCAGGTTCAGGGCGACACCGAGCACGCCGCCGGGGAACTCCAGCAGCTCGTTGGTCATGGTGCCGGGCAGACCCTCGACGATGGCGATGCCGTCGTAGGTCTCCGCGACGACGCCGACCTCTTCCCGGCTGACTTCCGGGGAGTAGGTCGAGACGTACTTCTCGATCGCACTGCGGATCTCGTCCGACGAGATCGTCAGCTCCGCCATGTCGTTCCTGCTCTCACTTCGTTCTGGGAAAGGGGCTTGTGGGCCGCGGTTCCGGTCGGTCAGCCGGCGAGGTCGCGGCGCAGTGCCGCGAGCCGACCCGCCACGCTGCCGTCGATGACCTCGTCACCGATCTTGATCAGCAGGCCGCCGCGCAGGGCGGGGTCGACCTCGACGTGGAGGGCGATGGGTCGCGAGTAGATCCGGGTCAGCGTGGCCTCCAGGCGGTCCTGCTGCGCCGCATCGAGCTCAACAGCAGAACGGACGTGGGCGACCGAACGTTCCCGGCGCTTGGCCGCGAGCGCCGCGAGGTCGCTCAGACCGGCGACGAGGCTCCGCCCCCGTGGTTCCCGGACGAGCTGGTCGACCAGGGACTTGGTGGTGCCGTCGACCTTGCCCGCGATGAGGCCGTCGACCAGCGCCACCTTGCCCGCCGGCTCGGCCGCCGGGTCGGACAGGGCCAGCTCCAGCTCGTGGTTGCCCGCGATGATGCGGCCGAGCCGGAACAGCTCGTCCTCGACCGCGTCGAGCCGGCCGTCGCGCTCCGCCCGCACCAGCAGCGTGGTGCGGGCCAGGGACTCGACGCCGTCGACCAGCTCGCGCGGGCTCGACCAGCGGCTGGTCACGACCGTGCCCAGCACCTGGAGCGTCGGGTCGGTGACCTTGTCGCCGAGCAGGCCGCGCAGCAGCTGCTCGCGCACCGCGGGCTCGGCGGCGTTGTCGGCCAGCGCGCGGCGCAGCGCGGGCCGGCCGACCAGCAGGCCGACGACCGCGAACAGCTCGTCACCCAGCTCGCCCAGGGCCGCGCTGTTCTTCGTGGCGTCGACGACCTCCAGCAGCCGCAGTTCGGCGGCGGCCAGGGCGTCTCGGCTAGCGGCGTGCAGCGTCATCGGCGTTCCTCACTTGGCGGCCGGGGCCGACGTGCCGTCGAGGTCGGCCAGGAAGCGGTCGACGGTGCCCCGGCGGCGCACCTCGTCCTCCAGCGACTCGCCGACCACCCGGTCCGCGAGGTCGATGGCCAGCCGGCCCAGCTCGCCGCGCAGCTCCGCGACGATCTGCGACCGCTGGGTCTCCAGCTGGGTCTGCCCCTGCGCGACGATCCGCGCGGATTCCTCCTGGGCCTTGGCGCGCAGCTCGCTGATGATCTGCTCGCCCTCGATGCGGGCGTCGTCGCGGATGCGGGCCGCCTCGGCACGGGCCTCGGCGAGCTGCGCGCGGTAGTCCTCGAGCAGCTTCTGCGCCTCGACCTGCGCCTGCTCCGCCTTCTCGATGCCACCCTCGATCTTGGCGGCACGCTCCGCGTACAGCGCCTCGAAACGCGGCGCCACGAACTTCTTCATGACGAAGAGCAGCAGCAGGAACGCGACGAGACCGAGGATGATCTCGGACGTGTGCGGAAGGACCGGGTTGATCTCGCCTTCCGCAGCCAGGATGAGGGTATTCATCTCAGACTTCTCCTAGGGCGAAGAACGTCAGGCGGCGGAGGCGAGGAAGTAGACGACGAAGCCGAGCAGCGCCAGGACCTCGACGATGGCGAAGGTGGTCCAGGCGAGGCCGAGCAGCACGCCGCGGGCCTCGGGCTGGCGGGCGGTGCCGCTGATCACCGAGGAGAAGATCAGGCCCACGCCGATGCCCGGACCGATCGCCGCGAGGCCGTAGCCGATCGCCGCGAGGCCGGCGTTGGTGACACCACTGGTGGCGGCTTCCTGGGCAAGAACGATAGCGCTCACTTGTGCTGTTCCCTTTCACTTCGGTCCGCGGAACACCCGCGGATCGGAGGCTTTGAGTGGTTTCTCAGTGCTCTTCGGCCAGCGCCGCGCCGATGTAGTTGGCGGACAGCAGCGCGAAGATGTACGCCTGCAGCACCATGATCAGCGCTTCCAGGAAGGTCAGCGCGATGGCGAAGGCGAAGGCGATCGGCGCGACCACCACGGTGACGCCGCCGGCGAAGAGGAGGTACTCACCCGCCAAGGTGAACACCAACAGGAGCAGGTGACCCGCGAACATGGCCGCGAAGACTCGGATCGCGAGCGTGAGCGGGTTCAGGATGAACTTCTGGAAGAACTCGATCGGCACCAGCAGGATCAGCACGTACCACGGCGCGCCGGGCGGCATGGTCTGGTTCTTCAGGTAGCCGAGGAAACCGTGGCGCCGGAAGCCCACGAAGTGGTAGACCGGGTAGATCACCAGCACGGAGACCGCGAGCGGGAACCCGATGTGCGACATCGTGGGGAACTGGATGAACGGAACGAGGCCGAACAGGTTGTTCACCAGGATGAAGCTGAAGACCGTGAGGATCAGCGGCACGAAGGGCTGGAAGTCCTTGGCGCCGATCTGCTCGCGGGCGATCGAGTTGCGACCGAGGTCGTAGGCCGACTCCCCGAGGAACTGGAACTTGCCCGGGACGAGCTTGAGGTTGCGGGTCGCGGCGAGGAAGAACGCCCCGATGATGACGATCGACAGCACCAGCAGCACCATGGGCTTGGTGACGTCGCCGAAGATCGCCGGCGGGAAGAAGTCCTTCGTGCCGGGAGCGACGAACTCATCGCCCGCGGCCAGCACCGTCATGGTCACTGTGTTCCTTCCGGTTCTCCCGGCCGGCGTTCACTCCGCCGGGGGAATCGTCACGATCGGGACTTAACGTACCTTACGGACCGCAAGCGCCCGCGAGAGGCACCCCGCCTACCTGGGTGTCCCGTCTGCGCGCACCGTACCAGCCGGTAGATCAGGTGTTGCCGGGGGTGGGCACCACCATCTGACTGCGACTGCGCTTGGAAGCGCGCACCTCCATGAAGGTCGCGACCACGATGGTGGCGACCATCGTGAGCGCCAGCGCGTTGTCGTCCAGCGCGGGGAACCGCCGCACGAGCAGCATGACCGCGATCAGCAGGAGCAGCTTCCCGAGGAAGCCGGCGAACGCGGCGATCATGATGAACTGGAGCGGCAGCGCGGCGGTCTTGCGCATCACCAGCAGCGTGGCGACCGACGACAGGCAGGCGAGCGCGCCGCCGATGAGGGCGCTGACCAGGCCGGGGACCCCTTCGAGCACGGTCCACAGCGCGGCCGCGACGACGACCGTCCCGAGCGCCGCCCACAGGGCGCCGCGGAACATCTCGCCCGCGAGGCGCTGCACGACCTTTTCGTGCGTCCACTCAGCGGTCGACGCAGGTTCGTCCTGGCTCATGTGTCACCCCTTCCCACCGGTCGACACCGAGTGTAAAAGGCGCGTGATCGACACCCCTCAATCGGGGGTCAGGATCGTCGCACTTCGCGAAGTCTGGGTACCAGCGAGACCAGCAGGGCGAGGAGCAGCGCGATGGCCAGGCACCACACCACGGCCACGACGTCGAAGAGGGTGAGCGCGACCGCGCCGAACGCGAGCACGCCCGCCCACAGGTAGATGAGCAGCACGGCGCGGCGCTGGGAGTGGCCGATCTCCAGCAGGCGGTGGTGCAGGTGCATCTTGTCCGCCGAGAACGGGCTCTCGCCGCGCCGGGTGCGCCGCACGATGGCCATGAGCAGGTCGAGCATCGGCACGAACAGCACCGCGGCCACCACGACCAGCGGCGAGAGCAGGCCGAGCACGTCGGTGGCGCGCACCGACTCGTAGTTGATCTTGCCGGAGGCCGAGATGGTGGCCGCGGACAGCATCAGGCCGATCAGCATCGACCCGGAGTCGCCCATGAAGATGCGCGCCGGGTTGAAGTTGTGCGGCAGGAAGCCCAGGCACGCGCCGGCCAGCGTGGCGGCGATCAGCGCGGGCGGGTACGCGCCGACGTCACCGCCGTTGTTGCCGAGCAGGCCGATGGAGAACACGCAGGTCGCGGCGGCGGCGATGAGGCCGATGCCGGCGGCCAGCCCGTCCAGGCCGTCCACGAAGTTCATCGCGTTGATCATGGTCACGGCCAGCAGCACGCTCAGGATCGCGCCCTGGTTCTGGTCCAGCGACAGCAGCGAGCCGGTGCCCTCGCCGTCGTCGCCCCACGGCACCCAGAACAGCAGCCACTGGAGCCCGAAGAGCACCAGGATGCCCGCCGAGGTGACCTGACCCGCGAGTTTCGTCAGCGAGTCCAGCTCGAACCGGTCGTCGAGCACGCCCACCAGGACGATCACGCCGCCGCCCACGATGACCGCGTACGGGTCGTTGGAGAAGTCGAACGCCGACCGCAGCACGGGTAGCTGGTGCGCCAGCAACATGCCGCCGAGCACCCCGCCGTACATGGCGAGGCCGCCCATCCGGGGCATGGGCTTGACGTGCACGTCCCGGGTCCGGGGGTAGGCGACCGCGCCGATCCGGAACGCCAGCGCGCGGACCAGCCCCACGAGCAGGAACGTGACGACGGCGGCGGTCAGCGCGACGAGCAGGTACTCCCGGACGGGGAGGACGTTGGAGACGGCGGGGAACTGGCCCACGGTGAACTAGCCCCTCGGGGACGGGGTGTCGGGCGGAGTGGGCACCACGCTACTCCGATCGGGAAGATCCACTAGCGGGCGACCTCGACTTCGGCGCCCAGCACCTCGGACACCTCCGACACCGGCACCGCGCCCTCGCGCAGCACGACGGGGTCCGGCCCGGTCAGGTCGACGATGGTGGAGGCGACGTTCTCGGTCGCGGGACCGCCGTCGAGGTAGACGCCGACGTCCTCGCCGAGCTGGTCCCACGCCTCCTGCGCGGTGCCCGCGGGCGGGAAGCCGGACTTGTTGGCGCTGGAGACGGCCATCGGGCCGACGTCGCGCAGCAGCTCCAGGGCGACCGGGTGCAGCGGCATCCGCAGCATCACCGTGCCGCGGGTGTGCCCGAGGTCCCAGTTCAGCGAGGGCGCGTGCTGGAGGACCAGCGACAGGCCGCCGGGCCAGAACGCCTCGATCAGCGCGCGGGCCTGGCGGGGCACGCTCAGCACCAGGCCGTCGACCGTGGTCCAGGAGCCGACCAGGACGGGCACCGGCATGTCCGGGCCCCGGCCCTTGGCCTCCAGCAGGTAGCGCACGGCGGTCGCGTCGAACGCGTCGCAGCCGATGCCGTAGACGGTGTCGGTCGGGAGGACGACGAGGCGCCCGGAGCGCACCGCGCCCGCGGCGGCGGAGAGACCCGCGGCACGGTCGTCCTGGACCGCGCAGTCGTAGATCGTGCTCACCTGGTTGATCCAAGCACAGCGCGGCGGAGCCCAGCGGCGGAGGTCACGGACCGGGCCTCCGGAGCGGTCCGCCGGCGTCCGCGACCCACCCCGGCCTGCGGTGCGCCAGCACCGAGCCGAACACGAGCGCCGCGCCCGCGGCCACGCCGCCCGCGGTCACCGCGGCGCTGCCGACCGCCGCGCCGACGAACGGCAGCACCAGCACCGCCAGCGCGACGACCGCGGCGCCGAGCGGGGAGGCCGGCGCCACCCAGCGCCGGCGCTCGGCCCGGTCCAGCCGGTCGAGCAGGTCCGAGGCGAACGCGGCCAGCTCGGGGTGCGGGCGCAGCTCCAGGACCTCGTGCGCGAGGGCGCGGCACGCGTCGAGCTGCCCGCGGTCGGTCACCACCAGCGCGCCGTCCGCCGCGACGCCGCGCACCTCGGCGCTGCGGGCGGCCAGGGCGATGGCCAGGTGGTCGCGCAGCACCGGCGACGGGCCCGCGTGGCGCAGCTCGCGGCGCACCCGCTCCACCGCCGTGGCCGCCCGGCCCCCCGCGAACGCGTCGGCGAGCGCGGCCCGGGACCGCGCGGCGGCGTCGTCGTCGGGGCCGGTGGGGCGGGCGGCGAGCGCGGCGAGGCGTTCGCGCAGCTCCTCGTGCTCACCGGGCGCCCATCCGGCCGGGCTGTTGACGGGCACCGCCGACCCTCCGGTTTACTGCTGCGGACTGGGACCACCAGAGGCTAGCCGCAGGGGGAAGACACGATGGCCAGGCGTTCAGGGGACGCCCGCGCCGGACGCCTCGGCGCGCTCCCGCTGGCGTTCGCGATCACGGCCGCGTACGTCGTGGTGGGCGGCGGCGCGGGCGTGCTGGCCCTGCGCGCGGGCACGTCCGGGCAGCCGGTCGCGCGGGTGAGCACGACGCCGCGGTTGCCGGTCATCACCACGCCAGGGGAGACCGCTCCCCCTTCGGCCGCTCCCCCGGCGCCCCGGCCCTCGTCGTCGCCCGCCGCCCCCGCGCCGCCGCCGGGCTTCCGCGCCGTGGAGGCGCCCGGCGGCCTGGTCACGGTCGTGCCGGACGACTGGGCGGTCGGGCCCGGCACCGTGGCCACGACCCTGGTCGCCACCGCGCCGGACGGGCGGCGGGAGGCCCGGTTCGGCGGCGCGCCGGTGACCGACCCCGGCCGGACGCTGCTGGAGCGCATCACCGCGGCGGCCGCGGACCGGGAGCGGGAACCCGGCCACGCGCGGCTGGCGCTGGCGGAGACCCCGGTCCGGGGCCACCCCGGCGTGCGGTGGGAGTTCGCGGAGGCCGCCGGGCGGGTCGCGGTCGCGTACTGGGAGACGGGCGGGATCGAGTACGTGGTCTACGCGTCCGGGCCGGTCGAGGCCTGGTCGGACACGCGGGCGCTGCTCGCCGCGATGGTCGACGCGGCCCGCCCCTGACCCTCGTCCCCCGAACGCACCACCGCCGGACCGCAATCCTGCGGATCGGATCGCCGCCCACCGGTCGATCATGTCGGGGTACCGAGGGGTGATGCGGTGCGCGGAGCCGGTTCCCGGCTCCGCGCACCCGAGGGGGCAGGGCGCATGGAGCAGCCGGAGGGTGGCGGCAGGCACAACGGCGGCAGTCACAACACGGTGGAGGCGACGACCGTCGAGACCGTCGTCCAGGCGAACACCATCCGCGGCGGGGTCACGGGGCGGCTCTACCGCTTCACCGTCGAGATGCCACCGGCGGTGCGCAACGCCGTGGTCGCGCTGCTCGTGGCCGCCCTGCTGGCCGGCGGCGCGCACGCCGCGCTGACCTGGGTGCTGCCGCAGTTCGCGCCGACGTACAAGACCGAGTTCCTGGTCGACCTGTCCGGGGCGGGCGCCGCGTCGGAGGACTTCGCGGCGAGCGTCGAGTCCCTGGGCAAGGCGCTGGGCAACTCCGGCGACGACGACGCGATCGCGCTGCGCGGGTTCGGCGGCGAGTGCGGCGCGGAGGACAACACGACCCAGCTGGTCGGGTTCGGCAAGGGCAACCGGGACGAGGTCGGGAACGCGGTGCGCGCCGCCTCCCCGTCCGGCCGGGCCACGCTGCTGCGCGGCGTCGTGGAGGCCACCGCCGACTTCTCGGAGCCGTTCTCGCAGGACGCCAAGCAGGTCAACCGCATCATCGTGGTCACCCGCAACGGCGTGGACGCCTGCGACGACGACCGGGGCTTCGTCGAGGAGGAGATGCGCGACCGGGTCGCCGCCGCCGGGTTGGCGATCGAGTTCCGGTTCGTGGGCTACCAGCTCGACGACGACCACCGGGACAACCTGGGCAAGCTCGCCACCGGCGCGGCCGCGCCGCCGCCGCTGCTGCCCGACTCGCCCGACGAGCTGCGCGCCGCGCTGGAGTGGGTGACCAACGTCGAACCCGTGCTGCGGTCCGCGCGCCAGGTCATCGACATCTTCGACCCGACCGTGGCCAGGCTCGACGAGGCCGTCCAGGCGATCGTGGACGGCCGCCTGGACGTGGCCGACCGGGCCATCGACGACGTCGCCCCGATCACCGCGGAGGCCGAGTTCGAGAACCTGCGCAGCCGGGCGCGAACACCCGCCGCGGTCGACCTGCACGCGAAGGCCGTCCAGCTGCGCGACCGGCAGGCCCGCGTCATCGAGGCGGCGCGGCAGCTGCTCGACGCGGCCAGGTCCGGCACGCCGTTCGACGAGCGGTTCGAGGCGTTCCGGCGGGCGGCCGAGGACTACAACGCGCAGGTGGACGCGGTCAACGAGGTCCTCGCCGCGCTGCGCGCCACGAGCCCGGGGGCGACCAGGTGAAGCGGGAGCTGATCATCGGCGCGGTGGTCGCGGTGGTGCTGGCGGCGTGCGTGGTGGTCTATGTCGTGGTGCGGTCGGCGCCCGAGCACCGGACCACGCTGCTGGTCGACACCTCCGCGCCCGGGAGCGGGTTCGGGGCCGTGGCCGAAGCGGTGGAGGCGGTCGCGCACAACACCGGCAGCGGCGACGCGCTGGCGCTGCGCAGGTTCGGCGGGGAGTGCGGGGCCGCCGACAACACCGCCGAGGTCGCCGACGAGGCCGACGAGGTGCCGGGCGCGGTGCGCGGGTTGGCCCCGTCGGGGCGGGCCACGCTGCTCAGCGGCGTGCTGGCCGCCATCGACGACTACTCCGGGATCTACCCGTTCCGGGGCTCGCAGCGCAACCGGATCATCGTGGTCTCCTCCACCGGCGTCGACGCCTGCACCACCGACCCCCAGGAGGCCTCCCGCGCCATCCGCGAACGCGTGGCCGCCGCCGGGCTGGACCTGGACATCCGCATCGTCGGCCACCAAGTGCCCGAAGACCAGCGCGAGTCGCTCCAGCAACTCGTGGGCGACCAGGCCGTGGCCTTCACCGAGGACGCCGCCGAACTGACCGAACAGCTGGACGAGCTCGTCGTGCCCGACTCACCCGACGCCGCCCGCATCAGCGTCACCACACCACCGGAGCCGCCCGCCTACGCGTTCACGTCGGCGACCCGGCTGGGCGTCGCCCGGGGCGAACGGGTGATCGCCGAAGCGGCCGGGGACTTCAGCCTGTCCGGTCCGGCGTTCACGGCGGACGGCAGGTTCGCCTTCGCCGCCTCGGACGCGGGCCTCGCCGTGGTCGACGTCGAGGGGGGCGGCAGCCGGGTCGTGCCGTGCGGCGACTGCGGGTCCGCGGCGGCGGTCGGCGGCGGTCGCGTCGCCTGGACCGGGCCGGGCCGGGACCTGGTGGTGCTCGACCTGGGCGAGCCCGGCGCCCGGCCCGCCCCGGCGCTCGCGCTGCCCGCGCGCCGCGTGACGGACCCCGCCTTCCCCTCCGTCCTGGACCTGCCGCCGAAGGTCGTGACCGGTGGCGAGGGCGTCGCGCTCGTCGCCTCGCCGGACGAGCCGGCGGTCTACGGCGGCCCGGACTTCCTCTACCTGGTCGGCCTCGACGGGTCGGTGCGCGACCTGGGGGCCACCGACGCCAACGTGGGCCTCGGCAGCGCCGCCCTCTCACCGGACGGCCGGACGGTCGCGTACGCGGGCACCTGGCACAACGGCGCCTGCCAGGAGGCCACGTCGGTGATCGAGGTGGACGCCGCGACCGGCGCTCCCCGGACCGCACCGATCGGCGAGCTGCCCGAGGACGGCGGCTCGATCACCCGCGACCTCTGGTACGACGACGGGGGCAGGCTGAACGCGGTCTACGCGAGCTGGGCGTGCTCGGCGTCCGGCGGCGACTCCACGCCGGTGCGGCCGGCGAGCCACTGGCGGCTGGACGGCGGCCGGTGGGCCCTGGTGGACGCCGGTCCCCTGCTGGCCTCGCGCCCGCTCGGGGACGACGCGCGCGTGGTGGTCGCCGAGCCCGACGAGTACCTGCGGGTCGGGACGCTCTACCTGGAGTCGGGCGGCCGGCGGACCGCGGTGGCCACCGGCGTCTCGGCGGTCGCCGTGGCCGGCTGATCCTCACACCCGGCGGGCGGTGGCGAAGCGGGGGCGGCCGGCCAGGTCGCGGTGGTCGGCCACGTCGGTGAGCACGCGCCGGGCGGAGAGCAGCGCGGGCACGGACTCGCCCTGCGTGTCGTCGTGCTCGATCGCCACGTGCCCGCCGGGGCGCAGCAGGCGCGCGGCGACCGTGACCACGTGCCGGATCACCGCCAGCCCGTCCGGGCCGCCGAACACGGCCTGGCGCGGGTCGTGGTCGGCCACCTCCGGCGGCACCTCGGTGCTCTCCGGCACGTAGGGCGGGTTGCACAGCACCAGGTCCACCCGGCCGTCCAGGTCGGACAGCAGCCCGGGGTCGGCGACGTCGCCCGCGTGCAGCGTGACGGGGGTGTCGCCGGCGTTCGCGCGGGCGTCGGCGTTGCGGCGCGCCCAGGACAGGGCGGTGGTGTCGCGCTCGACGGCGTGCACGCGCGCGGCCGGCAGGTGGTGCGCCGCGGCCAGCGCCAGCGCGCCCGAACCGGTGCACAGGTCGACCACGAGCGGGTCCTCGGGCTCCACTGTGGACAGGGCCCAGTCGAGCAGCAGCTCGGTCTCCGGGCGCGGGACGAACACGCCGGGTCCGACGTCGAGGTCGACGCCGCCGAGGTGGGCCCAGCCGGTGATGTGCTGGAGCGGGATGCGCTCCACCCGCCGCAGCACGACCTTGTGCAGGGCGTCCACCACCGGCGGGTCCACCAGCGGGATCAGCGGCAGCCGGGAGCGCTCGACGCCGAGCACGTGCGCCGCGAGCAGCTCGGCGTCCACCCGCGGGCTGTCGACACCCGCGGCGGCCAGCATGCGCTCGGCTTCGAGGATGGCCAGCCGCAGCGGGTGTCGGGTCATGCGCGCAAGGGTAGGCCGTCAGAAGTTGATCATGTGCCCGGCCAGGCCGTGCACCGCTTCCTTGACGGCCTCGCTCAGGGTGGGGTGCGCGTGCACGTTGCGGGCCACCTCGTGCACGGTCAGGTCCCACTGCTGGGCCAGGGTCAGCTCGGGCAGCAGCTCGGTCACGTCCGGGCCGATCAGGTGCCCGCCCAGCAGCTCGCCGTGCTCGGCGTCGCTGATCAGCTTGACGAAGCCGGTGGAGTCGCCCAGGCCGTGCGCCTTGCCGTTGGCGGTGAAGGGGAACTTCGCCACCCGGACGTCGAAGCCCTTCTCGCGGGCCTGCGCCTCGGTGTAGCCGAACGAGGCGATCTGCGGCTGGCAGTAGGTCGCCCGCGGGATCATCACGAAGTCCAGCTCCATGGTCTCCGCGCCGGCGATGGTCTCCGCGGCGATGATGCCCATGGACTCGGCGGTGTGGGCGAGCATCAGCTTCGCCGTCACGTCCCCGATCGCGTAGATGTTCGACACGTTCGTGCGACCCCGGCCGTCCACCGCGACGGCGCCGCGCTCGGTCAGCTCGACACCGGTGTTCTCCAGGCCGTAGCCCTCGACGCGCGGCTGGAAGCCGATGGCCTGCATGACCTTGTCGGCCTCCAGGACCTCCTGCTCGCCGTCCTTCGACACGGTGACGCGCACCTTCGACCCGGTGTCGTCGATCGACTCGACCCGCGTGGAGGTGCGCACGTCGATGCCCAGCCGCTTGTAGCGCTTGGCCAGCTCGGTGGAGACCTCGACGTCCTCCAGCGGCACCACGCGGTCGAGGAACTCCACGATCGTGACCTTGACGCCGTAGTTGTGCAGCACGTAGGCGAACTCGACGCCGATCGCGCCCGCGCCGGCGATGACGATGCTCTCCGGCAGCTCCTTGGTGAGGATCTGCTCCTCGTAGGTCACCACCCGGTCGGACAGCGCCGTGCCGGGCAGCAGGCGGGTGGTCGCGCCGGCCGCGATGATCGCGTGCTCGAACGTGATGGTGTCGTCACCCACCCGGATGGTGTTCGCGTCGACGAACGTCCCCCACCCGTTGATCTCGGTGATGTTGTTCTTCTTCATCAGGAAGTGCACGCCCTTGACGCGCCCGTCCGCGACCTTGCGGCTGCGGTCGAACGCCGCGCCGAAGTCGAACTTCACCGACCCCTCGACCTGGATGCCGTAGGTCTTCCGCTCGTGGGTGAAGACGTGGGCCAGCTCCGCGTTGCGCAGGAGGGCCTTCGACGGGATGCAGCCCACGTTCAGGCACACCCCGCCCCAGTAACGCTCCTCGATGACAGCGGTCTTCAGGCCCAGCTGGGCCGCGCGGATCGCGGCGACGTACCCGCCTGGCCCCGCACCGAGGACCACGACGTCAAAGTGTGCGCTCATGGCCACAACACTAGGCGCGGAGCTGATCCGAGAAGAACTCGATGGTGCGCCGCCACGCGTCGGCGCGGGCCGCGGCGGTGGCGGCCGGCGTGCCGCCCGTGGCGAACCTCACGCCCGGACCGGGGACCACCACGTCCGTGGTCGGCCGGTGCGGTGGGCCCGCGATCAGGTGCCCGGCGCCCGGGTACACCACGTGCTCGTACCGGAACGGGTGATCGTGGGACTTCAGCCGTTGGTGTGCGACCTCGCTCAGCTCCGCGCACGGCCACGACCGGTCGTCACCGGCTGAGAGGAGCAGCACACCGCCGTTGACGCGCTCGACGGGGATCTCGGTGTCCTCGGGGACGCCGTCGGTGAGGTCGAACGCGAGCCGCAGGGGCACCGGCTCGCCGTCGACCACCCCCGACCGCAGCTCCGCGGGCAGCGAGTACGGCAGGTACGGCAGCGGGCGGCCCCCGGACGTCCAGGGCGCGGCCTCGTGCTCCAGCTTCTGGAGCAACCGGTGGCCGGGACCGATGCCCTGCGTCACCACACCGCTGCCCACCACGCTCACCACGGCCTTGACCTGCGGGAACGTCGCGCCGAGCAGGAGCGCCAGCTCACCGCCGCGCGACCCGCCGACCAGGCCGACGCGGTCGCCCAGCAGGTCCAGGGCCGGCGCGAAGTACTCCAGGGGGATCTCGACCAGGTCGGCCGGCACGCCCTCGACGCCGAAGTAGGCCAGGGCCAGCGCCGCGAACCCGTGCCCCGCGAGGAGCGCGGCGTCCAGCTCGTGCAGGCCGCCCTCGCTGCCGCCGAGCACCACCACGCCGGGGTGCGGCCCGCCGTCGACCGGCTCGAACAGCACGCCGACCAGGCCGTCCTCCCGGACCTCGGTGCGCTTGACGCCCTCCGGCACGGTCAGGCGCCCGACCTCCGCGCGCCCCACGCCGTCGACCTCGACGACCGCGGCGTCACGGGGTTCCGCGCCGGTCGGGGCCATCGACCAGAACAACCCCATCGGGTCAACGCCGGAGTAGTCGCCCGAGATCGGCGCGTGCCTGGTCAGGTCCACCACGCCGCGCTCGTCGGCCCGGAACTCCGCCTCCGCGGCGCGGTCGCCCGCCGACGCGCGCACGGTCACGACCCGGTCCGGGTCGAGGCCCACCACCCGGATGTCCAGCGCGGTGTCCAACGGGGCGCTGATCGGGTCCACCAGGATGTCGGCCATCGCGCGCCCTCTCGTCGGTCACCCGCCGGCGAGCCGCTCCGCCCGGTCGGCCGCCGCCAGGGCGTCCAGCACCGCGTCCAGGTCGCCGTCGAGCACTTGGTCCAGGTTATGGGCTTTGTACCCGACGCGGTGGTCGGAGATGCGGGATTCCGGGAAGTTGTAGGTGCGGACCCGCTCGGAGCGGTCCACGGTGCGGATCTGCGAGCGCCGGGCGTCCGACGCCTCCTGCTGCTGCTTCTCCTCGGCCAGCGCGGTCAGCCGGGCCTGGAGCACCTGCATGGCGCGGGCCTTGTTCTGGAGCTGGCTGCGCTCGTTCTGGCAGGACACCACGATGCCCGTCGGCAGGTGCGTGATGCGCACGGCCGAGTCGGTGGTGTTGACGCTCTGGCCGCCCTTGCCCGACGAGCGGAACACGTCGACGCGCAGGTCGTTCTCGTCGACCTCGACCTCGACGTCCTCGGTCTCGGGGAACACCAGGACGCCCGCGGCGGAGGTGTGGATGCGGCCCTGCGACTCGGTGACGGGCACGCGCTGCACGCGGTGCACGCCGCCCTCCCACTTCAGGCGGGACCAGACGCCGTCCGGGCCGTCGCCGCGGCTCTTGACGGCGAGCGTGACGTCCTTGAAGCCGCCCAGGTCGGAGTCGGTGCCGTCGAGGACCTCGGTCTTCCAGCCGTGGCGCTCGGCGTACCGGACGTACATGCGCAGCAGGTCGCCCGCGAACAGGGCCGACTCCTCGCCGCCCTCGCCGGACTTGATCTCCATGACCACGT
Source organism: Saccharothrix xinjiangensis (assembly GCF_039527585.1). Lineage (NCBI taxonomy): Bacteria > Bacillati > Actinomycetota > Actinomycetes > Pseudonocardiales > Pseudonocardiaceae > Saccharothrix > Saccharothrix xinjiangensis. The sequence continues at coordinate 50,684 of NZ_BAAAKE010000028.1, read as the reverse complement.
CGGCGGCGTCGTGCGGGTCGCGCGGGAGCAGCAGCTCCGTCAGGCGCGACTCCAGGGCGGGGATGCCGGCGGCCAGCTCCTCGGCCTCCTCCGCGAACGCCGGGTCCTCGGCGGCCAGCTCCCGCGCCGTCTCCAGGTCGGCCCGCGCCTGCTCCAGCTCGCGGGCGGTCCTCACGATCGGGGTCAGCTCGGCGTAGCGCTTGCCGAGCTTGCGCGCCCCCGCCTGGTCGGCGTGCACCGAGGGGTCGGCGAGCCTGGTCTCCAGCTCGGCGTGCTCGGCCAGCAGGGCGTCCAGCGTCACGGTCGTGCTCCGGGTCTCTCGGCGGTGTCTCTCAGCGGTGTCTGGAGACGACAACGGCGCCCACCCACGTGCCGGGGTGGACGCCGTTCTGGCAGCTACTTGGCGCGCTTGCCGTAGCGGGCCTCGAAGCGCGCGACCCGACCACCGGTGTCGAGGATCTTCTGCTTGCCCGTGTAGAACGGGTGGCAGCTGGAGCAGACCTCGACGTGGATGGCGCCGGACGACTTGGTGCTGCGGGTGGTGAAGGTGTTGCCGCAACCGCAGGTGACCTCGGTCGTCACGTACTCGGGGTGAATGCCGGTCTTCAACGTCTCGTCCCTTTCCTCGGTGGCCGCCGGGTCCTCGTGGTCGATGGTCGTTCTACGAGGTGAACCGGAGCCGGACTCGACCCGACAGTGTGCCAGATCGGCTGACAGGCACTGCAACGCGTGCCCGCGCGCGGTTGTTCCCGTGACCGGTGCCACTACCGTTGGGCGATGGCGGCCGACCTTTCGGCGCAGCGGGTGACCGCTGGCCTACTGGGCGTGGGTGCCCCGTTGCCCGAACGCCACACTTGGGCCCGTGCTGTGCGCTGCCGGACGCCCCCTGCGCTTGACCACGTGGCTGGCCGTGCCGTTCCTGTTCGGCGGCGCCGTCCTGGGCCTCACCGGCCTGATCGGCCTGCTGGTCGGGACGGCGGGCCCCTTATCCCTGTCCAGCCCCCTGTTCGGCGCGGGCGTGGCCGTGGCCGTCGTGGCCTCCACCGCGGTCACCTGGACCGCCCGCTGGCAGCGCACCTGGCTGCGCTGGCCCTACCTGACCGCCGTGATGTGCCTGGGCGTGGCCACCGACGACTTATCCCTGCCGCTGCTCCCCACCCTCCTGATCGGCCTCCCCTCCCTGGCCCTCCTGATCACCCACTACTTCCGCGAGCGCCACCGCGCCCCCACCTCCCCACCCCCCACCACCCCCTGCTGACCCCGCGTGTCCTCCAGTCGGACACCGCGTGTCCTCCACTCAAGCATCGCGAGTCGTACGTTCAGGACCACCGTGTCGTACGTTCGCGACCCCCGAGTTCACCACTCGCGTCACCCCGGCACGCCGCCCTGCCGGTCCTGAACGTGCAACTCGGGGTGCCCGAACGTACGACTCGCGATGTCTGAACGTACGACTCGCGATGTCCGAGTGGAGGACACGCGGAAAGGCAAGGCCCGCCCGGGGGTACCGGGCGGGCCTTGGTGGAGAGGGGTTCGGTCAGTCGTTGTCCGCGCCCGGGGTGGTCTTGGCCACCTGCATCAGGAACTCGATGTTGGTGCGGGTCTTGCGCAGGCGGTCCAGCAGCAGGTCGATGGCCTGCTGGCCGTCGAGGGCGTGGAGCACCCGGCGGAGCTTGTGCATGACCGCCAGCTCGTCGGGCGAGAGCAGCAGGTCTTCCTTGCGGGTGCCGGACGAGTCGACGTCCACCGCCGGGAAGGTGCGCTTGTCCGCGATCTTGCGGTCGAGCTTCAGCTCCGCGTTGCCGGTGCCCTTGAACTCCTCGAAGATCACGCTGTCGCCGGCCGAGCCCGTCTCGACCAGGGCGGTCGCGATGACCGTCAACGAGCCGCCGCCCTCGATGTTGCGGGCCGCGCCGAGGAACCGCTTCGGCGGGTACAGCGCCGTCGAGTCGACACCACCGGACAGGATGCGGCCGGACGCCGGCGCCGCCAGGTTGTAGGCACGACCCAGGCGGGTGATGGAGTCCAGCAGTACGACCACGTCGTGACCCATCTCGACCAGGCGCTTGGCCCGCTCGATGGCCAGCTCCGAGATCGTGGTGTGGTCCGACGGCGGCCGGTCGAAGGTGGAGGCGATGACCTCGCCCTTCACCGACCGCTGCATGTCGGTGACCTCTTCCGGGCGCTCGTCCACCAGCACCACCATCAGGTGGCACTCGGGGTTGTTCGTCGTGATCGCGTTGGCGATCGACTGGAGCACCGAGGTCTTGCCCGCCTTCGGCGGCGACACGACCAGGGCGCGCTGGCCCTTGCCGATCGGCATCACCAGGTCGATGACGCGCGTGGTGAGGATGTGGGGCTCGGTCTCCAGGCGCAGCCGCTCGTTCGGGTAGAGCGGGGTCAGCTTGGTGAAGTCCGGCCGGTTGCGCGACTCCTCCGGGTCCAGGCCGTTGATCTTGTCGACCCGCACCAGGGGGTTGAACTTCTGCCGCTGCTGCTCGCCGTCGCGGGGCTGGCGCACCGCGCCGATGAGCGCGTCACCGCGGCGCAGGCCGTACTTGCGGACCAGCGACAGCGACACGTAGACGTCGTTCGGACCGGCCAGGTAGCCCGACGTGCGGACGAACGCGTAGTTCTCCAGCACGTCCAGGATGCCCGCGACCGGCAGCAGGACGTCGTCGTCGCGCACCTCGGTGTCGGTGCTGCCGCCACCGGTCTCGTTGCGGCCACCGCGCCGGCGGCGGTCGCGGAAGCGACGGCCCCTGCGGCCGCCCTCGTCGTCGTCGCCGTCGTCGGGGACGTTCGACCGGTTGCGGTCGTCGCGGTCACGGTCGCGGTCGCGGTTGCGGTCGTCGCGGTCGCGACCGCGGTCACGATCACGGTCGCCACGACCACCGCGCTCGCCCCGGTCACCGCGCTCACCGCGGTCGCCCCGCTCCTGGCGACCACCGCGGTCGCCACGCTCGGGCCGGTCGCCGCGGTCACCGCGGTCACCGCGGTCGCCACGCTCCTGGCGCTGTTCCCGCTGCTCACCGCGCTCGGGCCGGTCCTGCTGGGTGCGCTCGACCACGGGTGCGGCCTGCTGCGGCTGGACCTCGGCCGGTGCGGCCTGCGCGGCGGGCGCCTCCGGGCTGCCGGCGGGCCGGTTGGCGGAACGGCGGCGGCGGTTGCCGCGGCGACCGCCGTCCTCCTCGCCCTGCCGCTCGACCACGTCGAGCTGCTGCTGGGTGGGCTTCTCCACGGGCTTCTCGGCGGGCTTCTCGACGGGCGCGGGCGCCTCGACGACCTTCTCCGCGGCGGACGCCTTGGCGACGGGCGCGGCGGCCTTCTTCTCGGCCTTCGGCGGCGTCGCGGCGCTGCCCCGACCGGAGGTGCCGCCCTGCCGTTCCTTGATGGCCGCGATCAGGTCGCCCTTGCGGAGCCCGGCGGTCCCGGTGATGCCGAGCTGACCCGCGAGCTCACGGAGCTCGGCCAGCACCATGCCGGAGAGTCCGGCGCGCTTGCGCGTCGGGGCGCTGCCGTTCGTAGGGGTGGTCAGGGCGTTCTCCTCGGCTCCGGAACTGGCGGTGTTGGTGGCAGCAGGAGCTTCGCTGCTCAGCACATCGGTGTTGCTCACACATGTCCTTCCTGACCGGACCGCGCCTCCTACGCGGCCCAGCGGACCTGCCGTCCGACGGAACGCGGACCGGCAGTTTCGCCCCGGCGCAGGCGGACTTCGTCGGCGCGGAACGCGCGCGAACGGGGGAGCCCTCCGTACGGGACTTTCGGTCACACGGCGAGCGGGTGCCTTCCAGCGCCGACCCCGTCCATCCGGCACCGGGCCAAGTCACTGGAGGAATGCGATCCGGAACGAACGTCCGGGCACCACACCGGCGCCCGTGCGCGCGGTGACTGATGGCCCCGAGGGTAGACGCCGGTCCGGTCGGGTGCAACAACCGACGCGCGGCGCGTCGCGCCCCTCAGCCGATCTCAGCCGAGTGGCGCAACGCACACCCCGCCCAGGTCAACCGGGACCCGGCGCACCTCGAACCCCTCCCGGTCGACCCCCGGCGGCAGGTCGCCGCCCACCGGCAGGGCCAGCACCGTGGGCCCCGCCCCGGACACCGCCGCCGCCACCCCGGCCTCCCGCAGCGCCCGGACCAGCCGGGACGTCGCGGGCCAGGCGGGCTCCCGGTACGGCTCGTGCAGCCGGTCGTCCAGCGCGCTGACCAGCAACGACGGGTCGACGGAGAGCGCGTGCACGGCCAGCGCCGACCGGGACGCGGCGAACGCGGCGTCGCCGTGCGGCACCTCCGGCGGCAGCAGCCCGCGCGTCGTGCGCGTGGACGACTCCTCGGCGGGCACCAGCACCACCGGCGACACGCCCGGGTGCGGGTCCACACGCACCGCGCGGTACCGGTCACCCTCCGTCCAGGCGATCACGACGCCGCCGAACATGCTGGCCGCCACGTTGTCGGCGTGTCCCTCGAACTCCGCTGCGAGTTGCAACGCGGTCGTGTCCAACTCGCGACCGGCGAGCCCGTGCGCCGCCGCCACGCCGGCCACGATCGCCGCCGCCGACGAGCCGAGGCCGCGGGCGTGCGGGATCGCGTTGCGGCACGTCAGCCGCAGGCCGGGCACGTCGAGCCCGAGGTGGTCGGCCGCCGCGCGGAAGGCCCGCACGACCAGGTGCCGCTCGTCGGTGGGCACGTCCGCCGCGCCCTCGCCGCCGACGACGACCTCCAGCCCGCCCGGGACGACCTCGAAATCCAGCTCGTCGTGCAGGCCCAGGGCCATGCCGAGGGCGTCGAACCCGGAGCCGAGGTTCGCCGTGGAGGCGGGCACCCGCACGCGGACGCCCACCTCGACCTCCGTCACGGCGGGGCGGACGCCCGTCACGCCAGCTCCAGGGCGGTGGCCACGGCGCCCGGGTCCACCGGCACCGGCTCGACCTCGGCCATGCCGAGCAGGGCCGAGTCGGGGTCCTTGAGGCCGTGGCCGGTGACCGTGCACACGACCGTCGACCCCTTGGGCAGCCTGCCGTCGGCGGCGGTGGCCAGCAGGCCGGCCACGCTGGTCGCGGACGCGGGCTCGACGAAGATGCCCTCGGTGGCCGCGAGCAGCCGGTAGGCCTCCAGGATCTTCTCGTCGGTCACCGCCTCGAACAGCCCGCCGGACTCCTCCTTGGCCGTGACCGCGCCGGTCCACGACGCGGGGCTGCCCACCCGGATGGCGGTCGCGATGGTCTCGGGGTTCGCCACCGGCGCGCCCAGGACCAGCGGCGCGGCGCCGGCCGCCTGGAACCCGAACATGCGGGGAACCGAAGCGACCACGCCGTCCTCGCGGTAGTCGGAGTAGCCGCGCCAGTACGCGGTGATGTTGCCCGCGTTGCCGACGGGCAGGCAGTGCACGTCCGGCGCGCGGCCGAGCACGTCGCAGATCTCCCACGCGGCGGTCTTCTGGCCGACGAGCCGGACCGGGTTGACCGAGTTGACCAGGGTGATCGGGTACTCGGAGGCGGTCTTGGCCGCCAGTTCGAGGCAGTCGTCGAAGTTGCCGTCGATCTGGAGGATCCGCGCGCCGTGCGCCACGGCCTGCGCCAGCTTGCCCAGCGCGATCTTGCCGCGCGGCACGAGCACGGCCGCCCGCAGGCCCGCCTTGGACGCGTAGGCCGCCGCGGACGCCGAGGTGTTGCCGGTCGACGCGCAGATGACCGCCTGCACACCGCCGGCCAGCGCGTGCGTCATGGCCACGGTCATGCCGCGGTCCTTGAACGAGCCGGTCGGGTTCGCGCCCTCGACCTTGACGTGCACCTCGCAGCCGGTGACCTCGGACAGGTGCTCGGCGTGCACCAAGGGGGTCCCGCCCTCGTGGAGGGTGATCACCCGAGCGCCCTCGGGGAGCCGGATCCGGTCCGCGTAGGCGCGGATGATGCCCGGCCACCCGGGCCGCGCCGCAGTCCGGTTCCCGGCTCCGCCGGGGGCAGCCTGGATCGTCATGTCTCTTCGCCTTCCACGCGCATCACGCTGACCACTTCCCTGACCACGGGCAGCCCGCCGATTTTGTCCACGGTCGACCGCAGTGCCGCGTCGGTCGCGGCGTGGGTGACGACCACCAGGCTGGCGTCGTCGACCCGCCCCTCCTGCCGCACCGCCGCGATGCTCACGTCGTGCTCCGCGAACACCGCCGCGACCTGCGACAACACGCCCGCCCGGTCGGCGACGTCGAGGCTGATGTGATAGCGCGTGGGGGTTTGCCCCATCGGCCGCGAGGGCAGGCCCGCGTAGGCCGACTCGCGCGGGCCGCGCCCGCCCTGCACCAGGTTGCGGGCCACGGCGACGAGGTCGCCGAGCACCGCGCTCGCCGTGGGCGCGCCACCGGCGCCCTGGCCGTAGAACATCATCTCGCCGGCCGCGTCGGCCTCCACGAACACCGCGTTGAACGCGCCGTTCACGCCGGCCAGCGGGTGCGACCGGGGGATCATCGCCGGGTGCACCCGCACCGAGATGCCCTCGGTCGCCCCCGCGTCCGCCCCCTCGCCGTCCCCGCCGACGGGCACCCGCTCGCAGATCGCCAGCAGCTTCACGATCCGGCCCAGCGCCTTGGCCGCGGCGATGTCGGCCGCGCTGACCGAGGCGATGCCCTCGCGGTGCACGTCGGCGGCCGTGACGCGGGTGTGGAAGGCCAGCGACGCCAGGATCGCGGCCTTGGACGCGGCGTCGAACCCGTCCACGTCGGCGGTCGGGTCGGCCTCGGCGTAACCCAGCCGGGTGGCCTCCTCCAGCGTCTCGCCGTAGCTCGCGCCGGTGGAGTCCATCCCCGAGAGGATGAAGTTGGTGGTGCCGTTGACGATGCCCATCACCCGGGTGATGCGGTCACCGGCCAGCGACTCGCGCAGCGGCCTCAGCAGCGGGATCGCGCCCGCCACGGACGCCTCGAAGTACAGGTCCGCGCCCGAGGCGTCGGCGGCGGCGGACAGCTCGGCCGTGTGCTCGGCCAGCAGCGCCTTGTTCGCCGTCACCGCGGACTTGCCCGCGCGCAGCGCGTCGAGCAGCAGCGTCCGGGCGGGCTCGATGCCCCCGATGACCTCGACCACCACGTCGACGTCCGAGGCGACCAGCGCCGCCGCGTCGGTGGTCAGCAGGTCGGCGGGCACCTCGCGGTGCTTGTTCGGCTTGCGCACCGCGATGCCGGCCAGCTCGACCGGCGCGCCGACGCGGGCGGCCAGGTCGGCCGCCTGGTCGGTGAGCAGTCGCACCACCTCGGTGCCGACGGTGCCGCAGCCCAGCAACGCGACCCGGATCGGCTTATGGCTAGGCACGTCATACCTCCAGGCGGAACAGGTCTTCCTCGGTCTCCCGGCGCAGCAGCAGCCGGGGTTCCCCGTCCAGCACGGCGGCGAGCGCGGGTCGGGGCAGCCGGTTGTAGCCGCTGGCCATCGAGTAGCAGTAGGCGCCGGTCGCGGCGACCGCGATCAGGTCGCCGGGCGCCAGGTCGCCGGGCAGCCAGCAGTCGCGCACCACCACGTCGCCGGACTCGCAGTGCTTGCCGACCACGCGGCACAGCACCGGCCCGGCGTCCTCGCCGGCGGCGCGGGACACCAGCCGGCAGTCGTAGACCGCGTCGTAGAGGGCGGTGCGGATGTTGTCGCTCATGCCGCCGTCGACGCTCACGTAGCGGCGGGTCGCGCCCGCGTCCAGCTCGACGTCCTTGATGGTGCCCACCTCGTACAGCGTCACCGTGCCGGGGCCCACGATCGCGCGGCCGGGCTCGACCGCGATCTTCGGCGCGGGCAGGCCGGCGTGCTCGCACTCCTTGGACACGATGTCGCGCAGCTGCCGCGCCAGCTCGGCGGGCGGCGGCGGGTCGTCGTCCGAGGTGTAGGCGATGCCGAGGCCGCCGCCGAGGTCGACGGTGGTCACGTGGTCCAGGACGCCGTCGCCGTGCTCGTCGCGCAGCTCGGCGAGCAGCCCGACGACGCGCCGGGCGGCCACCTCGAAGCCGCTGGCGTCGAAGATCTGCGAGCCAATGTGGCTGTGCAGGCCGACCAGCCGCAGGCCCTGGGCCTTGAGCACCCGGCGGGCGGCCTCGGCGGCGTCGCCGGAGGTCAGCGAGAAGCCGAACTTCTGGTCCTCGTGCGCGGTGGCGATGAACTCGTGGGTGTGCGCCTCGACGCCGACGGTGACGCGGATCATCACCGGCTGCACGCGGCCGCGCTCGCGGGCGACGTGGTCGAGCCGGGCGATCTCGTGGAACGAGTCGAGCACGACCGCGCCCACGCCCGCCTCGACCGCGGCGGTCAGCTCGGCGACGGACTTGTTGTTGCCGTGGAGCGCGATCCGCTCGGGCGGGAAGTCCGCGCGCAGCGCCACGGCCAGCTCGCCGCCGCTGCACACGTCGATGCTCAGGCCCTCCTCGGCGACCCACCGGGCGATGGCCACGGACAGGAACGCCTTGGACGCGTAGTGCACCTGGGTCGGGTCGCCGAAGGCCTCCGCGTGGTCGCGGCAGCGCGAGCGGAAGTCGGCCTCGTCCATCACGAACAGCGGGGTGCCGTGCTCCTGGGCGAGCCGCCGCACGTCGACGCCGCCGAGGCGGACCGCGCCGTCGTCGCCGCGCCCGGCGTTCCGGGGCCACACGTTCGGGTGAAGTTGGTCGAGTTCCTCGGACGTGGCCGGGCGTCGGCCCGCCGTGTTCGCCGGGACCAGGACGTCGGCGTGCCGGGGACCGGCCGGGTGCGCGCGCATCACATCCGCTCCGGCGCGGTCACGCCCAGCAGGGCCAGGCCGTTGGCGAACACCTGGCGCGTGGCCGCGACCAGCCGCAGCCGGGCGCGGTGCAGCTCGGTGGTCTCCTCGTCGCCGCGCGGCAGCACCCGGCACACCTCGTGGAACCGGTGGTAGGTGCCCGCCAGCTCCTCCAGGTAGCGCGCCACGCGGTGCGGTTCGCGCAGCTCGCCGGCCGTGGCCACGACGCGCGGGAACTCGCCGACGGTCCGCACGAGGTCGCCCTCGCGCTCGTGGGTGAGCAGGTCGAGCGCGTCACCGGGCGCCACGCCCAGCTGGTCGGCGTTGCGCAGCACCGACGACAGCCGCGCGTGCGCGTACTGGACGTAGAACACCGGGTTGTCGTTGCTGCGCTTGCGCAGCAGGTCCAGGTCGATGTCCAGGGACGAGTCGACCGACGACCTGGTCATGGCGTACCGGGCGGCGTCCACGCCCACCGCGTCCACCAGGTCCTGCATGGTGATCACGGTGCCCGCGCGCTTGCTCATCCGCACCGGCTTGCCGTCGCTGACCAGGTTCACCAGCTGGCCGATCAGCACCTCGACCGAGTCCGGGTCGTCGCCCAGCGCCGCGGCGGCGGCCTTGAGCCTGCCGACGTAGCCGTGGTGGTCCGCGCCCAGCATGTAGAGGCACAGGTCGAAGCCGCGCGACCGCTTGTCCACCAGGTAGGCGATGTCGCCCGCGATGTAGGCCGGGTCGCCGTCGCTCTTGATGACCACGCGGTCCTTGTCGTCGCCGAACTCGGTGGACCGCAGCCACCACGCGCCGTTCTCGAAGTACAGCGCGCCGGAGGCCTTGAGCTGCTCGACGGCCTTGGTCACCGCGCCCGAGCGGTGCAGCGAGTCCTCGTGGAAGAAGACGTCGAAGTCGGTGCCGAAGTCGTGGAGGTCCCGCTTGATCTCCTCGAACATCAGGTTCACGCCGATGCGGCGGAACACCTCGGGCGCGTCCTCCGAGGTCAGCGCGCTGGGCTCCTGGCGGAGCACCTCGGCCGCGATGTCGCCGATGTAGCCGCCCGCGTAGCCGTCCTCGGGGGCGGGCTCGCCCTTCGCGGCGGCGATCAGGGACCGGACGAACCGGTCGATCTGCGCGCCCGCGTCGTTGAAGTAGTACTCCCGGGTGACCTCGCCGCCGGTGAACTCCAGCACGCGGCCCAGCGCGTCGCCGACCGCGGCCCAGCGGGTGCCGCCCAGGTGGATGGGGCCGGTCGGGTTCGCCGAGACGAACTCCAGGTTGATCCTGCGCCCGGCCAGCGCCTCGCCGCGGCCGTAGTCGGCCCCCGCCGCGACCACGTCGCGCACGATCGCGCCCTGCGCGTCGGCGGCCAGGCGCAGGTTGAGGAAGCCGGGACCGGCCACCTCGACCGAGGAGATGGCATCGGTCGAGGTCAGCGCGTCGGCGAGCCACGTGGCGAAGTCGCGCGGGGTCACGCCGACCTTCTTGGCGGTCTGGAGGGCCACGTTCGTCGCGTAGTCGCCGTGCTCGGGGTTGCGGGGGCGTTCGATCGTGACCGCTGTCGGCAGGGCGGCGGGGTCGAGGCCGCGGGTGGACATCACGTCCACGGCCGTCGCACGGACCAGTTCAGCTAGCGCAGCGGGAGTCACCCGGCAAGTCTAGGGAAGCGTTCCCGCTGGTCTCGACTGGGATGCTCGTCCCGATCCGTGAGAAGGGCAACTGTGAACGACCACCCCCGGTGACAGGGAGTTGACGGTGATCCGACACCGGGTCCCTACACTGGCCCGCGGCATGGGCGTATGACGAGACTGAGGCGGACATGACCAGCGGCAAGAAGACTAAGGCCGCGCGCTCCAGCGTTGCGGCGGCGCGCTCCTCGGTGGTGGCGAAGAAGCCGAAGCCCTGGGGGACCATCCTGGCGGTGGTCGTCGTGCTGGGCCTGGCGGCGGGCGTGTTCGGCTACGCGTACGTCCAGATCGACGCGAAGAACGACCGCGAAGCGGCCCTGGCCAGGTGGAACCCCTCCGAGGAGAACAAGGACCCCTCGGACGGCATCCAGGGCGTGCTCAAGAAGGAGTACGAGGCCGGCAAGCACGTCACCGCCGACCAGCGGGTCGCCTACGACATCACCCCGCCCATCGGCGGGCCGCACGACGGCGTCTGGGCGGTCTGCTCGGGCGTGGTCTACGAGACCGCGGTGCGCACCGAGAACATGGTCCACGGCCTGGAGCACGGCGCCGTGTGGATCGCCTACAACCCGGACCAGGTGACCGGCGAGGCGCTGGACAAGCTGAAGGCCAAGGTCGACGGCCAGCAGTTCACGATGATGTCGCCGTACCCGGGCCTGGACAAGCCGATCTCGCTCCAGGCGTGGGGCCACCAGCTCAAGGTGGACACCGCCGACGACGAGCGCATCGACCAGTTCATCCAGTCGCTGCGCCGCAACCAGTACACCTACCCCGAGGTCGGCGCGACCTGCGACTCGTCCACGTTCGACGTGACCAACCCGCCGGCGTTCGTGGCCGAGGCCCCGGGCCCGGACGCGGTGCCGATGGACGGCGGCACGACCGACCCGAGCGAGACCGGCGGCACCGAGGGCGCGACCGACGCCCCCGCGACCGGCGCCCCCGCCACCGACGCCCCGGCAGCCTCGGAGACCCCGGGCACCGCCCCGTCGAACTGATGACCGAACCCGAGCAGCGGCACGGCTCCACCGCGACCCGCGTGGTCGTCCTCTCGATCGCGGTGGTCGCCGTGCTGCTGCTCGGCGCGGCGGTCGGCCTGCTGATCCAGCTCCCCAACCGGGGCGGCACGTCGGTGCCGGCCGCCGACTCCGTCGACGTCGGCTTCGCGCAGGACATGGCCGTGCACCACCTCCAGGGCGTCACCATGGCCAACCTGGCGCGGGACAAGACGGAGGACCCGGCCGTCGAGCAGCTCGCCTTCGACATCCAGTCCACGCAGCTGGAGCAGGTGGGCCGGATGAAGGGCTGGCTGACCTTCTGGGGCCGGCCGGAGCAGTCCGTCGACGGCACGTACATGAAGTGGATGAAGGGGTCGGACCACGCGCACGGCGGCGACGCCGCGACCACGGGCGCCACCGGCCTCATGCCCGGCATGGCGACCTCGGAGGAGCTGAACCGCCTCCGCCGCCTCACCGGGACCGAGTTCGACGTGTACTTCCTCCAGCTGATGCTGCGCCACCACCGGGGCGGCGCCCCGATGGCCGAGTACGGGGCCGCGAACGCGACCCAGCCGGTCGTGCGCACGCTCGCCGACAACATGCTGCGGTCGCAGCGGGGCGAGGGCGAGCTGATGGAGGAGATGCTGACCGAGCGCGGGGCCGCACCGCTGGAGGGCTGAGCCCTCGCCGGAGACCGGACCGCGCCGGAGTGCCGGCCCCTGCCGGAGGCCTGACCGCACCGGAAGCCTGACCGCGCTGGAGTCCTGACCGCGCGGCACGTCCCGGACGTGCGGCGCGAGGCGTCCCGAAGACCTTCCGCGCACGGGGCAGGCGTTGTGTCCAGCGCGGCGCCTGCCCCGTGCGGCACGGTCGGGAAGGGACCACGTCCCCCGTACTCCCGTCCCGACTCCCTGGTGCCACATCGGAAGGACACCTAACCCTCCAGGAGGAGGTGCGGTAACGCTATGTCATTACCGGCCAGTTCACACCTACGCCAATTGAGTGAATTAGCAGGTGAGCGGGATTCACCTATTGCCGGAGCGTGATCACCCGCGGCGGTCGAACACCAGGTCGCGCGCCGACCGCAACCCCATCGCCACCGCGCCGCTGAGCACCGCCCCGTCACCCAGCTCCCCCGCCACGACCTTCGGCGCGAACGGCGTCAGCCGGCGCAGGGCGGCCTCCAGCGGCTCCTGGAGCAGGTCGGCGCTGCGGCCGATGCCGCCGCCGAGCACCACCAGCTCCGGGTCGATCACCGCCACCACCGAGGCCACCGCGAACGCCAGCCGCCCGGCCTCGTCGCGCACCGCCGCCAGCGCCCGCTCGTCACCCGACCGCGCCGCGGCGAACACGTCCCGCGCCGACCGCGCGACCAGCCCGTGCTCCTGGGCCAGCGCCACCACCGAGCCCGCCGCCGCGACCGCCTCCACGTGCCCGCCACCCGGCGACCAGGGCAGGTAGCCGATCTCGCCCGCCGCGCCGTGCGCGCCCCGGAACAGCCGGCCGTCCACCACGATGCCCATGCCGATCCCGGTGCCGACGGAGACGCACACGAACACCTCCGCGCCCCGCGCCGCGCCCTGCGCCTGCTCGCCCACCGCGGCCAGGTTCGCGTCGTTCTCGACCAGCAGCTCGGCGCCCAGCGCGTCCTCCAGGTCCGCCAGCAGACCGGGCCGCTCCAGGCCGGGCACGTTCGGCGCGTGCCGCAGCGTGCCGTCCCGCCGGTCGGGCACGCCGGGCAGGCCGACCACCTTCACCACCAGGTCGGCCGGCGCCAGCCCGGCCTCCGCCGCGGCCCGCGACGACACCTCCGCGACCGCCTTGACCAGCGCGGGCGCCGACCGGCAGCGGTTGCGCTCGTCGACCCGCGCGATCACCCGGCCGGCCAGGTCCGCCACCGCGGCCCGGATCCGCTGCCGCCCGACGTCGACGCCGAGCACGTGCCCGGCCGCCGGGTTCGGCTCGTAGACCACGGCCGACCGGCCGGGACCCGCCGTGGTGCGGCCGATGGCGCGCACCAGCCCGTGCTGCTCCAGGTCCAGCAGCGCCTGGCCGACGGTCGGCTTGGACAGCCCCGTCTGCCTGGCGATCTGCGGCCTGGTCGCCGGGCCGTCCGCCCGCAGCCGGTCGAGCACCGCGCGCTGGTTGAGCACGCGCATACCGGCCGGGGTGCCCACCGGTGGTTTGTCGACCGTCACAGCGAGTGAGTCTAGATCGGTTGGAGCAGCGGTCGGACAGGCTTGCGGACAAGATGGCGAACCGGACTTGACAACGATGTCACACAGCTATTCGCTTCGCTGAAGATCGGTTCGGGCAAAGATCGGTTCGAGGCGAGAGGCGTGCGCGATGGGGCTCATGCGGGCAAGGAGATCGCTGGCGGTCGTCACGACCGCTGCGCTGGCGCTGGGCGGCGTGGGAGGCTGGTCGGCAGCCACCGCCGCACCGGAGCCCGGGAGGCCAGCCGTGAGCGAGACGTCGTTCGCCACCTCGTTCGAGGACGGGCAGCCGCAGCCCACGTGGCTCAGCGAGGTCGAGACCGGTCCCGACGGCGCGCCGAAGACCTCGGGCGTCAACGGCTCCGACTCCACCGGGCTGCCCGGCAACGTCACCGACCGCGTGGTCGACGTCGCGGCCAACTCCGAGTTCGCGGACGCGGGCGAGGTCAAGGAGAACCTGGTCGACGGCAACGCGTCGTCGAAGTGGCTGGCGTTCTCCCGGACCGGCTGGGCCCGGTTCACCTTCGCCGAACCGGTCGCGGTCAAGCGGTACGCGCTGACCTCGGCCAACGACGAGCCCGGCCGCGACCCGAGGGACTGGGCGCTGCGCGGCTCCGCCGACGGCGCCACGTGGACCACGATCGACACCCGCGCGGGCCAGGTGTTCGACGGGCGCCACCAGACGAAGGTCCACGAGCTGGCCAACACCGAGGCGTTCCGCTTCTACCAGCTCGACATCACCGCCAACGGCGGCGCGGACGCCCTCCAGCTCGCCGAGGTCCAGTTCTCCGACGGCTCCACCACCCCGCCCGCGCGGCACATGCGCACCACGGTCGGCAAGGGCGCCAACGGCGGGTACAACGCCAAGGCCGGCGCGGGCTTCACCGGCGTCCGGGCCCTGCGCTACCAGGGGACGCACACGGCCGAGGGCCGCGGCCACTCCTACAACAAGGTCGTCGAGGTCGACATCCCCGTCACGGCCACGACCGAGCTGTCGTACCTGATCTTCCCGTCGTTCACCACCGACGACCTGAACTACCCGGCCACGTTCGCCGCGGTGGACCTCGCGTTCTCCGACGGCACCTACCTCAGCGACCTCGGCGCGCGCGACCAGCACGGCTTCGAACTGTCACCGCGCGGGCAGGGCGCGGCCAAGGTGCTCTACACCAACCAGTGGAACCGCGTCGCCTCCGTCGTCGGCCGGGTCGCCGCGGGCAAGACGATCAAGCGGATCCTGCTCGCCTACGACAACCCTAAGGGCCCGGCCGCGTTCAACGGCTGGGTCGACGACATCGCGGTCAAGTCCGCGCCCGCCGTCGTGGAGCGCGCCCGCCCGTCCGACTGGGTGCTGACCACCCGCGGCACCAACTCCAGCGGCGCGTTCTCGCGCGGCAACAACTTCCCGGCCACCGCGGTGCCGCACGGCTTCAACTTCTGGTCGCCCATGACCAACGCGGGCTCGACCAGCTGGCTCTACGAGTACGCCAAGAACAACAACCGGGACAACCTGCCCACGCTCCAGGCGTTCACCGCCAGCCACGAGCCGAGCCCGTGGATGGGCGACCGGCAGACGTTCCAGGTGATGCCGTCCACCGGCGCGCCCACCGCCGACCGGGCCGTGCGCGCGCTGCCGTTCAAGCACGAGAACGAGGTCGCGCGGGCGCACTACTACGGCGTGGCGTTCGAGAACGGCATGAAGACCGAGATCGCGCCGACCGACCACGCGGCGCTGTTCCGCTTCACCTTCGCCGACGGGGCCTCGAACCTGGTGTTCGACAACGTCAACAACAACGGCGGGCTCACCCTCGACCCCGCGGCCGGCGTGGTGACCGGCTTCTCCGACGTCCGCAGCGGCCTGTCGGTCGGCGCGACGCGCCTGTTCGTCTACGGCGTGGTCGACGAGCCGGTGGCGGGCAGCGGCCGGCTCACCGGCGCGGGCCGCGACGACGTGGCCGGCTACTTCTCGTTCGACACCTCGGCCGACAAGACCGTGACGCTGCGGCTGGCCACCTCGCTGATCAGCGTGGACCAGGCGCGCCGCAACCTGGAGCTGGAGATCGCGCCCTCGGACACCCTGGAGTCGGTGCGCGAGCGCGCCCAGGCCGCCTGGGACGACGTGCTCGGCGCGGTCGAGGTCGAGGGCGCCTCCGAGGACCAGCTGACCACGCTGTACTCGAACATGTACCGGCTCTACCTGTACCCGAACTCCGGTTTCGAGAACACCGGCACCGCCGAGGCGCCCCGGTCGCAGTACGCCTCCCCCGTGCAGCCCGCCGGCCCGTCCACCCCCACGCGGACCGGCGCGAAGGTCGTGGACGGCGAGGTCTACGTCAACAACGGCTTCTGGGACACCTACCGCACCACGTGGCCCGCGTACTCGCTGTTCACGCCCGAGCGCGCGGCCGGGCTCGTCGACGGCTTCGTGCAGCAGTACCGCGACGGCGGCTGGATCTCCCGCTGGTCCTCGCCCGGCTACGCCGACCTGATGACCGGCACCAGCTCGGACGTGGCGTTCGCCGACGCGCTCGTCAAGGGCGTCGACCTGCCCGACGCCGAGGCCGCCTTCGAGGCCGCGGTGAAGAACGCGACCGTGGCGCCGCCCAGCCCCGGCGTCGGCCGCAAGGGCCTGGACACCTCGATCTTCACCGGCTGGACCTCCACGGCCACCCACGAGGGCATGTCGTGGGCGATCGAGGGCTACGTCAACGACTACGGCATCGCCAACATGGCCCGCGCGCTGCACGAGCGGACCGGTGACGCGAAGTACCTGGAGTCCCACGAGTACTTCGCCAACCGGGCGCAGAACTACGTGCACATGTTCGACCCGGAGAGCGGGTTCTTCCAGGGCCGCAAGCCCGACGGGACCCGCCGCGTGCCGTCCGACGAGTACGACCCGCGCGTGTGGGGCTACGACTACACCGAGACCGACGGCTGGAACATGGCGTTCTCGGTGCCCCACGACGGCCAGGGCCTGGCCAACCTGTACGGCGGGCGCGACGGCCTGGCGGCCAAGCTCGACGAGTTCTTCGCCACCCCGGAGACCGCGAAGTTCCCGGGCTCGTACGGCGGCGTGATCCACGAGATGACCGAGGCCCGCGACGTGCGGATGGGGCAGCTCGGCCACTCCAACCAGGTGTCGCACCACATCGCCTACATGTACGACTACGCGGGCCAACCGTGGAAGACGCAGGAGAAGGTGCGCGAGATCCTGTCCAGGCTGTACGTGGGCAGCGAGATCGGCCAGGGCTACCCCGGCGACGAGGACAACGGCGAGCAGTCGGCGTGGTGGCTGTTCAGCGCGCTGGGCTTCTACCCGTTGCAGATGGGCAGCGCGTCCTACGCGATCGGTTCGCCGCTGTTCACCAAGATGACCGTGCGCCTGGACAACGGCGGCACGCTGGTCGTCAACGCGCCGAAGAACAGCGCGGGCAACATCTACGTCCAGTCCCTGAAGGTCAACGGGAAGAAGTGGGACAAGGCGCACCTGCCGCACGCCGAGATCGCCCGCGGCGGGACGCTCGACTTCGAGATGGGCCCGTCGCCGTCCCGCTGGGCCACGGGCCCGGACGCCGCGCCGCCGTCGCCGACCACCGGTTCGGAGCCGCCCGCGCCGCTGCGCGACGTGACCCGCGGCGCCACCGTCACCGGCCCGGCCGCCGTGGTGGACGACACCTCGCAGACGTCCGCCCAGCTGACCTCGCTCCAGGTGGCGCTCCCGGACGGCAAGGAGGCGGCGACGTACTACACGCTGACCTCCGGCAAGGCGGCCGGCGACCCGACCGCGTGGGAGCTGAAGGCCTCCTACGACGGGACGAACTGGGTGACCGTGGACGCGCGCGCCGACCAGGCGTTCCAGTGGCGGCAGCAGACCCGCGCGTTCAAGATCGCGGCGCCGGGCCACTACCGGCACTACCGCCTGGAACTCGGCGCCTCCGCCACCCTCGCCGAGTTCGAACTCCTGTCCAAGCCGTTGACCTGCACCAACACCATCACGGGCGAGCACCGCGGCCCCCTGGCCGTGCGCTCCGGCACGACCTGCGTCGACAACGCCGCGGTCACCGGCCCGATCACCGTGGCGGCGGGGGCGTCGCTGCGCGTCTTCAACAGCCGGCTGCGCGGCGCCCTCTCCGCGACCGCGGCCGCGTCCGTGGTCCTGGTCGGCAGCAGCGTCGAAGGCGCGGTCAGCATCACCCGCACCACCGGCCGGGTGTCGCTCGAACAAACGACCATCACGGGCCCGGTGAACCTGGTCGGCAACCGGGGCGGCACGGTCCTCGCGGGCAACCACGTCACCGGCCCGGTGTCGTGCGTCATCAGCGACCCGCCCCCGGTGGACAACGGCTGGGTCAACGAGGTGAGGGGGCCCAGGACCGGGCAGTGCTCCGGGCTCTAGGTCACCAGGAGATCTCGCGGCACCTCTGCGCCGAGTCCCCGGGCTCGACCTGGAGCGTGGCGTGCTCGATGTGGTAGCGCCCGGCGAGCAGGTCCTGAGCGGCCCTCAGGACCTGCGCCGGGTCCGCGTCGGGGTGCGTGGCGAGGTGGGCGGAGGCGACCTCCATGCCGGAGGTGAGCGTCCAGACGTGCAGGTCGTGCGCCTCCGCCACCCCGGGCAGGCGGCCCAGCTCGACCTGCACCTCGGCGACGTCCAGCCGTTCGGGGGCGTGCTGGAAGAGGATGCGCAGGGCGCTGACGGCCAACCGGTAGGTCCTCGGGAGCACGAACAGCCCGATCGCCACCCCCATCGCCGGGTCCGCGTACCGCCACCCGAAGGCCAACGTCAGCACCCCGCTGACCAGCACGCCCACCGACCCGACGAGGTCGGCGAGCACCTCGAGGTAGGCGCCCCGGACGTTGATGCTCTCCTCCGCGCCGCCCCTGAGCACGAAGAACGAGACGAGGTTCGCCACCAACCCGGCAACCGCCGCGAGCACCACGGGCCACCCCGGCACCGCGGGCGGGTCGCCGAACCGCTGGACGGCCTCGTACAGGACGTACCCGGCGACCCCGAACAGCAGGACGGCGTTGGCCAGGGCAGCCAGCACCTCGGCCCGGTACAACCCGAACGTGCGACTCCCCGACGTCCCGGCGCGGCGCGCGAGCAGGATGGCGGCAAGGGCCATGCCGACGCCGAGGACGTCGGTGAGCATGTGCGCGGCGTCGGAGATGAGGGCCAACGACCCGGTCGCGAACCCGACGGTGAACTCGACGACCGCGAAAACCGCGCCGATGGCGAAGGCGACCCACAGGCGGTTGAGGTGCTTCGCACCGGTGCCCGCCACCCCGTGGCCGTGTCCGTGACCCATGCGTTGGAACATATAGTCACATGCGCATGAGTACAACCGGGTGACCCGGGGCTCACCGAAGAGTGAGACGGCACAGACCGGGACTTGACCGGTCGCGATGGTGAAACCGCAGGTCACCGGCTCGTGGGGGGTGGGGTGAAAACCACCTCGTGCGGTGCGCTAAGCTTCTCCCTGTAGCTACGGCCCCCGTAGCTCAGGGGATAGAGCACCGCCCTCCGGAGGCGGGAGCGCAGGTTCGAATCCTGCCGGGGGCACATCGCTCAAGCAGCACGAAAAGGCCCTTGACCAGCGCGAAGCCGGTCAAGGGCCTTAGTCGTCTGTCCGGCCGTGTCTGGTGGAGTCCGGCCGTCTACGGCTGGTTGTGCCAAATACGTGCCAAAGTTTCAGCCCTTCGGTTGGTGGCCCAGAGCTGCCTCAACGCGTTGCCGGACCGCCGCCGCCTCCCCGTCGAGGCACTTGGCGTAGATCTTGAGCAGCACCTCCACCGAGTGCCCCGCCCACTCGGCCACGGTCACCGCGGGCACTCCCCCGTTGAGCCACGTCGACACTGCTGCGTGCCGCAGGTCGTAGGGCGTGCCCGCCAGCGGCGTGGCGGCCACCTCCGGGGTGAACACCTCGGCGCGGGCGCGTTGCCAGGCCCGGACGATGGTGAGCTTGGGCAACTCCTGGTCGTTGCGCTCGCCGGTGAACAGCCGGCCGTCCGCAGCTGTGCCGAACTGCTTGATGTGGGAGTGCAGCAGTGCGGTCAACTCAGGGGCGCATGGCACCGTACGGCTTTCCCCTCGTGCCCGCTGCTTGAGCTGTCGGCGGTCGCGGTTGGCCCCGCTATCGGTCCAGTCCTTTCCGGCGTGCGGTTCGGCGGTGTCGATCGTCAGTTCTCCCCACCCCTCATCTGGCAGGGACAGGTTGTGCTTGGCGAGCGCTACGGCTTCCTCGGGCCGCATGGCGGCGAAGTAGAGGCACCCGAAGAACGCCACCAGGCGCGGGCCGCTGCGCTGCTGGGTGCCCATAGCGGCCAGCAGCGTGCGGGCCTGCACTGGGTTGGCCACCGAGCGCCGGTCCACTGCGTGGACGGTCTTGGGTGCGGTCCACTTCAGCACGGGAATCGGATTCCTGGTCAACAACTTCAGTTCAACGGCGTACTCCATGGCAGTGGACAGGATCTTGCGGCGTCGGCTGACCACGCTCGGTGCATAGGGCTTGCCGTCGAGTCGGACGGTGAGCGCGTCGAGCACCGGGCGCAGCACCTCGGGATCGGCCAGCGCGGACACCGGCCTGGTGTTGCGTTCGATCCACCGCAGCGCCCCGGCTACGTCGTCCGGCTTGCTCTCGTCACGGCGGTTGGTGTTGAACGCCCACCGGCCCAACGCGGACCGGATGAGCTTGTCGTCCGGCTTGCCTTTGGTGGTGGTGAACAACGCCGTCGTCACCGCTGTGAGCGCTTCGGCGTGCGTGCGCCTGGTCGTGGCGGCGGCCCGGGGCCACTTCATGTCCGCGAACGCGCACGCCAGTTGGAACCACGACATCGTCCGTTCCTCGCGGCGCATCGACACCGGTCGGCCGGTGTCGATGTGGAACGCCTCCCCACGCCGCGACGCCGCCACCAGCTCCGAGCGGAAACTGTCAGCCAGAGCCGCCGTGCGAAACCCTTCCCGGCGGAGCTTGCCCGCGACCTTCCACCGCACGTAGTGCGTGGTGGTCTTCTTGCCCTGGTAGGCCTCGATTTTGTAGATCCGGACGTCATAGGTGGTGTCCATCAGGCCGCTTCCCCCAGGGATTCGTACCAGCGTTCGATGTCGGTGCGGTCGATGCGGAGTTCGCCGTTGGGCAGTTTGCGGCAGCGCGGCGCGGTGCCCTTGGCCCGCCATTCGTAGAAGGTGGAACGGGAGATGCGCATCTCCTGGCAGAACTCGGCGACCTTGAGCCGTTCGCGTGGTGCCCCCATCGGCTGGTCCTTTCGTGCGTGGTGCGGGACAGGTGGGACAGGTCCGTGCGACACCTGTCCCACCTGGTTTGTGCTGTTCAGGTGGGGTGGCGAGACAGGTGGGACAGGTGGGACAGCTTCCGACTCGGGCGCTGTCCCACCCGGTCAGATCAGCGGCGCGTAGTAGCGGCTGGTGGCGTCCTTGGTGAGCTGTCCGGCCTCGTGCATCCGGGCGCAGGTGCGCCGGACGTTCCCGGCGTCCACGCCGATGGCGGCGGCGATTTCGGCCGGGGTGCTGCCGCTGTTCTCGCGCAGGTGGCGCAGGATGGCGGCGCGGGTGTCGCTCACGGTGTGGTCGATGGCGGGGCCGTCGAGCATGGTCCACGCGCCGTTGTCGGGGTTGAAGCTCAGGGCGTGGTCGGCTTCCTCCACGTCGCGGCCGGTGATGTGCAGGACACCGTCGGCGTTGTTGCGCCCGCGTTCGAGCACGAGCACCGCATCGGCCGCGCCCGCAATGCCGTTGGTTCCCGACACGGTCGCCAGGAAGTCCTCGTGCACGGCCTTGCGGACGTGGTGAACCAGCACGACCGCCACCCCGAAGTGGTCGGCGACGCGCTTGGCACGACCGACAGCGGCGTAGTCGGCGTCGTACTGCTGGACGTTGCCCGGTTCTGCACCTCGGACCTTGGCGAACACGTCGATGACCACCAGGCGCGCCGCCGGGTTGCCGCGCAGCCACCCGGCAATGGCCCTGTCCCCACCCTGAGGCAGCGGCGGGCACTGGGTGGCCAGCGTCAGCAGGTGCGGCGCGGCCTGGTCACCGAGCATCTTGCCCATGCGGGTCTTGAGCCGCCGCGCGGTGTCCTCCAACGCCAGGTACAGCACCGGGGCGGCGGGGCCGGTGTCGATGCTGCCGAATGCGGGCTTGCCGGATGCGATGGACAGGCCCAATCCGAGCGACATCCACGACTTGCCGACCTTGGGTGGTCCGGCCAGCAGCGTCACGCCCTCGCAGAGCACACCGGGCACAGCCCACTTCGGGTCCGGGAAGTCGGCGGCCATGAGTTTGTCGGCGGTCCAGGCATCGGCGAACGGGTCGGGTTCAGCCGAAGGTGCAGTGGTCATGACGGTGGTCGCTTCCTCGTGGTCGGGCAGGAGGTAATTCATGCGGCCACTTGTCGTGGTCGGCGAGCACCGTCGCGAAGACCGCTGGTGATGGTCTGTTGGGCGGTGTGGTGGGTGTAGGCGTTGACGGCGACGTGCCCGGCGGCGGCGTGGGTGAGTACGTCACGCACTTCGTCTTCGGTGAGCGCTCCCCCTGCCACGAGTTGTCCGAGGGCTTGGGCGGCGCAGTAGAGCGCGAAGTTGCGCTGCCCACCGGCCGCACCTTCCACGCGGGCTACCTCGGCAGCGATGGCGGCGCGCAGGTACCGGCCGTGCCGGTCCCCTGTCGACGCCCGTAGCGCGACCGGCGCGGCCGGGGCCGGGGGCAGCGGAGCGGGACGCAGCAGCCCAGCTATCCACGCAGGCAGCACCGACACAGGAGCGTCTTCGGTGATCTCATAGTGGTGCCCGCCGATGGCGGAGCCGGGTGCGACGACGTAGCCGCCATGAGCGCGGGTGTCGATCAGCCGACCGAGCTTGCCCGCAGTGTTGCGGTACTCGACGCCCGCCGGTGCCCGGAAGTACAGGTGCAGCCCACCCGAGGGCGTGGTGACCGTGCGGGTGTCGACGGGCAAGGGCTCCACGTGCTGGTCTGCCAGCAGGGCGAGCACTTCCAAGCCGTGCCGGAAGCCGTCCGGGTCGGGCTTGTCCGGCTTGGCCACGTCGAGGTCCACCACGACCAGCCCGGCCGGGCCGGTGGCAAGTCCGATGTTGTAGGCGGGGCCGTGGGTCCAGCACCGGCGGATGCGGCCGGGGTCGGTGGTGGCGCGCTGTTCCCAGTTCTTGATGGCCGGCCGCTTGCCACCGGGCACGAGGGGAAAGACGGGGTAGCCGCAGGCGGCCATGTGCTGTGCCGCGGCGAGCAGTTCGGGAGAGAAGTCAGCGGGCATGGCGGTGATCCCTTCCGGACATTGGGTAGTGACGGGTGCCGGTGGGGGTCGCGCCGGGGACGGTGGGTTGGTCACGTCCCCGGCGCGACCAGCCCATTCGGTGGGTGGTTAGCCGATGTGGATGACGGCGGCGGTGGCGTTGTCGAACTCGTGGGCGGGTTCGGGGCCTTGCAGGGCGGCGGAGACCAGGAGCCGGGCGAGGGTGTCGGGGTCGGGGTTCTGGTCGATGAACAGGGCGATGTCGTCGGTGCTCAGGCGCTTGTGGATGCCGTCGCTGGTGAGGACGACCAGCGGGTCGTGGGTGGTGCTGGTGGTGATGGATGCGACGGTGGCGCGGGCGAGGGTGGTGCGGACGGCGTCGTCCAGCTCGCGCACCGTTCCGGCGGTGTCGAGGTTGACGAGCAGTTCGAACAGGCGGCGGTCGTGGGTGTGGGAGGCCAGGAGTTCGAACAGGGTGTGGTCGGTGGTGTGCAGGCCGATGGTGTGGCCGTTCCAGGAGTGGGCGCGGACGTCGCCGCAGTGCGCGACCACGGTGTTCCCGTCGGGGTAGGTGACGGCGAGCGCGCCGACGGCGTTGGGGCGGGACTGGTCGGCGGTGCCGGAGGAGACGAGTTCGGCGGCGGCGAGCAGGCCGGGCAGCGCGCCGCGGCGTGCGCCGACGCGGGCGGCGACCTCGGCCAGCAGGCCGGCGGTGTGGGCGGTGTCGGTGTCGCTGCCGATGCCGTCGATCAGGGCCACGGCGGTGGTGCCGTCACCGGCGGTGTGGGTGGCGGTGGCGTCGCACTGGTGGGACCGGCCGCCGATGTCGGAGGCGGTGGCCACGGTGACGTTCGGTCGGGTGCTGGGGTTGTGGGACAAGACGGGCTCTCCTCGGGTGGGGGTGGTCAGTCCTCTTCGGCGGCCTTGCGGATCTCGCGGGCGCGATCGCCGACGTAGTTGGCCGCGTCCTGGGCCGCGGCGTCGTGGGGGCGGCGGTTGGCGTAGTTGGTGACGTAGGTGGCGAAGCCTTCGGCGAGTCGGGCGGCGATCTTCGGGTCGGGCTGCTTGCGGGCCATGCGGGTTCTCCTGTCGGTGGGGGTGGTGTCGCGGCTCAGCGGCGGCGCAGTCGGCGCAGGGCGGCGAGGGTGAAGCCGACCTGTTGGGTGACGTGGTCGTTGCCGGAGGCGGTGTTGCGGGTGCCGCGCCGTCCGCCCTGGTCGTCGGTGGTGTCGTCGTCCCGGTCGCGGTCGGTCACGTCCCTGTCCTGACCTGCGGTGGGGCGGGTGCGCGAGGTGGGGCGGGTGGTGCCGTGGTGGACGTCGTGTTGGCTGCCGACGTGGGCGTTGCCGTGGACGTTGTTGGTGTCGTCGTCGGTCGGCGGCGGGGTCACGTCCCCGATACCACCTGCGGTGACGCCGTCTGCGGTGAAGGTGACCGGCCCGGTGACCACACCGGTCTGGATGAGCGTGCCCCCGATGGGCCCGGCGGCGTAGTTGGTGTTGTGCAGGACAAATCCCCCGTAGTGGTGGGTGCCGGTGTCCTGTGTGGATGAGGTGGTCGTGGTGTCGTCGTCGGTGGTCGACGGGGTCACGTCCCTGTCGTGACCTGCGGTGGGATGGTGGTCGGCGGCGTGGTCCTGGCCCTGGTCGTGGTGGTGGCTCACGGCGTTGTCCTTGGCCTGTCGGTGGGCGGTGCGGGCAGCGTCGAGCCGGTCCTGAGCTGCCGTGATCCGGTCGGGGTTGCCGGTCTCACGGGCGTGGCGCAGGGCGCGGCGGGCGCGGGAGACGGCTTGGCGGGTGGTCTGGGTGGAGCGGCCACCGGCGTTGGGGCAGCGGCGTCCGCCTGCTCTGCACATGTCACGTCCCCTTGCCACGCTGGGAGTTGCGGCGGGTGGCGGGTCGCATGTGGCCGGTCACCGGGCGCGCCGGGCGAGGCAGGCGGTGCAGCGGGCGTAGCCGGACAGCCTCGGGAGCCACACGCGGGCGCTGCTGCTGTCGAACAGTTCGCCGCACAGGGTGCGGACGGTGCCGTCCCACGCGGAGCGGGTGCCGATGTGCGCGACGGGCTTGGCCATGACAAACCTCCTTTGTGACCGTGTGTAACGGTGTGTGGGTGTGCAGGGGTGGCGCGCGGGCGGTGTGGCGGGGTGCCGACGCGGCGGTGTCGAGCGGTTCGGGGGAGGAAGCCGTCAGGGGAGCGCGGGGGGCGTTTTCCGGGGTTTCGGCTGGGCCCCGCCCTGCTGTGTTGATCTTCCCTAATGATGGTCTTGGCTGGTGGGGCCCGGGAAGTTGGCTAGGGGAGCAGTCAGGGGAATTCCCCTGGCTCCGGCTGCTCCCCTGGCTGCTTCCCTGGTGCTTTCCGGTGGTCGCCGGGCGGGGTTCTAGCTCTCGTCGTCGTCGCCCGCGTCGTTCTCCATGTCACGCATCGTGACGGCCTCGGCGACGTCGTTGACGTCCACGGCGCTTTGTCCGCTGTCGCGCTTGACGATGGGCACCCGCACCTCGCGCAACTGGTCGGCGAGGGTCCTGCTGGTGTATTTGCCGTAGTGGTCGGGCCGCAGAGCGGCCAGGGCGTTGAGCACCTCGGCGGTGCGTAGGTGCTTGTGTCCGGTCAGGACGTGGGCGAGGTCGGTCAGGAAGTCCACCTCGTCCACGTCGTCGCCGGTGGGGGTGGGGACGTGACCGTTGCGCAGGTCCATGGCGCGGTGGGTGATCTCGGTCAGTTCGGCGGGGGTGAGGTAGAAGCTGCGCAGCAGGCCGGGTTTGGCCATGATGCCGCGGACCATGGCGGTGCCGATGTCGCCGGGGCCGTCGTCGGTGGCCGGCTCCAACGACACCGCGGAGATGCCAGCCTTGTAGCTGCCGGTGCCGAGGATGGCGTCGTTGGACTGCTGGTCGCCGATGGCGAAGCAGGCCTTGCACGAGGTCACGGCCGTGACCTTGCGCGGCAGCGAGGCGGTGGAGGCTTCCGGGGTGGCGAAGAGCAGGGTGACGGCGTACTTGCGGGCGGCGCTGATGAGCTTGGTGACCACGTCGGCGGCCTCCTCTCCGTGCTCCTCGTGCATGAACAGCGCCTGGCACTCGTCGATGACCACCACCCGCGGGCGCAGTCGGGCGTCCTTCGCTGCGACCGTGCGGTTGACCTTGCGTTCCTGGTGTTCGCGCAGCGCCTTGCCGCGCACGTCCAACTCCGCGTACAGCTCGCGCAGGGTGGCCAGGCAGGCCTTGACGGTGTCGGCGTCGGCCCCGGTGCGCAGGGTGCGCAGCCGCGGCTTGAGCGGTTCGTAGTCGAAGTTTTCCGCCAGCACGAACACGTCCACCTCCACCAGCGGGTCCAGCACCGCCCCGGCGACCAGGGTGATGAACAGGCTGGACTTGCCCGAGCCCATGACCCCGGAGGCGGCGTAGTTCTTCTCGAACAGCTGTGCCCGCACGACCTCGCCGCGGATGTTGACCCCCACGGGGACGGCGGTGAAGTAGTCCGTCGGCCCGTCGGTGTCCAGCAGCGGCCACGGGTCCACCGGGCCGGAGAGCGCGCCGGGGTCGGCCACCCACAGGTCCAGCACCCCGGCCCGGTCCTTGGGCTCCGAGGGCCACACCTCCACCGGCAGGCGCACGAGGTTGTGGGCCAGCACGGTCTTGCGCTTGACGATCTCCTCCACCGGCACGCCCTGCGGCAGCACGAGCTGCATCCGCACGCCGTTGCCGTCGCGGTGCGGCACCTGCACCCAGGTCGGGGTGATGCTGCTGCCCCAGCCCTGCTTGAACGCCTGCTTGAGCAGCGGCAGCCCACCGAGGTGGCGCAGCGCGGAGAGCACCGCGGCCTCGTCCACCACGACGTTGCGCCCGTCCGCCGGGACGGCCTGGTCGTCACCGGCCCACAACGGCAGCGTGCCCCGCGACCGGCCCACCGGAATGGTCCGCGCCGCCCACGTGCCGGCCCCGACGATCGCCCACGCCCACCAGTAGCCGCCTGCCGGGGACAGCTCCGCCACGGTGGTCCAGAACCCGACGACGTCGTTCCACCGGTCGGTCAGCGACCCGGCGCCCACCACGGCCTGCGCGGCGGCGAACCCGAGGAACAGCACGTGACCGCCGGCCAGCAGCACCACCACGCCACCCGACCAGCGCAGGATTTCGATGCGCCGTTCACGGCCGCGCTGTGCCGCGCCGGTGCGGCGGCGCTCCAACGCCTCCTCCAACTCCCGCAGCACCCGGAAGTCCTCGGCACTCTTGGCATTGACGCGCAGGGTGGTGATGGCCTGCTCAAGGTCCAGGTGCAGACGGCGGGCGCGACGCTCCTGGCGGCGGATCCGCGCGCCGGCCACCGCGTACCCGGCGTTGCGCAGCACGGCGCGGCCGACGGTGCGGGTGCGCTCGTGACGCACCACCCGCACCACCGCGCCCACCGCGTCCCGCGCCCGCTGCGCGGCCATGCGCCGGTCCAGCTCCGCCGACTCCCGCTCGGTCAGCAGCTCCCCCACCACCGCCCCGCCCGGCTCCAGCCCGTCCGTGTCCGGGGTGGTGTCGGCGCGGCGCACGGGCAGGCGCACCACGTTGGTCCGCTCGTGGTTCTCGTCGTCGTGGTGGTGGTCGTGGGCGGTGGTGCTCATCGGGTCACCTCGCTTCCGGTCGGGTCGGTCGGGTGGGGGTTGGTGAGGGCGTTGCGCAGTTCGCGGGCGTACTCGCTGCCGCAGCGCAGGTGGGCGCGGATGGCGCTGGCCGATGCGGTGGGCGGCAGGTCACCGGCGGCGACGGCGGCGCGCAGTCGGGGCAGCAGTTCGACGGCTCGTGCGGACAGTTGTGCCTGAACGATCGGGGTGTCGGGGGTGGTGTCGGCGATCACCGGCACAGGGGTGGGCGGGGTGTCGGCGGGCGCGGCGGACACCGCCCGGTCGGGGGTCCGGTCGGCTGTAGCCGGGGTGTCGGGGCGGGTGTCGGCGGTGTGGTCCAGGCGGGCGAAGCCGTCCCAGATGATCGGCATGACGGTGACCGCGCCGACGGCGACCAGGGGGCCGATGGCGTGGGCGAGCAGGGTCATGGGGCGGAAGTCGCCGGCCACGCCCGGCAGGTAGGGCCAGACGTTGAGCGTCAGGGTCACCCCGAGCGCGCCGAACTCCACCGCGGTCAGGTGCGGGTGGTGCAGGGCGGTGCCGCGGGTGGTCAGGAACGCCTTCGCCCCGACCACGACCAGCAGCACCGCGGAGATGACCGGTTCCACCGCCCACGCGGCCCACCACGCCGCGGTGAACTCCGGCACGCCGAGGGTCAGGGTGTGGTGCACCCCAGTGGTCGACCAGCCCAACGCCCCGACCAGGGAAAACAGGGCCACCACGGTGAGGACCAGGCGCACCCTGGCGGCCTGCCACGCGCGTGCCATCGGGTTCTGCCCGAGGGTGTGCAGGCGGGCGGCCTCGTGCGAGCGCTTGAGCGCGCGGCGCACCCGCGTGGTGTCCACCAGCAGCGGCGCGGTGTCGCCCTGCAACGCCAGCAGCCGATGCGCCTCGGCCACCTCGTCGGACAGCCGCCGCACCCGCCGGGTCTCCCCCGCGCCCTGGTCCTCGTCGTCGGCCCGGTCCCGGTCGTGGTCGACGGACACGGCCGGGGCGGTGGCCTGCCGGGGGATGGCCGGGGCGGCGGCGGCCACGTAGCGCTCCAACTCCACCACGGTCGCGGCGAACGGGTCGGACTCGTCGGGACCGGGCAGCGGAAGGACGGTCGTGCTCATCGGGACACCTCCTGTCGGCGCAGGTACAGCGGGGGACGGGACAACGAGGGGCGGCGTGCGCGGCGGGCCAGCGCCACCAGGGCCAGGGCGGGCACGCCGATCACGACCAGGACGGCGGTGGGGTCCTCGGCTTGGGTGATCACCGCCCACTGGGCCAGGCCGATCAACCCGGCGACCATGAGCAGTTTCCACAGGGCGATCACCGCGACCACGGCGAGCGCGGCGGTCAGCAGCAGGACGGGGGTGGGGACGGCGGTCACCGGGCACCGCCGGCGGGGCGCAGCACGCGGCCGGAGGCGGTCAGGTCCTGCCAGGTGCGACCGCGCTGCGAGGACGGCGCGGTGCCGTCGGCGCACGCCACAGGGGTGACCAGGCCGAACGGGGCGGGCTGGTGGAAGGTGTCGCCGGTGCGGTCGTCGATCAGGTCGCGCTGGTGGGCGTTGTTCGACATGCTGGGGATTCCTGTCTCGCGAAGTCGTGCGGGATGGGGTGATGGGCCGGACCGGCGGCGGTTCCTTGGCCGGGATGGGCCGCCGGTCCGGGCGGGCTAGTTGTTCTTGAGGTGGGGGAAGACGTCGAGGGTCTTCGCGCCGCACTGGCACCGGTAGACGTGGTAGGTGCTGCCGGTCAGCTCGTTGGTGCCGCGCCTGCCGGTGTCGGTGTAGCCCTGGTGCTCTTCCCAGGCGGGGATGCACTTGTCGTCGTCGTTGATCTTGCCGCCCATGTCGGGTCCTTCCCGGGGGTGCGGTGGTAGGTGGTCAGGTCCGGCGGTCGGCGTGCCAGAGCGCGCACGCCGGGCTGCCGCAGGTGGTGCCGTCGGCCAGGCGGCCGGTGAGCCGCCGCTTGCCGCAGTGACCGCCGTTGCGGCCGGTCGGGGCGGTGCAGTGGGTGTCCGAGGTCCTGGTGAGCAGGTCGCGCAGCATCGGCGCTCCTCTCGCGGGGTGGCGCGGGGGTGGGGGTGATGGGCCGGACCGGCGGCGCGGTTCTTGGCCGGGATGGGCCGCCGGTCCGGGCGAAGTCACTTCTTGTCGTCGCGCATGACCAGGTCGTGGACCTGCCGCAACGTCTCGCGCGGCGTCTTGTCGTTCTCGGCCAGCAGCTCGTTGAACGCCTGCTCGACTCCCTTGGCGTCGCCCCGGGCGCTGGCGTCCATGGCCTGCTTGACCTTGCTGTTGATGAAGCCCATGACTGTCTCCTTGCGGGATGTGTGCCGACCGTTTGCCGTCGGCGGGTCAGTGCGCGAGGGTGATGCCCTGGACCAGGAACAGGTCCATGGCGTCGGACAGGACCTGGTCGTGGTCGAAGGCCAGCGGCCCGAACACCAGGGACATGACCTCGGCCACCGGCCACCAGCGGGCCTGGCGGGCGTCGTCGCCGCCTACGGCGGCGGGCATGTGGTCCAGCACCGCGGCGAACGCCACGCTCACGACGCGGCCACGCGGGTCGCGGTCAGGGGTGTCGTAGACGCCGACCTGGTCCAGGTTCCATTCCTCGAACGCCACGCCGGTCTCCTCGGCCAGCTCGCGCACGGCGGCGGCGACGAAGGTCTCGTGCGGGTCGACGTAGCCGCCGGGCAGCGCCCACCGACCCGCGAACGGCTCATGGCCACGCTCGATCAGCAACACCCGCCACGCCCCGGTGTCGTCGGGGGCGAACAGCAGCACATCGGTGGTGATGGAGGCGTTGTTGGTATTCACAGCGGATCTCGCTTTCTGTGGATGATCGGCGATCTCGGGACCGGGCATGTGGAGCCCGCGAGTCCCTGAAAGTGCATTCCTGCAAGGGCTTTGCCCCGCCGGTCCACCGCGTGTGGACCGTCAGGCCGCGTACGCGGCACTCCACCGGCGCTGTGCGACACGGCGTGCACGCGCCCGGTTGGCTTTGTCCAGCGCGGCCTGCTTGGCAGGGGTCATCGGTCGCACCGGCTTCGCGGCGCTGACCAGGTAGAGGTTGGCGAAGTTGCGGCGACCGCTGGCCCGGTGCTTCACGTAGAGCACCGCCACCGGGTCCGCCCCGCCGGGCCGCAACCCCCGCGCCCGAAGCTGTCGACGGGTCGCGAGCTTCTCTCGCGGGGCGCGGCCCCAGGTCAGCAGCGGCAACCCGTCATGCGTGCCGCGGACCAGCTGGCGGCCGGTGGCCCAGGGCACCGACTCCACCCACACCCACGAGAAACGGCGCACCATGTCAGCCGGCTTCCCGCCGACCACCGGCCCTCGGACCGCGAACGGCCTTGGGGAACGGCCCGTGCGTGTGCGCCGGGACCACCCCCACCGTCCTGGCCGTCTCCAGCGACAGCGCCAACGTCGCGTGCACCTGCGCCGCCCTCAGCTCGTCGGTGGACGGCGAGCCGTAGCGGGGAGCCAGCAGTCGCCGCGCCATCGCGCGGTGCTCCTCCGGCGTCCACTCCCGCCGCACCTCGCGCTCCCTGTCGGTGAAGTAGCCCTCGGTCAGGTAGCCCTGGATCATCACGACACCGCCACCACGACCAGCGCGGAGGCGACCAGCAGCAGCGCCACCATCAACGCGTCCACCGCGACCTGCACCCGCCGGTACTTCCCCCGGGCGTTCACCGACAGCCGGACCGTGTCCACCGCCTGCGCGACCTCCCCCGGCGGCTCGGCCAACGCGGCCAACACCTGCGAAGGCCGGTCCGCGAACCCCGCCAGGAACCCGATCCCGTAGTCGTCGTCACGGCTGAACCGCGGACGCACCACCGACAACAGCAACAGCACCGCGGCCAACGCCGGCACCGCCGCCAACCACAACAACACCCCCGCCACCGGCGGCAACGGACGCGTGGACAACGCCACCACACCCGCCAACACCCCACCGAACAGCGGCAACAACATCCCCGCCTTGCTGTCCGCCCGACCGATCTGCGCCGCCGCGTCCGCGTGCGCCAACTCCACCCGCGACGCCATCACGCCACCCGGCCCGAGGTCGACGCGGCCTGCTTGGCGGCACGCAGCGCGGCGTTGCGGGCGGCGTTGCGACGCGCCTTGCGACCCTTGCCCTTGCCCTTGCCGAACACCGGCATCGGCAACGCCGTGGCGATCGCCACCGACCCCGCCGACCGCTCCGCGTCCTCCAGCTCGGCCGCGGCCTGGGCGACGCCGACACTGCCGTACTTCGGCGTGATCCCCGCCAACGCGCGGGCCACGATCCGCCGGTTACGACGCTCCCGCGCCGACCCGTCCAACAACCCCGACGTCGGCTCACCCAACGCGATCTCCACCGACACCTGCGCGTCCAACAGCGCCAACGTCACCGGGGTCAGCCCGTCCGGGTAGGTCTTCGTGGTGCTCATCAGGTCCTCCATCGTGTAGGGGGTCTAAACTCTCCTGGCCAGCGCCACCCCTTGTCGAGGGGGAGTAAACACACCGTAAGACTGCGGTGCGACACCTGTCAAGGGGGTCTAAACTCCATGAGCATGACGACCTCAGCGCCAGACGAGTTCGAGTCCGTTCGGGCGGACCCCGACCCCATCCGACGCGGCAAGCGCGCAGGGGAGCTGATCACCGTCTACCAGCAGCGGGCCACAGAGCTGGCGCGCCTTCGCAGGGAAGCTATTGAGGACGCGCGTCGATCAACCGACATGAGTTTCACTGAAATCGCTACCGCGCTTGGTATCACCAAAGGTCGCGTAACTCAGATCCGTAACACCGCACCTGCACCTGAACGCGCGTTCTTCGGCATTGGTCCCGTAGAAGTGGCACTACCCGGTCGACTGCTAAGGGAACGCAGTGATGTAGTCATCGCCTCGGAGGACGACGCAGCAGGATCACACCTTGCAAGTGAGCTAGAAAAACTGGCTTTCGTCGTACCTCATCGCGTGGTCATCGATCCTCGTGACGAGTGGGAACCTAAAGGTGACGCCGTGGTCGTGTGCGGCCCCGCATCTGCCCATATCGGAAACAAACTGATGTCGAGCGACCCCTTTTTGACGATGACCTTGGGCGATAACGTCCAGTGGTACATAGTGGATCAGAAAACAGGAGATCGCTTCCTCTCGCCAATGGATGAAGCACATCCCACAAGAGCCGATCACGCATACATCGCGCGCCGCAAACTGGGATCTCATATCGTTGTACATATCGCAGGACTCCACGCCTTGGGCTCGGCGGGTGCCGCACATTATCTTATGCAGTCACTCCCCGAACTATATGCACAGTACG
Organism: Saccharothrix xinjiangensis; assembly: GCF_039527585.1. NCBI lineage: Bacteria > Bacillati > Actinomycetota > Actinomycetes > Pseudonocardiales > Pseudonocardiaceae > Saccharothrix > Saccharothrix xinjiangensis. The sequence goes on along the minus strand of NZ_BAAAKE010000028.1, from coordinate 17,906 downwards.
GCAATCAGGAGTTCAGCATGGCCGTCACAACAGCTTTTGATGGACTGACACCAAAATCGACCAGCGTTCTAGTTCCCCCAAGGGTGTGGTCCTAGTTATGTTTCAAGGTGCGATGCTTCCCGGTGGCAACGGACCAGGCCAGGACCGCTGGAGAGAGGTCGGGAACGCTGCCGTGGTGCTGGATGGCGCTTCGAGCTTCACACCTGCGCTGGTTGATGCACAGAACTATGTGGACAATCTACTGATACACATTACCCAAAGCCTTAGAAAAGACTATACCAGCCTGGTTAATGTTCTTTCCAGTAGCATCCGGCGATCCGCTGAAGATTTGGAACTACCTGCCCGAGGCAGACCATCTTCTACAGTCCTGATAGCGCAGGTCGACGCTAACTCACTCAAAGTTCTAACCCTAGGTGACAGTACGGCCATTGTCTGCATGAAAGACGGTCAGATTCACCGGATTACAGATGATCGACTGTCGACCGTAGGCACCGAACATCGAAAGGAGTATCGCAGTCGTCTCATCTCCGGGAGCGGGTACGACGAAACGCACAAAAGAATTCTTCGCGCCCTTCAAGAAGAAGAACTAAAGAGGCGTAACCGCCCTGACGGATACTGGATTGCAGAGTACGCCCCAGAAGCTGCGGCCGAAGCCGTGCAATGCAGTTTTCCTCTTACGGAAGTCGAGTGGTTTGTCCTCACTACGGATGGCGCTCAACGACCAATAGACCATCTGGGCATTGAGTGGAGCAGGGTCGCATACATGTCCACCCCCGAGTTGGAGGACCTACTTGGAAGACTGCACCACTGGGAAGAGACAGAGGACCAGACGGCGTCGCTACTTCCACGCGCAAAGCTGCATGACGACAAAACGATCGTAGTGTGGCGTTAAGAGCTTCAGCCCTCCTCGCGACGCGCACGTTCGCGCAAGCTCTGGCGCAACTTGTCCATGTCCCAGCGGGCATGTCCGCCCGCCGTCACGAACTCGGGCTCAACGAGGCCGGCGCGCCACCAGCGCGCCAACGTCACACGGTCGATGCCGAGTTCGGCAGCTGCGACGCCGGTCGAGACGAGCTTCGGGCGGGGTGGCACAGGTTCACTCTGACGGACCAATCGCCTCGAAACACCTCAGGTGACGCGCTTGTCACTAGATGCATCGAGTATCCTCATTGGACTCGTGTGCATCGTTTGCATCATTTGGAGGGGTCGTGAGCTTCCAGATCACGCTGACCGAGGACCAGGTGGCCCAGCTATGGACCTACCTCGCGCACTGCGTCAACGAGGTCGAGAGCCACCTGCGCGGCGGCGACACAGCCGGCGCGAACGCCTTCATGGACCAAGTCATGCACGACGCGGGCGAAGGCTGTCATGACCTTGTACTGGACACGGTCGCCAGGATCAGAGGCCAGGCGGACTGGCGAACGTTCATCCCCCGTGAGCAGTAAGCATCCCCGGTCATCAGCAGCCGACCGCACACCTCCCGAGGTGGTGCTGTCCCACCTGTCTTACCTGTCTCGCCACCATGGTTGGCCTGCTATTCCGAGGTGGGACAGCCCAGGGAACGGCTGTCCCACCTGTCTCACCCCTTCGCGATGCCCGCCGCTTCAACCGTCCAGCTGCACCGCCAGGCCGCAGCAACCGCCCTCCCGAGGCGAGTGCTGCCATGTCCCGCCTGCCCCACCGCATCACCTGACCCGCGGTTTCAAGGTGGAATACCCGCAAACCGCTGTCTCACTGTCCTACGCTGCCGCAACACCCGCTTTCTCGAGATGTACTGCCTCAAGGAAATTTCAACGATGTAATTGCCGCACTGAACCCTTGAGGTATGACCTCCACTGAAATTCGTGTCAAAAGCCGAGAATGCTACGAGTTTTCAAGGTGTCCGGGTGATCTGGACCTAGCACACGGATTTGATCGTTGATCAACTCAAAATACGCTTTAGCCACCTCGACCAGGTCACCGCCAGCTTTACTTTTCCAGTATGCGTAATCGCCGCGAGTGACCAGGGTGCCTGGGTGGTCGGGCCCTAGCACTCGAAGTCGATCAACAAGCAGCTCGGCGAACGCCTCAGCCGCCCCAGCCGCATCACCGGATACCCCACGAAAATGAGCAAGATAGCTACGAGTGCCTAAGGTTTTCGGGTGGTCAGGGCCCAAGACTCGTAGATCATCGGCAAGCAGCTCGGCGAAGGCTTCAACCGCGCCAGCCAGATCACCAGCCTCCCCGCGCCAATAAGCAAGATGGCCACGGGCCGTCAAAGTATCGGGATGGTCGGGCCCTAGCACGCGAAGTCGATCAACAAGCAGCTCGGCGAACGCCTCAGCCGCCCCAGCCGCATCACCGGCCTCTCCACGCCAATAAGCGAGGTTACTACGGGCCTTCAGAGTACTGGGATGGTCAGGTCCTGAAACCCGTAGCTGATCGATAAGCAGCTCAGCGAACGCCTCAGCCGCCCCAGCCGCATCACCGGCTACCCCACGCCATCTAGCAACGTTATGCCGAGTCGCCAGAATAAGAGGATGACCGTGGTCGAGAACTCGCAGTTCGTCAGTAAGAATCTCGGCGAGCGCCTCGCCCGCCCCAGCCGCATCACCAGCCTCCCCACGCCAAAGAGCAAGGTGGACGCGCGCTGTCAGGGCATCGGGATGGCCGGTTTGCAAGAGACGATGGATAGCGGCGTAAAGTCGATCGAAGTATTCGACCGCCTGAACGGGTAGTCCTACACTTCCCAGACTGTGGCCAGCAAGGAACAACAGGTAATGGACGTTACCTGACCCACGAGGACCAATTAGGCACTCTTCTGCCGTGCTCCACAACGACGTGGCATTCGATCGCAAACCCGCAGCCGTCGTTTGATCGTGCTCGATCTGAGGCCAGACTTCCAACAGTGCGTCACCGGCCACCCATGCCAACTTGGACATGCGGTCAGCAGAGACCGCGTCGCGGGTGGCCCACTGAACGAGGGCATGGACCCGAACCACCCGTGCCGGTTGGGTGAGATCCAGAGTGATCAGGCTCAACCGTTTGAGGCACCCCAGGGCGTCGCTCACCGCCTCGGAGTCCACCGGCCAGCCGGCCTGGTCGGCCAGGTACTTGCACACTGTCTCACCGATAAGCGCATCGATTGGGATGCCAGCGGGGTCGAGCAGGGCGGCGATTTCCAGCAACGGGCGTGCAAGACCGGGCGGGTGCAGCTCGTTGGCGAGATCAACCGACAACGACCATGTCGCGGCCACGGCCGCGCGGTGGCCGGTGGGCAGGCTCTGGTTGTCGGGCATCACCTCAGCCAGTGTGCGGCGGCGGTCGGCCAAGCGCGCCCGATAGGTAGCCGGGGTCAGCAGTGGTCTGTCTGCGATGAACGCAGCGGCCTGAGCCAGCGCCAATGGCAGGTGTCCCAGCTCCTCGGCTAGCCTCCGCAGTTGTTCTGTCTCCTCGTCGGTGACGACGTCGGGGAGACGGTCTTGCAAGTAGGCGAGTGATTCGGCAGGACTGAACACGCCGACCTCGACCACTTCCCAGTCGTGTCTGGTCAAGGCCGCGTCCTGGCGGCGGGTGGTGACCAGAAGTTGACCGGTGCGGTCGTGCGGTGGCAACAGGTCACTCAGGTCCGCCGGTCTGATGAGGTCGTCAAGAACGATCAGCCAGCAGCGATCGGTCGCCGTCAACCACTCCAGCAACGCGAGTGCCGCGCGCTCGGGTTCGACATCGCTTTCGACCAGCAGCAGGCGTCGGGCGGTGTCGGCGTAACCGGTCAGCACCGCGTCACGCGATGTGGCAGTGATCCACACTGCCACATCGACCGAAGAGTCTGACCACAGGCGACGGGCGTGCCGTGCGGCGATCTGCGTCTTGCCGACTCCGCCCAATCCGCGCAGCACCGTTGTAACGGCCGGAGTCAGCACCGCGACCCCATCCGACGTTAACGCATCCCGCATGCGCTGCTCGGCGGCCCGGTTCTGATAGCAGTCCGCCGTCAACGGCACTGATCCGACCCGAACCGGCCACGCCACCTCCCGATCCGGATACAGCGACATCCGGTTGTGGTCTCCCACCTGTACCGCCCTGGCACCGCGCAGATCGACGTCGAACCTTGGTTCTTGCACGCCCTTGTGACCGGTCACCACTACACCTATCCCGTACTAAAAAGTAACGTTCATCGTGTTGTGGTCGCCTACTTGCACGGCCTTGCTGTCCCGCAGATCGACGGTGTATTTCCCCTGATGCGCACCCTGCGGGTCGGCCGCCTCTAGTACCCGGCGTGCCGCGGCGACCAACTCGGAGTCGGCCGCCACCCCGGCGGCTTCCAGCGCCTCACGCACCCGAACATGCTCTCCCGGATCCTCAACCTGTTCCTCGGTCACCGGCTCGACACCCTCGCGCCGCGCCCCCTTCACCACCAACCTCTTGAGCGCAGAGTAGGAATCTCTCACCGCCGCAGACGCGGTGTCCGTCAACCCAGCGGCGGCACCGGCTGCCACAGCCGCCATCACAAAGTCCACCGACTCGATCACCTGGCATCCCCCACTGTCATCCGACTACGACACCGGAAGTATCGAGCCAGCCCGCGTAGACGACACACACCCTTGTCAATGTCCCCCGAATGGCCTCAACAGCCAGCATCACCAAAGGGCACCGCGACCGGAGAGCCTCCCCCGGCAAGGGATGCTGTCCCGCCTGTCCCACCTGTCTCGCTATACCCCCTGACCAGCAGTTCTGAGGTGGGACAGCCCGCAGAACTACTGTCCCACCTGTCCCGCTCCACCGTGCTGACCTCGGAACGCTGCAACAGTCGGGGTGAAGCTGCTCTTGGCTCTACCACGCTTGCCTGCGCTCGACCCTGGCGTTCACAGCAGCGGGCGGACCGATCTCCGCACGGGGCTCTACGCGTAGTACTGGAGACGGCCGCAGAGCGGTGCACGTGCTGCGGTTGACGGGTTGATACTCCTCGGAGCACAGCAAGCGTTGGTCACCACGTCACCGTGTCCCCCGGCTGTTACAGCCGCTTGCGCTTGGCTGACCGGCACCCAACGGTCGGCACGACGCCGACCTGTGCCAAATACGGGCCAAAGCAGCTCTTAAGAACAAGATCACTTCACTGTTTATGCTGGTAGAGCGCTCGGCGCAACGGGGAGTCGCACCGCCCTCCGGAGGCGGGAGCGCAGGTTCGAATCCTGCCGGGGGCACATCGCAGGTTCGCCCACTTGAGGTCGTCAGCGCTTCGCTGGCGGCCTTTCGTGCTGTTGAGGCCGGTCTTGCTGGTCAGAACGACGCGGAGGCCCCCGAACGCAGCCGGACGACCTGGGCAGTGCTCACCCACCTGCGACGCGGGTTCTCTCGCCGTCAGCGCAGGCCGGACTGGTCCGAGTTCCCGGCGCAGGGCCCACTGGGTGCGGCGGGTGTGGCGCAGGGTCGTGATGTGGTGGTGGAAGTCGTCGTCGCGGTCGCAGCGGGTGAACAGGCGCTTGGCCTCGGACAGGAGGCGGGCCGGGGATCGCGTCGGCCGGGTGGGTGGCGGCTCGGGCTCGGGCTCGGCGGAGGTGCGGTTCCGCCGCGCGGCCCCCGTCCTCGGCGGCCTGCCAGGCGGCTTGGGTGTCGACCCCGTCGAGGAGGATCTCGACCGGGGTCGAGCGGCCGGGTCGCCACGGGCCGGCCACGCCGGCGACGTCGCCACGCAGTGCTTGCGGAAGAACCCCTCGGAGCCCCACGGGCAGGAGCACTGCCCGGCCGGACCGCGTCGGGTCACTTCCAGGCGCACGCGGTAGACGCGGGTGCCGGTCACGGTCGTCCCGTACACGCCGATTCGCCGCACCCGCCCCTCGCGGGCCGACCCCAGTCGACTGACGGATCCCCGGCCGGGGAGCACGGGGCAGGACGACGCGCCCGTCAGGCCGCCGTTCCCGGGTGTGGGAGCCTGACCGCGGAAGTCGTTCGAAGCGGGTCGTGCCCGGCGCCGGGCGTGGAGGTGGCGGAACAGGAGTGGACCCGACCTACGACGAGCCGCGCCGCCGAGTGGGGGAACGTGAACCAGGTGGACTCCTCGCCGGAGCAGGTGCGGCTCACCGAGCGGGAAGCCCTCGCCAACCTGCGCACCGTGCTGGAACTGTGCGCGGCCGGTGAGCTGAGGTGCAGCGACAAGACCAGCCGGCCGTCCGCCGCGACCACCCGCGCCATCGGCGAGCACCTCGCGAACGGTGACTTCTACGCCGACGAGCCCATCGCCGCGTTCGCGTGGCCGCTGCTGCTCCAGGCCGGCGGCCTGGCGGCGCTCGACGGCGCCCGCCTCCGGTTGACGCCCAAGGGGCGCGCGGCGCTCGGGAAGCCGCCCGCCGACACGATCCGGGGGTTGTGGCAGCGCTGGCTCACCCACGCGGTGATCGACGAGTTCAGCCGGGTCGAGGAGGTCAAGGGCCAGCGGATCCGCAACGTCCTCACCGCGGCCAAGCCGCGTCGGCGGGTGGTCGCCGAGGCCCTGTCCACCTGCCCGGTGGACAGGTGGGTCGACGTGGACTCCCTGTTCGCCACCATGCGGCGGCGCGGGATGAACCCCACCATCGCCCGCAACGACGTGGCGCTGTGGAAGCTCTACCTCGTCGACCCCGAGTACGGCAGCCTCGGCTACGCCGGGCACCACGACTGGGAACTCCTCGAAGGCCGCTACACCCTGGCCGTGCTGTTCGAGTACGCGGGCACGCTGGGGCTGGTCGACCTCGACTACGTCGACCCGCGCGGCGCGCGCGACGACTACGTCGACAACTGGGGCGGCGACGACCTGGACGCGTTGAGCCGCTATGACGGGCTGGTGGCGATCAGGCTCACCGCGCTGGGCGCCCACGCCCTCGGCCTGACCGACGCCTACCAACCGCCGGGGCCGGTCGCCACCGGAGCCCGGCCGCTGAAGGTGCTGCCCAACCTCGACGTCGTCGCCACCGGCGAGGTCGGCGCCGCGGACCGGCTCGTCCTGTCCGCCTACGCGGGGCAGACCGCCGACCGCGTCTGGGCGGTGTCGGCCGCCACCCTGCTCGCCGCGCTCGACACCGGCCGCGACCTCGGCGAGTTCGTCGACTTCCTCACCGAGCGGAGCGCGCCGGACCTGCCCGACGCGGTGCGCGTGCTGGTCGAGGACGTCGAGCGGCGGAGCTCGCAGCTGACCGACCTCGGCCACGTCCGCGTGATCGAGTGCGCCGATCCCGCGCTCGCCGCGCTGATCACCCGTGACCGCGCCCTGCGCGCGCTGTGCCGACCCATCGGCGACCGCCACCTCGCCGTGCGGCCGGACCAGGAGCTGAAGTTCCGCAAGGCCCTGCTCAAGCTCGGCCACGTGATCCCGGCACGTCGCGCGACCTGACCAGCGAGTGGGGCACGTTGTTCAAGGCGTGGGGGCCTCCTTCGCCTCTTCGGCGGAGTGCGGTCGACCTCGGCGCGGTGGTGGCGGGCGGCCGGGTCGTCGAACAGGGCCGCAGCCTCGCCATCCGGCACTCACTAGTGGCGTCACCGCGATCCGGCCGTTCAGCTCGGCGGCGCCCGCCTCGGACCAGCGGCCAAGTTTCCCGCCGGACCACCACATCGGGGCAATGCCCTTCGAAAGGAACGCTGACATGCTTCCTCCCGGAACTCACGCCGGTGGTGGTGCAGCGAGCGGGAAGGTCGTCGATGACCATGGCTGATCGGGAACCTTGTTCCGAACGAATCCGGACATCGCCGGATCTCTTCCTGCGCCGGATCGGCGAGGTGGTGACCTGCGCCCGCGTCCGCGACGGCCGGACGGCGTGGATCGTGGACCAGGCGTCGGGTTCGTCCAGCCGGGACGACGTGACCGATGCCTGAGCACCGCCGCCGGACGTGCCGCGCGGGTCGTCGCCGATCGGGTCCATGACGGCCTTGCGCCCGCACACGGCCGGGCTGCCTCGGTCGAACAGGCGGTAGACGTCTCTCCTGAGGAGCAACCCGCCGGGTGTCCAACTGGGATTCGGGGCGGGTGCACGACCTGCGGAGCTCGTCACCGGTCAGCCGCCCGGCCAGGTCGGTCCAGGCGATCTCGTGGTGTGAGCGGCAGGCGGTGGCGGTCGTGGCCTCTTCTCCTTGCGCCGCTTGATGCTCGCCATTCCGCAACCGGGAAGCAGGCGGTCTTCTCCTGCTTCCCCTTTCGACTTTCTCGATCACCGACGCGCCGACGCGCCGAGCCGGAACCCTGGTCCGAGCCCCGAACCGGCGCTGCCCGGTCCTCGGTCCCTCCCGTCGCCGTTCGCGCGGCCGATCACCAGCACATTCCAGGCCAATGGGGTACTCTGGACAGCAACAGGACGATAACGCTGCCTGCGTCCCGCAGGAGCGCTCCCGCTTCACCCGATCCAGCCCTCCGCACGGCGGAGCAGGTCGGCGACACCGGGGGCCACCCGTTCGACTTCGCCACCTCCACGGCCTTCGGGCCGCTCGCCCGCGACAGCCGTCACCCCGGTGACCACGGGACCCGGTGGACGAGGGCTCGCCACGTCCGCTTCCCGCGTGACGCCACCGACACGCCCGGTGCACGAACGCCGGGCAGACGGAGTCCACATGACACGGACCGAACCACTCGATCCCTGCCGCACCAACGGTGTCGCCCTCCTCACCCGGGGCGGTGACGAGTTCGGTCGGCGACTGCCGACCTCTTCGCACCGCGGTGTCGTGGCGCCTCGTCGAAGGGCTGCGCCCGCCGACGTCGCGCACGGCTTGGCCCGGGCGCTCGGCGCCTACGTGCGGACGGTGGCCGAGGCGGTCGGGGTGCCCCGTGAGGGCACCACGTGCGAGGTCACGGACACGGCCACCGCCTACCTCGCCCTGGGCTGCCGCTCCACCGAGCACCCGGACCGCGACGTGATGCTGGTCTGGAGCGCGTCACAGGGGTGGGTGGTCTCCATCGAGACCTCTCCCGGCGAGCCGCCGATCGTGCTCTCGCGGTCCACCGGCGACCTCGTCCCGGCGCCGGAGGCGGTGGCGCGGTTCGTCGCGGAATCCGTCACGCGGCGCGGATCGGGGCTGCGCCCGGTGATCCTCCCGCCTTACGCGGACTGGTCCGACTTGGCCGAGCGCATGGAACTGCGCGCCTCGGCGTCCTGAACAACCACCCGAACCACAGGGAATCCCATGACTTTGAAGAAGAACCAGGCGAACACCGACATCCCGAGCACGGTCCACCCGGTCGTGTTCAGCCATCCCTCCGTCGAGGGGCAGGTCGTTCCCCGGCGGCTGCGCGACGGCGTGCAGTTGCCGCGCTTCGAGGGGCTGCCGGTCTTCACCGGCGCCTGATCGGCCGGGTGACGTGGGGGGCCTGGTCGGCCCCCCACCGTCAGCCTCGCGTCAGAGGACGCGGACCGCGAGGGCTTGCGGTCCCTTGCGGCCCTCGCCGACCTCGAACTCCACCGGCTGGTCGTCCGGGATGCCGTGGAAGTCGTAGCCCTGGATCTCGGAGTGGTGCACGAACAGGTCGGCGCCGCCACCCGAGGGCGTGATGAAGCCGAATCCCTTGCTGCCGTTGAACCACTTGACGGTGCCCTGGGTCATCGACGTGCTCCTTCGGTCGCCCGGGAATCGGGAGCATCCCGGTAAAGGCGGTCCGCGTGCTGGTCCTGCACCGCGCAGGTGGGCACGTCGTGCTGCGTCGCCGTGCCCGACCGCCGGCCGGACAGGCCCAGCATGGACAGCAACTCGCGGCAGTCGCCCACGTCGAGCGAGTGCTGCGCCACCGTGCGGGCGGCCTGGATCTGCTGCCTGGCCGCGGCCTTGTCGCCCTCGGCCCGCGCCTCGTTGAAGTTGATCTCCGCGCCCCGGTTCCGGGCGGGTCGGCCGGTCCACGTCATGCCGGCCCCCGTTCCGCTGAGGGCTCATCCCGGCGCGCGGGGCGCTCGGGGGGCGAGATCGGGAGAAGTGCTCCTGCGAACTGGTGATCCGGCGGCAAGCCGGTGCTCCCGTCCCCGGCCGGATTACCACCGGACCGGACTGGGTCGGGGGGATTGCGACGGCGGGGTGCCGGCAACCTGGTGCCCCAACCCGGACGACTGTACCGCAGCACGGGCGGTCGTGGCGCAGTACTGTTCGGCGCATGTCGGAACACGCCGGTGGTCCCGTGCTCAGTCCCACCCTGGCCGAGTGGCGCAAGGCCCGCGAGGAGACCGAGCAGCACCTGGCGAACGGTGCGACACCGCCGGTCGGCGTGGAGTGGGTGCAGCGGCTGGCCGACCTGCTGGCCACCGAGCGGTCCTGGCAGGACCAGTACACCGACCTGATCGCGCTCGGCAGCAGCGACGGCCGGTTCCCCTCGTCCAACCGCTGACGGGACGTCGGCGTCACACCGTGGCGGGCGGTCGGCACGTGCGGGAGCAGGGCGGATGTCGGCGCGGAAGGTTTTTTCGAGGTGCTGTCCATTTGACCGGGTTCCGTTCGTAGTGGTGTCGTGCGGCGGCCCTGCCGCACGGGATCCAGAGGAGTCGGGACCGTGAAGTACCTGATGTTGATCATGGCCGGCGCCGCCGACGAGAACGGCGGGGCGGCCGGGTGCACCGTCGAGGACTGGGTGGCCTACGACGAGGAGGTGAAGGGGGCGGGGATCTTCGTCTCCGGCGAGTCGCTGGCCGACCTGGTCACCGCCACCACGGTGCGGGTGGACCGGGACGGCAGGCGGACCGTGACCGACGGGCCCTTCGCCGAGAGCCGGGAGCTGCTGGGCGGCTTCTACGTGATCGACGTGCCCGACCTGGACGCCGCGCTCGACTGGGCCGCCCGCTGCCCCGGCTCGCGGGACGGCGCGGTCGTGGTCCGGCCGGTCGCCGACTTCGGGGGCTGAGGGCGGTGGGCTCGCCGGTGGCGTCCGTGGAGGCGGTGTTCCGCGAGGAGCGCGGTCGGCTGCTGGCGGCCCTCGTCCGCCGGTTCGGCGACCTCGACCTGGCCGAGGAGGTCACCTCCGAGGCGATCGAGGCGGCGTTGGCGCGGTGGCCGGTCGACGGCGTCCCGCCCAAGCCCGGCGCGTGGCTGATGACCACGGCGCGCCGCCGGGCCGTCGACCGGCTGCGCCGCGACCAGGCGTTCGCGGCGCGGCTGGCCGTCCTCCAGGTGGAGGCGGACCGGGCGGGTCCCGTGCCCGCCGCGGAGCCCGGCGGCGACCTGCCGGACGAGCGGTTGCAGCTGTTCTTCACCTGCGCCCACCCGGCGCTCGCGGCCGAGGACCGCGCCGCGCTCACCCTGCACTGCCTGGCCGGGTTGACCACGCCCGAGGTGGCGCGGGCCTTCCTGGTGCCGCCGGCGACGATGGCCAAGCGGATCACGCGCGCCAAGAAGAAGATCCGCGAGGCCCGCATCCCGTTCCGCGTGCCCGGCGCGGACGAGCTGCCCGAGCGGCTGCCCGGCGTGCTCCAGGTCGTGTACTCGGTCTTCACCGAGGGGTACGCGGCCAGCTCCGGCCCGCACCTCCAGCGGCTCGACCTGGCCGAGGAGGCCATCCGGCTGGCCCGGATCCTGCGCCGGCTGCTGCCCGACGAGCGGGAGGTCGCCGGGCTGCTCGGGCTGGTGCTGCTGGTGCACGCCCGGCGTGACGCCCGCACCGGTCCGGGCGGCGAGCCGGTGCTGCTGGAGGAGCAGGACCGCGGCCGCTGGGACCGCCCGATGATCGAGGAGGGCCGCGACCTGGCGACCGCGGCGCTGACCGGCGGCCCGGCCGGCCCGTACGGGGTGCAGGCCGCGATCGCCGCCCTGCACGACGAGGCCGACGACCTGGCCGCCACCGACTGGCCGCAGGTCGTGGCGCTCTACGACGTGCTGATGGCGCTCGCCCCGTCGCCGGTGGTGGCGCTGAACCGGGCCGTGGCCGTGGCGATGCGCGACGGCCCGCGCGCGGGCCTGGAGCTGCTCGACGGTCTGGCGGGCGAACCGCTGCTGCGCGGCCACCACCCCTACCCGGCCGCCCGCGCCGACCTGCTGCGCGTGCTGGGCAGGCGCACCGAGGCCGCCGCGGCCTACCGCGAGGCGCTGGACCTGGCGGGCACCGAACCGGAGCGCGCCCTCCTGCGCCGCCGGCTGGCCGCGGTCGAACGGCACGACCCGTAGTCCCGGCGGGAGGGACCCGGCGACGTGCTCGCCCTGGCGGAGGCCGAGCGGCCCCCGTCCCGCCGACTGGTCGGACGGGTGTCCCCGGCGGCGCGCGGGTGGGACAGTGTCCGGGTGGACCACGACCGCGAGCACCAGCAGGAAGAGATCGACACCGAGGTGGCGGTCTCGGCCGAGGAGATGCGGCGGTCGGCGCAGGACCGGCGAGAGCACGAGCAGGACCGGCGCGAGCACCGGCAGGACCGGCGGGAGTGGGAACTCGACCGGCGGGAGGCCGTCCAGGACGCGCGGATCGACCGGCTCCGGCGCCAGGAGGGCGTCGCCACCGACCGGTCACGGCGGATCGACGAGCGGGAGGACGAGGTCACCGCCCGCGAACGGGTCGCCGACCAGCGCGAGATCGACGCCGAACGCGGGTGACGCCGGCGGGGTCGCCGGCGCGGGAACGACGCCCGGGCGATCACGGATCGTGCCCGGTCTCGACCTCCCCCGGCAGGGGTTGGGCGATCATCGCCGCCATCCGGGCCAGGTCCGCGGTACCGGCGTGGCCGGACAGCCGGCCCAGGACGGCACCGTCACGACCTCGCCGCACCACGTCCACCTCCACGTTCCCGTCCCACCCGACCTCCCGCCGGATCGAGAAGCCTGGGACGGGGTTCGACGCGGGAGGGGGCGGTTGCGGTTCGCCGACCAGCGGAGTCGGCAGTCCCAGCGCCTTCAGCAGGAGGGCCAGGTCCACGTCGGTGGTGCGGTGCTCGAACTTGAGGTACTGCTTGAACGCCAACTCCGAGATGTCGTCGGGCAGGTCGTGCGCGCTGAGCCGCGACGTGCGGCTCAGCAGCAGGGGGATGACCCGCTTGCCGTGGCGCAGTGCCGTGGCGACCTCGACGCGCACCCAGTCGTCCTCATCGGGGGACGCGCGGTCGCCGTTCTCCTCGATGCGCCCCTGCCAGGTCCTGCCGATGATCACCAGCACGGTGTCGCAGAGCCGGAGCGCCTCCATGATCGCTTCCGCGTAGCTCTCACCCGGTGCGACGGACCGGCTGGCTCGGAAGACGTTCTCCCGCCCCACCACCTCGGACAGCTTCTCGTCGAGCAGCACCGCCGCGTACGCGTCTTCCTCGGAGCGGTAGGAGAGGAAGATCTTCGTCACCGCTCTTCTCCCGGGAGGGGGGCCGACGGGGTCGGGCGGCGGTCCGACATCGGCAGCAGCGCGGCGGACAGGCGCGGCACCGTTCTCCTCACCACCGGATCGGAACTCCACCTGTTGAGGGTCCTGGACAACTGGCGCAAGTCGCTCCGGATGGTCGCCGACCGGGCGACCAGGGGGAGCGTGAGGATGTCGCCCGTGAGATCGCACGCCCGGTCGACCTCGCGGAGGCCGGCCAGCGCCAGCGCCAGGCGAGACGCGGTCCTGGCCCAAGCCCTGGCGCGCGTCCTCGGCGTTGCCGCCAACAACGGTTCGAGGACCTCGACGGCTTCGGCGCTCCTGCCCAGGTCGTGCAGCGACCACCCCTCGGCCAAGGCGATCGGGTCGGCGATCTTCGTCGGCCCCAGCGGCGGGCTGCGGTGCGGCCGTTCCGGCTCGCCGCCCGCGAACAGGGCGACAGCGCGGTCCAGGCAGGCCTTGAACTCCTCGTGGGATCCCGCCAGGGCGTGCCCCTGGGCCTCGCGCAAGGCGGCCAGGCCCTTCACCCTCGGAGCGCGCCCTACTTCTTGCGCCAGCCCGGCGAAGGCGATCGTCCCGTGAGCGTCCTGCTGGTACAGAGCGATGTTCGCCCGGCGCACGTGGGTGTGGGCGATGATGTCGTCGTCGTTCGCCTCCCGGGCCAGGGCCGCGCTGATGTCCACCCAGCGCAGCGCGCTGACGTCGTCACCGGTCTCCTGGGTCATCCAGCCGGCGAAGTCCGCGAAACGCGCGGCCAGCGTCAACGCTTCGTCGGCCAACGGGCCGCTCAGCGGGGCGGTCAGGGCGCGCAGCGCGAAGAAGGGCGGCTTGACCATGGCGACCGCGGTGGACGGGTCCAAGGTCTGCCCCAGGTCCCGCAAGTGCCTCAGGAGCCCCCCGAAGGCCTCGAGCGAGTACTCGACCTCGGCTTCCTCGACCGGGCCCGCCGGAGTGAGGTCTTCCCGGACCGCGAACTCGGGGTCGGGGGACGCTGAACCGGCGCGGCGGTGGACGGTGCCCGGACGCGTCCTCTCCCCCGTGTCCGCCAACGCGCTCAGCCGGCCCTCTGCCGCGAGGACGGCATCGGCCGCCCGGACGAACTGCGCGCTGGGCGACTTCAGACCGTTCTCCACCTTGCTGATGTGCCCCTTGCTGAAGTGGATCAGCCGGCCGAGCCCGTGCGTCGACAGACCGGCCGCCGTGCGCAGCCGCCGCAACTCCGGGCCGAAGGCCGACGCCCGTATCGGCTCGTGGATCATCGTCTCCCCCTGGGACAGCAACCCGATCACGTGGTGCGAGCCCGCACCGGCACCCATCTACTCACAGGACTGCCGTCGGTGTCGTTTCCCGTTTCCTCGATGTCGAAGCCGGGAAACGGCATGTGGCACGCTCGCCACGTCATCGCCTGCCGGCTCGACCGCGGCGCGAGCGCCTGGGCTCTCGGGGTTCGATCAGGGGGTTCGACCTTCATCGCCGGTGGTGCGGCGCAGGCGACCGTGGGAGGGAAGGCGGGCGGTCAGGCCCTCTCGTTCGCGACCCGCAGGTAGCGCTCGTTGTACCTCAGGCCGAGGACGTTGCCGAACCGGTCGGTCACGGAGGCGGTGACGAAGCCCGGCCCGTGCTCGGCCGGTTCGCGGTGCACCTCGGCGCCGGGGGACGCCAGGCGCCGGAGGTTGCCGTCCAGGTCGTCCACCGCCCGGTAGGTGGTGGGGTCGCCCCGCTCGGCGGCCGTGTCGTGCGGCGCGAACCGGCTGTCGACGATGCCGAACTCGTGCTCGAAGCCGCCGGTGCGGAACTCGACGCAGGAGGGGCGGTCGTCGTCCTGGCGCGCGAAGTGCGCACCGACCCCGAGCATCTCCGCGTACCAGGTCCGCGCGGCGGCCACGTCGTCGGCGTAGCGGTTGATGGTGGTGAGACCTCGCAACACGGGTGGTTCCTTCCTCCGGTGGGCGCCCGGGACCGTCGTCCGACCTGGAGTGCTCATCAACCGGGCACTTCGTCGGGGGCCATGGACAACCATGCGCGCCGATCGCCTCGTGGTGGCCCTCCTGCTCCTGCAATCACGCCAACGTGTGACGGCGGCGGACCTCGCCGCCGAACTGGAGGTGTCCGCGGCCACCGCCCGCCGTGGCCCGGGAGCCCTGTCGACCGGCCCTCCACCAGACCTGGCCGGACGGCACGACCGGGTCGCCGGGGCGGGAGCCGGAATTTCGGATCCGACCGCGGCGACGGCGCATCGCGGGACGGGGTCGCTCGGTAGGCTTCGCGAACTTGATCATCGTTGAGGAGTGCTGATGGCGGAGCTCGCGGAGTCGGTCGAGTCGGTGGAGCAGCTGGCCCTGGTCTGGCGCGGCATGGCCCTCGACCGGAACCCGGACGCCGACGTGCGCGACCTGCCGGGCATCGCCGTCCGCTGGGCGGACTGCCGGTTCGCGTTCTGGAACTGCGCCACCCTCACCGAGGTCGGCGCGGACGCGGGGACGACCGGGCGGCTCCTCGTCGAGGTCGCGGGCGTCATGCGCGCGAAGCGGCGCCCCGGCTTCCTGTGGCTCTTCGAGGACCTGCTGGCGGAGGACGCGCGGGCCGCGCTCGGCGAACTGGCCGAGCGGGCGGGTCTCCGGCGCGCCTTCTCCGGCGTGGGCATGGCGGGCGACCTGCTGCCCCTCCCCGAGCCGACCCACCCGGACCTGACGTTCGCGCGGGTGACGACCGACGAGCAGCTGCTGGCTTACGCGGACCTCAACTCGCGCGCCTACGGGTTCCCCCTGGAGGACGGCCGCGACGGGCTCGCCGGGTCCGCGCTGTGGAAGGACGAGGTGCACGCCTACCTGGGCCTGCGCGAGGGCGTCCCGGTGACGTGCGCGGCGACCGTCGAGGCGGAGGGGCGCCTCTTCGTCGCGCTCGTCGCCACCGACCCGGAGCACCAGCGCAAGGGCTACGGCGAGGCGGTGACGCGGAAGGCGCTGCACGAGGGCCACCGGGCGACCGGCCTGACCCGCGCCACCCTGCACGCGACCGCGGCCGGCGCGCCCGTGTACCCGAGGATCGGCTTCACGCCGAACTCGCCGGTGCACTTCTACGGCCTCGACGGCTGACGCTCCAGCACCACCAACGGCGTGACGTAGTGCTCCAACACCCGGCCGCCGAGGTCGTGCGCGGCCCGAGCCGCCTCTTCGGCCTCGGCGGCGCTCCAGTCGCTGAACGTGGTGAACAGGTCCCGGACCTGGTCGGTCCGCAGCTCGACCGACCACCGGAACTCCTCGACGTGGGTGGCGGCGAAGTACCCGCCGCCGCCCAGCCGGTTCACCCACTCGTCCGTGTCGAGTTCACCGGCCCCACCCCGCCTCGCCTCCCCGTCGCGGCGCGCCACGATCCCCGCGACCCGCTCCCGGAACGGCGTGACCGCCGCCGAGGGGTCGCCGAAGGCGTTCCGCCACACCGCGAAGTGCCCGCCGGGCGCCACCGCGCGGTGGAGCTTCGGCAACACCACTTCGAGGTCGAACCAGTGCACCGCCGTGGCCGCCACGGCGAGGTCGAAAGCCGCCTCCGGCAACGGCGTGGACTCCGCGGTCCCTTCGTGCACGGTCGCCTCGGGGCAACGCCGCCGCAAGCGCGCCGCCAGGGCGCGCCCCGGCTCGACCGCCGTCACGGAGGCCCCGGCCCGCAGCACCGGCCCGGTCGCCAACCCGGCGCCGGCCCCCAGCTCCACCACCCGCGTGCCGCTCCGGAGCAACCCCAGCTCCCCCAACCGCGCCCACAACCCGTCCGGGTAAGGCGGCCTGCCGCGCTCGTAGGCCTCGGCGTGGTCGTCGAAGTGCGAGGGTCCCGGCATCCCGGACACCCTACTGCGCTCGTGAACTCGCTTTCCGATACCCGAGCACCCTGGCCGATACTTTCGTAAGCCGCGGAAGGTAGCGATCCCGAAGGTAGTGCACCTCTGCCTGCCCTCTTGCGTCTCTATAGGTCACACATGGTTCTTGACTCACCACAATCCACACTTTACTTTACGAAAGTCCTACCTGATTTACCGAAAGTTTCGACCCTGATGTGCGTGCCCGGCGGTGCGGGAGACCACAGCGCCTCGGCAACTCCGACCGCCCCTCGACGCGGGCGGCCTCCCCCGCGGGAGCAGGCACCGGCACCGCCGCCCCCGCGCCGAACCCCTTGGAGGAAGTGATGTCCAGAACTGCTGTCACCGCTGCCGGCAGGCCGGTGGCACGAGGAGGGCCGCGACGCGTCGCGGTGGTGACGGGCGCGGCCGCGCTGCTGGGCGCGATGGCCGTGGTGCTGCCGAACGTGGCCAGCGCCGGCACCACGCTGGGCGCGTCCGCCGCGGAGAGCGGTCGTTACTTCGGCACGGCGGTGGCCGCGAACAAGCTGGGCGATTCGACCTACGTCGGGATCCTGAACCGCGAGTTCGACATGGTCACCGCCGAGAACGAGATGAAGATCGACGCCCTGGAGCCCCAGCAGGGCCAGTTCAGCTACGGCAACGCCGACCGCATCGTCAACCACGCCCGCAACCAGGGCAAGAAGATCCGCGGCCACACCCTGGCCTGGCACTCCCAGCAGCCGGGCTGGATGCAGAACATGAGCGGCAGCGCCCTGCGCAACGCCATGCTCAACCACGTCACCCAGGTCGCCACCTACTACCGCGGCAAGA
>NZ_BAAAKE010000027.1:0-146639 GCF_039527585.1 Saccharothrix xinjiangensis | reverse complement strand
CGCCGAACTCGGCTTCCCGGCCGGGCAGGCCCGGCACCGGGCCGTGGCCGCGTACGCGGCGTACGTCGGCTGGACGCAGCTGCGGCGGGCCACCCCGGCGGCACTGCCGGAGATCGCCGACGACCCCGACGCCCTCGCCCACCTCGTGGAGCACCACGTGCCGACGTCCCCGGCCGTCACACCACCCTGATCACGACCGCCGCCGACCCGCTCGATCCGGCCGCGCCGGACGCCCCCTGCGGCGAGTGCTCCCCGGCGTGCGGGGGTTCGCTCGCCGGTCTGCGCCCGCACGCCCGGTGCGACGGCCCCGTGCGCAGTCCATTGTGGACGTCCCGTGTCACGGCGAGGGCCGCTCGTCTCCGGGAGTCCCGCGGCATTGGCTCCCGCGGCACGATGGCCGCAGGTCCGCGTGCCGGCGGGGCGCCGGCAGCCGAGGAACGCGGGGGCCGGGACCTCGTGCGGTCCCGGCCCCCGCGGTCATCCCCGCACGGCGTGGCGCGTCACCGGCAGCTGAGGTTGTACTCCGGGGTCCAGCCGTCGGCCAGGCCGTTGCCGTGGCCCTTCCACCAGCGGATACCGTCGTTGTCGATCGGGCCGGCGGTGATGCGGTAGCCGGCGCCCACGGTCAGCGTGTAGAGCGAGGGGGAGCCGAGGCCGGGGCCCTGCCTGACCCAGGTGTTGGCGAGGACGATGGGCACCTGGCCGACGTGGCAGGAGGCCTGGATCGTCACGGGCGACGCCGCGGGGTCGAGCGGCTGGGCGGCCGCGGTCGCGGTCGGGAGCAGCGCGGTCGTGAAAGCCACCGCCGCGGAGGCGATGACGCCGCCGGCGACGCGACGCATCCGGGTTGCGCGCGAACCTGTCATCTCATCTCTCCATCTCTGTCACCTCGAACGGCGGTCAACGTAACGGGCGCCGTCAAGGGGGACAAAGGGCTCCGAAGGGATGCGATTCGGTGGGTGAGGGGGAGGACCGGGCCGGTGTCGGCACGGCCCGGACGGGCCTTCTGCGGCATCACCGAGATCGCCGGCGCGCTCGGGCTGAACCGCCCACTCGCCACCGCGTGGCGCCAGAGGCGCAGCCACGCGGCGCCCGAACCGGACGCCGAGCTGTCCTCCGGCCCGATCCGGCCGGCGAGACGATCGAGCCGTGGATCGACGACGTGCGCGACCGGCGCGGCACCTCGACGGCCCCGCTCGAACCGGCGACGGCGCTGCGGATCTGCCGCCGAACCCTTCGGTTGGCCGCACTGGTGCTCGACGGCAGCGGTGCGTGCGGCCGTCGGGGCGGGCGCCTCCTGCCGCGGAACGCGTCCGGAACAGGTGGCGGGCACCGTGCCGGTCGATCGGCGAGGAACCCGCGCACCACCACCGCCGGGCCATGCGCCCGCCCCGATCGCGGCCGGGGCGCCCGGCGGGACCCACCCCGCCGGGCGCCCCGCGGCGCTCAGCCGACCGGGAAGTAGCCGTGCGCCTCACCCGAGGTCGCGCCGGTGGCCGTGCGGGTGGTGATGCGGATGGACGAGCCCCACTGCCCCTGGGTGTGGGTGTGGCGGGCCGTGCCGTCGGGGCCCACGGGGACCACCACCTGGTTGGTCCAGTCGAAGGCGAGGACGGCCTCGGTGCTGCCCGGCAGGGTCGGTGTCACCACGATCTCGAACGGCTGACCGGGGGCGACGCCCGGCGGGAACTGCGGGCTGGCGACCTGCGGGAGCCACCGGCGCACGGTGATGTGGTAGTACGTGTCGTCGGTGGTCAGCCCATTCGCACCGACGCCCCGCACGCGGACGTAGTACGACTGCGGGCTCATCGGGGTGATCTGCACCGTCGCGGCGCCGTCGACCGCGGCGACCTCCTGCTCCTCGCCGTAGGCCAGGGCGTACCGGAACGCGGTGACGCCGGGGCGGGGCGAGGTGAAGGTGAAGGCGCCGGGAATGCCGGGGCCGCCCGCCTCCTGGTCGCGCGGGTAGTCGGTGCTGGCGACGGTCGGCGCGCCGCTGTCGGAGAAGAGCTCGGTCTCCGCCTCGGCCGAGGCGACGCCCGCGGCGTTGCGGGTGACCGCGTGCACCGCGTGCCACCCGACCAGGTCGGTGGTGAAGGTGGTGCGGAGCGTGCCGTCGGCGCCGAGCGGCACGGTGGTGGGCTCGCCGCTCCCGATCCGGTACGTGACGCTGACGGCCCCGGTCTGGGCGGCACGCACGGACAGCTCGACCGGCAGCCCGGCGACCTGGTCGTACGGGGTCAGCTCGATCTCCGGCGCGACGCCGTCGACGCGGATCTCGGCGGAGGAGACGGCCGACTTCCGCCCCGCGGCGTCGGTGGTCCACCCGGTGATCACCGGGCTCGGCAACGTGACGGCCGGCAGGGTGATCGTGGTCGGGCCGGCCGGGTCGACGGGCGCGGTGGTCTCCGGTCCGCCGTCCACCGAGTAGGTGAAGGTCACCGCGTTCGGCTGCCGGGCGAGCAGCAGGACGTCGACCGGGAACCCGACCTCCGGGTACCGCTCCGCCCAGATGCCGGGCGCGGTCTCGTGGACGTGGAACTCGTAGTGGGTGGAGGCCGAGTGGTTGCCCGCGCGGTCGACGGCGCGCACCACCAGTTGGGTCCGCCCGAAGCCCGTCGGCGTGTAGGTGACCGTGACCGGCGCGCCGGGCGACTCGACCGGGACGGTCTCCTGGCGGATGCCGTCGCCCCAGCTGTAGGCGACGACGTCGGCGGCGCCCGGTGCGCTGAACGTCAGCTCGCCGGGCACGCCCTGGTGGCTCTTCGCCGGGTCGGTGACCGTCGGGAAGTCGTCCGAGGCGACCACGGGCGAACCCGGTGCGGTGTAGTCGGTGGTGAACCGGCAGGTCGGCGACCACGCCGAGGCGTCCATGCCGTCCTCGCCGCGCACGGCGAACTCGTAGGTGCGGCCGTCGGCGAGGGTGTCGGGCAGGCGCGTGGCCGCCGGGGAGCCGCTGTGGGCGGTGGTGACGACCTCCGTGCGCTCGCCGGGCGCGTCCTGCGGCCACCACGCGAACCGGGCCTCGGGGTCGCCGACGAACCGGTCGGGGTCGGTGACGGAGGCGGCCAACCGGGTTCCGTCCCAGGACCGGACCACCCACAGCGGGGTGTCCCCGCACGGCTTGCCGGACACGGTCAGCCCGGTCGGCGCGTCGGGGGTCGTGTTGTACTGGACGAACAGCCGCAGTTGGCCGTAGCGCCTGCCGTAAGCCGGGTCGCCCTGGTGCTGCTCGGTGATGCGCAGGGCCACGGTCAGCCGCCCGCTCGCGACCGCCTGCTGCACGGCCTGGCCCGCGTCCCACTCGACGTAGTCCCACTGGCAGCCGTGGCCGGTGCCGCCGGGAAGCTTCGTCTTCTCCCGGGGCTGGCGGACCCAGGTGGGGTCGCCGGTCTGCCTGGTCACCCACAGCTCGGTGGAGCGCGGCTTGGCGCAGTCGTTGACGTGCGCCTCGGCCCCCGCGATGGAGGCGCCGACGACGCGCTTGCCCGCGAACCGGGTGAGGTCGAAGGTGAAGTACGACTTGGCGGTGTGCTTCTTGCCGCGGTCGTCGAGCCAGGAGCCGACGACGGCGTCGCCGGTGGTGATCGTGTCGTTCGGGCGCCGCGAGTCCGTGGTCGCCCACGCCGCGACCGGCGCCGTCGCGTTCGACGGCTGTTGCGCCGCCTGGGCGGGCGCGGCGGTGGCGACCACCCCGGTGGTGACCACCGCCAGGGCGACCGCCACGCGGGCGGCCTTGATCAGCACAGCTCTCATCTGTTCCCCCCTGTTGAGCCTTGACCCGGGTCAATGATGATCGCGGCGGCGCCCTCGCGCGGGCGAACGGCCCCGGATCGGCCAATGCGCCCAAACCGGTTCCGGCGGAACGGCCCAGCGCCGGTCGTCGTCGACGTGTCCGTCGTCGCCGGGTTGGGCATGATCGGCGGAGCGGCGTTTCCGACGGGGACCACAGGAGGCACGATGACCGGGACCGACCAGGACGCGGGCGCACGGCGCGATCTCGGCACCGGGCTGTGGGTCGGCTGCACCGACAGCCGGGTGGTGCGGGCGACCGCCGGCGCCGGGTTCGACTGGGCGTGCGTCGACGAGCAGCACGGTGGCGCCGCCGGCGGGCGGGACAACACCGACCTGATCTCCGCGGTGCGCGCGGCGGGCGTCCCGGCCTTCGTCCGCGTCGCCTGGAACCGGCCCGAGCTGATCGGCCGGGCCCTGGACAGCGGCGCCGACGGGGTCGTCGTCCCCATGGTCGACGGCGTCGAGCAGGCGCGGGCGGCTGCCGCGGCGGCGCGGTACGCCCCACGGGGCACCCGCAGCTTCGGACCGGTCCGGTCCGTCGACGCGGTGGCGGTCGCGGCGCCGGAGCGGGCCGACGCGGAGGTGCTGTGCCTGGTGATGGTCGAGACGGCGCGCGGGCTGGCGGCGGTCGACGACATCGCGGCCGTGGACGGGGTGGACGGCGTCTTCGTCGGCCCGTTCGACCTGTCGCTGGCGCTGGGGCTGGACGTGGCCGCGTTGGTGGCCGACGGTGGTGCGGACGCGCCGCTCCGGCGGGTGGTTCGCGCCTGTCGGGCCAACGGCGTCCTGGCGGGTGCGTACGCGGGGTCGGTGGAGCGGGCCGCCCTCCTCCGGGCCTCGGGCTTCACGATGATCGCCGCGGTCGACGACCTGACGATGATCGCCCGCAGCGCGGGTGAGGCCGCTGCCGCGGCGAAGGCGCGTTGATCGGGAGGCCGGCCCGTCGCCCAGGGGTTCGGCGCGGCGGGGGGCGGGTGCGGTGTCAGGTGCGGGTCGGGTGCGGTGTCAGGTGTTGGTCAGGCCGGTTATGGACAACGGGTTCGGCTTCTCCGCCCGGTCGGTCGGCGGTTACATGGCGTGAGGTGACGGGAGTGGTCCCGGTCGGGGGCGGGAACCACTCGGATCGAGAAGAGAACCCATGGTGATTTCCACTGCCGCCGCGCTCCCCCGCCTGGTCGTGGTCGGCGCCACCGGCGCGCTCGGCTCCGCCCTGCTGGAGCTGGTCGGCGAGAAGTCCTTCGCCCACCGCGAGTTGGTGCTGTGCGCCTCGCCCCGCTCGATCGGCCGACGGGTCGTCGTGGGCGGCGCGCCGCACCGGGTGCGGCACGCGTCGGCGGACGAGGTGGAGTTCACCCGCGGGGACCTGGTCTTCCTCTGCGCGGGTGAGGAGGTCAGCCGCGGCTGGGCGAAGGCGGCCTGCGCGGGCGGCGCGCTGGTGATCGACCTCAGCGGGGCCTTCCACCGCGACCGGGACGTCCCGCTGATCGTGCCCGAGGTCAACGGCCACCTGCTCGACCGCCGCCCCGTCGACGGCCTGATCGCCAGTCCCAGCCCGATGGCGGCGGCGCTGACCCGGCTGCTGCACCGCTTGCAGGAGCACTACGGCGTCCGCCAGGTGGTGCTGAGCACCTACCAGGCCGCCACCCACCTCGGCCGCCAGGGCGTCGAGGAGCTGCTGGAGGGCGCGGAGCTGGCGTTGCAGGACCCGGATGCCGAGCTGCCCGCCCACAGCGCGCCCTTCCCGCTGGCGTTCAACGTGGTGCCGGCGGTCGGCGGGGTGCTGCACAACCGCTTCACCGCCGAGGAGCAGCGACTGGCCGGTGAGACCCGCCGGCTGCTGGACCGGCCGTGGCTGAACGTCACGGCCACCTGCGTCCACGTGCCGGTGGTCAGCGGCGATTCCGCCGCGGTGCTCGTGGAGGCCGAGTCGCCGGTGCCGCGCGGGGACCTCGTGTCGCTGCTGGCGTCGTTGCCCCGCGTGCGCGTGTACGACGCCGCGCCGCCGGAGAGCGCGGGGCCGACCCCGCTGACCGCGGCCGACCCGGACGTGGTGCACGTGGGTCGGGTGCGGGTCACGCCGCACGACCCGCGCGCCGTGTGGTTGTGGATCACCTTCGACAGCCTCCGCGCGGCGGCGGCGCTCAACGCGCTGGACATCGCCCGCCTGGCGCTCGCCCTCACCGCGCGGCGGTCCGGCCGGACCGGCTGAGGCCCCCGCGCCCGTCACCCCCCGGCCGCTGATGGCCGGGGGGTGACGGGCGCGGGGGAGCGGGAGCGGGGTCGCTCGTCAGCAGAGGACCGCCGGGCCGCCCAGCAGGGCGCTGTCCCACCTGTCGTCGTTCCCGGAGCTCGACGAGCCCCGGGCACCCAATCCCGCGCAGAGCGCCAGGACGCGCTCCGCGCCGAGGACTGCCGCGGTGAGGACGAGACCGGCCAGCTCGCGGAAGGGCCGCTGCCGAAGGTGTGTCATCTCATCTCCAGTGATACCCGGGTGGTGTGATGCCGAAGTACCTGGTGGTGTGATGCCGAAGTGCCCGGCACGCCTCAAAGGTTCTCAGCGATCGCGCTCAACTTCGAGGGACGACCGGTGTCCTATGGTGGAGTGGCCACAAGTGGAAACCGGATGAAGTGGATGCCGCGCCCAGGGGGAGACAGGACCGTTGGACGAGCAGCCGTTATTGGACGATGTTGTCATGGACGCCTACCAGGCCGGGGTGCGGGCCGGTGTCTTCCTCGACGAGGAGATCGCCGAGGAGCTCGACCTGGAGCTGCCCAGGGTGGCCGAGGCCCGCAAGCGGTTGCAGGAGCTGCGGCTCCTCAGCGACGTCGCCGACGGGTGTCCGGCCGTCCCGCTCGACCCGGAGATCGTCGAGGCCGAACTCGTCTCCAGCCTGGAGATCTCGATCTCCCGCCAGCGCCGCCAGGTCTCCCGGATCCACCGCCAGCTGCGTTCCCTCGCCGCCGTCTACCGCTCGACCGAGCACCACCCTCGGGAGAACGCGCTGATCCGCGTGCTGGACAGCGCGGCGGACGTGCAGCGCGAGCTCGACCTCGCCCGGCACCGCTGCGCCAAGGAGCGGATGGCGCTGCAACCCGGTGGCGGCCGCGCGGCCCACCTGCTCCAGCAGGACCTCGTCCACACGCAGGAGCTGCTGCGCCGCGGCGTGCGCATCCGGACGCTCTACCAGCACACGGCCCGGTCGAGCATGGCGACCCGGTCCTACGCCAAGCGGGTCGGCGAGGCGGGCGGCGAGATCCGCACCGCGGAGGAGCTGTCCGAGCGGCTGATCATCTACGACCGCCGCATCGCGTTCGTGCCCAAGGAGCGCCGCGGGCAGGAGGCGCCCGGGGCGGCGGTGGTCACCGACCCGACGCTCGTGGCCTACCTGTGCCGCTCCTTCGAGGCCGCCTGGCAGGTCGGCCAGCCCTTCCCCGAACCGGACCAGGCCGAGGACGTCCAGGACGTGGGCTCCGAGCTGCGCGCCTCGATCCTGCGGTTGATGGGCATGGGGCTCAAGGACGAGGTCATCGCGCGCCGCCTGGGCATGGCCACCCGCACCTGCCGCCGGTACATCTCGACCCTGATGGAGGAGCTCGGGGCCGGCAGCCGCTTCCAGGCCGGGCTGCTGGTGGGCCGCCGCGAGGCGTCGGCCGAGGCGGAGGGCGCCGCGCACCGGTCGTGACCCCCGGGGCCTGGCAGGGGTGAAAGGCCAGGTCAGTCGCCGTTCGACCGCCGTGTGGCGGCCGAACGGCGACTGACGGCCGCCCGCTGTCCACTTCCGGCCGATCCTCCTGCTGACATCCGCCATCCCTCGAACAGCGCCCGCCATCCGTGCGAGCTTGACGGCACGAGATCGCCGAGCCGGTGGGACGCCGGCTCCTGGGAGCGGTCCCGCACGTCGCCGGCCCCGCCCGGGGCGCCGGGTGGCGTGCCCATCCCGCGCAGAGGAGAACCGATGGCAGACCTGATCGGTCTGGAAGAGGCCGAGCGCCTGGACGTCGATTCGGTCCACGACCTCCACCGCCGGTACATCAACAAGAGCCAGGTCCGGCTGATGACCTCGTTCGGCTTCGGCCGGGAACTGGTCGAACGCGCCGAGGGCGCCTACCTGTGGACCAGCGACGGGCGCCGCATCCTCGACTTCACCGGCGGCGTCGGCGTGCTCAACCACGGCCACAACCACCCCCGCATCCTCGCCGCCCGCCGCCGGTTCCAGGAGCAGCGGCGGATGGAGGTGCACAAGACCTACTTCTCGCCCTACCTCGCCGCGCTCGGCCACAACCTGGCGCAACTGCTGCCGGGCGACCTGAACCGCTCGTTCCTGCCCAACTCCGGCGCCGAGGCGGTGGAGGGCGCGGTCAAGCTGGCCTACAAGTACCACCAGGGCAAGCGCAACACGATCCTGCGCTCCGACATCAGCTTCCACGGCAAGCTGCTCGGCTCCGGCGGCCTGACCGGCAGCACGCAGAACCACTTCGCGTTCCCCACGATCCCGGGCATCCGCACCTTCGCCTACGGCGACCTGGACTCGGTGCGCCAGGCGCTGGCCGAGGCGCGGGACGCGAACGGGCGCAGCGACGTGTACGCGCTGCTGATCGAGCCGTTCAGCGCCTCCACGATCCGCTGGTGCTCGGAGGAGTTCCTGCGCGGGCTGCGGGAGCTGTGCACCGCCGAGGACATCGTGCTGATCTTCGACGAGATCTACACCGGGTGGGGCAAGACCGGCAGCCTGTTCTACTTCACCCGCCACGAGGGCCTCGTGCCCGACGTGGTGACGACGTCGAAGTCGTTCGGCGGCGGCAAGTCGTCCATCTCGGCGTACGTGGCGCGCGAGCCGATCTTCCGGCGCGCCTACGACAACATGACGGACGCGATGGTGCAGTCCACGTCGACCACGTACTACGGCTTCGGCGAGGAGGCGGCGACCGCCATCGAGGCCATCGCGGTCGCCGTGGAGGAGGACTTCCCGGCGCGGGCGCGGGTGATCGAGGAGGTGTTGCGGCCGGGCCTGGAGCGCATCCAGAAGACCTACCCCGACCTCATCTCGGAGGTGGCCGGCGCCGGTGCGCTGCACGGGGTCTTCCTGTCGGGCGGGCCGAAGGTCCTCGACCTGGTGGGCAAGCTGCCCGTGGGCGGGCCGGCCAAGGACCCGCTCATCCGCACCAAGATCATCACCGCGGCGGTGATCGACGCCCTCTACCGCGAGCACGACATCTACACCTACAACACCCTCAACGGCCGCAGCCCGCTGGTGGTCGCGCCGCCGCTGGTGGCCGGGGTGGAGGAGTGCGAGCGCTTCCTCGACGCCTTCGAGGCCGTGCTGGAGCAGGGGATGAACCGGCTCGTGGGGCGCTTCGTGCGAGAGCGGGTGAGCTCGCTGTGGTGAACGCGAACCGACCCGACGACGCGCGCGGCGCCGCCTCCCCGACGACGCTGCCGGCCCGGATCGCGGTCACCGGCGCGGCCGGCGTGCTCGGCTCCCAGCTGGTGAGCAGGCTGCGGGCGGAGGGCGTGGAGGTGCGCGCCTTCGACCTGCGGCCGATCGAGCCCGGCCCCGGCCTGGTGCCGTTCACCGGCGACATCCGCGACCGGAGGGCCGTGGCCGAGGCGGTGGCCGGCGCCGACGCCCTGGTGCACTGCGCCTCCGCGCTGCCCAGCTACCCGGCGGCCGACATCCGCTCGATCGTCGTGGAGGGCACCGGCACCGTGCTGGAGGCCGCCCGCGCCGCCCGCGTCCCGCGGGTGCTGCACGTGTCGTCCACCGCGGTCTACGGCCTGCCGAAGCTGGTGCCCACCCCCGAGGACCACCCGCGCGAGCCGGTGGACACCTACAGCGGCGCCAAGGCGGAGGCCGAGGTCATCGCCGAACGGCACCGGGCCGAGGGGGTGCTGCTGCCCGTGCTGCGGCCCAAGACCTTCCTCGGCCCCGGCCGGATGGGCCTGTTCGACATGCTCTACCAGTGGGCCGAGGAGGGCCGCAACTTCCCCGTCCTGGGCCGCGGCGACGTGCGCATCCAGATGCTGGCGCTCTCCGACCTGGTGGACGCGGTGCACACCGTGCTGACCGCGCCGGCCGACCGCGTCAACGACACGTTCAACGTGGGCGCGGCCGAGTTCGGCACGCTGCGCGAGGACTTCCAGGTCGTGCTGGACGCGGCCGGGCACGGCAAGCGCGTCAAGTCCGTCCCCGGCCGCCCGGCGGTGGCCGTGCTGCGCGCCCTGGAGCGCACCGGCATGTCCCCGGTCTACGGGCGGCTGCTGTTCAAGCTGCTCGCCGACTCCTACGTCAGCGTGGACAAGATCCGGGAGCGGCTCGGCTTCGTGCCGAAGTTCTCCAACCAGGAGGCCATCCTCCAGACCTACGCGTGGTGGCGCGAGGCGCGGGCCGCGGCGGGCGGCGCCCCGACCGCCGGTCGCGCGACCGGCCGGACGAGCCAGGAGCCCTGGAAGCAGGGCGCCCTGAAGCTGGCCAAGGTCTTCTTCTGACCGGCTGCCCCCGAGGTGGCCGGCGCCGACGCCGGCCACCTCGCCCCGGCACGCCCGAACCCGTCACGCCCTGATCCCGTTGAGCCGAAGGAGGCGACACAGGCATGCCCACGACCAACCCGGCCGTCTTCTGGCGGCCGTCATCCACCGGGCCGTCGGCCGCCGCCGGGCCGGGAGGACCGCGGCCCGGCGAACCGGGGCCCGGCGAACCGGTGGGTGACGGCCAAGGCCGAACGGCCGACGACACCGGTGCGCCGGGAGGACGGCGCTGGTGCCTGGGCACCACACTGGTCGTGGCGGCCACCGCCGCCTGGGCCGCCTTCCTCCTCCTCCACGTGGCGCTGACCGGCCGCTGGTGGGTGTGGTTCCTGGTCGAGGCCGTGCCCCCGGTGGCGTTCG
The DNA here is from genome assembly GCF_039527585.1 of Saccharothrix xinjiangensis. NCBI lineage: Bacteria > Bacillati > Actinomycetota > Actinomycetes > Pseudonocardiales > Pseudonocardiaceae > Saccharothrix > Saccharothrix xinjiangensis. The sequence continues at coordinate 135,958 of NZ_BAAAKE010000027.1, read as the reverse complement.
CCGTGGTGCCCGCCCTGCTCCTGGCCGTCGTGTGGTGGGCCCGCCCGGTCCGCCGCCGGCTCACCCCCGTCCTGGTCGTGCTGCTGCTGGCCGGCGGGTACCTCGCCGGCGTCGGCCCCGGGTGGCGCGGCGACACCCGACCCGCCGGGCCGGGCGACGCGGAGGTGTCGATCGTCTCCTGGAACACCGACTACTGGGAGATGGACGACGACCCGGAGGCGTTCTACGCGTTCCTGCGGGAGAAGGACGCCGACGTCTACCTCCTCCAGGAGTACCTGCACTGGGAGGGCGAGGGCCCGGTCCTCATCGACAGCCTGGCCCGGCTGCGCGCCGAGTTCCCCGGCTACGAGGCCGTGGTGGAGGGGGAGCTGCTCACCCTCTCCCGGCTGCCGGTGGCCGCCGTCCACTCCCGCGAGGCGCCGGCGACCGACAACGCCTGGTACTGGCAGGGCGGCAAGGCGCAGCGCACCGACCTGCTGGTCGGCCCCGGCCGGGTGCTGTCGGTCTACAACGTCCACTTCCCGGTGCCCTTCCGGGTCGGCGACAACCCGTTGACCAGCCGGTTCTGGAACTTCCTGGCCAAGCAGCACGACTGGTGGACGCGCGAGGCGGACGCGCTGCGGTCGGACCTCGCGGCCAACCCGAACACCGCCGTGGTGGCCGGGGACTTCAACTCGCCCTGGCTGGGGAGCCTGCTCCGGCTCGGCGACGGCACCGCCGCGCACTCACCCGGACCCGGCCCGCTGCCCGCCTTCTCCTGGCCGCTGGCCGACTACCCGGTGCCCCGCGCCTGGCGGCTGGACTGGCTGTTCACCACCGGCGAGGCGGCCGTGCCGGAGTACCGGTTCACCGACAGCGCCGGCTTCTCCGACCACGCCGCCCAGGAGTTCACCCTCGTCGTCCGCGACGCCGACCGGCCGGCGCCCGACGGCGGCTGACCGTTCCCGACGGCGGCTGACCCCCCGCACCACCCCCGGCGCACCCCGCCCGCACCACCGGGCCCGGGGCCGCGCCACCCCGGCACGCCCACGTCCTGCCCCGATCACCAGCACCGCCCGGGCGCCGTCCGCGCCCGGCACGCCACCGAGAGGGATCTCACCATGCGCATACCGGACAGGTTCGACGTCACGGTGATGTTGGACTACTACGCGCCTTACGTTTCCGGCCTCACCGAGGCCGCCCGGATCACCGCCGAGGGCCTCGTCGCCCGCGGCTGGAAGATCGCCGTGGTCTGCGCCCGGCACGACCGCTCCCTGCCGGCCCACGAGGTGATCAACGGCGTGCACGTCTTCCGCGCGCCGGTCCTCGCCCACGTCAGCCGCGGCTTCATCGCGCCCCACCTGCCGGTGCTCGCCTCGCGCCTGGCCGCCCGCTCCGACCTCCTCCACATGCACCTGCCCAACCCCGAGGCCGCGTTCGTCGCCGCGCTGCGCCGCAAGACCCCGCTGGTGGTGACCTACCACATCGACACCTTCCTGCCGGACAGCCCGGTCAACCGGTTCGGGATGCGCGTGGTGGACGCCTCCTGCGCCGCCGCGATCCGCCGCGCCGACCTCGTCATCACCAACAGCGAGGACCAGGCGCGCGGCTCCCGGATCTGGCCGGTGATCCGGCGCCGGGCGCTGCGCCCCATCGCCTCACCCTGCGTGGACCGCAACGGCGGCAGCCCGACCATGCGCGAGGGCGACGGCCTGCACATCGGCTTCATGGGCCGCATCACCGTCGACAAGGGCATCGAGTACCTGATCCGCGCGTTCCGCGGCATCGACGACCCCGCCGCGCGACTGCTGATCGCGGGCGACTACACCACCGTCGCCGGCGGCAGCAACATCGCGCAGCTGCGCGAGGAAGCCGGGAACGACCCGCGGATCCGCTTCACCGGGCTGCTGCGCGGCGAGCGGGTGCGCGACTTCTACGCCTCGATCGACGTCTTCGCCCTGCCCTCGATCTCCGAGTCCTTCGGCATCGTGCAGGTCGAGGCGATGATGGCGGGCAAGCCGTCGGTCACCACCAACCTGCCCGGCTCCCGCTACCCGGTGGAGGCGACGGGCTTCGGCCGCCTGGTGGAGCCCCGCGACCCGGTGGCCCTGCGGGAGGCGCTGCTGGAGATGGCGGCGCTGCCGCCCGAGGACCGGCAGGTCGGGCAGGAGGCCGCGACCAAGCTGTTCGGCGGGGAGACCTTCCTCGACGCGCACGAGGAGGCCTACCGCGCCATCCTGAACGGGGCGCGGCCGTGACCACGCCCCCGCCGCCGGTGCTCCGGCCCTACCGCGTCGGGGGACAGGCGCTGCCCCCGCTGGACGAGGCCGTCCACATCGTCACCCGGATCGACCCGCGCGCCGAGCCACGCGGGTCCCGGCTGCCGGCCTGGCTGGCGCTGCTGCGGCCCCGCCAGTGGGTGAAGAACGCCTTCGTGCCGATCGCGCCCCTCGCCGTGGACCCGGCCGCCGTGGTCCGCCACCCCTGGCTGCTCGCCGCCGCGCTGCTCGCGTTCGTCGCCGCGTCCAGCGCGGTCTACGTGCTCAACGACTGGCTGGACCGGGACCGCGACCGGCTCCACGCCACCAAGCGGCACCGGCCGATCGCCAGCGGGCGCGTCGGCCCGGCCAGGGCGCTGCTGCTGGGCGTCGGCTGCCTGGCCGCGCTCGGCGCGGCGGCCGTGGCGCTGCCGCCGGCCGCCCGCCTGGCCGTGGCCGCCTACCTCGTGCTGAACCTGCTGTACTGCCTGGTGCTCAAGCACCACGCGCTGGTGGACATCAGCGTGGTGGCCTTCGGGTTCGTGCTGCGCGCGGCGGCCGGCTGCCTGGCCGTGGCCGCGCCGTTCAGCCCCACCCTGATCGTGTGCGTCTACTGCGTCTGCCTGCTGCTGTCGCTGGGCAAGCGCCGGCACGAGCTGGCCGCGGTCACCCTGGCCGGCGAGGCCGCGGCCACCCGCCCCGCGCTGGCGGGCTACTCCGTGCCGCTGCTGGACCAGCTGATGGCGGTGCTGGTCGGCTCCACGCTGATCAGCTACCTGCTGTACCTGCTCGAACCCGGCCGCCCCGGCGGCGCCCTGCTCGCGGTGCTCACCCTGCCCTTCGCGGTGTTCGCGCTGGCCCGCTACCTCCAGCTGGTGACGGTGGACCGGAGCGGCGGCGAGCCGGGGCGGGACGTGCTGCGCGACCTGCCGCTGCTGATCAACGCCGCGCTGTGGCTGGTGTGCCTGGCCGCCGGCCGGCTGTTCTGAGGTGATCCCGATGTCGTCCGCGCCGGCCACCCCGACCGTCTCCGTCATCATCCCCAACTACAACTACGCGCGCACGCTGCGCCAGTGCCTGCAAGCCGTGCTCGACCAGACCTACCCGGCCATCGAGGTCGTGGTCGTGGACGACGGCAGCACCGACGCCTCGCCGGACATCGCCGCAGAGTTCCCCTGCACCCTCGTGCGCACCGCCAACACCGGCGTCTCCGCGGCCCGCAACACCGGCGTGCGGCACAGCACCGGCGGGATCCTGTTCTTCCTCGACTCCGACATCGCCCTCGCGCCGCAGGCGGTGGACCGGGCCGTCCGGCTGCTGACGTCCGACCCCCGGATCGGTTTCGTCGGCGGCATCTACGACAAGGAGCCGCTGATCGACGACGGCCCGGTGGAGCGGTACAAGGTGCTCCACGGCCACTTCTGGCGGGTGCGCAACTCCGGCGAGACCCGGCTGTGCAACTTCTCCCTCGGCGCGATGCGCCGCGAGACCTACGATCGGGCCGGCCCGCTGGACACCAGCCTGCGGGCCACAGAGGACGTCGAGTACGGCGCGCGGCTGGCGGCGACCTCCACCGTGCTGATCGACGCCGCGATCCTGGGCCGCCACGACGACGACGACCGGCTCGGCGTGCTGCTGGGCAAGCAGTACCACCGCTCGGTGCCGCTGGTGGCGCTGTTCGCCGGCCGGCGGCGGTCCCGGCCGCGGTTGACCGACACCGCCTACCGGCCGCGGGCCGTCGCCGGCACCGGGCTGGTCCTGGCGAGCCTCGCCGGCGCCGCGCTGTGGCCGGCGGCGGGCGCGGTGGCGGCGCTGGCCGGGGTGGCGCTGTTCGTCGTGGAGGAACGGCGGCTGCTCCGGTTCCTGCGCACCTCGGCGGGGCTGCGGCAGTTCCCGCTGATGGCGGGGCTCCACCTGCTGATGAACGCCACCACCGGCGCCGCCGCCCTGGTCGGCGCGGCCCGCTGGGCGTGCTCCCCGTCGTTCCGGCGGCTCTACGAGAACGGGGGCCGCGCGTGAGCGCCACCACCGACGTGCCCGCCGCACCGGTGCGGCGGGCACGCGCCCGGGCCGTCGGGTCGGCGCTCGGCGCGTTCCTGCGCCGCCCCGGGGTGCGCCGCGCCACCACCGCCCTGGTCGTGCTGCTGTGCGCCGGGTTCCTGGCGCGGTCGCTGGCCGCCGACCGCGAGGCCGCGGGCGCCGCGCTGGCGCGCCTCGGCCCGTGGCTGCTGCCCGCCCTCGCCGCCGCGGTGGTCGGGCTGTGGCTCACCGCGCTGTCCTGGCGGGAGCCGTTGCAGGCCCTGTCCCGGCCGCTGGGGCGGGTGGCGGCGGTGCGGCTGTTCGCCGCCGGCAGCCTGGGCAAGTACGTGCCGGGCGTGATGTGGTCGATCGTCCTGCAAACCCGGCTGGCGGCGTCCTCGGGGATCACGGTCTTCCACTTCACCGCGACCTTCGGGCTCTACGCCGCCGTCTCGCTGTCCACCGGCGCGGCGCTGGGCCTGCCCACGCTGCTGCGCTACGCCCACGGCGCCTGGACGGCGCTGGCCGCGGCGGCCCTGGCCCTGGTGGCGCTGCTGGCGATGCCGTGGCTGCTGGCGGCGGCGGTGCGGCTGGTGCGCCGGGTGCCGGCGCTGGCGCGGCGCCTGGTCGAGGTGCCGGCGGACGTGCTGCGCCGCTCGGTGTGGCTGTGCGCGGTGTCCTGGTCGGTGACGGGGCTGCACCTGTGGCTGCTGGTCGTCGCGCTGGGCGCCGACCCGGCGGCGGCGCTGCTGCCGTGCCTGGGCGGTTTCGCGCTGGCGACGTCCCTGGCGAGCCTGGTCGTGGTGGTGCCGGACGGCATCGGCGTGCGGGAGGCGCTGCTGGCCGTCTCGCTGGCCTCGCTGCTGCCCGCGCCGGAAGCGGTCGCCGCGGCGGCGGCCAGTCGGCTCGTGCTCGCCGCCGCCGACGTGCTCGCCTTCGCCTACGGTAGCTTCACCGCCCGCCACCGTACCCTCGACCCAGCGTGACCAGACCGGCCGACCAGACCCCGGACCACCGGACCACCGGACCACCGATGAGAGGAAGCTCCATGCTCACCACCGCCTACGGCGACGCGGTCTTGGCTCGACTGCGCGACACCCGGGTGGCGCTCGGCACCATGTACTTCGGCACCACCACGGACGAGGCCACGTCCCGGGCGATCCTGGACCGGTTCGCCGAGCGCGGCGGCCGGCTGATCGACACCGCCAACTGCTACGCGTTCTGGGCGCCGGGCGGCACCGGCGAGGAGTCCGAGCAGGTGATCGGCCGCTGGCTCGCGGACACCGGGTCGCGCGAGGAGATGCTGCTGACCACCAAGGTCGGCTGCCTGCCCGACCCGCTCGACGGACCGTTCCCGGAGTCCGCCGAAGGACTCGACCCGGCCGTCATCCGCAAGCAGTTCGAGCTGAGCGCCCAGCGGCTCGGCACCGATCGCATCGACGTCTACCTCACCCACGCCGACGACCCGAAGACCCCGCTGGCCGAGACCGCCCAGGCGCTGTCCGACCTGGTGCGCGACGGCCGCGTCGGCGTGGTCGGCGCGAGCAACTCGGCGCCCGAGCGGCTGCGCGAGGCCACCGACCTGGCCGCGGCGGACGCGATCGCCGCCCCGAGGGTGCTCCAGGTGCGGCACTCCTACCTGTGGCCCGACCCGGCGGCCGACATCCGCCCGCAGCGCCCGCTCGACCGGGAGATGGTGGCGCACGCGCAGGAGCACGGCATCGTCCTCCAGGGCTACTCGCCGCTGCTCCAGGGCGCGCTGACCCGGCCGGACAAGGAGCTGTCGCCGGAGTACCGCAGCGAGGACAACGAGCGCCGCCTGGCGCACCTGCGGGACCTGGCCGAGCGGCTCGGCGTCACCGCCAACCAACTCGCCCTGGCCTGGATGGCGGGCGGCGAGGTCCCGGTGATGCCGGTGCTGGGCGTGAGCAGCGTGGCACAACTGGACGAGGCCCTGGACGGCCTGGAGTTCGAACTCCCGGCCGAGGCCCGCGCGGACCTCGACGCCCAGGCACCCCTCAGCGCCACCTCGGCCTGAGTCGCCGCGGGCGTGGGCGCGGTGCTCGGCTTCCGGGCCGAGCACCGCGTGGTGTCCGCAGTCCCGGTCGGTCACGGGTGGCGATCGGCTGTTCCGGCGAACACCCCACCGGGAGAGGCGCTGGAACCCGATGACGCCATTGCAATCCTCCCCTGTTCCGGTGGTGCGCGATCGTGGGTAGGTTGGGGTTTCCTCGGCGTGCGGCCACCGACCGGATGACCGGCTCCGGGTGGCGCCGAGCGGACAGGGGAGGCCCTCCGGGTGAAGATCATCGCGTTGTCCTGCACGCAGAAGCGGCTCCCGTCGTTGACCGACGCGCTCCTCGACGCCGCGATCACCGGCCTCGTCCGGGAGGTCGGTGACGCGGAGGTCCGGCGCATCCGGTTGATCGACCACCGCATCTCCATGTGCGAGGGCGAGGACACCTGCCTCGACCCCGACGTGGGCCGGTGCACGATCGATGACGACTTCACGCACGTCGTCGGGTTGGCGGAGGGCGCCCAGGCGATGCTGTTGGCCATGCCGGTCTACGCGGGGAACGTGCCGGCGGTGTTGAAGATCTTCCAGGAGCGCTTGAAGAGCTTCATGAACGCCGAACAGCGCCCGTTCGGCAACCTGCTGGTGGGCACGATCGTGCACTCGCGCACGATGCTCACCGAGCCCGCGCTGGCCTCCCTGTTCCCGTGGTACCTGCGCCTGCGCAACAAGAACGTGGCCTCCGCGTGCTTCACGCAGGCCGGCCACCAGGACCTGACCCGCACCGCGGCGGTCGACCTGTGCGCGGCCGTCGGCCGGCAACTCGGCATGACGCTCGACGGCGGCCGGTCGCCGGCCGACGGCCGCGCGGCACTGCCGCTGGTTCAGCCGGCCAGGCCGCGCTGCGGTGACCCGGCCGCGTCCTCCTCCGGGGCGTGAGGGACCTCCGCGCGCCAGGTGCACCCGTCGCCCGCCTGCTCGCACGACACCTTCACGTCCGGCTCCACGTAGCGGGCGGCGATGGAGGTGTTGAGCTCCTGGCAGTACTGGCACGGTGACGAGAACGTCAGCACGACGCCGGCGCGGGCGGCCCGCTTGCGGTACCGGAGGATCCCGCAGTCGGCGTTGCGCAGGACGGTGCCCGAGGGCCGCGGCTCGCTGGTCACCGCCGAGTCGTACAGCAGCAGCTGGCGCTCCAACCTGGTCATGAAGTGGTCGGTGGCGGACACGCCGGCGGGTCGCTGCGCCCGCAGCAGCTCCGCGGTGATGCGGGAGTTCGCCCGGATCCACGCGGCCAGGCCTTCTTCGCCGTGCTCGCCCAGGACGAACTCCTCCGCCGCCGCCTGGGCCTCGAAGAACCGCTGGCGCCACAGGTCGACCTTCTCGGCCGGGTCGAGGGGAGGCGGCTCACCGCTCATGGTCCGCATCCTCTTCCGCGGCGCCGTCCAGCTCGGCGAAGACCTCCTGGGCGACGCGCAACCCGTTGTTGGCGACCGGCCAGCCACCGTAGTAGGCGAGCTGGATGATGACCTCGACGACCTTCTCCCGCGACATCCCGAGGTGCAGGGCGGCGCCGATGTGGCCGCGCAGCTCCCAATCGGTCCGCGCCAGCGCGACCGCGGTCAGCGCGACGAGCTCGCGCTCCTCGACGCTCAGGTGCGGGCGGCTCCAGATCTCCCCGAACAGGTGGTCGACGGTGAGCTGGAGGAACTCCGGGTGGGAACCCGGGCGCGGTTCGCGGCCGAAGACCTGCCGGAACACCGCCTCACCCCGCTCACGTCGGGCAGCAGGCTGATTCATCGATCAACTCCTTCGCGTTGGCCGAGCGGTTGTCAACGTCCACGACGCCACGAAGGCGACGACCAGCAGCGCCGCGCCGCTGCCGAAGGCGGCCGGCACGCCCACCCGCTCGGCGACGACCCCGACGACGACCGGTCCGACCACGGCGCCGACGTCGGTGCACATCGAGAACACGGCGACGCCGCTGCCGGCCCGACCGGCGACGACGTCGCCAACCAGCGCGACCGGCGCGGCGTTGAGCAGCGCCGATCCCGCCGCGTACAGGCAGAGCAGGACGACGAGCCAGGCGTAACCGTCCACGAACACCATGGCCGTGATCGCCGCCGCGGCCACCCCGGTGCCGGCGACCATGGCGGGCGGGCGCCCGGCCCGGTCGACGAACCGGCCGGCCGGCACGATCAGCAGCGCCTGGACGACGGCGGACGCGGTGAACGCCCACCCGACCCACGTCACGTCGTGCCGCCACGCCACCACCACCGCCGGGACCAGCGCGCCGCGCAGTCCGAACAGGACCCAGCCCTGCGCCAGCGCCGCGAGGCACGCCACCCGGTAGCGCCGGTCCCGCAGCAGGACCGGCAGCCGCACCACGTCGCGGCCGGGCTCCGCGCCGGCGGTCCGGCCGGTGCGGAGCACCGCCGACGTCAGTGCCGCCGCACCCAGCAGCAGCACCGCGTAGGCCAGGAACGGCGCGGACAGGGCGATGAGCGCGAGGAGCCCGCCCAGCGCCGGTCCGCAGATCCCGCCGAGCAGGAAGCCCGCTTCGAACACGGCGCCGGCCCGACCCCGCTGGTCCGCCGGCGCGACCGCCAGGAGCGTCGTCAGCGCGGACACCGAGAACAGCACCGAGCCGACGCCGCCGAGGCCGCGGAACACGAGCAGCTGCCCGTAGGACCCGGCGAACGCCATCAGGGCCGAGGAGACCGCGCACAGCAGCAGCCCGACGACCAGGACCCGCCGCTCACCGAAGCGGGCCCCGAGCCGGCCGCAGAACGGACCGGCGGCCAGCCGCGTCAGCGCGAACAGGGCGACGAGCGCCCCGACCTGGGCGGGTCCGGCGCCGAAGGTCGCCGCGTACACCGGGAGCACCGGGAGGATCAGCCCCAGGCCCAGCATGACGCAGCCACCGACGACGCCGAGGACGTAGACCTCGCGGGGGAGGCCCGGCTGGGCGGCGGCAACGGGTGGGACGCTGCCGGGGCCGGCCGTGGTCACTGCCCGGTCACAGGATGATGCTGAGCTTCCCGTGCTCGTACAACGTCTCGTGGTCGAGCACCACGACCCGTCGCCGAACCCGGAACGACTCGCCGTCGGCGACGAGCTCGAACCGGTACTTGCCGACGTAGGCGTCGGAGCGCCCGTGGCCGAACCGGTGCACGAGGACGTTCGCCGCCACGTCGAGGTGCGTGCCCCGGTCGGTCAGGACCTCCACGTTGGTGATCATCCGGTTGGTGCGCGACCGGGGGTTCTCGCACCACACCTCGCCGTTGAGGAGCTGCTCGATCCGCTGGCGCAGCCGGGCGGGGTCGTCGTCGATGAGCCCGAGCGCGCCGGGCGCCTCGCCGCGGACGTCGGTGGCCGGCACCGAGTAGCGGATGTCGTGGGTCAGCATCTCGTCGTACCACTCGACCAGGCGCCACTCGTCGAGCAGCCGCGCCTCGCGGAAGAGGAACTGGTTCACCCGGTGCCACAACCGCACCCGGGCCGCCTCGTCGATCGTCAGCTCGGTGGTCATCGCGGTTCCGCCCCCCGCGCCTCGGCCCGGCGGGCGACCTCCACGTGGCCGTCGTCGCCGTGCATCAGCCGGTCCCACTGCCGCCAGAACTCGCGGGCGGGCAGCTCGTCGGTCGTCTCCGGGACCTCCTTGTCCATCCCGCGCGACAGGTCCGAGTAGCGGACCGTGCGGTTGAGGTAGCCCCGCTGGCACGACTCGACGATCTCGATGTCGTCGGGGGTGGCGAAGCCGGCGGGGCCGAGGAAGGTCAGGTAGTGGCTCTTGCGGAGTTCCCGGATGTCCGGGTCCTCGTCCTTGGGGGCCAGGGCGACCGAGGTGATGGCCATCCGGCCGGCGCCGACCGGGTCGATCTTGCGGATCGTGATCGCGATCGCGTCGATGATCATCAGGTTGGGGAAGATCAGCACCGCCCGGTTGGTGCCGGTGATCCGCTCGGCGCGCTCGGGGCCGAACCGGTCGACGAACCGCGCGGCCGTCGCCTCGATCCGCGGCCGGACCTCGGGGCCGAACATCGGCGTCCAGTAGGCGAGCGGGCGGGCCGCCGCCGGTGGCAGCTCGTTGGCCCCGTGCCCCAGTCCGAGGGCGGAGCCGAAGCCGCCCCGTCGTCGCGGTGGCACCGACCCCAGCGACTCCATGTAGCCGACGTAGCGCTTGTGCAGGGCCCGGAAGTGGTAGATGTCGACGCTGTTCTCCATCATGAGCTTCCAGTTGGCCCGCGCGCCGTGCAGCTGCGCCCCCTGGATCACCTCCATCCCGACCTCGGACTGGTCGTCGATCAGGTCGAGGTACTCCGTCGCGCCCGCCAGGTACTCGGTCAGGGTGCGCGGCTGCCGCGGGTCGAAGGTGGTGAAGACGAAACCGCGGTAGGTGTCGCTGCGGTGCTGCGCGAGGCCGAAGTCCGCCTTGCGGAAACCGGGTCCGTACCCGTCCGGCAGCGGCACCCCGACCAGGTCGCCCCGGTTGGAGAAGGTCCAGTCGTGGTACGGGCACCGGAACGACCTGGCCTGCCCGGACGGCTGCGAGCAGATCAGGGCCCCGCGGTGGGTGCAGCTGTTCGCGAACACCCGGATCACCCCGTCCGACCCACGTGCCATGACCACCGGGCGCCCGCCGACGTCGCGCGCCACGTAGGAGCCCGGCTCGGGGACCTCCGACTCGTGCCCGACGTACAACCAGCAGCGGTCGAAGATCCTGGTGATCTCCTGTGCGGCCAGGTCCTCGTCGGTGTAGGCGCGGCGATCCACCCGGAACGAGAGGCGTTCGAGGTCGTCGAGCACGATCGGGTCGCTCACCGGTCGCTGGAGTTCGATCGTCACTGCTCCTCCTTTCGCGGCAACGCCCGGACCGTGCTGACGACCAGCTCGGCCGTGCGCGCGGCGGAATCGCCGCACTCCGGTTGCGCGGCGCGCAGCCGGGCCCGGTAGTCCCGGGCTGGGTCGAGCAGGTCGGTGACGGCGTCGGCGACGGCCCGCTCGGTGGCGGCGGCCGGCTCCAACGCCGTCCCGAAGCCCGCGCCGCGCACGAAGTGCGCCTGGATGGGCTGGTCCACCGCCAGCGGGATCACCAGCATCGGGGTCGCCGCCCGGATCGACTCCGCGACGGAGTTGTACCCGCCGTGGGTGATGAACACGTCGGCGCGGTCGAGCACCTCGCGTTGCGGCAGGTACGGGGCGGTGAGCACGTCGGCGGGCAGCGCGAGCTCCTCGGCGAGGTCGCCCACCGAGGCGACCACCCGCGCCCCGGTCGCCGCCGCACCGGTGATCACCGTGCGCAGCAGGTCCGGCCGCCGGTAGAAGATCGTGCCGAAGGAGACGTGCACCAGCGGGCGGTCGGGGTCGAGCCGGTCGAGGTCCGGGAAGTCGACCTCGTCGCCGCGCGGCCCCGCCGCGCCCGGCAACCCGACCAGCCGCACCCCGTCGTCGGTGACCGCGTCGGCCCCGACGAGGGCGGGGATCGTCGGCATCAGGTTGAGGATCGGCGAGCGCGCCGAGTGGGTCCGGGTCGACCACAGCACCCCGTGCTCGGTGAGGTAGTCGCCGAGCTGCTCGTCGTACGCCCAGCGACCTCGCCGGTGCTCCCGCGGGCAGACCCCGCCCAGGTTGGCCCAGATCATCCCGTACGGCACGCCGGACGCCCGCGCGCCGACCATGGCCGACGCCGTGACGGGCAGCGAATCGACGAGCACGAAGTCCGGCGCCGTCGCCCGCAGCACGTCGGCCGTCAGGTCCGCCACCGGCGAGGACCGGAGCATCGGGCCGATCTTCTCCGGGGGACCGCTCCACGGCGCCATCTCGACCTGCCCGACCGCGTGCACCTCGGCCTCGCCCAGGGCCCGGCGACGCCGCTCGTCGAGCACGCCGCCGTCCGCGGACAACAGCAGCAGCGACACTTCGGCACCGGCGGCGCGCAGCGCGTTGACCACCGGTATGTACGGGTTCAGGTGACCGTGCTGGGTCGTGGTGAGGAGGGCGACGCGCATCAGATCTCCGATTCGTACGGCGACGCGCGAACGGCACGACTCCACCCCGGGCAGGCGGGAGCGCCCGGCAGGCGGAAAAGGACCGTCGACGTCCAGGTAATGCCACGAGGCTTTGCGCATTCCCCGCCATTGCCGACGGGGCACATCGGTCGATGCTGCTCGGAACAATTGCGGAACAACCTGGTTCACCGCCGGCCCTCGGCGGTTTCGCAAAGCCTGCCGGGGCGTCCCATCGATGTCAACGCCTCGTCACCGCCGGCCGCAGGCGCCCTTCGGGATGCCACGTAGAACCGTTGTCGGCGCATTCGTTCGCGTAGCGCAAGAACGGGGCGTTCGGGTGCGCCCCCGGGCCGGTGCGGGGGAGGGCCTTGGTCCGGTCGGGCGCACGGGGCGACGCCGGGCGCGGCGTGGCGGACCGTGGTTCGCTCGGCCCGAACACCCGATCGGCCGCAGCGGGTGTGCGCCCGGGGCAGCCCCGACGGCAGCCCCCGCCGGTCGTGCCTGATCTTCGGTGTGACCGGGAACCGGTCGGTGAACCTCGATTTCGGGGTGCACGGCCTGCCGCCCGGGTGGACCGCCACGGCTTCCCAGGGCGACCGCGCGCAGGCGAGGGGTGACCGCCGGGGCGGGACCTGCTCGGCGAACGGGTGTGGCACTCACCCACGAGGGTGAGTGCCACACCCGTGTGGTGTGTTCGCACCACAGCGCCGCCCCGGGTTCCTCCCTACCATGCGGCGCATGGGTCCGGGGGAGCCGCGAAGACAGACCTCGATCGGCCGTTCGGCAGCGCGCGCTGAGCCGTTCGCCTCGGTCGGCAAGCGCTCGGCGGAATTTCACATCACGTGGCTCCGAAGCGCGTGTGGCGACGTCGAACGTGTTCAACGCCGTCGCCGGAATCGAGGTTCGCGCTGGTGAGGAAGCCCGCAAACCGTGTTGTGAAGCGTCTCTCGGGGAGGTGCTGTCGCAAGAGGACCACCGGTCGTTGCGCTGGGGGGAACAGGACGGTTGGTGCCGATGGACCAGGGTGACGCCTTCGCCGCGCTGTCCGGTCTGCTCGCCGAGTGCGCGGCGGGCGCGAGCAGGCTCGCCCTGGTCCGGGGTGGGCTGGCCGGCGGGAAGACCGAACTGCTCCAGCGGTTCCAGCGGCACGCCGGCTCCTCCGGCGCCATGCTGCTCACCGCCACCGGGGCGCCCGCCGAGCGCTCCCTCCAGGCCGGTGTGGTCGACCAGTTGTTCCACGGCGCCGGGTTGCCGCCGGAAATAGCGGATCGCGTTTCGCACCTGATCACGCCGATCGCGGTGGGCGTGGACGAACCCGCGTCGGACGTCCGGGCCATTCCCCATTCGCACGTCCGGCTCGTGCACGAATTGTGCGGCATCCTGCTCGAACTGTCGCGGGAACGGCCGGTCGTGCTGTGCGTGGACGACGTGCAGTTCGCCGACAGCTCCTCGCTCCAGTTCATCCTCTACTTGCGACGGCGGATGATGCGGTCCGGGCGGGTGCTCGTGGTGCTCTCCGAATGGGAGCAGCCGCAGCCGACGCTGCCGCTGTTCCACGCCGAGCTGACCCGTCGACCGCACCACCGCATCCGGCTCGCCCCGCTGGGGCCCGGGGGGATCGCCGAACTGCTGGGTGACCGGGTGCCCGACGCCGACGCCATGGCCGCCGCCTGGCACACCCTGACCGGGGGCAACCCGATGTTGGTCCGCGCCATGGTCGAGGACCTGGAGGGCGGGCACGAGACCGGGCCCGACCGGGTCGGGCCCGCGTTCGGCCGGGCGGTGCTGGAGTGCCTGCACCGCTGGGAGGCCGGGCTGCCCGAGGTCGCCCGTGCCCTCGCCGTGCTGGGGGAGGCGCAGACCCCGGTCCTGCTGGGCCGGCTGGCCGGCGCCACGCCCGAGGCCGCGGAGCAGGCGGTCGAGGTGCTGACCGCCGCCGGGTTGCTGCTCGACGGCCGCTTCCGCCACCCCGGCGCGGCGTCGGTGGTCCTCGACCGCACGCCGGGCGCCGAGCGGGCGCGGCTGCACGCCCGCGCCGCCGAACTGCTCTACCAGCGCGGGGCGGCGGCCAACGTGGTCGCCGACCACCTCGTGGCCGCTGACCGGGTCTCGCCCGGGTGGCCGGTGGCCGTGCTGCGCGTCGCCGCCGAGCAGGCGCTCGTGGGTGACGACGTGGCCGCCGCCGTGCGCTACCTCGAACCCACGCTGCCGGTGGTCGAGCAGGACGAGCGGCTGGGCATCACCAGCGTCCTGGTCCGGGCGCTGTGGCGGGTCAACCCGGCCGCCGCCGTCGTGCACGCGGAACCCCTGCACGAGGCGATGTGGGCGGGCCGGCTGCGCGGCCGGGACGCCATGACCGTCGTGCAGCACGCGCTGTGGATCGGCGACGAGGCCACGGCGGTGCGCGCGCTCGCCGTGCTGAACGACAACCCCGGCGTGCTGGACGCGCAGAGCGCGGCCGAGCTGCGGATCATCTGCCAGTGGTTCCACGGCCTCGACCCGGCGACCGCGGTGGCGTCCGACGTGGTCGCCGACGCGGACCCGTGGGTGGCCGCGGCGCAGGCCGTCGGCACGTTCTGGACCGCGGAGTTCGACCCCGGCGCCGTCGCCAGCGCCGAGCACATCCTGCGCAGCTGCCGGCTCGGCGACATGTCGCTGGAGGTCGTGCTCACCGCGCTGCTGATCCTGGTGCACGGCGGGCGCGCCGGGCGGGCCGAGCGGTGGTGCGACCGGCTCGCCGCCGAGGCCGACCGCGGCGGCGCGGTGACCTGGCAGGCGATCCTGGAGGTCGTCCGGGCCGACATCGCGCTGCGGCGCGGCGAAGTGGTGGTCGCCGCCGCGCGCGCGGAGCTGGCGCTGGGCCTGCTGCCGCACCAGGGCTGGGGCCTGTCCATCGGCTACCCGCTGGCCGTGCTGCTGGAGGCCAACACCGCGCTGGGGCGCCACCGCGTGGTCGCCGACGTGATGCGGCTGCACGTGCCCGGCGCCATGTTCGCCACCGTCGCGGGCCTGCGCTACCTGCACGCGCGCGGCTGCGGCAACCTCGCCGCCGGGCGGGTGCTCGCCGCGATCAGCGACTTCCAGAACTGCGGCACGCGGATGCGCGAGTGGGGCATCGACCTGCCGGTGCTCGCGCCGTGGCGGTGCGGCCTGGCGGAGGCCAACCTGGCGCTGGGCCGCCCGGACGTGGCCCGCGCGCTCATCCACGAGCAGATGCGGCTGCCCGCGGGCGACCGCCGCACCCGCGGCGCGTCGCTGCGGGTGCTCGCGGCGACCGTCGAGCCCGCCGAGCGGCCGGCGCTGCTGCGCGAGGCGGTGCGGCACCTGCGGCGGGTGGGCGACCGGGTGGAGCTGGCCCGCGCCCTGTCCGACCTCAGCGACGTGCTCGACGCCCTGGGCGAGCACGGCGAGGCGCGCGGGCTGGCCGAGGTCGCGGCGGCCGAGACCAAGGCGTCCTACTCCGGCGCCGTGCCCATACCCGTCGACTGGAGCGACGAGGGCGGCGACGGGCGGTCCGCCCTGAGCGAGTCGGAGTTGCGCGTGGCCGAGCTCGCCGCCAAGGGCCACACCAACCGCGAGATCAGCGGGATCCTCTACATCACCGTCAGCACCGTCGAGCAGCACCTCACCCGGGTCTACCGCAAGCTGGGCGTGCGCAGCCGGGCGGACCTGCCACCCCGACTGTCCCAGCGGGCGGGCGCCGGCCCGCGGGCGTTCCAAGCCCGCGGGTGACCCGCGCGCCACCGTCGAGCAGAAAGAGCCACCCATGCCCAACCAGTCGACCTGCCGCGTCTGCGCGGGAGCGGTCACCGAGTTCGTCGACCTCGGCACCCAGCCGCTGTCGGACGCCTTCCGGCTGCCCGAGGACACCACCGAGGAGTTCACCTACCGCCTCGCCGTCGGCGCGTGCGCGGGCTGCTCGATGGTGCAGCTGATGGAGGAGGTGCCCAGGGAGCGGATGTTCCACCAGGACTACCCCTACCTGTCCCGGGGTTCCGCGGTGATGCGCGAGCACTTCCGCGCCCTGGCCGAGAGGTTCCTCGCCACCGAGCTGGCCGGCGAGGACCCGTTCGTGGTCGAGCTGGGCTGCAACGACGGCACCATGCTGGGCACCGTGGCGGCGGCGGGCGTGCGGCACCTGGGCGTGGAACCGTCCGGCGCGGTCGCCGACCTGGCCGCCGAGGCCGGCGTGCGGGTCCGCAAGGACTTCTTCGAGGAGTCCACGGCACTGTCCATCCGGGACCAGGACGGGCCGGCCGACCTCGTGTACGCGGCCAACACGTTCTGCCACATCCCTTACGCGGAGTCGATCCTGCGGGGCGTCGTGGCGCTGCTCAAGCCCGGCGGCGCCTTCGTGTTCGAGGACCCCTACCTCGGCGACATCGTCGAGCAGACCTCGTTCGACCAGATCTACGACGAGCACTTCTTCCTGTTCAGCGCCACCTCCGTGGACGCCATGGCGCGCCGGCACGGCTTGGAGCTGGTCGACGTCGAACGCCTGCCGGTGCACGGCGGCGAGGTCCGCTACACCCTGGCGCTCCCCGGCGCGCGCGCCCGCTCCGCCGCCGTCACCGCCCTGCTCGCCGAGGAAGGCGCGCGCGGCCTGCACGACCGCGCCGTCCTCGACGCGTTCGGCGACCGCATCCGCGGCATCCGCGCCGACCTCCTGGCGCTGCTGGAGGACCTGAGGGCCAAGGGCGAGCGGGTCGTCGGCTACGGCGCGACCGCCAAGAGCGCCACCGTCACCAACCTGTGCGGCATCGGACCGGACCTGGTCGAGTTCATCAGCGACACCACGCCCGCCAAGCAGCACCGGCTGGCGCCCGGCTCGCGCATCCCGGTGCGCCCGCCCGCCGACTTCGCCGACCCCTACCCCGGCTACGCGCTGCTGTTCGCCTGGAACCACGCCGAGGAGATCATGGCCAAGGAGGCGGCGTTCCGGGAGTCGGGCGGCAAGTGGATCCTGTACGTGCCCGACGTGCACGTGGTGTGAGCGTGGCACGGGACCTGGCCGGCACGCGCGTCGCGGTGCTCGGCGGCTCCGGCTTCGTCGGGTCCGCGGTGGCCGCCCGGCTGGCGGCGGCGGGGGCGCGGGTGCGGGTCGTGGCCCGCGCCCCCGGCGCGCCGCCGTTCCCGGCCGAGGTCGTCGCCGCCGACCTCACCGCGCCCGGCGCGGTGGCCGCCGCGGTCTCCGGCGCGGACGTGGTGCTCCCGCTGGTGCTGTTCACCGGCGGCGGCACGTGGCGGGTCGCCGAGGGCGGCGCGGCCGACGCCGCCCGGGTGAACGTCGGCGTCGTCGCCGAGGCGGTGGCGGCGGCCGGCGCGGCCGTCGTGCTCGCCGGCTCCACCTCGCAGGTGGGGCCCGGCGCGCCGGAGCGGATCGACGGCTCCGAACCCGACCGCCCCGAATCGGAGTACGACCGGCAGAAGTGCGCCGCCGAGCGGCTCGTGCTCGACGCGGGGGGCTGCTCCCTGCGGCTGCCCACCGTGTTCGGCCCCGCCACCGCGTCGCCGGACCGGGGCGTGGTGACCGCGATGGCGCGCCGCGCCCTGGCCGGCGAGCCCCTGACCGTGTGGGGCGCCGGGGACATGGAGCGGGACCTGGTGTTCGTCGAGGACGTCGCCGAGGCGTTCGCGGCGGCCGTGGCGCACGCCGACCGGCTGGCCGGGCGGGCGTGGCTCGTCGGGTCCGGCGCCGGGGTGCCGGTTCGCGCGCTGTTCGAGCTCGTCGCCGCGACCGTGGCCCGGCACACCGGCCGCCCGGCCGTGCCGGTGCGGTCGGTGCCGCCGCCGGAACACGCCACCCCGCTGGACTTCCGCAGCCTCGTCGCCGACCCGTCGGCCCTCGCCCGCGCCACCGGCTGGCGCGCCCGCGTGCCCCTGGCGGAAGCGGTGTCGCGGACCGTCACCGCTCTGGTACAGTCCGGAGTGGATGGTCCGAGTCGACCACCCCTACACCCCGGCTAGGGGTCCCCCCTACTTTTGTTGACCAGGCGGTTCGGGCCGCTGCACGCTGACCTCCGTCCCCGTGGACGGAAGGTTTGCCGATGAAAGCCCGTCAACTCGCCGTCGGCGGGGCCTGGGAGTTCGAGCCCGACGTGTTCCCGGACGACCGGGGCCTGTTCGTCTCCCCGTTCCAGCAAGAGGTGTTCACCGAGGCCGTCGGCGCGCCGCTGTTCGCCGTGGCCCAGGCGAGCGCCAGCATCTCCCGCCGCGGCGTGGCCCGCGGCGTGCACTACGCCCGCCGGGCCCCGGGTTGCGCGAAGTACGTGACCTGCTCGCGCGGACGGGTGCTGGATCTCGTGGTGGACCTGAGGGTCGGCTCGCCGACCTTCGGCGCGTGGGACTCGGTGGAGCTGTCCGGCGACGGCTTCCGCGCCGTCTACCTCCCGCCGGGCCTCGGCCACGCGTTCCTCGCCCTGGAGGACCACTCCACCGTCCACTACCTGCTGTCCCGCGCCTACGACCCCGCCGACGAGCTGGCGGTGTCCATCCTGGACCCGGACCTGGCGCTGCCGATCCCGGCGGACGCGGTGCTGTCCGAACGGGACCGCGCCGCGCCGCCCCTGGCCGGCGCGCGGGACGCCGGACTGCTGCCGGTCCACGCCGCCTGAGCCGAGGAGACCCACCAGGTGACCGCGCCCACCCGCCGCTCCACCCAGACGCGCCTGGCCGAGTCGATGCTCGCCGCCCGCGACGCCGACGCCGCGCACGCCTGGTTCGCCCGCACCGCCGAGCAGAGCCGGATGCACGTCGACCGCGTGCCGCTGGACGCCCTCGCGGGCTGGGTCACCGAACCCGGCACCGGCAACCTGCGGCACCGCACCGGCCGGTTCTTCAGCGTCGAGTCGCTGTCCGTCGACCTGCCCGGCGCGCCCGTGCCGCACTGGTCGCAACCGATCATCAACCAGCCGGAGATCGGCATCCTCGGCATCCTGGTGCGCGAGGTCGACGGCGTGCTGCACTGCCTGATGCAGGCCAAGCACGAACCGGGCAACCCCAACGGCCTCCAGCTGTCGCCGACCGTGCAGGCCACCCGCAGCAACTACACCCGCGTGCACGGCGGCAAGCCCATCCCGTACCTGGAGCACTTCCGCGACACCTCCGCCCACCGGGTCCTGGTGGACATCCGGCAGTCCGAGCAGGGCGCGTGGTTCTACCGCAAGCGCAACCGCAACATGGTCGTCGAGGTCGACGGCGAGGTGGAGGCGCGCGAGGGGTTCCGCTGGTTCACCCTCGGCGAGATCGCCGGGCTGATGGCCGTGCCGGACCTGGTGAACATGGACGCCCGCACGGTGCTCGCCTGCCTGCCCGGCGGCGGCGGGGCCCTGGCCGGCGCGGCGGTCGACGCCTTCACCGGAGCCCTGGTCCGGTCCGCCGACCCGGCCGCGCCCGGCGTGCACACCATCGGCGACGTGCTGAGCTGGATCACCGAGGTCCGCACGCGCACCGACCTCCGGGTCGCCCTGGGCCCGCTGGCCGGACTGCCGGGCTGGACCCGGGAGGACGGCGTCATCGCGCACCGCAGCGGCCGGTTCTTCACCGTCGTCGGCGTGGACGTGCGGGCCGACGGGCGGGAGGTGGGCGCCTGGTCCCAGCCCATGGTCGAGCCGGTCGGCACGGGCGTGATCGCGTTCCTGGTCAAGGAGATCGGCGGCGTGCTGCACGTGCTCACCCACGCCCGCACCGAGGCGGGCTACGCGGACGTGACCGAGCTGGCGCCCACCGTGCAGTGCGTGCCCGAGACCCACGAGCACCTGTCGGCGCGGCCCCGGTTCCTGGACGAGGTGCTCACCTCGTCGAGGGTCCGCTTCGACGCCGTGCTGTCCGAGGAGGGCGGCCGGTTCCTGGGCGCCCGCAACCGGTACGTGGTCGTGGAGACCGACGCCGAGGTCGCCCCGGACGACCCCGAGTACCGGTGGCTGACCCTGCACCAGTACGAGGAGCTGCTGCGGCACAGCTTCTACGTCAACATCCAGGCCCGCACCCTGCTGCTGTGCCTGCGCAGCCTCGTCCCGCGCGGGTGAGGCGGGCGCGGGTGAGGCGGGCGGTCGCGCCCGCCTCGGTCCCGGTCACAGCGTGCTCAGCACCTGCTTGAGCGCGTCGACCACGCGCTCCTGCTCGTCCTGGGGCAGGGACGGGTACATCGGCAGCGAGAAGATCTCGCCGGCCACCCGCTCGGTCACCGGCAGGCTCCCCTCGGCGCAACCCAGGTGCGCGAAGCCGCTCATGGTGTGCACCGGCCACGGGTAGCTGATGTTCAGGTGGATGTCGTGCGCCTTCAGGCGTTCCAGGATGTCGTCGCGCCGGGGGTGGCGCACCACGTGGACGTAGTACGAGTGCGTGTTGCCGGGCGCGATCGCGGGCAGCACCAGGTCGGTGTCCGCCAACGCCTCCGCGTACCGCGCGGCCACCGCCTGCCGGGCCGCGACGTAGTCGTCCAGCCGGGTGAGCTTGCGGCGCAGGATCTCCGCCTGCACCTCGTCCAACCGGCAGTTGTGCCCCGGCGTCTCCACGACGTAGTACGTCTTCTCCATGCCGTAGTAGCGGTGGCGGCGCAGGTTCGCGTCGACCTCCGGGTCGTTGGTGATCGTCGCGCCGCCGTCGCCGTAGGCGCCGAGCACCTTGGTGGGGTAGAAGGAGAACGCGGCGGCGTGGCCCATCGACCCGGCGACCCGGCCGCCGTGGCGCGCGCCGTGCGCCTGCGCGCAGTCCTCCAGCACCAGCAGGCCGTGCCGCCGCGCCAGCTCCACCAGCGGGTCCATGTCGACGCACTGGCCGTACAGGTGCACCGGCAGCAGGACCTTGGTCCGCGGCGTGATCACCGAGGCCACCTGCCCGACGTCCATCAGGTAGGTGGCCGGGTCCACGTCGACGAACACCGGCGTCGCGCCCACGGCGTCGATGGCCAGCACGGTCGGCGCGGCGGTGTTGGACACCGTGACCACCTCGTCGCCGCGGCCCACGCCGAGCGCCTGGAGCGCCAGGCGCAGCGCGTTCGTGCCGTTGTCGACGCCGACGCAGTGGGCGACGCCGTGGTACGCGGCGAACTCCGCCTCGAACGACGACACGCTGGGCCCGAGGACGAGCCGGCCGGAGGAGAACACCGTCTCGACCGCGTCGAGTATGTCCTTGCGCTCCGATTCGTATTCACGCGAGTAGTCCCAGACGAGCGTGGCCATCGGCAGCCCTTTCGACAGGTCGGCTTCCCGGTCAGCCTAGGTCCGACCCCTGGCTAGGGGGTAACCCCTATCATGCAGGTCAGGGCGGCCGCACTGGTCGCCAAGGGTGAACGACCGCTACTCCGTGCGGCCGAACGGCGAGCGGCGCGCGAATAGGGGTACTAGGGGTGGCCTGGCCGCTTCCGGGACATTTACGGTGACCACGCTTCCGGCACGATCGTCGGAATTCAGCACATCCATCGGGACGAGGACGACAAATGTCGCGGCATTTTCTTTTCCTGTGCCACCCGGACCACGGGCACGTCATCCCGAACCTCGCGGTGGTCACCGAACTGGCCGCGCGCGGGCACCGGGTCACCTACCTGACCGCGCCGAGCATGGCGGAGGTCGTCACCGAGGCCGGCGCCACCGCCGTGACCTACCCGTCCCGGTACCGCGACGCCGACTTCGCCCTCGTGGCGAACGATCCCGGGTACCTGATGGGCGTGCTGCTCGACGAGAGCGAGGCCATGCTCGCCACCGCGACCGCCGAGCCGGCCGGCGACCGGCCGGACTGCCTGGTCTACGACACCTCGGTGCTCTACGCGGGCCGCGTGCTGGCCCGGCACTGGGATGTCCCGGCCGTGCAGGTGATCCCGGTGTTCGCCTCCAACGAGCACTTCTCGTTCCTCAACGCCATGTACAACCCCGAGTCCTCCGCCGGCCGGCCCGCGCCGGCCCGGCCCGGCGAGCTGCCCGGGTGGGTGGGCGCCACCATGGCGCGCATCGGCGAGCTGTGCGCCCGCCACGGGGTGGCCGCCGCGCCGCACGAGGTGTGGTTCGAGGTGCCGCCGCTGAGCCTGGTCACCGTGCCGCGCGAGTTCCAGTACGCGGGGGACACCTTCGACGAGCGGTTCGCGTTCGTCGGGCCGTGCGTCGGCGACCGGGGTTTCCTCGGGTCGTGGGAGCCGCCCGCCGACGGCCTGCCCGTGGTGCTGGTGTCGCTGGGCGCGGTGTTCAACCAGGACGAGGGCTTCTTCCGCACGTGCGTCGAGGCGTTCCGCGGTCGACCGTGGCACGCCGTGATGACCACCGGCGGCGGCGTGGACCGGGACGCACTCGGCGACCTGCCGCCCAACGTCGAGGTGCACGACTTCGTGCCGCACGTGGCGGTGCTGGACCACGCCGCCCTGTGCGTCACCCACGCGGGCATGGGCACCGTGATGGAGGCGCTGCGGTCGGGGACGCCGATGGTGTGCGTGCCGGGCTCCGCGCTCGACCGGCCGACCGGCTGGCGGGTCCGCGAACTCGGTCTGGGCGCCGTGCTCGACCCCGCCGACCTCACCCCGGACGCGCTGGTCGGCGCGATCACGACCGTGCTCGGCGACCCGGGGACGGCGGCCCGGTCGGAGCTGATGCGCGAGGCCGTCGCGGTGGCGGGCGGCACGACGCGCGCCGCCGACGAGGTCGAGAAGCACCTGGCCCGGTCGCGTTGACCCCCGGCCCGGTCGAGTTCGGCGTGCTGGGTCCGATCAGGGTCCTGCGCGACGGCGTGGAGCAGCGGGTGGGTGGTCCGCGGGAGCGGGCGGTGCTGGCGCGGCTGGTGTGCGACGCCAACCGCGTGGTCAGCGTGGACCGGCTCATCGAGGCGGTGTGGCACGGCGACCCGCCGGCCAGCGCGCGGGGCCAGATCGCGATCTGCGTGTCCCGGCTGCGGCGTGCGCTGGGCGAGGCGGGCCGCGCCGTCGACACCGCGAGCCCCGGGTACGTGGCACGGCTGGACGAGGGCGCGGCGGACTGGTCGCGGTTCAACGGCATGGTCGGCCGGGCCCAGTCGCGAGCGGCGGCCGGTGACGAGGCGGGCGCCGTGGCGCTGCTCCGCGAGGCGCTGGGGCTGTGGCGCGGCGTGCCGTTCGAGGACCTGCCCGGCCTGCGCGCGGAGGCGGCGCGGCTCCAGTCCGCGCGGCTGGACGCGGTGGAGGCGTGCGCCGAGCTGGAGCTGCGGCTCGGCCTGCACCACCGGGTCGGCGAGGAGCTGGCCGCCGTGGTGGCCGAGCACCCGCTGCGCGAGCGCGCGCGGGCGCAGCTGATGCTGGCCCGGTACCGGTCGGGCCGGCGGGCCGACGCGCTGCGCACCTACCAGGACGCGCGGCGGGCGCTGGTCGAGCAGATCGGCCTGGAACCCGGCCCGGAGCTGCGCGAGCTGCACGAGCAGGTCCTGCGCGACGCGCCGGCGCTGCTCGCGCCGGTCCGGCTCGCGCCGGCCAACGCCGAGGTCCGGGCCGCGCCGCCCGCCGAGCTGCCGCGCCAGGTGCTGCCGTTCGCCGGCCGGTCGGCCGAGCTGGCCGACCTGGACGCCGCCCTCGCCCCCGGCCCGGACGTGCTCGGCGCGGCCGTGCTGACGGGTCCGGGCGAGGTGGGCAAGACCGCGCTGGCGCTGCGCTGGGCGCACCGGCGCCTCGACCTGTTCCCCGACGGGCAGCTGCACGCCGACCTGGTGGACGACTTCGGCCGACCGGTGTCGCCCGCCGCGGTGCTGGACCGGTTCCTGCGCGCGCTCGGCGTGCCGGTGGCGTCCATCCCGGACGACCCGGGCGAGAAGGTCGCGCTGTACCGCAGCACCGTGTCCCGCAGGCGCGTGCTGGTGGTGCTGGACGGGGCGGTGGACCACGCCCAGGTCGGGCCGCTGCTGCCCGGCGGCGCGCACGCCAGGGTCATCGTCACCAGCCGGCACCCGATGGACGAGCTGGTCGCCCGCCAGGGCGCGCACCGGGCGTTCGTGGAACCGCTGCGGCCGGAGGAGTCGTGGCAGCTGCTGACCCTGCTGCTCGGACACGACTGGGTGGCCGAGCAGCGCGGTGAGGCCGGCCGGATCGTCGGTTCGGCCGACGGGTTCCCGCTGTCGCTGCGCCGCGCGGCGGCCGGTGTCCGGGCCGCACCGCGCCGCCTGGACCACCGCAGGTTGACCGGTGTGCCCGCCTGACCGGCATCCGACCGGCGCGCATCCGATCGGCGGCATTGCGCCGAACTCCGGGACCGGCCGAACACCCGGTCCCGGGATCCGGCGCACCGCTCAGGCGCGGGCCAGCACCGCGTCGACCGCCGCGGCCAGCGCGTCCACCGACACCGGGGCCGTGGTGCGCCAGGCCACGTGGCCGTCCGGCCGCACCAGCACCGCGCCCGCCTCGCCCACGCCGTAGACCGAGGCCCACGTCGGGGACACCACGGCCGACGAGCCCTCGGCGGACGCGGCCACCTCGACCACCCCGACCGCCACGCCGATCGGGGACCCGACCTCCTCCGCCGCCTCGGCCCACCCGCTGCCCGCCGGCGTGAACAGGGTGAGCCCCGGCCCGATGAGGTCCAGTGTGGACAGTTCCTCGCCACCCCGCGCCAGCGGCACGTGCGGCGCGCGGTGGCCGGGCCGGGCGGTGGGGACGTAGGTCCGGTAGGGGTCGTCGGGCGACGGCGCGCCGGTGCCGTCCGGCACGACGGCGGCCGACTCGTAGTGGAAGCCGAGCACCAGGCCCTCGCAGCTGCGGCGGCCCGCCTGCTGCTCGATGGCCTCCTTCATGGACAGCTCGCCCTCCATCATCCGGAAGGTGATGAGGGCGTTGGCCAGGCTCTCGCCGACGGTGCGCTCCCCGATCGGGTGGCGTTCGGCGTCGTAGGTGTCGAGCAGGGCCTCGCCCGCCACGCCCGACAGCACCGCCGCCAGCTTCCACACCAGGTTGTGCGCGTCCTGGATGCCGCAGTTCATGCCGAACCCGCCCTGCGGCGTCGACACGTGCGCCGAGTCGCCCGCCAGGAACACCCGGCCCGAGCGGAACCGCGTGGCGGTCACCGCCTGCTGCAACCACGGCATCACGCCGACCAGCTCGACGTCCAGGTCCGGCACGCCGACGGCCTCGCGCACCACCCGCACGCAGAACTCGGGCGTGAAGTCGGCCTCGCTGCCGCCCTCCGCCGGGTCGTACCCGGTCTGGACGATCCAGCGCCGCCGGTTGTCCACGGCCTCCACCGCGCACGGGATCGCGCTGCGGACGAAGTACAGCGCGCACATCCGGTCGGTCAGCAGCGGCACCAGGTCGGCGTCGAACATGATGCTGATCATGTGGCCGAGCGGTGGCGGCCCCTCCACGCCGATGCCGAGCCGGGCGCGCACGGTGCTGCGCCCGCCGTCGGCGGCGATGGCGTAGCGGGCGCGGACCGCCGCGACGCCGGACGCCGACTCGACCACCGCGTCCACACCGGACCCGTCCTGCTCCAGGGAGGTGAGCGTGGTGGCGAACCGGACGTCCGCGCCGGCCGCGCGCTCGGCCTCCGCCCGCAGCACCACCTCGAACCTGTCCTGCGCGCAGATGTAGGTGTACGTGGGGCTGTGCGGCGCGTCCTCGGCCAGGGGCGCGACCTCGCGGTGGAAGTCGGCCGCGGTCAGCGACGAGCCGACGCCCACGGCCAGGCTGTCCTCGCGCGGCAGGCCGACGCGCTCCACCTCGTCCGCCAGTCCCCACGCCCGCACCAGCTCCATCGTGCGGGTGGACACCAGGCGCGCCTTGGGGAAGATCGACGTCCCCGCGTGCCGCTCGACCAGCAGCGACGTCAACCCGTGCCGCGAGCACTCGATCGACGCGGCGAGACCGACCGGGCCACCACCGACGATCAGGACGTCGACCTCGAAGTCAGCCATGCGGAGGAGCCTGCGACACGGCCGCGGGAGCGTCAAGGAGGCGGATATCGAAGTGATAGAGCCTTGAAGTCGCAGGTCAGTACCGTTTGGGACGAACGACGGGCGCGGAGCGGGCAAGCCTGGGACAACGGGGGGAGGCGCCATGTTCGCCGAAGGATCGGTCGCCGTGGTCACCGGCGGGTCGCGGGGGATCGGGCGGGCCGTCTCGATCGACCTGGCGGCCCACGGCGTCCACGTCGTGGTCAACTACTCGCGCTCCGAGGAGCAGGCGAAGGACCTGGTCGCGCGGATCGAGCGGGACGGCGGCAGCGCGAGCGCGGTGCGGGCCGACGTGACCGACGAGGACGCGGTGCGCGAGCTGTTCCGCTCCGTGCGCTCCGAGCACGGCCGGCTCGACGTGCTGGTCACCAGCGCGGGCGTGACGCGGGACCGGCACCTCGTCGCGATGAGCAGCGACACCTTCCGCGAGACGATGGACATCAACCTGCACGGCACCTTCCTGGCGTGCCGCGAGGCGATGCGGATCATGCAGCACCAGCGGCGCGGCGCGATCGTGACCCTCAGCTCCGCCAGCGGCCTCGACGGCGGCTTCCCCGGCCAGACCAACTACGTCGCCTCCAAGGGCGCGATCATCGCGTTCACCAAGGCGCTGTCCTACGAGGCCGCGCCGCACGGCGTGCGCGTCAACGTGGTGGCGCCGGGTTTCGTCGAGACCGACATGACCAGGGTCATCCCCGCGAAGCTCCGCGACGGCTACGCCTCGCGCATCCGGCTCGGCCGCATGGGCCGGCCGGAGGAGATCGCGAACCTGGTCACGTTCCTGGCCTCCGACAAGGCCTCCTACATCACCAGCGAGACGTTCGTCGCCAACGGCGGCGGGCTCGGTTGACCCATCGAGCCGCGAGCACCCCAGCGGACGGAAGGAGAAGCGTGACCCTCGACGAACTGCGCGCCACGGCGGCTGCCCGCCACGAGACGTGCGCCCAGATCAAGAAGATGATCGTCTCGCGGCTGGACCTGCCGATCGAACCCGCGTGGATCACCGACGACCAGCCGCTGTTCGGCCGCGGCCTGGAGCTGGACAGCCTGGACGTGCTGGAGCTGTACGTGGCGATCGAAGCCGAGTTCGGCGTCGCCCTCTACGACAGCGACATGTCGGTGTTCGGCTCGGTGTCGCGCCTGGCCGACCACGTCAACCCGGCCCTGGCCGAGCGGACCCGCCCGGCATGACCGCGACCCGGGAGCCCGTGCGCGCGGGGAAGCCGCTGACCAACGACCAGCTCCGGGAGATCCTGCCGCACCGCTGGCCCTTCCTGCTGCTGGACCGGGTCGACAAGGTCGAACCGGGCGTCGGCGCGGTGGGGATCAAGAACGTGGCGGCCACCGAGCTGTGGTTCCAGGGGCACTTCCCGGCCGCGGCCGTGCTGCCGGGCGTGATCCTCGTCGAGGCGATGGCCCAGCTGGCGGGCGTGGTGTTCGCCCTCGCCGGCGCGGGACCCATCGGCTACCTGGCGGGCGTGCGGTCGATGCGGTTCCGCCGCCCCGTCGTGCCGGGTGACCAGCTCGTCCTCACCGCCGACCGCACCGCGGGTGGACGCGGCTTCAGCGAGTTCAAGGTGAGCGCCAGGGTCGACGGCCAGGTCGCCGCCGAGGGCACCATCACCATCGCCGACCCGGCTGCCACCAGCCCTACCGGAAAGGTCTGACACGACAATGGAACCCCTGACGTCGCCGGTGAGGTCCGCGCACCCCGAGGGCGCCGCGTACGGCACCGTCCTGGACGCCGAGGTCGCGCTGAGCTTCGGCGCGCCCGACGCCGAGTACGAGGCGATCCGGGAGCGGGCCGCCCTGCTGGACCTGTCCGGCGAGCGGATCGTGGAGGTCTCCGGCAGCGGGGCGACCGACTTCGCGCAGCGGGTGCTGGCGCGGGACGTGGAGTACCTGACCGCCGAGCGCTGCATGACGAGCCTGGTGCTCGCCGAGGACGGCGCCGTCGTGGACCAGGTCGTGGTGTGGGGCCGGGAGGACGGCCTGCTGCTGGAGTCCTCCACCGGCGCGGGCACCCGCCTGCTGGAGCACCTGCGCGCGCACGCCGGGCCCGACGTGGAGATCACCGACCGCACCGCCGAGCACGCCCTGTTCGGCCTGGAGGGCCCGTACGCCTGGGGCGTGGTGGGCCGGCTGATCGACGGCGAGCTGGCCGCGCTGCCGTTCGAGTCCGTCGTGGACGCCCAGTGGGACGGCGCGGACATCGTCTTCGCCCGCACCGGCGTGACGGGGGAGTACGGCTACAAGGCGCTGGTGCCGCGCGAGGCGGCCGAGCGGCTGTGGGCCAAGGCCCTGGAGCACGCCGTGCCCGCCGGCCAGCAGGCCGTGGAGCTGGCGATGCTGGAGGTGCGCCAACCGGTCGTCCGCCACGAGGCGGGCGAGGGCGTGGACGTGCTGGAGATGGGCGCGGGGTGGCTCGTGGACATCACCAAGGAGGAGTTCGTCGGGCGCGACGCCGTGGTGGCCGCGTTCGAGGGCGAGGCCACGCGCCGCACGGTGGGCTTCGCCGGCGGCGACGAGGTGCCCGCGCCCGGCACGCCGGTCACCGTCGACGGCGAGGCGATCGGCGAGGTCGTGCACGCCGTGCGCAGCACCGGCCTGAAGTCGACCCTCGGCCTGCTGCGGCTGCCGCCGGACCTGGCCGCCGCCGGGCTCAGGCTGACCGTCGGCGACACCGAGGTGACCACGCTGACCAGCCCGTACGTCACGCCCAAGAGCTGGAGCACCCCGATCATCTGACCCGGTGCCCCGGATCGCGATCCGGGGCCGCGAGGAGGAGCAAGCATGGCGCTGCGCCCAGTGGTCATCACCGGTCTCGGGGTGATCTGCGCGGTGGGCCGGGACCCGGAGGAGTTCTGGGCGCGGCTCACCGCGGGCGAGGGCGGCATCACCGCCGTCGCCGACGAGCGGTTCGCCGCGTTCGACGCCAGGTTCGCGGGCCAGGTGCCCGACGAGTGGATCGACGGGCAGCTGCCGGCCGAGGACGCCGGGCTGGACCGCACGGCCCGGCTCGCCCTCGTCGCGGCCCGGCAGGCGGTCGCCCAGGCGGGGTTGGGCGCGCTCCCCGCCGAGCGGTTCGGCCTCGTCCTGGGCAAGTGCCAGGCCACCCCGACCGCGGCCGGCGGCTACCAGCCCATGCACGCCACCGGTGACGTCGTGGCCCGCAAGCTGGGCATGGCGGGCCCGCGCATCCTGGTCTCCACCGCGTGCGCGGCGGGCGGCAACGCGGTCGGCCTGGCCAAGGACAAGATCCTCACCGGCGAGGCGGACGTGGTGCTCGCGGGCGGCGTGGACCCGCTGCTGTTCGGCACGTACGCCGGGTTCGCGGGCCTCCAGGCGCTCAGCTCCCGCCCGTGCGGCCCGTACAGCCGCTCCGACGGCCTGAACCTGGGAGAGGGCGCGGCGTTCCTGGTCGTGGAGGCGCTGGACCACGCGCTGGCCCGGGGCGCGGAGCCGCTGGCCGAGGTGGCGGGCTACGGCCTGTCCGCCGACGCCCACCACGCCACCGCGCCCGACCCGACCGGCCGGGGCGGCGTCACCGCCATGCGCCGGGCGCTGGCCGACGCGGGGTTGGGCACCGACGCCGTGGACTACGTCAACGGGCACGGCACCGGCACGCCCGCCAACGACGCCATGGAGAAGAAGGTCATGCGGGCCGTGTTCGGCGAGCGGGCCCCGCGGGTGCCGACCAGCAGCATCAAGAGCTTCATCGGGCACACCCTGGGCGCGGCGGGCGCGGTCGAGGCGGTGGCCGGCGTGCTGGCCCTGCGCACCGCGACCGCGCCGCCGACCATCGGGTTCACCGAGGAGGCGATCGCCGAGGCCGCGCTGGACTTCGTGCCCAACACCGCGCGCCCGCTGGAGATGGACGTCGTGGTGTCCAACAACTACGCGTTCGGCGGCAACAACGCCTCGCTGGTGCTGCGCCGCCCCGGCGGGCCGCGCGAGCACGACGAGCTGCCGGCCACCGAGGTCGTCGTCACCGGGCTCGGCCCGGTCACCGGCCTGGGCACCGGGATCGCCGAGATCGCCGAGGCGGTCGCCAACGGCCGCACCGCGGTCGGCGCGACGCCGTCCCTGGAAGGCCGCACGTTCGCGCCGCGCTCGCTGTGGCGGCACATGAACAACCTGTCCCGCATGGCCATCGCCGCCTCCCGGCTGGCGTGGGAGGACGCCGGGCTCAAGCTGCCGCGCGCCGCCCTGGACAACGTGGGCGTCGTCTTCGCCACCGCCGCGGGCTCGGTGGAGAGCACCGACGGGTTCGACGAGAGCGTGCTGGCCAACCCGAACAAGCCCGCCGTGCTCAGCTTCTCCAACGTGGTGCTGAACGCCACGGGCGGCGCGGTCTGCCAGACCCTGGGCCTGCGCGGCCCGACCACCACCATCTGCAACGGCAACGCGTCGGCCTCCATCGCCCTGGACTGCGCGGTGGAGACCATCCGCACCGGCAAGGCGGACGTCGTGGTCGTGGTCGCCGCCGACGAGGCCCCGGGGCCCGGCGACGGCGCGCGGGTCACCCCGTACGACCGCGACTCGGCCGAGGCGCCCGCGTCCGCCTCGGTGGCGCTGGTCGTCGAGTCCGCCGCGCACGCCGCCGCCCGGGGCGCGACCCCGTACGCGCGGGTGCTGGCCAGCGCCCACGCGAGCGCGAACGGCGACGACGAGCGCGCCCTGGTGGAGCGCGCCCTCGCCGCCCTGCCCACCGACGGCGTGGACCTGGTCGTCGGCGCGGCCACCGGCGTCGCGACCGACGGGGCGGAGGCGGGCGCGGTGCTCGACGCGGTCCCGTCCGCCAGGCTCACCGCCACCGCGGGCCTGACCGGTGACGCGGGCGCGGCCACCGGCGCGCTGAACCTGGCGCTGGCCGCGCTGGCGCTGCGCGACGGCGTGGCCCCGGCCATCCCGGCGCTGACCGAGCCCCGCGCGGGCGCGGTCGAGTCCTACGTGACCAAGCCCGAGCTGCCGTCCGCGCCCGCCAAGGCCCTCGTGCTCAGCGCCGCGCCCGGTTCGGTGCGCGGCGGGACCCTGCTGGGTGCGGTATGACCGGCACCCCCTTCGACGTCCCGGAGACCGACCGGCTGCTCACCACCACCCGGTCGGTGCGGCGCAGGCTCGACCTGGACCGCCCGGTGCCCCGGGCGGTGATCGAGGACGCGCTGGAGGTCGCCGTGCAGGCGCCCACGGCGAACGACCAGCAGAACTGGCGCTGGGTCGTGATCACCGAGCAGGCCGTCAAGGACCGGCTGGCCGAGCTGTTCGACATCTCCTGGCAGTTCCACCAGAAGGAGGTGTGGACGCGGTCGGGCCGGCGGCGCAACAGCGCGCAGGCGCGGCGGAACAACGAGTCCGCCGCCGCGCTGGCCGGGACCATCGCCCGGGTGCCGGTGCTGGTCATCCCGTGCGTGCTGGGCCGCCCGCCGGACATCGGCGCGATCGACGCCGAGTGGCTCGGGCAGGACCTGGCCTCGGAGAACGCGGGCACGTGGAAGGACCGGGTGCGCATCGGCGCGATGCGGGCCAGCAACTTCTACGGCTCGATCTTCCCGGCCGTGTGGTCGTTCCAGCTGGCGCTCCGCTCCCGCGGCCTCGGCAGCACGATCACCAACATGCACCTGCCGTTCGAGCGCCACGTCGGCGAGCTGCTGGGCATCCCGGCCGGGGTCACGCAGGTGTGCATGGTCCCGGTCGCCTACACGATCGGCACCGAGTTCCGCCCGGCCAGGCGGGTACCGGCCAAGGAGCGCACGTCGTGGGAGAGGTGGCGGGCATGACCGTCGAGCACAGCGGTGTCGACGTGGTCGTGGTGGGCGGCGGCATCGCGGGCGCGTCCGCGGCGGCGTACCTGTCGGCCAACGGGCTGTCCGTCGTGATGCTGGAGAAGCAGGACACCTACGAGGACATCGTGCGCGGCGAGTGGATCGCGCCGTGGGGCCTGCGCGAGGCCCAGACGCTCGGCGTCGAGGACGCGTTCGGCCTCGGCGGGGCGTGGGAGATCCGCGAGTGGACGCAGTGGGACGAGACGGTCCACCCGGACGAGGCCGAGACGGTCGACATGACCCGCTTCGTGCCCGGCGTCGGCGGCCCCATGTCGTTCCCGCACCACGAGGTCTGCGCGCTGATGGCCGAGCAGGCCGAGGACAGCGGCGCGGTGGTCGTGATGGGCGCGCAGCGGGCGCACGTGACCGCCGGGTCGAAGCCCGAGGTGCGCTACCGGCACGGCGGCCAGGACCACCTGGTCAAGCCGCGCCTGGTCATCGGGGCCACCGGCCGCGGCTGCACGGTCGGCCGCCAGGTCGGCGTGCACATGGCGACCTCGGTCCACCACTGGGGCGGCGGCGTGCGCGTCACCGGCCTGGACGACTGGCCGATGGACGTGCAGGCGATGGGCACCGAGGACGACAAGATGTTCATGGTGTTCCCGCAGGGCGACGGCAACGCCCGCCTCTACATCAACTTCCCGACCGCCAACAGCCGCCGCTACCAGGGCCCCGAGGGCGAGAAGCGGTTCATCGCCGACTTCGAGCTGCGGTCACTGCCCGACGGCGGCAAGTCGGTGTACGCCGCCGCGAGGCCCATCGGCCCGCTGAAGGTGTGGCCGTCGGTGGCGATGTTCCCCGAGCAGCCGGTCGTGATGGACGGCGTGGTGCTCGTGGGCGACGAGGCGGGCAACGCCGACACCGTGCTGGGCACCGGCCTGTCGTGCAGCCTGCGCGACACCCGCGAGGTGTGCGAGGTGCTCGTCGGCGGCGACGACTGGTCGCCCGCCGCGTTCGAGCCGTACCTGGCCGAGCGGGCGTTCCGCATGGGGCGCCTGCACTTCGGCGCGGACATCATCGCCCGGCTGCACTGCGAGTTCGGGCCGGAGGCGGCCGAGCGCCGCCGCCGGGCGCGCGAGCTGATGGCCGAGAACTTCGCCGCGTCGGTGACCGGCCTGCTCAACATGGTGCCACCGGAGGACGTACCGGACTTCGGCTTCAGCGAGTTCTTCGCCGAGAGGCTGTTCAGGGAGAGGGCATGACCACGAAGGACAGTCTGCTGACCGGCTCGGCGCACGTCAACGGCGTCGACATCGCCTACGTCGACAAGGGCGAGGGCGACCCGGTCGTGCTGCTGCACGGGTTCCCCGACTCGCACTACCTGTGGCGCCACCAGATCGACCCCCTGGTGGAGGCGGGTTTCCGCGTCGTCGCGCCGGACCTGCGCGGCTTCGGCGGCTCCGGCAAGCCGCAGGAGCCCGAGGCGTACGAGATGCGCACGATCGTCAACGACGTCGTGGGCCTCACCCAGCACCTGGGGATCGCCAAGGCGCACGTCGTCGGCCACGACTGGGGCGCGGCCATCGCCTGGATGTACGCGTTCCTGATGCCGCGCCGCGTCGACCACCTCGCGGTGTTCTCGGTCGGGCACCCCGGCGTGTTCAGCACGCCGTCGATCGAGCAGCGCGCGGCCAGCTGGTACATGCTCTTCTACCAGTTCCCCGGCGTCAGCGAGCAGCTGTTGCGGCGCAACGGGTGGCGGCTGTTCAAGGAGATCATGGGCGGCGAGGGCGACCACCAGCGCTACCCGCGCGAGCTGGCCAAGCCGGGCGCGCTCACGGCCGCGCTGAACTGGTACCGCGCCAACCGCTCGCCGGCCGCCGAGCTGCGCGTGGAGAGCAACTTCCCGCCCGTGCTCGCGCCGACCCTGGGCGTCTGGTCCACCGGGGACAAGGCGCTGCTGGAGGAGGGCATGACGGGCTCGCAGAAGTTCGTCAAGGGCCCGTGGCGCTACGAGCGGGTCGAGGACGCCAGCCACTGGATCCCCCTGGACCAGCCGCAGGTCGTCACCGAGCTGCTGCTGGGCTTCCTGGGCACCGAGCGGGCGGCGGCCGTGCCCACGCGGCGCCGCCGGCTCTAGCGGCGGGCCCCGGCAGGGCGGGCACGAGGGCAGGGCGGGCGGGGCGGGCACGGCAGGACCAGGGCACGGCAGGGACGCAGGCGAGGGAGGTAACGCGGGTGATCGGTTTCGTGTTCCCCGGGCAGGGCACCGCCCGGGTCGGCATGGGCGGCTGGCTGCGCCGCGACCCGGTGGCCGCGGCGGTGGTCGCGCGCGCCGACGAGCTGCTGCCCGAGCCGGTGTCCGAGCTGTGCGCCCGCGGACCGCTGGCCAAGCTCGTGGACACCCTGCACGCGCAGCCCGCGGTGACCGCGTGCAACCTGGCCGCGCTGGCCGCGGTGCGGGCCGCGGGCGTCGAACCGGACCTCGTCGCCGGGCACAGCGTGGGTGAGATCAGCGCGCTGTGCGCGGCGGGCGTGCTGGACGTCGACACCGCGTTCCGGCTGGTCGGCGCACGGGCCCGGCTGATGGCCGACCTGCCCGTCACCGGCGGCATGACCGCGGTGCTGGGCCTGACCCCGCAGCGGGTGGAGGAGCTGGCCGCCGAGGCCGCCCGGCCGGGCGAGCCGCTGGTGGTGGGCCTGGAGAACGCGCCGGACCACACCGTGGTCTCCGGCGCGGCCGCCGCGATCGACCGGCTGGTCGCGTCGGCGGAGGCGGCGGGCGCCCGCAAGGTGGTGGCGCTCAAGGTCGGCAACGCGTTCCACTCGCCGCTGATGGCGGGCGCGCTGGACGGGTGGGCCGAGGCCGTGCGCGCCACCCCGATGAGCCCGCCGCGGGTGCCGGTGATCCCCAACGCGACCGCCGAGCCCACCACCGACCTGCCGACCATCGTGGACGCGCTGATCGCGCAGCTGACCGCGCGGGTGCGGTGGACCGAGACGATGCGCGTGCTCGCCGGCGCCGGGACGCTGGTGGAGGTCGGCGACAGCAAGGTGCTCGCCGGGTTGCTGCGCGGCGTGGGCGTGCGGTGCGCGAGCACGTCCGACCCGGCGGTGCTGCGCCGGCTGCGCCGCCCGGAGCCCGCGGCATGAGCGGGTGGGGTGGCGCGTCGGTGGCCTTCGGCGGCCTGACCGCGCCGTGGCAGCTGGTGGACCCGATGCCGCTGGAGGCCGTGTTCACCCGCGCGGAGCGGCTGCGCTCCGGCGCCGGGCGCACCCTCCAGCACTGGGCGGGCCGGCTCGCGGCCAAGCACGCCGTGCTGCGGCTGCTGGGGGAGCCCGCGACGCCCGCGAACCTGGGCGCGGTGGAGGTCCTGCCCCGGCCGACGCCGCTGTGCCACCGCACGGCCGCCTGCCTGCACGGCCACCCGCCGGGCGTGCGCCTGACCGGCGTCCTCGGCGGCCGGGAGGCGGGCGGCGGGGAGGCGGGCGGCGCCCGCATCCGGGTCTCGGTCAGCCACACCGCCGACCTGGCCTTCGCGGTGGCGCTGTCCTCCGCCCGGCTGCCCGAGGACCACGACCTGGAAGCGGTGAGCGCATGGACCTGATCGAGACCGCCCGCCGGTGGACCGCCGCCTGGCGCGCGGGCGACCCGGCCGCCATCGCCGACGCGGTGACGTCGTTCGCCGACCCCGACACCCCGGAGCCGGTCGCCGGCGCGGACCTCGTCGCGCACGTCGAGAGCGTGCTGACCCGGTTCCCGGACCTGGCGCTGGACTTCGCCGAGCCCGCCGGCGCGGGCGGCACGGCCGTGCTCACCTGGACCCTGTCCGCCACGCACCGCGCGCCCTACCTGGGCATACCGGGCACGGGCGGCACGGCCTCGGTCGCCGGAGCGGACGTGCTGACCGTCGTCGACGGCGAGGTGCGGGTGAGCCGGCACTTCGACCGCGTGGCCCTGGCCGCGTCCCTCGGTCAGTCGGCCAAGTTCCTGCCCGCCCGCGACGAGCTGCGCGAGTACGGGGTCAGCGCCCGCACGCCGTCCGGCCGGACCGCCTACCCGGGCGTGCTGGCTTTCACCTACCTGGACTTCCGCGACGACGTGGAGAGCCCGGAGGTGGACCTGCTCAGCACCGAGGTGGTCAAGTCGCTGCGCGCCTCCCAGGGCTTCCTCGGCTTCGGCACGTTCGAGATGGGCAACCGCAAGTACACGCTCACCGCGTTCGACCGGCCCGAGTCGGTGCGCGCCGTGCACGCCCGCCCGCACCAGCGCGCCATGCGCAAGTTCTTCCGCGGCGGCCTGTGCACGGCCGCGTACACCAGCGTGTGGACGCTGGACCGGCAGAGCGTCCACGTGCGCTGCCCCGACTGCCAGGAGGTGGTCGACGCGAGCGCCGGCCGGACCTGCGCGTGCGGCGCCACCCCCACCCCCGGCCCCCTCTTCTGATCACGCCAGGAGCTGCCCGATGACGGTCTTCACCGCCGAACACCGGCCCGCGGCGGGCGGGCGGCCACTGGTGGCCTTCATGTCCGCCCTGTTCGCGGGCGGCTGGATCTGGGACCGCCCGTTCGCCGCGCTCGCCGACGCCGGGTGGCCCGTGCTGCGCACCGTCGAGCCCATCTGCGGCGTCGACGCCAGGGTCGCCGGCTCCATCGAGCGCCTGGGCGACGCCCTGGTGGAGGCCGCGGACGCGGCCGGCGCCGACGAGGTCGTGATCTGCGCGAACTCGCTGGGCGGCCTGGTCGCCCTCGACCTGGCGGGCCGCTTCCCGGACCGGGTCCGGGCCATCGCGGTCAGCGGGGCGCCCGGCCTGAGCGCCGACCCCGACGTGGGCCTGAACATGGACCGGCGCGGCGACGTGCGGTTGCAGGGCGAGCAGTTCCGCGACCGGATGCTGGCCGCTCTGTTCCACGGCGAGCCGCTGTTCACCGAGGAGCAGGTCGAGTCCACCGCGCAGCTCCTGCGGCAGGGGTCGGCCATGGTCGCGATGGCCCGCAGCATCCGCGCCACGCGGACCTACCAGGTCCCCGCCGCCGTGGCCGAGGTCGGCTGCCCGTCGCTCTACATCTGGGGCCGCCACGACCGCATGACGCCCGTCGGGCCGTGGCTGGAGCTGGTGCCGGGGCACGCGAACACCGAGTTCGTGATCGTCGAGGACTGCGGGCACATCCCCATGATCGAGCGCGCCGACACCTACACCGCCGAGCTGTTGCGGTTCCTGGACCGAGCCACCGGATGACCGCGCCGCTCGTGCTGTTCGGGGTGGACGTGGTGGACGTCGCCCGGGTGACGCGCGCCATGTCCTACAGCGGACCCGCCTACACCCGGCACGTCGCCTCGCCCGCCGAGCGCGAGCTGCACGTCGACCCCGGCCTGGCGACCGCGGCCACCGTCGCGGTCAAGGAATGCCTGGTCAAGGCGGTCGGGGGCCGCCCGCCCGGTTTCTCCTGGCACGACTTCGAAGCGAGCGGCGAGGCGCCGCTGCCCGGTGCGGAGTGGGCCGAACCGCTGCTGGCGGCCGCGGTGCCCGAGGTCGAAGCGGCCACCGGGGTCTCGATGACCGAGCGCTGCGCCTACGCCGTGGGCGGGGCCAGCGGGTCCGCCGCGCTGGCCCGCCTCGCCGATCCCCGCGAGGGCGCGGCCGTGGTGGGCCTGGCCCGCTGGGGCTTCCGCGGTGACCTGGTCGTCGCCCTTGCCATACTGACCACGACGTCGAGAGGAGCGCTGCGATGCCCGTGACCGAGGCCGCGGCCGAAGTTCGGATCCAACCGGGACAGTCCATCCAGGATGCGCTGGACGCCTGCGCGCCGGGCGCGGTGCTGCGCCTGGCCGAGGGCGCCTACGAGGGCAGCCTGGTGATCGGCAGGCCGGACGTGGCGCTCGTCGGCGCGGGCGCGGGCCGGACGGTGATCGTCCCCGGTCCCGTCGCGCCCACCGCCGTGCCGCCGCTGCACGACGCGCCCGCCGGCGTGGTCAGCGGCATCACCGCGCACGGGGTGTCCGGCGTGCGGGTCGAGGGCCTGACCGTGCGCGGCTTCTCCGGCGCGGGCGTCTACGCCCACACCGCCACCGACCTGAGGCTGGTCGACGTCGAGTCGGTCGCCAACAAGGTGTGGGGCCTGTACGTGCGGGAGTCCTCGAAGGTCGAGGTGCTGCGCTGCCGCGCGGAGGGCAGCCAGTACGGCGGCATCGCGCTGGCGTTCTGCTCCGCCGCCGACGCGCTGATCGCCGACTGCGAGGCCACCGCCAACGCCTTCGGCGTGTTCGTCGACAACTCCAGCCGCGCACGGGTGGTGCGCAACCGCAGCCACGGCAACGCGGCGGGCGTGCTGCTGCTGCACCAGACCTACGAGGGCGAGCTGCCCGGCGGCGTGGCCGACGTGCTGGTGGCGGACAACGACATCACCGGCAACACCCTGGCCTCCGGCGGCGACGACCCCGACGCGCCGGGCTTCGCCGGCCCGCCGATCTCCGGCGTGGGCATCGGCGCCATCGGCGTCCGGCGGGTCGCCGTCGTCGGCAACCGGCTGCACGGCAACGCGCCCGGCGGCCCGTCGGTGATGGGCGCGGCGCTGGTGCTGGGCTCGTCGGCCGAGTGGGGCGGTTCCGACTCGGTGGACAACTCCTTCGAGTGGAACACCATCACCGGCAACACCCCGTTCGACGTGCAGCTCGGCACCGACCCGGGCAACCAGCGCTTCCGGAACAACGTGGTGGGCTCTTCCCAGCCGGAGGCGATCGACGGGTGCGGACCCTGACCCGGGAGGACGGCATGACGCCTGCGCTGGTGTGCGAGGGCCTGGTCAAGCGCTACGGCGACAAGGCGGTGGTCGACCGGGTCGGTTTCCACATCGACGAGGGGGAGGCCTACGGCCTGCTCGGCCCCAACGGGGCCGGCAAGACCACGACCATCTCCATGCTCGTCGGGCTGCTGCGCCCGGACGCCGGCTCGGTGCGCGTCGGCGGCGTCGACGTCGCCGAGGACCCGGTGGCGGCCAAGCGGCTGGTCGGGTACGTGCCGCAGGAGATCGCGCTGTACCCGGAGCTGACCGCGCGGGAGAACCTGCGCTACTTCGGCCGGCTGTACGGCCTGCCCAGGCGCGAGCTGACCACGCGCATCGGCGAGGTGCTGGAGCTGGTGGGCCTGTCCGACCGCGGCGACGACAAGGTGGACACCTACTCCGGCGGCATGAAGCGGCGCACCAACATCGCCG
Organism: Saccharothrix xinjiangensis; assembly: GCF_039527585.1. Lineage (NCBI taxonomy): Bacteria > Bacillati > Actinomycetota > Actinomycetes > Pseudonocardiales > Pseudonocardiaceae > Saccharothrix > Saccharothrix xinjiangensis. The sequence continues at coordinate 96,807 of NZ_BAAAKE010000027.1, read as the reverse complement.
TCGCCCTGCTGCACCGGCCGAGGCTGCTCATCCTCGACGAGCCCACGGTCGGCGTGGACCCGCAGAGCCGCGTCGCCATCCTCGACCGGGTGGAGGCGCTGGTCGCCGAGGGCATGAGCCTGCTCTACACCTCCCACTACATGGAGGAGGTGGAGCGGGTGTGCACCCGGGTCGGCATCATCGACCGGGGCCGCGTGGTCGCCGACGGCACCAAGCGCGAGCTGGTCGCCGAACTGGGCGGCACGGACCGCGTGGAACTGGTCCTGGACGGCGACGTCGAGGCGGCGGCGGAGCGGCTGCGGGTGGTCGAGGGCGTCTCCGAGGTCGTGGCGACCGGGTCCTCGTCCCTCCGGCTGCTGGTCACCGGCGGGCGGCACGTGCTGCCCGCCCTGCTGGCCGCCGTGGGCGACGCGGGGGCGGTGACCGGCGTCGAGGTCGTGGAACCCGACCTGGAAGCCGCGTTCCTGCACCTGACCGGCAGCACCCTGCGCGACTGACGCGGGCCGAGCGAGGGGTCGATACCTTGGCGAAGAACACCGTGCGGCCCCTGCTGGTCGTCGGCGGCCACGAGCTGCGGTCGCGGCTGCGGGACGGCACCGCGCCGCTCATCGCGCTGCTCGCGCCGATCCTGCTGGCCACCCTGTTCGGGCTGGCGCTGGGCGGCGACGACGACCCGCCGCTCAAGGCGACCATCGGCGTGGTCGACCTCGACGGCGGCGAGTTCCCGGCGAGCGTGCAGCGCGAGGCGCTGGAGACCGACGAGCTGAAGGGCGTGCTGACGTTCCGCCGGTACCCCGACGAGGGCGCGGCGCGCTCCGCCGTGGACGGCGGCGAGGCGGGCGCCGCGCTGGTGTTCCCGGCCGGGTTCAGCGAGGGCGTCGGCGCGGGCCGGGGCGGGCGGGTGTCCGTGCTGGAGTCGCCCGAGTCGCCGCTGGCGGGTGTCGTGGCGCGCGGCATGGTCGACCGGATCTCCTCGCTGGTGCAGGCCCGGACGCTGGCCGTGCGCGCCTCGCTGGACGCGGGCGTGCCGGCCGACCGGGTGCAGCTGTTCGTCGAGGAGAACGGGGCCGCCGGGCCGACGCTGGCGCTGGAGGGCGACCCGGTCGCGGGCGGACCGGTGGACCTGGCCGTGCACTACGGCTCGGGCATGGCGGTGATGTTCGCGTTCTTCGTGGTCGGCACCACGGCCCGCAGCCTGCTCACCGAGCGGCAGAACGGCACCCTGGACCGGATGCGCGCCGCGCCCGTCCCGCTGTGGACGGCGCTGGTCGGCAAGGGCGTCGTCGGGTTCGGGCTGGCGCTGGTCAGCACGTGCGCGACCTGGCTGTCCTCGGTGCTGATCTTCGGCGCGAGCTGGGGCGACCCGCGCGGGGTGTTCCTGTTGCTGCTGGCGCACGTGTTCGCGGTGACCGCGATCGTGATGCTGGTCGCCAGCGGGGCCAGGACCGACGCGCAGGCGGACGGCCTGACGCTCGGCGTGGCGTTCGTGTTCGCGTTCCTGGGCGGCAGCATCGTGCCCGTCCACAACCTGCCCGAGTGGCTCCGGGAGGTCTCGCTGATCACGCCCAACGGGTGGGTGTCGGCGGGGCTGTCGGAGCTGGCGGCCACCGGCGCCGGCCCGTCCGCCGTGCTCCTCCCGGTCGCCGTGGTCACCGGCATCGGCGTCGTCGCGGGCGCGCTCGCGCTCCTGCGCTTCCGCAAGGGGAGGTTCGCGTGAGGCCCCGCCCGGTCACCGCGCTGGTGCTGGCCAACCTGAAGCGCCAGGTGCGCGACAAGGTCGGCATGTTCTTCATCGTCGTCATGCCGTTCATCACGATCGTGTTCGTCGGCATGGCCCTGGGCGGCGACGCGGCGGACGCGGAGCTGCCGGTGGCCGTGGTCGCCGACACCTCCGACCCGGTGTCGGCGGCCGTGCTCGCCGAGCTGGAGGCCGACGAGGCGCTGGAGGTGCGGCGCGCGGGGTCCGCCGAGGACGTCCGCGACGGCGTCCGCCGGGGCGCGCTCGCCGCCGGTCTCGTCATGCGGCCCGGCGACACCGGCTTCGAGCTGGTGGTGAACCAGACCAGCGGCAGCGGCATGGCGGCGCGCGGCGAGATCGACGTGGCGGTCGGCCGGGTGTCGGCGGTGCTGGAGGCGACCCGCGCGGCGCGGGCCGCGGGCGCGTCGCCGGAGCAGGCCGACGCCTACGTGCGGAAGGCGCGGGAGGAGGCGGTGGCGGTCACCGTGTCCTCGTCGGGCGGCGAGGAGCCCGACCGGCCGACCGGCTTCGCCTACACCGCGCCCGCGAACCTGCTGCTGTTCACCTTCGTCAACTCGATGGCCGTGGCCGCCGCCCTGGTGGAGAGCCGCCGCATCGGCATGGTCCGCCGCTCGCTGGCGGCGCCGGTCCGGCAGGGTCAGGTGCTGCTCGGCGAGGCGCTGAGCCGGTTCCTGGTCGCGGTGGCCCAGTCCCTGCTGATCATCGTGGTGAGCCGGTTCCTGTTCGACGTGGGGTGGGGCGACCCGGTGGGCGTGGCGGTGGTCGTGGCGCTGTTCTGCCTGATCGCCACGGGCGCCGCGATGCTGGTCGGCGCGCTGGTGCGGGCGCCCCAGCAGGCGCCCGCCATCGGACCGCCGGTGGGCATCGTGCTGGGCATGCTGGGCGGCTGCCTGTGGCCGCGCGAGGTGGCCGGCGAACCGCTGAACACGATCGGGTACCTGTTCCCGCACTCGTGGGCGATGGACGCGCTGCTGGAGCTCTCCCGACCGTCGGCGGGGCTGGGTTCGGTGCTGGTGGAGGTGGCGGTGCTGGCGGGCATGGCGGTGGTGGCGCTGGGCGTGGCGGTGGCGGTGTTCCGGCGGCGGGCGCTGGAGTCGGTCTGAGGCGTGTTCGGCACGTCGTCGGGCTGCCGGCCGTTCGCCGGTGTGGCGATGGTCGATGGGATCCGGTGGCGGGTTCGTGATCGCGGCGATCGGCGAATGGCTCCGACCCGCTCACCGGACCTGCTTCGGGCGGCCGCTCGCACGGTCCAGCCACGCCAGGATCGCCTGGTTCGTCTCGTCCGGCTTCTCCTGCTGGATCCAGTGACCGCAGTCCAGACCGACCACTTCCACGTCGGGCACGAACTCCGTCAGCCGTTCGGACCTCAGGACCGCGTCACGGTCGCCGTAGATCATGAGCGCGGGCTGCCGGATGACCGGGTCCACGTCGGCCAGCAGACGCCAGTCGCGGTCGAGGTTGCGGTACCAGTTGATGCTGCTCGTGAAGCCCGTCGACGCGAAGGCGGAGACGAAGACGGCCAGTTCGCCCTCGCTCATGACGGGCTCGCCGAGGGGTGTCTCCGCCCTGGCGAGGTCGATCATCGCCATACCCGGCCGAGGCGGTTCCGGGGGCTGGTTCTTCCGGAACAGGTTGCGCAGGAACCGGGCCGCGTGCTCGTCGAGCACGGCGTCCGCGACGCCCGGCTGCCGGTTGAAGTGGACGAAGTAGAAGTCGGGGCCGAGCACGGCCTCCATGGACTCGATCCAGGGCGTCTCTCCGCGCTCCTGGTAGGGCAGGCTCAGCGCCACCACGCCGTTCACCCGGTTCGGGTGCAGCAGGGTCAGGCCCCAGACGACGAACGCGCCCCAGTCGTGGCCGACGAAGGTGGCGTCCTCGTAGCCGTAGTGGTCGAGGAGCGCGACGAGGTCGCCCGACAGGTGCTCGATGTCGTAGGCCGTCACTTCGGCGGGACGGGACGAGTTGCCGTAGCCCCGCTGGTTCGGGACGATGACGTGGTGGCCCGCCGCGGTCAGGGCCGGCACCTGGTGGCGCCAGGAGAAGGCGTGCTCCGGCCAGCCGTGGCAGAGCACGATGGGCTTTCCCGCGTTCTCCCGGCCCGCTTCGAAGACCTCGAGTTCCACACCGTTGACGGGGACGAGGGTGGGTTCGGGGAAGTCGGTCGGATCGAACATCGCGTTTCCTCTCTGTCGTTCGGGGCGTCAGCGTCGGCGCGACTGGCGGCCGATGCGGTCATGTCGCCATCGTGCCGACCGAAACAGGTCACCCCGTGACCGGTTTCCCGTGGGAGTGTTGGCGGTGTGCGAGCCGACCGGCTGATGGCCGTCCTCCTGCTGCTGCAACAGCGCGAGCAGCTGACAGCGGCGGACGTCGCCCGGGAGCTGGAGGTGTCCGAGCGCACCGCCCGCCGCGACTTCGACGCCCTGGCCATGGCCGGCGTGCCCGTCTACTCCATCCAGGGCCGGGGCGGCGGCTGGCGCCTCGTGGGCGGCGCCCGCACCGACCTGTCCGGGCTGACCGCGGGCGAGGCCCGCGCCCTGTTCCTGGTCGCCGGCCCGGCCTCGGCTGCGACGCCGGCCGTGAGAGCAGCGCTGCGCAAGCTCGTCCGCGCCCTGCCGGAGCCTTTCCGGGCGCAGGCCGAGGCGGCGGCGTCGTCGTTGGTCAGGGACCCGCAGCGGTGGGGGTCGGGCCGGGTCGAGCACCGGCCGCCGCCCCGCTTCCTCGACGAGCTCCAGGACGCGGTGATCCGCGGCGTCCAGGTGCGGCTCGGCTACGTCGACGGCAACGGCGTCGGAACCGAGAGGACCACCCACCCGCTGGGCATCGTCGCCAAAGGCCCGTGGTGGTACCTCGTCTGCGACACCGACGCCGGCCGGCGGACCTTCCGGATCGACCGCGTGTCGTCCGCCGACCCGACCGACGACCCCGTGCGCCGACCCGACGACTTCGACCTCGCCGAGAGCTGGCGCGAGATCGCCGACGAGGTCGAACGCAGGCGGACGCCCCTTGAGATCCAGGCGACCTGCGCACCCGACGGGATGGCCCGGCTCCGGATGGTGCTCGGCGACCGGCTCGATGTCGGAGGTTCCACGACCGATGGCCGCATCGAGGTCGTGATCCGCGGCTACAACGAGTACGCGCTCGCCGGAGAGCTCGCCGGGCTGGTCGAATGGCTCGACGTGACCGGCCCCGCGGGTGTGCGGGACCGCTTGGCCTCGATCGGCAACGCGCTCGTCGAGCGGTACGGCTGAGACCTGCCCGCCGCCGACTACCCCGCCAGCAGCACGAACAGCAACGCCACCGCCGCGGGCACGGCCTGCACCACCAGGATCCGGCGGCTCACCGTCACCGCGCCGTAGACGCCCGCCACGACCACGCAACCCAGGAAGAAGGCGGCGAACGCGAACCCGGTCGTGCCCGGCGCGATCAGCGCGAACACCAGGCCCGCGGCGAGGAAGCCGTTGTACAGGCCCTGGTTGGCGGCCAGCACCCGCGACTCGGCCGCGAACTCCTCGGTCGTGCCGAACGCGGCGCGCCCGCGAGGGGTGTTCCAGAGGAACATCTCCAGCACCAGGATGTAGAGGTGGATGACCGCCACGAGGGCGGTGAGGACGTCGGCTGCGATCTTCACGGTCGGAGCGTAGACCCCGGTCCGGACCGGCCGGTGCGGTGGACGCGCCACCGCGCCGGCCGTGTGATCGGGGTCCTGCTTCGTGGCGCACAGGGCCTTGTCGTGAACCGGCCTCGGCCTGCTCCCCGACGCGCCCGCCGACGCCACCTGCGTGACCGCGAGACCGGCCACCGCCACCATCGCCGCGGCGATCGCACCGCGCCGCCGGCGCGCCGGGCTCGGGCGGGTTCCGGTGGACCGACTGGGATCACGTAACGCCGACTGGGATCACGTAACGAGGGACACTCCCCTCTGGACGGTTCGCACTGACCCGCACAGTGTCGCCACCGCCCCGAGCGCTCCACGATCCCCGGTGCTGCACACCGCTGGTGCAGCCGGCACCACCTTCGGGGGCGCGAGCGGCAGGGGCCCGGCGCGGTGCGTCGAACCCCTGCCGTGGTGCGGTTCTCCGACGTCGGTCCGCGCACAGCGCGGCGTCGACGAGCGCGCTCCGGTCCGCAGCGACGGATCCGTCCTCCACCGACCCGGCGCCGGAGCGCCGCCCGGTCGTCAGTAGTGGGCCCGGAGGGTGAAGCTGAGCATCGTCGTGGCACCGGGGCAGTAGGCCATCGCGGAGGTCCCGAACCGGGTCACCTTGCTGCTGTGGACGCTGCCGTCGCTGCACGACACCGAGACCGAGAAGCCGGACGCGCCGCCGCCGATCTGGTGGCAGTCCGCCCAGACGGTGGAGTTGCGGCCGGGGTAGTACCGCCAGACGCAGTGCACCGACGTGGCCTCGACCTTGCCCTCGGCGGGCTTGAGCGGCGGCACCGGCAGGGTCACCAACTCCCGCTCCGCCAACGCCGTCGACGCCTGCGCGCCCGCCACACCGGTCCCGGCCAGAGCCAGGACCGCGAACACCACTGCTGCAACCCGCTGAACGGTTCTCGACACTGAGTCCCATCCTCTCGAAGTCCGTGAATCCCCGGTCGCAGCAAGGATCACCTCCGTCCGGTCCTCGTGGAACAGCAGCCACTCGATCGGCCCAGGGCTCCCGCAGCCCCGACGCCCGCACACCGAACCCCGTGCCGCGGATCGTGTATCAGGCCTGGTGGAAGGACATCCGCCTTCGCCGCTTGCCGGAACCTCGCCCGAGGTTCGGGGAGGACGGGGCGTCGTGGAGCCCTTCGTCCTCGATGCGGCCGCCCGCCGCGGTCCTGTCCTCCCGCGGCCGGCCGACGATCTTCGCCGGTGACGTCAACCGGCGCGCCTCGTGCGCACCGCGGGACCACTGGACGCCGACCGGCGCCGAGGCCACCCAGGCCCCCGGCATCCAGCACGCCTGCGGCACCCTCGCCGCGCCCGCGCCGGAGATCGAGCCGACGGCCCACACCGACCACGACGCGCTCGCGGCGCGCGCCGGCCCGCGCCGCTGACCGAGCCCCGGGACCCGCGTCCGGGTGGCCGGCCCGGGACCCGCGGTCCAGGCGGTCACACCGACGCCGAGCCGGTGTGCACGCGGAGCGCGTGGTGCAGGTCGTACCGGGCCGACGGGCCGGCCGGCAGCGCCCGGCCGAGGAGCTCCTCGACCCGTGCGAGGCGCTTGCGCAGGCCGTGGGCCGAGATCCCCAGCTCGGCGGCGACGGGCGCCGTCCGCAGGTCGTGCCGGAACCAGGTCCGCACGGTGGTCAGCAGCGCCCGCCGGTTGGCCGGCAGCAGCGGGGACAGCCGAGCGCCGGACCTCCGGGCGGTCGAACAGCTCGGTGAACCCGACCACCTCGGCCGGCGCGCCGGCGTGCGGCCGCTGGTCGATCAGCTGGAGCGCCAGGTGGAGCTCGGCCCGGGTCGCGAACCGGGTGAGGTCGCGGTCCAGCTCGTCGCCGATGCGCCGCAGGCGCGCGGACAGCGTGTTGCGGTGGACCTTGAGCTGCGACGCCGCCCGCGCGCCGAAGTCGAGCCGGGACAGCAGCGTCGTCGGCAACTCGAAGGCGTCGGGGTCCTGGGACCGGGAGGGCCGGTACGCCAGCAGCGGCGCGAGCGTCCGCGCGGCCCAGTCCCGCCCGGCGGGGCCCAGCAGCTCGCCCAGCTCGCCGCCGGGCGAGAACCGGGCGTACCGCTCGGGCCGGGAGCGGGCCACCGACAGCGCGTGGAAGGCCTGCTTGTACCCGATCGGGACGTCCCGCAGCGCCACCCGCAGCCCGACGCGCATCAGGGTCTCGGGGGCCGCCTCGGCCAGTTCCCGGATCAGGCTGCCCGGCGGCGGCACCGGGGCGCGGCCCGCTCCGCCCTCGCCGCCGGGGGCGATCACGATGACGTGCCCGCGGTAGACCGGGCACGGCACCACCCAGGCGGCCTCGCCGAACACGTCCCGGCACCGCGAGGAGAGCCTGCCGCGGGAGTCCGGGCCACCTCCCCGGCGAGGTCCTCGTCGACCGCGCGGAGGAGCCGCCCGGCGTCCGGTGGGACCGCGACCGACTGCCCCTCGCGCGGCCCGGCGAGCACGACCTCGCCGGCGAGCCGACGGGCGATCAGCTCCAGCACGCGCCGCACGCCGTCCGGACCGGCCGCCGCCTGGCACAGCAGTCGCAGGTGGTCGTCGGCGGTGCGGCGGTTGGCGCCCGTCCGCGCGGGCCGGCTCGGCACTCCGGGCAGCTCCTCGTCCGTCGCTCTCCCCGCCCGGACCCGCGCGGCGCAGCGCGGGGTGACCGGGGGCCGGGCGCACTGTGCACGTCGACACTGGGGCGGCTCGTCCCGACAGCCTACCGTTCCGGTGACCGTGAGTGACCCGCGAGCGCCGGTTCCAGGGGGCCGGGGCGTCGGGGACGAGGCAGGTCTTCCGGGCATCGGAGGGGTGTGCCAGGAAGACCCCTCACCCTCCGTGAGAGCGCGAGGGGGATCGGCGACGGTGAGGTGCGGAGGGGGTGATGACCAGGCGTGCGATGTCGCGGGCCCGTGCCACGGGGTTCGCGGGGCTTCCTCGCAGGAGGCCGGCCAGCACGCCGTTGTAGAGCAGGAGCAGCATCGACGCCACGGCGTCCGGGTCGGCGCACCGGGCTTCGGAGGCGAGTCGGGTGAGCCGTTCGGTCACCAGCCGCGTGTCCTGCCGGATCAGCTCGAACACGGGGTCGGTCCGGTCGTCCGCCGGGGCGGGTCGTTCGGAGGCGGTGGCCAGGAAGCAGCACCACTGGGTCGGGCCGGTGGCGGCGCGGAAGGTCTCGACGGCGTCGAAGACCGCCAGCAGGCGTTCCTCCGGTGAGCCGGCCCGGTCGACGGCCTCGTCCCAGTGCCGGGTCCACGCCTCCAGGCGGCGGGCCAGCACTTCGCGCAGGAGGTTGTCCTTCGTGCCGAAGTGCTTGTAGAGCGTCACGATCGCCACGCCCGCCGAGGCGGCGACCCGGTCCACGCCGGTGACCGCGATGCCGTCGTGGAAGAAGAGCGCCTCGGCGGCGTCGAGGATGCGCTCCCTGGTGTGCGGTGGACCGGACATGCCCCTAGTGTAACGGTCGTTATACCAAAACGATCGTTATGCCGAATGGGGTGCCGGATGTCGACGACCGCCGCGGACCGCCGTGCCCGGTCCGGCCTGGGTGCGGCGGTGGCGGGCATGGCGCTGGTCGCCGCCACCTACGGGATGGCCAGGTTCGGGATCGGCCTGTACGCCCCGCGGTTGGGCGCGCAGCGCCCGGACCTGGCCGCCGTCCTCGGCTGGGCCGCGGCCGCGCAGTTCACCTCGTACGCCCTGGCCGCCGCGGTGGCCGCCCGACTGGCCGACCGCCGCCCCCGCGCCGGGGTGCTCCTCGCCGGCGTCACCGCGACCGCGGGCTGCCTGGGCGTGGCGGTGGCCTCGGACCCGGCGGTGTTCGTGATCGCGGTGTTCATCGGCGGGATGGGCGGCGGGTTCGCGTCCCCCGCGCTGGTCCCGATCATCGACGCGGCCGTCGCCCGCCGCGCCGCCGCGACGGGGCAGTCGCTGGTGAACTCGGGCACGGCCGTGGGCGTGATCGGCGTCGGCGCGCTGGTCCCGCTCGTCCCCTCGGTCGGCGCGGCGTGGGTGCTCATGGCGCTGGTGTGCGCGGTGGCCGCGGTGGCGGCCTGGTGCTCCGCGCGGGCCGGCGCGGACGCCTCGGGGCGACCCTCGACGGGCGCGCCCCCGGCTCCGGGTCCGTGGCGGCTGCTGGCCGTGCCGGCGGTGGCCGCGGGGATCGCCGGCGCGGGGTCGGCCCTGATCTGGGCGTTCGGGCCGCTGTCGGTCACCGGGGCCGGTGTCGTGGGCGTCGACCGGGTGGGCGGGCTGTGGATCGCCCTGGGGCTGGGAGGCGTGCTCGCGACGCTGACCGGGGTGGTGGTCGAGCGGTGGGGCAGGCGCCGGGGGTGGTGCCTCTGCTCCGGCGCGCTGGCGCTGTCCGGCGCCGGGTTGGCGCTGTCGGTGGGCACGGGCGCGGCCTGGGCGGCGTACGCCTGCATGGCGGTGTTCGGCGTCGGCTACATGGGGCTGTCCGGCGTGCTGGTCCTCTGGAGCAGGCAGGTCTGGCCCGACGCCGCCGGAGCGGGCACCTCGGTGCTGTTCATCGCCCTGGCCGTCGGGCAGGCGGTCGGTTCCGCCGGCTTCGGGGCCGTCAGGGACACCCGGGGCCTGGGCGCCCTGGCCTTGGCGGCCGCGGCGCTCTCGGTCCTGGGCGGGCTCACCGCCCTGGTCCGGTCTCGCCGACCCGGGCGGCGGGACCCCCGCCCGGAGACCCGGCGGGAGTGACCCACGTCATAGTCGAACCCTGTCAGGGATCGGGGCGCCGTCCCGTTCAAGATGCGGTCGAACCAGACAGGAGCAAGGACATGCCGCACCGCATCATCGTCCTCGGGGCCGGGTACGCCGGGGGGTACGCCGCCGGACAGCTCGCCCGCCGCCTGCACCCCGACGACGTCGAGGTCACCGTCGTCAACGCCGAACCCGATTTCGTGGAACGGATGCGCCTGCACCAGCTCGCCGCCGGGCGGGAACTGCGCCGGCACGGGCTGGCGGAGCTGTTCGCGGGCACCGGGATCCGCCTGCGGTTGGCGCGGGTCACCGCGGTCGACGCCGAGCGCCGCGCGGTCACCGTGACCGACGGCGCGGGCGTCGACCGGCTCGACTACGACACCCTGCTCTACGCGCTCGGCAGCACCGTCGCCGACCACGGCGTGCCGGGCGTGGCCGAGCACGCCTTCCACGTCGCGGGCCGCCCGTCGGCGCTGCGCCTGCGCCGGCGGCTGGACGAGCTGGCCGGCGCCGGGTCGGTGCTGGTCGTCGGCGGCAACCTGACCGCGATCGAGGTCGCCACCGAGATCGCCGAGTCCCGGCCGGGGCTCGACGTCACCCTCGCCACCAGCGGCGAGCTGGGCGGCTGGCTCGGCCCGAAGGCCCGCCGCCACCTGCTGCGCGCCTTCGACCGGTTCGGCGTCGCGGTCCACGAGCACACCACCGTCGACCGGGTCGGGGCGACGGGGGCCACCACCGCCGGCGGCGCCGCCCTCGCGTCCGACGCCACCGTCTGGGCGGCGGGTTTCGCCGTCCACCCCATCGCCGCCGCGAGCGGTCTCGCGGTCACCGACGACGGTCGGGTCCGGGTGGACCCCCTGATGCGGTCGGTCTCGCACCCGGACGTCTACGCGGCGGGTGACAGCGTCCTCGCCACCGGGGAGAACGGCCGGCCGCTGCCGATGTCCTGCGCCTCGGCGGGGGCGACCGCGATGCGGGCGGTGGCCGGGATCGTCGGCGACCTGACCGGTCGCGAGGTCTCGAAGAGCAGGCTGTCTCACGTCGGCAACCACATCAGCCTCGGCCGTGAGGACGCGATCTTCCAGCTGGTCGACGGCGAGGCGCGGTCGAGGACCTGGGCCCTGCGCGGCCGGGGGGCCGCGCGCGTCAAGGCGGTCATCCTCCGGGCAGCCGTGTTCGGCATGGGCCACCCGACCTTCGGGATGCCGACCCGCAGGCGCCGCCTGGCCCTCCCACCCGACCGCGCCACCGCGGTGGCCGCGGCCTAGCTCGGCGATCGTGGACACCGCGACCTTGGCGCGTTTCGAGGCCGGCCGGGACCGGCTGGCCTCGCTCGCGTACCGCCTGCTCGGCTCGGCCGCCGACGCCGAGGACGTGGTGCAGGACGCGTTCCTGCGCTGGCAGGCCGCCGACCGGGCGCGCGTCGAGGTGCCCGAGGCGTGGCTGACCAAGGTGGTCACCAACCTGGCCCTGGACCGGCTGCGCTCGGCGAAGGCGCGGCGCGAGCGGGCGGCCGGCGCGTGGCTGCCCGAACCGCTGCTGGACGGCGACCCGATGCTGGGCCCGGCGGACACCGCCGAGCAGCGCGAATCGGTGAGCCTCGCGGTGCTGACCCTCCTGGAACGCCTCACACCGGTCGAGCGGGCCGTCTACGTCCTGCGCGAGGCGTTCTCCCACAGCCACGCCGAGATCGCCGGGATCCTCGACATCAGCGAGTCGGCGAGCCAGCAGCACGCGCACCGGGCCCGGCGCCACGTCGCCGCCCGGCGCACCGTCAACGAGGTCGACCGCGCCGCCGCGCGCCGCATCGCCGAGGCGTTCCTCGACGCCGCCGCCTCGGGCCGCACCGAACGGCTGGTCGCGCTGCTGACCGACGACGCGACCGCGATCTCCGACGGCGCCGGGTCGGGCGGCAGGCTGACGCTGCTCTCGGGACCCGAGCGGATCGCCGCCACCCTCCGCGCCGGGTACCGGCCGACGCCGGGGAAGCGGAGGCGGGTCGGCGGCTCCCCGGCCATCCACGCCGGCGTGGTCAACGGCTGCCCCGCCGTGATCGCCGTGCTGGACGACCGGGTGGTGGGCGTGGTGGTCCTGGAGGTGCGCGGCGACAAGGTCGCGACCGTGCGCGGCATGGCCGCACCGGCCCGGCTCGGCCGGCTCACCGAGGGGTGGAGGCGGGGCGGGCACGGCGACCCCCTGGTCGGGTCGTGGTGAGCCGGGCCGGTGTCCAGGAGATCGGGGGTCGAACTCCAGGGCCTGTTCACCCGGGGCTCGCCTGCCGGCCATCGGCACGGGTTAGACAGTGCGCCGTGACGACCTCCATGGGTAGGCGGCGGTTCCTCGCCGCGCTCTCGACCGCGGCAGGTGCGGCCGCGTTGTCCCAGGTGCCCGCCGACCTCGCGGCGGCATCACCGCGGCCCGGCAGCGGGAACCACCCGTTCCGGCTCGGCGTGGCCAGCGGCGACCCGACGGCGACGGGCGCGGTGCTGTGGACGAGGCTCGTCCCGGAGCCGTTCGAGCCCGGCGGCGGGATGCCGCGCGTCAAGGTCCCGGTCCAGTGGCAGGTCGCCCGGGACGAGGGGTTCCGCCGGGTCGTCGCCGGCGGGACCACGTGGGCGCTCCCGGAGCTGGCGCACTCGGTCCACGTCGAGGTCGACGGCCTGGCGCCGGACCGGGAGTGGTTCTACCGCTTCCGCTACCGCGGCGAGACCTCGCCGGTCGGCCGCACGCGCACCGCGCCGCCCGTCGGCGCGCCGGGGGGTTCGCTGGCCTTCGCGTTCGCGTCGTGCCAGGACTGGGCGAGCGGCTACTACCCGTCGTACCGGCACATGGCGGACGACGACCTCGACCTGGTGGTGCACCTGGGCGACTACGTGTACGAGGGCGGCATCCCCGCGGACGGCGGCCTCCGGCGGACCGCCACGCCGGACGTGCTGAGGTCGGCGCCGCAGGACCTGGAGCGCTGGCGGATGCAGTACGCCCTCTACAAGGCCGACCCGGACCTCCAGGCGGCCCACGCCAGGTTCCCGTGGGCCGTCACGTGGGACGACCACGAGGTGAAGAACGACTACGCGGGCACCCGCCAGGAGCACGCCGGCGACATCACCGCGCTGCGGGCCGCGGCGTACCAGGCGTGGTACGAGCACCAGCCCGTTCGCCGGGCGGCGCTCGACCGCGCCCGGATCTACCGACGCCTGCGCTGGGGCGGGCTCGCCCAGCTCGACATCGTCGACGGCAGGCAGTACCGGAGCGTCCCGCCCTGCGGTTGGGGCGAGGCCGACGCGTGCACGGGCGGCTACGACCCGGGCGTGACGATGCTGGGCTTCCCGCAGGAGAAGTGGCTCTTCGACGGGCTGGCCGCCTCCCGCGCCCGGTGGAACATCCTGGGCAGCAACGTGATGGTGGGCCGGCTGGACCACGACGGCGCGGCCGGCGACCGGTTGTGGCACGACGCCTGGGACGGCTACCCGGCCGCGCGCAAGCGGCTGACCGACACGTGGGTCCGGCACCGGGTCGCCAACCCGGTCGTGATCACCGGGGACTGGCACTCGACGTTCGTCAACGACGTCCACCAGGACTTCGACCGGCCCTCCTCGCCGGTCGTCGGCACGGAGTTCGTCGGGACGTCGATCTCGTCCAACGGCGACGGCCAGGTGTACGGGCCGTACTACGGGCCGATGATCAGGCACAACCCCCACATCAAGTTCTTCGACGGCGACCGCCGGGGGTACGTCCGCTGCCACGTGAGCGGTTCGCGGATGAGCGCGGACCTCAGGACCGTGCCGACCGTCAGCCGCCGCGACGCGCCCGAGTCCGTCTTCGCGTCGTTCGTCGTCGAATCCGGCCGGCCGGGCGCGCACCAGGTGTGACCGCGGCGGTCGGGCGGCGGCGCGTTCCGCAACGATCGTTGCGGAAATCGGCGCAGGACGACCTGGGCCGCTCACCGCGAGGAGCACCCTGACCGTCGCATTGATCACCGGCGCCGACAAGGGCATCGGTTTCGAGACTGCCCTGGTAGGAGCTCGGTGGCCGCTCCGGGACCGGACGGCGGCGGGCGGGCCCGCCCACACCTCCCGGACCACCCCACCGGGTGAAAGCGGAGGGCCGCACGCCTGGCCGGCACGCGACCGCCGTGCGCGGGCCGGCGTGCCGACACAGGATTTCCCCATGGGTGAGAAGAAGTTCGACAAGGGCGACGAGGTCACCTGGTCCAGCCACGGGAAGACCGTGCGCGGCGAGGTGGTCGAGGAGATCACGGAGGACACCGAGGCGGCGGGCCGGACGGTCCGGGCGTCGGAGGACGAGCCGCAGTACCGGGTGCGCAGCGACAACAGCGGCAAGGACGCGGTGCACAAGCCGTCCGCCCTGGGGGAGGACTCGTGAGCGGCGAGTTCGACGAGGCCGTGAACATGACGGCGTCCGAGCTGGAGGAGTGGCTGGGGAGCGACGAGTCGAAGTCGGTCGGCCAGTCCGACGGCGGCGAATCGGTCGGGCACGAGTCCGGCAGGCGGATCGTGGAGCTGCTCCGGAAGAAGAAGGGCGAGCTGACCGAGGACGACCAGGCGCACATGCGCAAGGTCGTCGGGTACGTCCACCGGCACCTGGCGCAGCGGCCGGACGGGGACGTGGAGCACACGAGGTGGCGCTACTCGCTGATGAACTGGGGGCACGACCCGGTCAAGGACTGACACCGGGGGACCGGTCCCGGCCGGCTCGACACCGCCACCCCGTCGGCGCCGAGCCGGGGCAGCCGGCGGTTCCGGGCCGGCGCGAGGCGGCGGCCGGCGGGCTGGGGGACAATGCACGGCACGCCGGTCTCCCCGACCGCAACACGAAGGACTGACACTGTGGCATTGCCCTACGGGCCAGACGACGACCACGACGCCGACCGGTTCGTGAACGACGCGCTGCGCAACCGCGACCCCGAGGTGTGGCGGCACCTGGCCTCCGACACCCACGTCGAGCAGACCGGCCGGGTGTTGCTGGCGATGCTGGACCGGATCGCGGCGGACCGCGTGCACCGGAAGGCGGAGCGCGACACCTCGCGCGCGCGGCTGGCGGAGGGTGAGATCACCCGGGCCGAGTACGACCGCGAGCTGGCCGAGAGCGGTGAGCTGGCCAAGCGGACCGCGCACTTCGAGACCCTGGTGCGGGAGCAGCACCGGCTGATCGCCGCCCGGGTGCGCCGGCTGCGCGGCGACGACGTCCGCGACGAGCTGATGAGCCTGGTGATCACCCTGGGCGCCGCGATCGACTCCCACCGGACCGCCGTGCTCGGCGGTGGCGGCGAGCCGACCCGGGCCGACCGGGCGCTGTGGGAGCGGTTGGCGGCGCTCGACGTGCCGGGCACGACCGGCGCGGCGGACCGCACCTCGCTGGAGGCGCTGGTCGCGCAGCAGGCGGAGCGGCAGGACAACCACGCGCGCGTGCTGGCCGGGATCATCCTGGACCTGACCGGTGACGCGACGTCGGTCGCGCGCGCGGACCTGCTGGAGGTCTGGAAGAAGAAGGTCGCGCCGACCCTGACGTCCGAGGAGAGGGCCGAGTTCGCGGCCAGGGGCAAGGGCTCGCTGGTGACCGAGAAGCTCAGGAAGGCGATGGGCCTGCTGGAGCGGCAGGGCCTGGTCGCGCGCTCCGGGCAGCAGGGCGACCAGCGGCTCGACGTGCTCGACCGCGACGGCCTGGCGGACCTGGCGGCCACGCGCACGCCGTGACCACCGCCGTGGTCACCGGGCACGCGCCCACCGGGTCGCGGCGCCCGGGTCGCGGCGGGTGATCCGCGCGCACGGTGGGTGAACCCCCAGGTGTCCCGTGCCGGTCCTGGCGCCCGACCCCCCCTCAGGGCGGCCGACCGGTGGACCCGCACCGCGGGAATGGCCGGGCACGCCGCCATGCCCGACCGGGCCCGGACCCCACCGGCCGTCACGGGGCGTCGCACGGGTGCCGGCCGTCGCCCGGCCACGGGTCGCCGCACGGGAAGTAGCCCTCCTCGCGCAGGATCGCCTTGGCGTCGTCGGAGGCCAGGTACCGCGTGAACCTGCTCAGCAGGCCGTCGTCCCGGCCCCGGCCGTAGGTGTAGAGGTACTCGACGATCCAGAAGCGGTACCGGCCGTCGGCCATCGCCTCCCGGGTGGCGGTGACGCCGTCGATCGCGAGCACCTCGACCCCGGCCGCGCGGTCGGCCGCGGACAGGTCGGCGTAGCCGATGGCGTTGTCGTGCTCGGCGACCTTCTCCAGCACGCCGCCGGTGGAGTTCATCTCGCACCGCGTCAGCCCGGCCCCGTTGGAGGCGGTGGCGCAGTCCGGCGAGTTCTCGGCCGGCTCGTCGGCCCCGCCGAGGACCGCGGCCCGGAACGCGTCCCGCGTGCCCGACTTGGCGTCGCGGCTGACCACGAGCACCTTGCGGTCCGGTCCGCCGACCTGGTCCCAGTTGGTGATCTCGCCGAGGAAGACGGCGCGCAGCTGGGCCGTGGTGAGGTCGCGGACGGGGACGTCGTCGCTCACCACCACCGCGAACGGGACCACCGCGACGGTGTGGGGCGTGAACCGGGCGTCGCCGAAGGGCGCGGGGCCGTCGGACAGGGCCGCCCGCTCCTCGCGCCGCGACGGGCTGAGCTGTTGCAGGCCCGCGATCGTGCCGCCGCCGTCGACCTCCACCACCGCGTCGCCGCAGTCCTCCCGGTAGCGCGCGGCGACCTCCTCGGTCACGGCCTCGAACGCGCTGGACCCGGAGATCCGGAGGGTCCCGGCGGCGCAGTGGGACTCCGACGGGCCCGGCCCGAGACCGGTCAGCAGCACCAGCGACGCGCCGACCAGGAGCAGGGCGAGGCCGCCCAGGACCATGCTGCGCCGGCCCGGCCCGTTCCCCCTGGCCGTGTCGCGGACGACCCGGCCGCCGCGCAGGAAGGTGTGGCAGTCCACCGCGGGCTCGCGCGTCACCGGCCCGGACAGCAGGACCAGCACCTTGATCCGGTCCCTGCGGTTGAGCGGCACCCTCGGCAGGACCAGGGTGTCGCCCGGCGGCGGCCAGTCGGCGTCCTTGGCGACCTCCTCGCGCAGGTCCTTGCGGGCCTCGACGATCTGCGCGTCCACCACCCGGCGACCGCCGAACTCCAGGGTGAGCGGTCGGGTGAGGTCGTTCTCGTGGATCTCCCGGCTGCCGGTGTTCATGATCCGCACCAGCGCGAAGCTCGGCTCGGGCACGGTCTTCTGCTTGTTGCGCAGCTCCACCTCGATCATGTCCGGCACCCCCCGCGGCGTCACGCCGACCGGTGAGTCGAGGTGGACGCGGTAGGTGATCCGCTTGCGGGTGAGCCACAGCTTCGCCAGGTAGGCCGCGACGGTCACCGCGAGCGTGACCGCGCCGACCGAGGCGTCGGGGTTCTCGGAGATCCACGTGCCGAGCGTCGAGCCGTCCTGTGCCACGTCGTTCCCCTCCGGTGGTCGGTCACTGGTAGCCGCGGATCTGGCAGAAGGCCCGGTCCAGCGGGTCGTGCCGGGCGTCCCACAGCGCGCCGCCGGTGATCCGCGCGACCTCGCGCATCTCGCCCTCGGCGGCCTCGCCGAACAGGATGGGGAACACCGGCACGGCGCCCGCCCGCCCGGAGAGGAACGCCCGGTACTCCGCCAACCCCGCGCCCTGGCGGTTCTCGCCGTCGGTCATCAGCACGATGCTGGTGAACCGGTCGCCCGGGTCGCCGATCAGGTCGTGCGCGCGGATCACGCTGTCGTAGACGGCGGTGTCGCCCCCGGCCGCCAGGCCCTCGACCGCCGCGCGGACGGAGGCCAGCGACGCCTCCGGCGCCGTCTCGTCCACGGTGAACGACAGGGGTGCGCCGGGCGCCTGGCTGAACGGCAGCAGGACCACCTCCTCGCGGCCGCGGAAGCGGCACGACCGGCCCGACAGCGACCGGTCCACGCCGGTCAGCCCGGTCAGCGCCCGCTTGAGCTGGTCGATCCGCTCGCCCTCCATCGACCCCGACACGTCCAGCACGTACACGGTGCGCGCGGGGCGGCGCAGCCGGTCGGCGTAGGCGTCGAGCAGGGCGTCGACCACCGCGCGGTTGTCCGGGAACGGGATCTCCACGAGGGTGGCGGGCACGTCGGGCGGCTGCGGCACACCGGGGACGGCCGGTCGCCGGGCGGTCAGCTCGACGATGGCGCGCTGCGCCTCCGGACCGCGCAGGTACTCGCCCAGCCGCCGGTGCGCGTCGCGGGCCTCCGGGCTCGCGCCGGCCAGCACGGTGAGCGGGTAGTCGGCGCTGACCACGCCGTCCTGCGGGTACACCGGCACCAGGGGCTCGGACAGCTTCCCGGACCGGTTGAGCGACAGCAGCGACGCCTCGTAGGTGATCAGGGCGTCGACCGGCCCGCCGGGGTCCTCGCCGGTGGCGCGGCGGACGAACGCGTCGCCGAGCCACTCCGAGGAACCGGCGGTGACGCGGTGCCCGGTGAACAGCCGCGAGAGCGCGCCGGAGACCCGGGCGATCGCGTCGAGGTCGAGCGCGCGCCCGCCGCCGTCGAGGGCGGTGGCCACCGCGACCAGCGCGGAGAACCCGGTGTTGGACGCCGCCGGGTCGGTCATCGCGAACGTCAGCGCGCCGCGGTCCACCGCCGCGGCGACGTCCGACCAGCGCACCGGCGCGCGGTCCCACCCCAGCTCGCGGGCGACCGGCTCGCGCAGGCCGAGCACCACGGGCGAGGTCATGACCTGCACCTCGGGCCCCAGGCGGTCGCGGGCCTCCGGGATCGTGCGCAGGTACCGGGTGGAGGAGAACCACAGCGCGTCGTGCGCGCCGTCCGCCTTGCCCTCGGCGACCTTCTGCGCGCCGTCGAGGCTGCCGGTGAACTCCAGCTCCACCCTCACCCCGGTGGCGCGCTCGGCGTCGTCGAGGACGGGCTCCAGGTCGGCCAGCTCGCTGCCGGCGAGGACGCGCAGCGTGGTGGGCGGTCCGGACGGCACCGTCGACGGCGCCACGGGTTCGGGCGTCGTGGCGGTGCACCCGGCCAGGACGGCGCCGGCCAGGACCACGCCGGTCAGGATCGTTCCGGTCAGGGCCGTTCCGGGCAGGGCCGCGGCGGTCGGGGCGCGGAATCGGCGGGTCACGGGCAACCCCTCCCCGAGCGCTGGATCGCCGCCAGCTCGTCCAGCATGGTCTCCAGCACCTCGAACGACGGCGACTCGACCACCGAGGTCGGCGACCGGTCGGCGCCGACCGGTTGGGAGGTCGGCGACTCGGGCCGGAAACCGTGCTCGGCGGCCAGCCGCACCAGCTCCTGGTCGTCGCGCAGGGCGCGGCCGACCTGACCGCCGGTGTCGTCGAGCGGGATCAGGGTGTGCCGGGAGTAGACCGTGGGCCGGGGGTACAGCATCACCGCGTCCGGCGGCAGCACGGGCGCGGGCGACCTGGTGAGGAACTGGGCCTCGTAGACCAGCCCGATGGGCACCCGGCCGTAGCCCTTGGTCAGGTAGTCGTTGAACAGATCCTGGCTGGTGCGCTGCTTGTCGCCCTGGCGGCCGACCAGCGCGCACAGGTCGGGCACCACCCGCCGCACCTCGTCCGCGGTCTGGACGACCGAGCCGTTGTTGGCCACGTGCGCGGCCAGGGACAGGAACATGATCGCCGAGCTGGAGTCCTGCGGGTCGGTGGTGCGCAGCTCCACCGCCTTGGGGAACCGGTACCGGTCTGGTCCCTCCAGCTGGTCCCACTTCGTGCCCTCGCGGGCGAACCGCAGCAGCGTGGCGACGTCCACGACCCGGCTGCCGTCGGGTTCGGCCTGGACGGCCCCGTTGCGCTGGAGGGTGTCCGCGACGCCGTTGAACGTGGCCACCACCATCGGCGAGGAGAACAGGGGGTAGCTGTCGCTCAGCCGGAACTCGCCGAGGATCTTCTGCGCGGTCGGCGTGCTGGAGGGGAACGCGAAGCCGTACCCGTGCTCGGGCTTGCGCAGCGCCACCACCATTTCACGCGATCCCAGGCTGTCCGCGGTGACCCGCAGCCCCCGGCAGGCCAGCCGCTCCACCACGCGCGGGTCCTTGAAGTAGGACTCCTTCTCCGAGCCGATGACGCCGGTGACCGACGTGGTGGAGCTCGCGCAGCCGGCCTCCGCCTCCGCGTCGCCGCGCACCCGGTCGGCCACCACCACGGCCACCACGGCGATGATCGCGACGCCCACCACGAGCGCCGCCACCCGCGCGCCGGCCCTGTTCCGCGACGGCGTCACGACCGCCCACCCCGCAATCCCGTGTCGAGCAGCCGGAGGTCCGGCGGCGTCAGCGTGGCGGTCTCCACCAGCACCGCCGCGAGGTTCCGCTTGATCGCCTCGGGTGGCGCCGAGTCCGCGGTGATGCCCGGCACCCCCGCGGCGGCCAACCTGCGCCGCACCACGTCCACCACGTGTTCCGCCTTCCGCTCGGTCCACCGGCGCTCGCCGGGGACGTCGTTGAGCACCGCGCCGGTCTCCCGCCACGAGAGCGGGTGCGGGTCGGCGCCCCTCAGCAGCGCCTGCTGGAACAGGGCCACCAGGACCAGCCGCTCGCGGTCCGACAGCGGCCAGCCCATGTCCCGCGTCCCGGTGTCCGGCCGCACCTGGTCCCGCGCGCCGGCGCCGCCGGCCACCAGCAGTTCCACCACGTGCAGCCGGGAACCCCGGATGTAGAGGGGCGTGTAGCCGGGCGCCAGCACGGTCTCGTGACCGCTGAGGAGCGGCGGACCGCCCGAGGCGCGGATGGGCAGCCGACCGTCGTTGCGCAGCAGCCACCGGTTCCCGGGCAGGAAGCGCACGGCGGCGTGCTCGCGGCTCACGTGCGCGTCGCCCGAGCCCACCGTCACGTGCACGTCCGGGCTGTTGCGGCCCAGCAGGAGGTGGTTGTCCGCGTGCGGCGCCGCCGCGTACCCGCCGTCCTCGCCCAGCGCGAACAGCGTGCCGCTCGGCGCGGGCGCGCCGCCGAGCAGCGGTTGCCGCCGCAGCAGGCTGGGCGTCGCCGCGTCGAGGTGGTACCTGCGCTGAAGTGCCATGACCGCTGTCCGCTCCTGGGGTGCCACGACGCCGACGCTACGGGCGGGACCTCGGGAACCCTCCCGGGTCCGCGTCGCGAGTGGGGTCGCCGGGCGCGGGTCCGGGGTCGGGCGACCCGTCGCCGTGCAGGCCGTACGCCAGCAGCGCTCCCGCGGCGACCAGGGCGACCGCCGTCCACAGCGCGGTCGTGCCGTCGAGCAGGCCGGTCACGGCGAGCAGCACGCCCAGCGCGCCGCCTCCCGCGCCGCCGACGGCCACCCCGCGGAGGTCCCGCGCGGCGGGTGGCGGGCCGGGGGTGGCGGGGTCCGGTTTCGCGTGCCCCGACCGCTCCTCCAGCGCCGCGCGCGCCGCGGCGGCCAGTTCGCCGGCCGCCTGGTAGCGCTCGTCCGGGTCCTTGGCCAAGCCTTTCACCACCACGGCGCGCAGGCCCGCGGGCACCGCGGCGGGCAGCGGGTCGGGTGGGCGGTGCAGGTGCCCGGCGAGCACGACCATGTCGTCACCCTCGAACGGTCGCCGGCCGGCGAGGCACTCGTAGAGCACCACGGCCAGCGAGTAGACGTCCGCCCGGTGGTCGGCCGGCCGCTCGCCGGCCAGCCGCTCCGGCGCGATGTAGTGCGGTGTGCCCACCACCTGGCCGAGGCGGGTGATCTGCTGCGCGGTGATCGGCTGGGCGATGCCCCAGTCGAACAGCCAGGCGTGGTCGGTGCCGTGCCGAGCACCCGGTTCCAACAGGACGTTCGACGGCTTGACGTCCCGGTGGCGCAGGTGCTTGCGGTGCGCGGCGTCCAGCGCGGCGGCCACCTGCTCGGTGATCGCCACGGCGCGCTCCGCGGGCAGCGCGCCGTGCTGCCGGAGCACCGTGGACAGGTCGGTCCCGTCGACGTAGCGCATGACGATGTAGGGGTTCTCGCCGACCGAGTAGTCGTAGACCGGGAGCACGTTGGGGTGGTCGATCTGCGCGGCCAGCTCGCACTCGCGGCGGAACCGCTTCTCCAGCTCCGGGTCGCTCAACGCCGTGGTGGACAGCAGTTTCAGCGCCACCTGCCGGTCGTGCCGCGACGTGTCCTCCGCCACGTGCACCTCGCCCATGCCGCCCCGGCCGAGCAACCGGACCAGCCGGTACCTGCTGAGCTCGTCGTGCACCGCCCACCCCTGCCCAGCCCGCGCTTCGTCCCGCGCCGCGAACACCACGACCGGTGCGCGACCGAATTCCGGTATTCGCGAATACCGGAGTGATCGCCAGGTGGACAAGGGTGTTACACGTTCAGGGGACTCCGCAGGCGAATTCCCTTTGTTCCCCGCTCATTCACCTCGCGTTCGCCCGCGGGTGCGTTCGGCGTCGTGCCGAACTCCTCGGCGGCCTTCAGGCGCGAGGTGGCGCGGTGCTCCCGCGGACGACCAGCCGGGTGGGCACGAGCGTGGTGCCGGGTTCGGTCCGCCGGTGCTGGACCTGGCGCAGGACGCGCTCGACGCAGCGCCGGCCGACCTCGGCGAAGTCCTGGTGCACGGTGGTCAGGGGCGGGATGAAGGAGGTGGCGTCGGGGAGGTCGTCGAAGCCGACCACGCTGATGTCGCGGGGCACGACCCTGCCCCTCTCGTGGAAGGCGCGCAGCAGGCCCAGGGCCATCTGGTCGTTGGCGGCGAACACGGCCGTGCAGTCGGGCTCGTCGGCCAGCGCCAGGCCGGCGCGGTAGCCGGAGCCGGACGTCCAGTCGCCGCGCGCCATGGGCGGCACGGGCACGCCCGCCTCCTCCAGCGCGGCGCGCCACGCCACGGCCCGGCCCTCGGCGGCGTAGGAGTCCTCGGGGCCGGCGACGTGCCAGGCGGTGCGGTGGCCGAGGTCGAGCAGGTGGCCGACGGCCCGCCGCGCGCCGTCCGCCTGGTCGGTGTCCACCACGGTGTAGCGGTCGCCGCCGTTGGAGTCGACCACCACGACGGGCACGCCGACCGGCAGGCTCACGGTGGCCGCGTCGAGGAGGTGGACCTCCATGATGACGATGACCGCGTCCACGGCCAGCTCTCCCAGGCGGGTGAACGCGCCGAGCACGCCGTCCTGCGTCGGCACCGCCACCGGGATGAGGGTGATGGCGTAGCCCTCCTGCGCGGCGGAGTCCACGATCGCCTCCAAGGTCCGGCTGTTGCCGACCGAGGAGAGGCTGAACAGGATGACGCCGATGGTGCGGAACTCGCCGTACTTCAGCGCCCGCGCCGCGCTGTTGGGCCGGTAGCCCAACTGCCGCATGGCCTCCAGCACCTGCTCGCGCGTCGACTCCACCACGCTGGAGTGCCCGTTGGAGACCCGCGAGACGGTCTGCGCCGACACCCCGGCCAGGCGGGCCACGTCGGCCATCGACGCCTTGCGGGCGCGCCGCGCGGGCGACTGCTGCGCCGCACGCGCCTCGAATCCCGACGGACTCACCTCGGTCAACCACCTTCCGCGCCGGAGCCGACCGCGTCGCGGGCGCACCGCGAACACTATAACCATGGTTGTTTGCGCAAACATCCCTTCGTGGCCGGTGGTGTCCCGAGGTTCACACCTCCGTGTGCCCGAGCATCGGTCCCGGCGCGAAACGGGCCGTCGGGTCGGTCATCGCGCCCAGTTCGAGCACGACCAGGTCGTTGTCGCCGGCCCGGAGCACGGGGCCCGGCACGTAGAGGGTGCGCTGCGGTCCGCGCGACCAGTAGCGGCCGAGGCAGAACCCGTTGACCCACACCACTCCGCGCCCCCAGCCCGAGGTGTCCAGGTGGAGGTCCGCGTGCCGGTCCGGGGCGAACCGGGCGCGCAGGAGCACCGGTCCCGCGACCGGACCCCCGACGGGCGCGCGTTCGTCCCCGTCCTCCCACACCGCCGGCGGCGCGGAGAGGTCGACGGGCAGGACGTCCCAGCCGGTGAGGGGTTCGCCGTCGAGGGTGGCGCCGCCGATGAGGCCCTTGGGCTCGCCGAGGCGGGGGCCGTAGTTGACCCGGCCGTGGTCCTCGACCAGGACGGCCAGCTCCCCGGTGGCCCGGCCCAGGCCCAGGGCGCGCTGGTGGTGCTCGCGCAGCAGGGCGCCGACGGGGTGGCCGTCGAGGAAGACCGAGGCGTGGTCGCGGACCTCGCCGAAGCACAGCACGGCCGGGCCCGGGCCCGCGACGCGCGTGGTGAGCAGGGCCAGGCGCGGCGCGCCGTCCACCTCGTCGAGGGTGGGCAGGGCGTCGTGGCGCCGCCGGGCGCCCCACTTCCCGGGCGCGTCGAGCAGGCGCGCGGGGTCGCCGAGCGGGACGGTGAACGCGGGGGAGGGCGGCGCGGCCGGGGGTGGTTCGCCCGGCACCGGGTGGTGGCGGGCGATGACCTCGCGGAAGGCGTGGTACTTGGCGGTGGGGTTGCCCGCCTCGTCCAAGGGCGCGTCGTAGTCGTAGGAGGTGACCGTGGGCTGGTAGACGCCCTTGTCGTTGGCGCCGCTGGTGAGCCCGAAGTTGGTGCCGCCGTGGAACACGTAGAGGTTGACCGAGGCCCCGGCGGCCAGCAGGGCGTCGAGCTCGGCGGCGCTGTCCGCGGCGGGTGTGGTGTGGTGGTGCGCGCCCCAGTGGTCGAACCAGCCGTTCCAGAACTCGGCGCACATCAGCGGCCCGGTCGGCTGGTGGCGGCGCAGGGTGGCCAGCCGCTCGACGGCGCGGGAACCGAAGGAGGCCGTCCGGTGCAGGCCCTCCAGGCCGCCTGCCGCCAGCATCTCGTCGGTGGGTTGGTCGACCGTGGTGAGGGGCACGGTGATGCCGGCGTCGCGGGTGTGCTCGGCCAGGGCCTTGAGGTAGGTCTTGTCGTCGCCGAACGCGCCGTACTCGTTCTCGACCTGCACGAGGATGACGGGGCCGCCGTGCTGCGCCTGGAGCGGCGCGACGACCTCGTAGACGCGGTCCAGGTAGGCCTTGACGGCCGCGAGGTAGCGGGGTTCGGCGCGGCGCACGCCCACGGCGGGGTCGCGGAACAGCCAGGCGGGCAGGCCGCCGTTGTCCCACTCGGCGCAGATGTAGGGACCGGGCCGCACGATGGCGCGCATGCCCGCGTCGGCGACCAGGCGCAGGAACCGGCCCAGGTCCAGCCCGCCGGTCAGGTCGAACACGTCCGGGCGGGGCGCGTGGGCGTTCCAGGGCACGTAGGTCTCGATGGTGTTGAGCCCCATCCGGCGGGCCTTGTCGATGCGGTCGGCCCACAGCTCGGGGTGCACGCGGAAGTAGTGCAGCGCCCCGGACAGGACGCGGAACGGTTCGCCGTCGAGCAGGAAGTCGTGCTCGCCGATGGTGAACTCTGGCACGGGGACGGTGGTTCCTTCCTGGAACGCCTTCCGGGTGGGGCGGGGCGGCCGGTGCGACCGCCCCCGCCCCGGGGTCAGCCGGTGGTGACGGTGAAGCCCTGTTGGTTGCCGTAGTCGGCCAGGGCTTGTTGCCAGGCGGTCAGGCCGTCGTCGAGGGAGGAGCGGTCGGCGTAGGCCTTGCCGACGGTGTCGCCGAAGATGCTGTTGGCGTAGAGCTGGTAGGGCAGGTAGCTCCAGCCGGGCGCGACCTGACCGGCGGCGCGGGTGAGGACCTGGTTGACCTTCTGCCCGCCGAAGTAGGGCGATTCCCGGTCCTTGAACGCCGCGGATCCCAGGTCGGCGGTGGTGGCGGGGAAGCCGCCGCCGGCCAGGAAGGGCTTGATGCCGTTGCCGTTGTTGAGCCAGCGGACGAACGCGGCCGCCAGGGCGGGGTTGGCGCTCTGCCGGAGCACCGACTGCGTGCTGCCGCCGTTCTCCGCGGTGACCGGGGTGCCGTCGTGGGTGGGCAGGGGCGCGACGGCCCACTTGCCCGCCCCGCCGGGCACCGAGGCCTCCAGCACCCCGGGCATCCACGCCCCCACGGCCAGCGAGGTGATCGTGCCGTCACCCAACGCCCGGTACCAGGCGTCGGTCCACCCCGGGATCTCGGCGACCAGGCCCTGCCCGACCAGCTGGTCCCACACCGAGGTCCACTTCCGGGCGCCCTCGTCCTGCAGGTCGATGGTCACGGACTGGCCGTCGGTGGTGAACGGCCGTCCGCCGGCCTGCCAGATCATGCTGGTGGCGAAGCCCGCGTCACCGGTGTCGGCGGTGATGTACTTCGTCGGATCGGCCGCGTGCAGCCTCTTCCCGGCCTCCACGTACTCGGCCCACGTCGCGGGCACCGCGATGCCGTGCCGGTCGAAGACCTCCCGGTTGTAGAACAACGCCATCGGACCCGAGTCCTGCGGCAGCCCGAACAACCCGTCCCCGACCCGCACCGAGTTCCACGTCGAGGGCGTGTAATCGGACTCGAACCCGCCGAACCCGTAGGGGCCCAGATCGACCAGCGCCCCGGTCAGGGCGAACTGCGGCAACGCCTGGTACTCCACCTGCGCCACGTCCGGCGCACCCGAACCGGCCTTCACCGCGTTCTGCAACCTCGTGTAGTGATCATTGCCCGTCCCGGCGTTGACGTAGTTCACCCTGACGTTCGGGAACTCCTGCTGGAACGCCTCCACCTGCGCCTTCGCCGACGGCGTCCAACTCCAATACGTGATCTCCCCACCCTCGCGCAACGCCGCGTCCACCGCCTCCTGCGACCCACCACCCCCACCCGGCGCAGCGCCATCCGAACCCGATGAACAGCCGGACAGGACCGCGAGCAGCGCGGCCGCCAAGGTGGTGGCGACCTTCCGGGGACGCCTGGTCGTTGACATGGGGCAGGTCCTTTCGCGACGGTGGGCGGAGGAGGTCATCGCTTGACGCTGCCGGCGGTCAACCCCGACTGCCAGAAGCGCTGGAGCAGCAGGAAAGCGGCGACGAGCGGGACGATGGTGATGACCGAGCCGGTGATCACCAGGTGGTAGATCGGCTGGGCGCCCACCCCGGTGGCCTGCGCGCTCCACTGGTTGAGGCCCACGGTGAGCGGGTACCAGCCGGGCTCGCTGAGCATGATCAGCGGCAGGAAGTAGTTGTTCCAGGTGGACACCACGGTGAACAGGGCCACGGTCACGACGCCCGGGAGCAGCACCCGCAGGGTGACGGTGAGGAAGATCCTCAGCTCGCCCGCGCCGTCGATGCGGGCCGCCTCCAGCAGCTCGTCGGGCACGGCCTCGGCGGTGTAGGTCCAGATCAGGTAGAGCCCGAACGGGCTGACCAGCGACGGGATGATGACCGCCCACGGCGTGTTGGTCAGGCCGAGGTTGCTGAACAGCAGGAAGGTGGGCACGGCCAGCGCGGTGCCGGGGATGGCGATCGCGCCGAGGAGGACGGCGAACACCGCGTTGCGGCCCCGGAACGGGTACTTGGCCAGCCCGTACCCGGCCGCGGTCGCCAGCGCGGTCGCGCCGCCCGCGCCGACCACCACGTAGAGCAGCGTGTTGCCCAGCCAGCGCAGGAAGATCCCGCCGTCGTGGGTGAAGGTCTGGACGACGTTGTCGACCAGCGCGAACGGGCCGCCGAAGGACAGGCCCGAGGTGGTCAGCAGGGCCTGCTGGGTCTTGGTGGCGCTGATCAGCAGCCACACCAGCGGCACCAGGGTGTAGAGCAGGTACACCGCCATGACGGCGGTCAGGACGGGGGACTTGCGGCGGGGGTCGGAGGTGCTCGCCACGGCCGTCACGCACCTTTCCGCGCGCCGCGCAGCTGCACGACGTAGGCGATGATCGCGGTGATGACGCCCATGACGATCGCGACGGTGGCCGAGTAGTTGTACTGCTGGCCGCCGAACGAGAGGTTGTAGGCGTACATGTTGGGCGTGTACGAGGTGTTGATCGCGTTGGGCGCCAACGTCCGCAGGATGTTGGGCTCGTTGAACAGCTGGAAGCTGCCGATGATCGAGAAGATCGTCGCGATCATCACCGCACCGCGGATCGAGGGCAACTTGATGCTCACGATCGTGCGGAACGCGCCCGCGCCGTCGATGGCCGCGGCCTCGTGCAGCTCGCCGGGGATCACCTTCAGCGCCGAGTAGAAGATCAACATGTTGTACCCGACGAACTCCCAGGTCACGATGTTGCCGATGGCCAACAGGACCCAGTCGCCGGACAGCGGCTGGACCGCCCGCGTGCCCAGCAGGTCGTTCAGGTCGGCGGCCAGGCCGAAGTTGTCGCCGTAGATGAAGCCCCACATCAACGCCGCCACCACACCGGGCACGGCGTAGGGCAGGAAGATGACGATCCGGAAGAACCCGGCCGCGTGCAGCCGGGCGCTGTCGATGGCCAGCGCGGCGACGAGCGCCAGCAGCAGCATCACCGGCACCTGGACCACCAGGAACAGCAGCACCCGCAGGAACGACTCCCAGAACTTGGCGTCCGCGAGGGCGGTGGCGTAGTTGTCCAGGCCGACGAACCGCGTGCCGCCGAAGAACACCTGTTCCTGGAACAGGCTCAACCACAGCGCGTAGGCGATCGGGGCCAGGAACACCAGGGCGAACACCACCAGGAACGGCGCGACGAACCACCAGCCCTTCCGGTCGAGCCGCCGTCGACGGGAGGGTCCTCGCCGAGGTGGCGGGCTCTCGACCGGGACCGGGGTGGACGTCATCGTCTCTTCTCCCTGCTCGAACGCGGCGGCAGCGATGTTTACGTAAACATTGGCCGCAGACGCTAGCGGGCGGACCACGGCGTGTCCAGGTCGGGTTCGACGACTATGTGCCAGTCACTATTACTTCAGTGAAGGCCAATAACAAATATCGACCTCACAGGGCGCTCACGACTTCCGGGAGGCCGATGACTTCCTGGAGGATTGGCAGGCCGTGACCACGAGACCGGCCACGAGGACGACCGCACCGGCGGGCGGTTTCGGGGACGAGTGCGCAGTGCTCGGGGCGCAGGGAGCCGTGGCGGGGGTCGGTCGGGGTGCGGCGATGTCCCGACCGGCTGAAGGTGGCGGTGTCCGGGGTTGGTTGGCGGGGTCGCCGGCGGTGTTCGGATCCAGGTGAGTCACCTGCGTCGCGAAGAACCGACTGCCCGCGTGCCCTCGTTCGGGTGAAACCACTCCACGGGCGACAACACGGCCTGCAACACCGGCATTGTGGGATCCGGGCCCGATCTCGGGCGCCGAGTTGATGACGAGGGGGGATTGCCTTGTTCTCCATGCCGAGGTCTGCGCCAACGACCGCGAGCCGCACCCGACGCCGTCGCACGGCCGTCGGGGCCTGCGCAGCGGCTATGGGTCTTGTCCTCGCGAGCACGCCTGCCGCCACGGCTGTGTCGGCGTCCGTTGTCCGGGACTTCTACGTCGACTACGGGGCCAGCTACGCCTCGGGCACCGCCACCTTCACCAACCGGTGGGTGATCCTGGAGGGCACGCTGCACGCCGTCGGATGTGACCGAGCCGTTTACGGCGATTCCTACGCGGGGAGCAACCACCTCGGCAGCGCGAGTTCGACTCCGCGCTGCGACGGCAACTGGCCGATCGACATCCCGGTCCCGGCGAACGTGGTGGGCGGCGCCGACCGCGTCTTGATCAGGTTGGTCGCCCCGGACGGCTTCGAGGCCGTGTGGGCTTACCGCTGATCGGGGCCGCGATCCTTCGTGCTCGGTCGGGTCCTGCCGGTGCGGGCGGCTGCGCGGATCACGGGTGAGTTCTTCGGCGGGGTCGCCCGGGGAGGTGGTGCGGCGCGTCCTCGCCGCGTCGCCGACCGTTGGGCGGCGGGGTCAGGCGGTGGCCGGTTGGTGCTCGGGGCAGTCGGTCCGCAGGTCGGCCAGGGGGAGCGGCACGTCCAGCAGGCCGCAGTGGTGCGGCGCGGTGGGGTCGGGGTGGGTGTCGGCGCGGAAGAAGCGGCAGCCGGTGCACGTCCTGGCCACGCTGACCACGCCTTGGCGTTGCAGGTCGGCGATTACCCGGAGCAGGCTGTGCAGCGTCGTGGCGCGGTCGTCGGCGGGCACGCCGGCGAGTGCGTCGAGCAGCGGGCCGTCCCACGGTTCGAGCCGTCGTGCGACCTCGTCGCCCGTGGGGGTGAGGGTGAGCAGTCGTCGGCGGCCGTCGGATCCGGGTGACCGGGTCACCAGTTCTTTCCGCTCCAGCGCGGTGACGGCGTCGGACATGGTCGGCTTGGTGACGTCGAACTCGGCGGCCAGCGCGCTGACCTCGCGGCGGACGGTGGGTTGGCGGGACAGGGTGAGCACCACCTGCTGTTGCAGCGGGGTGAGGCCGTGTTCCCTGGCGGTGCGCTGGGCGAGGGAGCGCAGGCCGTGGCCGAGTCGTTCGATCGCGTCGGCCAGGCGTCGGTCCAGGTCGGCCGCGCCGCCGGGTCCGGCCACGTGCTCGGTCATGCCACCCGCCTTGAGCGTAGGACTCCCAACCGGTCGATGGTACTGATCGGGTGGGCGGGGGTGGTCGTCGATCCGTCCGGTGGTGCCGGCGCGGGCGGGTGGCGGGCGCCTCGCCGTCCGCCCGCGCGGGCTCAGCCGGCCTGGCGCAGGGCGACCTTCGGGAAGTCGAGGGGGACGGACAGGGCGACGTTGACGTAGTTGGTGAAGAGGTTGAGCGCCACGTGCGCCACCAGTTCCACGACCTCCTCGTCGTCGAAGCCCGCCGTGCGCAGCGCTTCCACGTCGGCGTCGGTCACCTGCGCGCGGTCCTGCACGAGCTTGGCCGCGAAGCGGAGCGCCGCGTCGGTGCGCGGGTCGTGGGAGTGGCCGGCCTGGGCGTGGCCCATGTCCTCGGCGGACACGCCCGCCTTGCGCCCCAGGGCGGTGTGGGCGGCCAGGCAGTACTCGCAGCTGTTGCGGTCGGCGACGAGCACGGCGACCTGCTCGCCCAGGGCGGCGCCCAGGCGTCCGCCGCCGAGCGCGCCGAAGCCGGCCCACATCATCTTCAGCGCGGCGGGCGAGTTCGCGACGGCCTTGAACATGGCCGGGGTGGTGCCGAACGCGGAGGTGATGTCGTCCAGCAGGGGCTTGGCCTCGTCGGAGGCGTTCCGGGCGTCGATCAGCGGAACTCGGGACATCGGGGTGGTTCTCCCGTCGTGGTGTGGTGAGGCGCCCGTCGCGGGCTTCCTCGTCGTGGTGCCGACGGGGAAGATCCTCTCACAAACTTGGTAGGACTCCTAACAACTAGGTGGAGTGGGTCCGGTCACACGCGCCCTGCCCGTCGCGGGTCGGACCCGGTGACGAGGAATGCCAGGCGGTCCGGGGCGGAGCTCCCGGCGCATGTCCGATCCCGTCGCGCCCGCCCTCGTCGGCAAGCGGGGCTCCCCGGCGTGTCGCCCGCGGAGCGGTGGACGGGTCGACACCCGGCGGGCCCCAAGGGCGCGGTGTCAGCGGGCGATCGAGATGGCGAAGGGCGCGAACCCGCTCGACCGGATCACGTGCGGCACGAACAGGATCGCGGCCTCGGTGGCCCGCGCGGTCTCGATCCCGCCGAGGTCCGCGATCCACTCCTCATGCCAGCCGAGGTCGACGAGGAGCCCTCGCACGACCTGCTTGGCCAGCGGGTCCTGGCCGGAGAGGAAGGCGGTGGGCGGCTGGGCGAGCGAGGCGGGCGCGGTCATCACCGGGTGGAGCATCGTGTTGAGGGTCTTGACCACCCGCGTCCCGGGCAGTGCCGACTGGAGCTGCTCCGCGAGGCTCGAACCGGGGTGGAGCAGGTCGGCGGGCAGGCCGTCCGGTCCGTCCGAGGTGGCGTTGGCGACGTCGACGAGGACCTTGCCCCGCAGCTGCTCGCGCAACCCGGTCAGCAGGTCGAGCGAGCCCGCGCCCGGCGTGGCGTTGACGACCACCTGCGCCCCGCCGGCGGCCTCGGCGGCGGCGCCCGGCGTGCGGTCCGCGACGGTCACCTCGTGCCCGGCCCCGGTGAGCGCGGCGGCGAGGGCGCCGCCGACGCGGCCGTTCCCGAGTACGGCGATCCTGGTCATGGCGAGGTCCTTCCGGGGGGTGTTCAGCGGGAGAGGGTGGCGACGGCCGCGGCGTGCACGCCGGGCGCGGCGGCCAGGAAGCCGTCGCTCGCCGGGGTCCAGGGGCGGCCCGAGGCGTCGGAGACCCGACCGCCGGCCTCGGTGACGAGCAGCGCGCCGGGCAGCAGGTCGGCGCGTGCGCCGGCGAACTGCCAGAAGGCGTCGACGCGGCCGGCGGCCACGTCCAGCAGGTGCAGGGTCGCGGGCACGGAGGTGCGCACGACGAGCGCGTCGCGGAGCATCGCGGTGATCGAGGAGCCGACGCGCCGCACGACCTCGTCGTCCTCGTCCGGCCTGGCCTGGCTCGTCGCCACCAGTGCGAGCTCCAGGTCCTCGGTGTCGGACACGCGCAGCGGCCGGCCGTCGAGGTGGGCGCCCGCGCCCGCCAGCGCCGTGTACGTCTCGCCGGCCAACGGCACGTGGACCGCTGTGAGCACCGGCCGGTTGTCGCGCACGAGGGTGGCGGTGACCGCCCACCCCGGCAGTCCGCGCAGGTGGTTGACGTTGCCCTCGGCCGGGTCCACCACCCACCACTCGCCGGCGGGCAGGGCGCCGCCCGCGAGCTCGTCCTGCACCCAGCGGGCGTCCGGGCGCAGGCCGGTGAGGAGGGGCCGCAGGACGTCGAGGGCCGCGTCGTCGTTGGCGGCGAGCGCGCCCGTCAACTCGTCGCGGGTCCGGTGGCGGACCACCTCGCCGAACCGCTCGCGCAGCACCGCGCCGGCCTCGCGCACGGCGATCGCGACCCGGGGGAGCAGTTCGGCATCGGTGGTCGGGGACTTCTCGGGCATGGCGGTGCTTCCCGTCTGAACAGGGACTTCGTGGTCGATCGGGCGGAATTCCGGTGGTTCTCCGGGCCCGTGCCTCGACGGTATTCACGCTCCGGATTAACTTCAAGTGCATGTAAAACACGGCTAGGATTACTCCCGTGCAATTGGACTTGAACCTGCTCTCCGCCCTCGACGCCCTGCTCGAAGAGGGCAGCGTGGCCGGCGCGGCCGAGCGCCTGCACGTCACCGCACCCGCCATGAGCCGGAGCCTCGGCCGGCTCCGCCGCACCACGGGGGACCAGATCCTGGTGCGCACCGGGCGCACGATGACCCCCACGCCATACGCGATCGCCGTGCGGGAACAGGTGCACGAACTGCTCCAGGAGGTCCGCGGCGTGCTGGCGCCGAGCCGCGAACTCGACCTCGCGACCCTCGAACGCACCTTCACCCTGCGCTGGCACGACTCGCTCATCTCCCTCGCGGGCCCCGCGCTGCTCACGGCCGTGCGCGAGCAAGCGCCGGGCGTGCGGCTGCGCTTCATCGCGGAATCCGCCACCGACACCCCCGGGCTGCGCCGCGGCGAGGTCGACCTGGAGGCGAACGCGAGCCGCCCGACGACACCCGACCTGCGCGCCGAGAAGGTCGCCGAGACCCACCACGTCGTCGTGGTGCGGCGCGAACACCCGCTCACCCGCGGCGGCGCCGTCACCGCCGAGCGCTACGCCGCGGCCGAGCACATCACCGTCTCGCGGCGGGGCAGGCTCGACAACGCCCTCGACGAAGCCCTCGCCAGCCTCGGGCTCACCCGGCGCGTGGTGGCCGCCGTCCCCACCGAAGCGGCCGCGTTCGCCTTCGCGCGCGACGCCGACCTCCTCGTCACCGCCCCCGGCTCCACCACGGCCGCGGCGGCCGGCCCCGGCCTGGCCGTGCTCCCGCTGCCCCTCGACCTGCCGCCCGCCCCGGTGTACCTGTCGTGGCACCAGCGCTACGACACCGACCGCGCGCACGCGTGGCTGCGCGACCTCGCGCGGACCGCGCTGGCACGGCGTCGCGGCGGCGACCGGATCGAAGCGTGACCCGCACGATCCCCGCTATCACGTCGACGCGCACCGGCAGGACATGAGCACCAGTCGGACACGGGCGCCGACAGGACATGAGCGCCGACAGGACACGGGCGCCGGCAGGGCATGAGCGCCGACAGGACACGGGCGCCGGCAGGGCGTTAGCGCCCGCCGGCGGCGCGACAAGCCTTGTCCGGACGATCCACCTCGATCCCGGACGTTGTCCGGCATCGGGCAACCGGCCGGCTGACAAGGACGTTCTCGCAGGCCGGGCGGGGGCGGACCGCCCCGGACAACTGCCTTCGGGACGCCCGGTGATCGACTTCGGTGCCCTGTCGCGCAACTGTCAACTGGGATCAGTCGTGACAAGGTTGTGATCACCTCACCCATGTGGCCGCCGCCACTGCCCCATAGCGTCCTCCCAACGTTGTGGAACGCGGTCAACACTGCTCGGGCACACCCGAACAGGTGGGGAGGACCCATGTCACGTGCACGCTTAGTTCCCGCCGCGGTCGCGGTCGCCGTGGTGGCGGCCGGCTGCGGCGGCGCCGAGGAGGCGCCGGCCGGCTCGAACACCGACGCCGCCATCACCATCTTCAACACCGAGCCGGAGAACCCGCTGGTACCCGGCAACACCACCGAGGTGGGCGGCAGCCGGGTGCTCGACCCGCTCTTCACCGGCCTCGTCGAGTACCGGGCGGAGGACGCCCAGCCCGTCAACGCGATGGCCGAGTCGATCGAGACGACCGACTCCAAGGTCTTCACCGTCAAGATCAAGCAGGGCTGGACCTTCCACGACGGCACGCCGGTCACCGCGAAGAGCTTCGTGGACGCCTGGAACTGGACCGCCTACGGTCCCAACGGCACCCAGGGCGCCAGCTTCTTCTCCCAGATCGAGGGCTACGACGAGGTCCACCCGAAGGACCCCGACGGCGCGGACGGCCCCCAGGAGGCGCCGACGCCGACCGTCCAGGAGATGTCGGGCCTCAAGGTCGACGGCGACCACCAGTTCACCATCACCCTGTCCGAGCCCTTCTCGGTCTTCCCCGTCACCATCGGCTACGAGGTGTTCGCGCCCCTGCCGGAGGCGTTCTTCAAGGACCGCAAGGCGTTCGAGGACAGCCCGATCGGCAACGGCCCCTTCAAGTTCGTCTCGCGCGCGGTCGGCACCGACATCAAGCTGACCCGCTACGACGACTACAAGGGCGACGACAAGCCGAAGTTCAAGGACCTGACGCTCAAGGTCTACCAGAGCCGCGAGTCGGCCTACGCGGACCTCGTCGCGAACAACCTCGACTTCATCGAGGAGCTGCCGCCCAACGCCCTGGCGGGCAAGAAGTACGAGACGGACCTCGGCGACCGGGTCGTGCAGCGCGAGACGCTGAACATGCAGACCATCGCCATGCCGTTCTACCTGCCGCCCTACGACAACGTCGACCTGCGGCGCGCGATCTCCATGGCGATCAACCGCGAGGAGATCACCCAGCGCATCTTCGAGGGGACCCGCAAACCGGCCGACGGCTGGGTCCACCCGCTGATGAAGGGCTACCAGCCCGGCCAGTGCGGCGACTACTGCGCGTTCAACCCGGAGAAGGCCAAGGAGTCGTTCGCGAAGTCCGGCTACACCGGGGAGATCCTGCTGCTGTCCAACACCGACGGCGGCCACCAGGAGTGGGCCGAGGCGGTGGCCAACAGCATCAAGAACACGCTCGGCGTCGAAGCCCGGTTCGTGCCGTCGACCAGCTTCGGCGAGTTCCGCCAGAAGGTCAACGCGCACGAGATGACCGGCATGTACCGGGCGGGCTGGATCGCCGACTACCCGTCGATCGAGAACTGGCTCACGCCGCTGTACCGCACCGGCGCGTCCTCCAACGACGGCCTCTACTCGAACCCGGCGTTCGACGCGAAGCTCGCCGAGGCCGACAAGGCCCCGGGCGAGGAGGAGGCCATCGGGCTGTACCTGGAGGCCGAGCGGATCATGGCCCCGGACATGCCGACCATCCCGCTGTGGACGCAGTTCACCATCGGCGGCAAGTCCGACCGGCTGAAGGTCGCCAACCTCGACCCGTTCCGGGCCCTCGACCTCGAAACCGTGGAAGTGGCATAGCGCTCGGTGTGATCGGGCCGGTCCGGGTGCGCCACCCGGGCCGGCCCCCGGCGGTGGGAGGCTCCGTTGGGGCGCTACGTGCTGCGCAGGCTCTTGCAGATGGTCCCGGTGTTCCTCGGGACGACTTTCCTGATCTACGTGATGGTGTGGGCGGTGCCCGGCGACCCGTTCGAGGGCAAGTGCGGCGAGCGGGACTGCCCCGAGTCGTACGTGTCGGCGATGCGGGAGCGGTTCAACCTCGACGACCCGCTGCTCGTGCAGTACGCCAAGTACCTGGGCAACCTGGTGCAGGGCGACTTCGGGCTGACCTCGTCCGGGCTCCAGGTCGCGGACCGGATCGCGGCGACGTTCCCCGTCACGCTCAAGCTCGCCCTGGTGGCCCTGGTCGTCGAGGCCGTCATCGGCATCACCGCCGGCGTGGTGTCCGGCCTGCGCAACCGCGGGTTCCTGGACAGCCTGGTGCTGGTGTCGACGCTGTTCCTCATCTCCATCCCGGTGTTCGTCACCGGCTACGTGGTGCAGCTGGTGTTCGGCCTCCAGCTGGGCTGGATCTCGCCGACCGTCACGAGCCCGACGATCGGCAACCTGATCGTGCCCGGCTTCGTGCTGGCGTCGCTGTCCATGGCCTACGTCGCGCGGCTGTCGCGGGCGAGCATCTCCGAGAACAGGCGGGCCGACTACGTGCGCACCGCGCTGGCCAAGGGCCTGCCGCAGCGCCGGGTGGTCGGCGTGCACCTGCTGCGGAACTCGCTGATCCCGGTGATCACGTTCCTCGGCACGGACCTGGGCGCGTTCCTGGGCGGCGCGATCGTCACCGAGGGCATCTTCAACGTGCCCGGCGTCGGCGGTCTGGTGTTCCGCTCGATCCTCACCAAGGACGGCGCGATGGTCACCGGCGTGGTCACCGTCCTGGTGCTCGTCTACCTGCTGATGACGTTGCTGGTGGACCTCCTCTACGCCGTCCTGGACCCGAGGATTCGCTATGACTGAGCAGATCGCCTCGCTCGTCGAGGAACGCCCGCGGGGCCTGTTCGGCGACGCCTGGCACGTCCTGCGCCGCCGCGCGCTGTTCTGGGTGGCCGTGTCGATCATCGCGCTGGTCGTGCTGATGGCGCTGTTCCCCGGGCTGTTCTCGTCCGGCGACCCGAACCTGGCGGAGCTGTCCCGCTCGCGCGGCGCGCCGTCGGCCGCCGCCTGGTTCGGCTACGACAACCAGGGCTACGACATCTACACGCGGGTCGTGCACGGCGCGCGGGCCACGCTCGTGGTCGGGCTGCTGTCCACGATCGGCGTGGTCCTGGTGGGCGCGACGGTCGGAATGCTCGCCGGGTTCTACGGCGGGTGGCTGGACGCGATCGTGTCGCGCATCGCCGACGTGTTCGTCGGCGTGCCGTTCGTGCTCGGCGCGATCGTCATCCTGACCACCCTGAACGCCGGCGGCGACGCGGGCACGGTCCGGATCGTCGCCCAGGTCGTGCTGTCGATCTCGGTGCTGTCCTGGCCGGTGTCCATGCGGATCATGCGGTCCACCGCCATCGCCGCCAAGCAGCAGGACTACGTGAAGGCGGCGCGGGCGCTCGGCGCGCCGCCGTCGCGGATCATCTCCAAGCACATGCTGCCCAACTGCGTGGCGCCCGTGCTGGTGTACGCGACGATCGCGCTCGGCGCGTTCATCGGCGTCGAGGCGACCCTGTCCTACCTGGGCATCGGGTTGCGCCAACCGGTCGTGTCGTGGGGCGTGATGATCAACAGCGCCAAGGACTACCTGCGGGTCGCGCCGCACGCCCTGCTGTTCCCGGCCGGGTTCCTGACCGCCACCGTGCTGGCGTTCGTGATGCTGGGCGACGCCGTGCGCGAAGCCCTCGACCCCAAGTTGCGGTGAGGTGGGCTGTGCTGGAAGTGGAGGACCTGCACGTCGAGTTCCGCACGCGCGACGGCGTGGCGCGGGTGCTCAACGGCGTGAGCTACCACGTGGCGCCGGGCGAGACGCTGGCCGTGCTCGGCGAGTCCGGGTCGGGCAAGAGCGTCACCGCCCAGGCCGTCATGGGCATCCTGGACACCCCGCCCGCGTTCGTCACCCGCGGCTCGGTGCGGTTCAACGGCGAGGAGCTGCTGACCGCCTCGCCGGAACGGCGGCGCGCGGTGCGGGCGTCCGGCGTCGCGATGATCTTCCAGGACGCGCTGTCCGCGCTGAACCCGGTGTTCACCGTCGGGTTCCAGATCGAGGAGCAGCTGCGGCTGCGGCGCGGCATGACCCGCAAGGAGGCGCGGGCGCGGGCGATCGAGCTGCTGGACCTGGTGCGCATCCCGTCGGCCGCGCAGCGGGTCCGCGAGTACCCGCACCAGTTCTCCGGCGGGATGCGGCAGCGGGCGATGATCGCCATGGCGCTCGCGCTGGACCCCGAGGTGCTCATCGCCGATGAGCCGACGACCGCGCTCGACGTGACCGTGCAGGCGCAGATCATGGACCTGCTGCGGGACATCCAGCGCGAGCGGTCCATGGGCCTGGTGCTGATCACGCACGACCTGGGCGTGGTCGCGGAGGTCGCCGACCGGATCGCCGTCATGTACGCGGG
Organism: Saccharothrix xinjiangensis; assembly: GCF_039527585.1. Lineage (NCBI taxonomy): Bacteria > Bacillati > Actinomycetota > Actinomycetes > Pseudonocardiales > Pseudonocardiaceae > Saccharothrix > Saccharothrix xinjiangensis. Next base: position 58,262 of record NZ_BAAAKE010000027.1, on the reverse strand, counting down.
GCGCATCGTGGAGCAGGCCGACGCGGTGTCGCTGTTCCGCTCGCCCGGCCACCCCTACACGGCGGCGCTGATGCGGTCGCTGCCCCGCCTGGACTCGTCGAAGCACTCGGCGCTGGAGACCATCAAGGGGCTGCCGCCGAGCCTGCTGCGCATCCCGCCGGGGTGCCCGTTCCACCCGCGGTGCCCGCGCGCCGAGGACGTGTGCGCGGTGGACGTGCCCGCGTTCGTGCCCCTGGGACCCGGGCGGGGCAGCGCCTGCCACTTCGCGGAGGAGGTCGTCAGTGGCTGAGCTGCTGGAGGTCCGGAACCTGGTCAAGCACTTCCCGGTGACGCGCGGGGTGCTGTTCCGGCGCACGATCGGCCACGTGCGCGCCGTGGACGACGTGTCCTTCTCGCTGCGCGCGGGCGAGACGCTGGGCGTGGTCGGCGAATCGGGCTGCGGCAAGTCCACGCTCGCCCAGGTGCTGATGCGCCTGGAACCGCCCACGGCCGGCACGGCCCTGTTCGAGGGCACGCCCATGTTCGCCCTGAGGGGGGCGGCGCAGAAGGCCTGGCGGCGCGAGATGCAGATCGTGCTCCAGGACCCGTACACGTCGCTCAACCCGCGCATGACCGTCGGCGACATCGTCGGCGAGCCGTTCGACATCCACCCGGAGGTCGCGCCCCGCGGGTCGCGGATCGGGCGGGTGCGCGAACTGCTCGACGTCGTCGGCCTGAACCCGGAGCACATCAACCGCTACCCGCACCAGTTCTCCGGCGGGCAGCGGCAGCGCATCGGCATCGCGCGGGCGCTGGCGCTGCGGCCGAAGGTGATCGTGTGCGACGAGCCGGTGTCCGCGCTCGACGTGTCCATCCAGGCGCAGGTGATGAACCTGCTCGCCGGGTTGCAGAAGGACTTCGGGCTGTCGTACGTGTTCATCGCGCACGACCTGTCCGTGGTGCGCCACCTGTCCGACCGGGTGGCCGTGATGTACCTCGGGAAGATCGTCGAGATCGGCACCGAGCGGGAGATCTACGAGCACCCCACGCACCCGTACACGCAGGCCCTGCTGTCGGCCGTGCCGGTGCCCGACCCGGAGCTGCGCGGGCAGCGGGACGTGATCAGGCTGACCGGCGACGTGCCGTCCCCGATCGACCCGCCGTCGGGCTGCCGGTTCCGCACCCGGTGCTGGAAGGCGCGGGACGTGTGCGCCACCGAGGAACCGGCCCTGGTCGACCGCGGCGGCCACCCCAGCGCGTGCCACTTCGCCGAGGAGCGCCACGTGGTGCCGTGACGCGTGCGCGGTCGTCCGGCGCCCCTCACCGGCCGGCGGCCTCGCGCAGCAGCGAGCGGACGATCGGGACCAGCCGGTCGGGTGCGGAGTGGTGCACGGCGTGCGCCTCTCCCACGACCTCGACGAACCGGCCGTCCGGCAGCAGCGCCGCGACCTCGCGCGCCCACTCCCGGGAGACGACGGGGTCGCGGCTGCCGCGCACCACGACCGTCGGCGTGCGGACGTGGCCGAGCTTGTCCTCCACGCGGTCCGCGAGGAGGTGGCGGAACGTCGCGGCGATCCGGCGCGGGCCGCACCGCAGGTAGTCCAGCGCCTGCACGGGCGCCAGGGCGGGCCGCTCCCTCGGGGCATCGGCCACCAGCCGGGCGAGCTGGCGGGTCGCAGACCGGGCGTGGCGGTCCATCGTGGGGCTGACCATGAGCACCGGGCCGAGCAGCTCGGGGGAGTGGACCGCGAGGTCCGCGACGACCTGGCAGCCCGCGGAGTTGGCCACCAGCACCGCGCCGCCGCGTCCGGTCGCCCGCACCCAGCCGGCCAGCGCCGTCGACAGGCCCCGGACGTCCAGCGCCTCGGGCGGGCCGGGGGTGCGGCCGAAACCGGGCAGGTCGACGGCGGCCACCCGCGCCTCCCGGCCCAGGAGCCGCACCAGCGGCAGGAAGTAGCGGTGCGAGCAGCCCAGGCCGGGCACGCACACCACCCGCGGCGCGTCGGGCGGGCCCAGCACGGCGGCGTGCACCGGGGTGCCCTCGACCTCGGTCCACTCGGCGCTCATGCCCACTGGTACCCGCACCGGGGCCGGTGAACCGGACGCGGTCCCCGAGGGGCGTCGTCGCGATCCGCCCGCCAAACGCACGTCGATATTTCAATTCGAGCCCGTATCGATCCGGGTGGCTGCCCTGCCGGTGGGTGTTCGCGAATCATTTGGCAGTAATTTTGTTCCGGCCTCCCGTCGGTGGCGACGTGAGGACTTGTCGCTTTCGCCGTCCGGTCGTGGGAGTAACCGCGCGTTTACAGCTCGTTGATTTTCCGGTGGGGCGTGGAATATTGCTTCGAGTGGTCTCGGTTGGTCCGATCGGGTGGTGTGGGCGATAACCTGTAAAACTTTCCGGTCAATCGTCGAGTATTCCAATACCGGTGGGTGAACAGGACGCCAACGGGGGGTGGCGTCCAGGGGTGTCCGTCGCAGTGCACTGCCGTCACCGGTCACTGCATTCCGCAGGAGACGGGCTGTCGAAGAAAGCCGGCAGTTCTGTTCGCCGTCCGTTCGCTGCCCGAAAACGCCGCACGACCGCCGTCGTGAACGGCGTCGTCGGTTGCTGCTCATTCGAGGAGGCCACGATTTTACGCATGGGAGAGATAGTCGTCGGTGTGTTCCCCGGGCAGGGGTCCTACTCGCCCGGGTCGTTCTCCGTGCTGCTCGAACTCCCGATCGCGCGGCAGGTCGTGGACGAGGTCGACGCGGTCGCGCGCCGGGCCCTGGGCCGCGGCCTGGAACCGGTCTTGGGCGACACGCCGCCCACTGCGGACGAGCTGCTCGCCACCGCGCCCGACGTCGCGCAGGTCGCGGCGTTCACGACCTCGGTCGCGCTGTACGAGGTCCTGGCGGCCAGGGGAGTGGTGCCGTCGCTGCTCGTCGGGCACAGCCTGGGCGAGATCTCGGCGCTGGTCGCGGCGGGTGCGCTGTCGACGAGCCGGGGCGCGGAGGTGCTGTGCCACCGCATCCTCTCCCTCCGGGAGTGCGACACCAGCGGCGGCCGCATGGTCAGCCTGTCCTGCGACCGCGACCGCGCCGAGCGGGTCCTGGCGCTGCTGCCCACCTCCAACGCGGTGGTGGCGGTGGACAACGGTCCGCGGCAGACGACGGTGTCGGGAACCCCGGACGAGATGGAGCGGGTGCGCACCATCGCCGCCGCGATCGGGGTCGCGGCCACCTCGCTGCGCGCGCCCCACCCGTTCCACGGGCCGCTGCTCGACCGCGCCCGCGAGGAGTTCGCCCACCGCATCGAGGACGTCCGCGCGGGCGACTTCGCCGTGCCGGTCCACTCGCCGATCCTCGGCCGCCACTACCGGGCGGGCGAACGGCTGGCGGACGCGCTGTCCTCGCACCTGGTGGCCCCGGTGGACTTCCGGGGCGCGGTCGAGCGGCTGCACGCCGGAGGCGCGCGGATCTGGGTCGAGGTCGGCGCGGGCCGGACGGTGACCAACATCGTCCGAACCGTTCGACCCGACACCCTGGGCCTGGCGCCCCTGGCGAGCGGCACCTCCTCGATCGCCGAGGTCGTCGACTTCCTGCGACCGCCCACCGCCCACGCGCAGGTCGAGCACCTCAACGGCGCGGTCGTGCGCCTGCCGGTGATCACCTCGCGCGACGTGCCGGTGCTGTCCGCGCCCGCCGTGGAGCAGTCGCGGCCGGCGCCCGAGCCGGTCCCGGACCGGGCGGTCGGGCGGCCGGTCGACGCGACTGCCGACCGGGTGGCCGCCGACCGGTCGGGCGGCGCCACCGCCGGGGGCCCGCCGGACCGCGAGGTGCTCGCGGCCCGCATCCGCTCCCTCTACGCGACCGTCCTGGAGTACCCGGAGGACGTCTTCGAGGACGACGCGGCGCTGGAGGCGGACCTCGGCGTCGACTCGGTCAAGCAGACCGAGCTGTTCGCCAGGATCGGCCAGGAGCTGGGCATGGGCGCGCGGCCCGAAGAACTGCGCGTGTCCGACTACCCGACCTTCGGCGGTGTGGTCGACTTCTTCGTCGGCTCGCTGAGAGCGGGTGCCAGATGACGACCGGGGACCTGGACGGCAAGGTCGCCCTCGTCACCGGCGGAGCGGGCAGCGTCGGCGCGCACATCAGCCGGGCCCTGGCCGAGGCCGGCGCGCACGTGGTGGTCAACTGCTTCCACTCCCTCGACACGGCGCGCGCGCTGGTCGACTCGCTCGTAGCGGACGGGCTGCGGGCCGAGGCGGTCCGCGCCTCGGTCGCCCGGCGGGGACAGGTGGAGCGGATGTTCGAGGAGGTCGGGCGCACCCACGGCCGGCTCGACCTCCTGGTCAACAACGCCGCCGCCGGGATCTTCCTCCCGGCGGCGGCCCTGACCGACGAGCACCTGGACCGGGCCTACGCCACCAACGTCAAGGGCGCGCTGTGGTGCTCGCTCGCGGCGTCGGAGCTGATGCCGGCCGGTGGGGCGATCGTCAACGTGTCGTCCATCGGGGCGCTGCACGCGCCGGCCAACTACCTGGGCGTCGGCATCACGAAGGCGGCGCTGGAGGCCCTGACCCGCTACCTCGCCGCCGAGTTCGCGGACCGCGGCATCCGGGTCAACACCGCCTCGGCCGGGCTGATCGACAACGAGGTCGGGCGGATGTTCCCGGACTTCGGGTCGGTCAGCGCGAACACCGCCGCGGCCACCTCGGTGGGCAGGCTCTGCACGCCCGCCGAGCTGGCCTCGGTGGTCGTCTTCCTGGCCGGACCGGGTTCCTCGTACGTCACCGGCCAGTCGGTGGTGGCCGACGGGGGGCTGTCGCTGCTGCGGCAGGCGATGTCACCCACCCCGGCCAAGGCCGCCACCCCGGTCGAGGCCGCCACTCAAGCCAAGGCCGCCGTGCCGGTCACCGCGCCGGAACCGGTCGCCGTGCGGGAGCCGGCCACGGAGGCCGAGCCGGCGCCGACCGGTGCGGACGGCGACCCGGTCGTGGTCGTCGGCATGGGGCTCGCCGTGCCCGGCGCGTCCAGCCCGGACGAGTTCTGGTCCCTGCTGCGCGGGCACGCGGAGCTGTTCGTGGAGGTCCCCGCCGACCGGTGGGACGTGGACAGCTTCCACGACGACGACCCCTCCGCGCCGGACAAGACCTACCAGCGGCGCTCCGGGTTCATCACCGGCTTCACCCCGCACCCGGACCTCGACGTCGCCCCGGACACCGACTTCACCACCCTGTGGCTGCGGCACAGCATCCACCAGGCGCTGGACGGCGTGGGGCGCTCCGACGCCGACCGGTTCGGCCTGTACGTCGGCTACACCCCGGACGGCAGCCAGCACCTCCAGGAGGCCCTGGTCCGCCGCGAGGTCGTCGGGTTCGCGGAGCGCGACGGCCTGCCCGCGGACGACGACGGCCTGCGCGAGCTGCTCGACCGGTGCCTGCCGCGCGGCCGGCGGGCCGAGCCGCCGCACCGGGTCGTGAGGTCCGCGGCGAGCGGGCTGCTGCCCGAGGGCACGGCGGTGTCGGTGGTCGACACGGCCTGCTCCTCCTCGCTGTACGCCATCGACATCGGGTTGCGCGCCATCGTCGCGGGCGACGTGGACACCGCCCTGTGCGGCGGCGCGTTCGCCCTCGCACCGGCCGGGTCGGGGCTCTTCGCCAAGCTGCACGGGCTGTCGGTGCGCGGCGAGGTGCGCGCGCTGGACCGCGACGCCGACGGCGTGCTGTTCTCCGACGGCGCGGGCGTCGTGGTCCTCAAGCGGCTGTCCAAGGCGCTCGCCGACGGCGACACCGTGCTGGGCGTGGTCGGCGGGATCGGCCTCTCGGCGGACGGCAAGGGCAAGGCCGTCTACGCGCCGTCCAGCAGCGGCCAGGAACTGGCCATCGAGCGCGCCCTGAGCAGATCCGGCGTGCAACCGTCCGAAGTGGACTGGGTGATCGCGCACGCCACCGGCACCCCGGCGGGCGACCTCGCCGAGTTCGCCGCGCTGCGGGCCGCCTACGCGAGCGCGGGCCCCGTGCCGGTCACCTCCAACAAGTCGCTCATCGGCCACACCGGGTGGGCGGCGGGCGTGGTGTCGGTCATCCACGCGCTGCTGGCGCTGCGGCACGGCACCATCCCCGCACAGCAGCGGTTCACCGAGGCGCCGCCCGGCTTCGGGGCCGGACCGGACACGCTCCACGTGCCCCGCGAGCCGGTCCCGTGGCCGGCGGGGACCCGGGCGCGCACGGTCGCCGTGTCCGGTTTCGGCTTCGGCGGCACGAACGCGCACCTCCTGCTGCGCGAGCACCGGCCCGACGTGCCCGCGTCGTTCGGCTACGGCGAGCGCCGCCGCGGCGGGCTGGTGGTCGTCGGCTGCTCCTCGCACGTGCCCGACGGGGCCCCCTCGTTCGGCCGGACCTACCCGACGCCGTCGTTCCGGGAGGTGCGGATGCCCGCGAGCACCCTGCGCGCCACCGACCGCACCCAGTTGATGATCATGGAGTGCATGCGGCGGCTGGCCGGTGACGTCCGCGAGGCGTGCGAGGCCGACCGCGCGGCCACCGGCGTCGTCGTCGGCCACATGGGGCCGACCCGCAACGCGGTGCTCTACGCGCTGCGGGCCTACCTCGACGAACTCGTGGGCGCCGCGCACGCCTCGGGCGGTTCCGAGGAGGTCCTGGCGATGCTCAAGAAGCTCCGGGAGCACGCCCACGACCACATCGCCGCCCCCGTCGAGGACTCGTTCCCCGGCGAGATGCCCAACGTGGTGGCGGCCCGGCTGTCGAACTACTTCGACCTGCGCGGCCTCAACATCACCGTGGACGGCGGGCGCGGGTCGCTCGCCGACGCGTTCGAGCTGGCGGGCCGGTACCTGGAGTTCGGCGACATCGACATCGCCCTGGTCGCCGGGGTCAACGGCAACAGCCTGGCGTCGTGGTCGCGGCTCGTCGAGGAGTCGACGCCCGGTGGGACGGGCGGCGAGGTGGCCGAGGGCGCGTTCCTGTTCGCGGTGACCCGGCGCGAGTACGCCGAGTCCCACGACCTGAGGGTGCTCGCCGAGATCGACCTGGAGGCGGCGTGACGAGCGCGTACCTGGGCGCCGAGGGCGCCCCCGACCTGCTGGCCCTGCTCGGCGGGGCGGAACCCGGGCGGGAGCTGAGGTTGCCGCCCTCCGGGTCCGGCCGCACCGTCGTGCTGCGCCCGCCCGCACCGGCGCGGGTCGTGCAGCGGCACGTGCTGGACTGGGTGGACGCGCCCGCCGTGCCGGCGCGCGACCCGCTGCCCGCGCTGCCCGGCGGGGTGGTGGTGCTGACCAACGGCGACCCGGCCGCGTTGCCGCTACCCGCCGACGCCGTCGTGCTCACCGGCACGGGCGACGTCGACGAGCACGACAGCTGGACCCGGGGCGGCACGCCCGCGCACGTGCGGGTCGTGGTGGACCTCACCGACCCGGCGCTGCGGTCGGCCGCGTGGTCCGCCGCGGCCCGCCGCGTCCTGGACCTGCACGAGCTGGTGTTCCTGGTGATGCGGCGGTGCGCCGGCTGGTTCCCGGAACTGCCGGCCGCCTCGTTCCTGGTCACCGTCGTGAGCCCGGAGCCGTCGCCGTTCACCGGGCTGTTCACCGGGTTCGCCAAGAGCCTGGCGCTGGAGCTGCCCGGCGTGCCGGTCGTGGCGACCGTCCACGACGACGCGGACCCGGCGTCGGCGCTCGCGGTGTCCGCGTCGGAGCTGGCCAACCGGCAACTGCTGCCCGTGGTGCGGCACGTGGCCGGGCGGCGGCTCGTGACGCGGTCCAGGCCCGTGCCCGCCGCGCCGACCGCGCCGCCGGCGCCCGGGGACGCCCTGGTGGTCGCCGCGGGCGGGGGCCGGGGTATCGGCGCGGCCGTCCTCCTGGCGCTGGCCCGCGCGCACCGGCCGCGGGTCGTCGTGCTCGGCAGCACCGACCTCTCCGCGCACGACCCGGCGCTGCTGGACGCGCCCGACGACGCGCCGGAGCTGGGGCGCGCCCGGTACATCAAGGCGCTCACCGCCGGCGGGGCGACCGTGGCGCAGGCCAACGCCCGCTTCGAGCGGCTGGCCGGTGCGCGGTCCGTGCGCCGCACGCTCACCGGGCTGGAACGGCTCTGCGGGCCGGGCCGCGTGCACTACCGGCGATGCGACCTGCGGGACACCGACGCCGTGCGGACCGCGGTGAGCGCGCTGCTCGCCGAGCACGGCGACGTCGACCTGCTGCTCAACGTCGCGGGCACCAACCGGGCCGCCGACATCCGCACGAAGTCCCGCGCCGACTTCCTGGAGGTGCGCGAGCTGAAGGTCCGCACCTACCTGAACCTGCGCGAGGCGTTCGCCGGCCGGGAGCCGCGCCGGTGGTGCAACTTCGGCTCGTTCGTCGGCTTCACCGGTCAGCGCGGCGAGACCGACTACGGCTCCGCCAACGACTTCCTCAACACGGCCGCCGAGTGCTCCCGCGACCGGGGCGCGGTCGAGTTCACCATCGGCTGGACGCTGTGGCGCGACACCGGGCTGGGCGCGGGACCGGTCATGCGCGCGTTCCTGGCCAAGGCCAACCAGTTCACCGCGACGCCGACCGAGGAGGGCGTGGCGCACTTCCTCGCGGAGCTGGGCCACCCCGTGCCACCGGTGAGCACGGTCGTCTACGGCGACCGCGAGCGGGCGTCGATCGCGGCCGTCGTGCCGGAGTACGCGGACTTCTGCGCGGCGTCCGCGCTGCCGTTCGTCGACGAGGTCACCTGGTCCGGGCCCGACGAGGTGACCGTCTCGCGCACCTTCGACCTCGACCGCGACGGCTTCCTCGCCGAGCACCGGGTCGACGGGCACCCCACCCTGCCGGGCACCTTCGTGCCCGAACTGGCCGCCGAGGCGGCGAAGGTTCTGGTGCCGCACCGGGTGCCCGCCGTGTTCGAGGACCTGGTGCTGAGCGCGTTCCTCCGGGTCTACCCGGACGGCCGGCCCCGGCCCAAGAAGATCCGCGCCCGGCTGCTGGGCGAGGACGGCGCGGAGTCCGTGGTGCGCGTGCGGGTGCTGGCCGACGTGGTCGCGCCCGACGGGCGGGTGCTCGTCGCGGACCGCGAGCACTTCGCCGTCACGGTGCGGATGCGCGACGGCTACCGACCCGCGCCCCGCTGGGAGCACTGGGCCGAGGAGGGCGCGCGGCCGGTCGCGGACCCGTACCACGCGCCGGACTCGTCGGTGCTGCTGACCGGGGTCTTCGTGTCCACCGAGGACACCCGCCTGCACGCCAGGGGCAAGCGGGCGCGGCTCGCCCTCGACGGCGCCGGCGTGCGGCGCTGGTTCTCGGACCTGCTCGTGCCGTCCGTGCTGCTGGACGGCCTGGCGCGGGTCGCCGTGCTCGACCTGGTGGACGGCCGCACGCCCGTCGCGGTGCCCCGCTCGATCCGCCGCATCGAGGTGTTCTCACCCCACAACGACCTGTCCCTGCTGGGTGAGCGGGTCGAGCTGTACTCCACGCCCGTCGGGCTCGACCTGGAGGACCCGGCCGCCGCGAACCTCTGCGTCGCGGCGACCGCGGACGGGCGCGTGCTGCTGGAGGTCGAGGGCACGGTCGGCCGCGTGTTCGGCCACGTCGACCAGGCCACCGGTCGCTTCACCGCCCGCGAGGGCTCCACCGCCCGTGAAGGCTCTTCCACCAGGAGACACACATGACCGCGACCGATGACGCGGCCCTGGCGGCCGGGCGCTGCCCGGTGACCGGGATCGGCGCCCGGGAGGTGAGCGGGCCGAAGGGCCTGCCGGTGCTCGGCGTCACGCCGGAGCTCGCCAAGGACCCCCTGGACTTCACCCTCGCCCTCCAGCGCGACCACGGCGAGGTCGCCAGGGTCGACCTGGTGCCGCGCGGGTACGTCCAGCTGACCGACCCGTCCGCCATCGAGCGGGTGCTCACCTCCAACATCGCCAACTACGTGCGGGGCAAGCTCTACGTGGCGTTCCACGTGTTCATGGGCCGGGGCCTGCTCACGCTGGACGACGCCGACTGGCGCGCGCACCGCAAGGTCGTGCAGCCCGCGTTCACCCCGGAGCGGGTCGCGCGGGGCGTGGACCTGGCGCTGGCGGCGCTCGACGACGCGTTCCGCTCCTGGGACCGGGCCGCCCGGGAGGGCGGCCGGATCGACCTCGTCCACGAGACCATGGCCTTCAGCGCCCGACTGCTCGGCGAGGTCCTCGTGAGCGAGGACCTGTCCCGCCCGGAGCAGCGCTTCACCCGGTCCGTCGCCTCCGCGCTGGAGGTGATCTTCAAGAACGTCAGCAGCGTCGAGGAGCTGCTGCTGCCGAAGTGGCTGCCCACCGGCTACCAGCGGCGCAAGAAGGCCGCGCGCCGGGTGTTCGACCGGATCATCGGCCGGATCGCGGCGCGGCGGCGGGCCCGGGGCGAGACCGGTGACGACGTCGCCGGCCTGATCATGGAGTCCGACCTGCCCGACGAGGCGCTGGCGGACAACCTGGTCACGATGTTCCTCGCGGGCTCCGAGACCACCGGCCTGTCCCTGATGTGGGCCCTGTACGAGCTGACCCGCAACCCGGCCGTCCGGCGCGAGGTGGAGGAGGAGGTCGACCGGGTGCTCGGCGACGCGCCGCCGACCTTCGACCGGCTAGACGAGCTGCCGGTGACGCGGTCCGTGGTGGACGAGACCCTGCGGCTGTACCCGTCGGTGTGGCAGTTCCCGCGCGACGCGGTCGAGGACGACGAACTGGCGGGCCGCCACGTGCCCGGCGGGACGACGGTGATGGTCAGCGTGTTCGGCACGCACCGCAACCCGCGGCTGTGGGACCACCCGAACTCCTTCGACCCGGCCCGCTTCCGCGACCCCGAGGCCCAGCGGCCCCGGTTCGCGTACCTGCCGTTCGGCGGCGGGCGGCGCCAGTGCATCGGCAAACCGCTGGCCGTGGCGGTGCTGGTGGCCGCGGTCGCCGCGGTGTGCGGCCGCTACCGGTTCGCGTTGCCGTACGGCCGCGAGTCGGTGTGGCCGGACGCCTTCATCACGCTGTTCCCGCCGGGGTTCCCCGCCGACGGCATCCCGGTTGAGGTCCTGCGGCGTGATGGCTGAGCGGAGCCGCGGCGGGTTCGGCTGGTTGCTGCTCGCGACGGCGGCGCCGATGTTCCTGGTGTCGCTGAACAACCTCGTGGTCACCAACGCGCTGCCGGTGATGAGCCGCGACCTGGGCATCGGGCCGTCCGGTTCGCAGTGGGTGGTGCACGCCTACGCGTTGGCGTTCGCCGGGTTGCTGCTCACCGGCGCGGCGCTGGGCGACCGGTTCGGCAGGCGGCGCGTGTTCCTCGTCGCGATCGGCGTGTTCACCGCCGGGTCGGCCGCCTGCGCCCTGGCGGACTCGCTGCCGGCGCTGCTGGCGGCGCGCGTCGTGCAGGGCGCGGGCGCGGCGGCCGTGTACCCCGTGTCGCTCACCCTGCTCGCCACCGGTGTCCCGGACCGGCGGCGCACGGTGGCGGTGGGGCTGTGGAGCGCCGTCAACGGGCTCGGCATCGCGCTGGGCCCGCTGGCCGGCGGTCTGGTCGCGGTGCGGCTGAGCTGGCCGTGGATCTTCTGGCTGCTGGTGCCGATCGGCCTCGCGCTGGTGCCGCTGTGCCGGTGGCGGCTGGCGGAGAGCCGCGGTGACGACGGCGCGCTCGACCTGCCGGGCATGGTGCTGGTCTCGCTGTCGGTGGCGCTGGCGGTGCTGGGCACCGCGCGGGCGGGCCAGGACGGCTGGACCGCGCCGTCCGTGCTGGCGCCGTTCGCCGGGGCGGTGGTCGGCGGGATCGCGTTCGTGCTGTGGGAGCGGCGCTGCCCGCACCCGCTGCTGCCCCTGCGGTTCTACCGCGTCCCGGCGTTCGTGCTGAGCAACGCGGTGTCGTTCACCATGTTCTTCGGCGTCTTCGGGTCCATCTACTGGCTGATGCTCTACCTCCAGGGCCCGGTGGGCTACAGCGCCCTGGAGGCCGGTGTGCGGACGCTGCCGTGGACCGCGATGCCGATGCTGGTCGCGGTGGCGGCGGGCGTGCTGGCGAACCGGGTGCGGCCCGGTGCGCTGATCGCCGCCGGCCTGGCGTGCGAGGCGCTCGCGCTCGCGGCGAGCGCGGTGCTGCTCCGGCCGGAGTTCGACTACCGGCTGGTCCTGCCCGCCCTGCTGCTCGGCGGGATCGGCATGGGCCTGGTGTTCACGCCGATGACGGCCGCGGTGCTCGCGTCCGTGCGCCCCGCCGAGCGCGGCAAGGCGTCCGGGGCCAACACCACGGTCCGCGAGATCGGGTTCGCGCTGGGCGTGGCCGTGATGACCACGGTGGTGCTGCGGGCGTCGGACGGGCGCGGCGGCCTGGCCGATCCCGTCGCGTTCGTCGAGGCGGTGCGCCCGGCGGTGTGGGTGGGCGCGGCCGTGGTGCTGGTCGGCGCGGTGGCCGCGGCGTTCCTGCGCGTTCCTTCGGGAACGACCGGGGACGGCGCCGCGGCAGTGGTCGTGGGGAGGGCCGTCGGGGACACCGCGGTCCGGGTCGGGGATCTCCGGGAGAAGGACGAGGTGGGGCGATGAAGGTCACCGTCGCGCTGAACCCGACCGCGGGCGGCGGTCGGCACGGCACGCGGCTGAACGCGGTGCTGGACGGGTTGCGCGGGCACGTCGACGTCGAGGTGCTGACCGCGGCGGGCGCGGGCGAGGCGCTCGGCGGCTACCGCGAGGCGATCGACCGCGGCACGGACGCGCTGGTGGCGATCGGCGGCGACGGGACGTTCCACACCGCGGCGCAGGCCGTCGCGGGCGGGCGGACGCCGGTCGGGCTGGTGCCGACCGGCACGTGCAACGACCTGGCCGACGCGCTGGGCCTGCCACCGGACCCGGTCGCCGCCGCGCGGGCGGTGGGCGAGGCCCTCGCGGCCGGCCGCACCCGGGAGGTGGACCTGGCCCGGGTCGACTACCCCGACGGGCGGTCGGTGCGGTTCGCCAGCGTGCTCATGATCGGCTACGCGGCCTCGGTCGCGGACCGGGGCAGCAGGCTGCGCCGGCCGTCCGGCCCGCGCCGCTACGACGTGGCCGCCGTGCTCGAACTGCCGCGCTTCCGCCCGGAGGTCTACGAGGTGGAGCTCGACGGCGTGCCCGCGACGCTGCCCGCCGTGCTGTTCGCGGTCGGCAACACCCGCAGGTTCGGCGGCAAGCTGCACGTCTGCCCGGACGCCCGCGTCGACGACGGCCTGCTCGACGTCGCCACGATGGGGCCCAACACCCTCGTGGCGACCCTCGGCACGGTGCTGCGGCTGTTCAGCGGCAAGGCCCGCGCGTCGGATACCTCGACCCGGAGGTTCCGCGTGCGGTCGGTGCGCGTGGCCAACCCCGGCCTGCTCGTCTGCGCCGACGGCGAGGCGCTGCCCCCGCCGCCCTTCACCATCACCGGCGAACCGGGCGCGCTGGTCGTGCCCGCGGCCGGCGGGACGGGTGGCGGCCGGTGAGCGTGGTCCTAGTGACCGGCGCGTCGAGCGGCATCGGCGCCGCCACGGCGGTGCGCCTGGCCCGCGAACCGGGCGCGCGGCTGGTGCTCGTGGCCCGCCGCGCCGACCGGCTCGCGGCCACCGCGGACCGGGTCGGCGGCGCCCGGGTGCTCGTCGAGGACCTGACCGACCCGGCCGCCGCCCGGCGGGTGGCCGACCGGGTCGAGGACGAATTCGGCAGGCTGGACGTCCTGGTGCACAACGCCGGCGCACACTTCGGCGGCACGTTCGCCGAGACCGGCAGCGCCCAGGTCCGCCGCGCGCTGGACCTGGACTTCGAGGCGCACGTCCGGCTCACCGAGGAGCTGTTGCCGCTGCTGCGCCGGTCGCGGCCATCGGTGGTGGTCGTGGTGTCCAGCGTGGCCGGTCGCATCGGCCTGGCCGGGTCCGGTGCGTACTCGGCCGCGAAGTTCGCGCTCAGCGGCTGGACCGAGGCGCTGCACGCCGAGGAGCGCCACCACGGCGTCCACTTCGGACTGGTCCTGCCCGGCTACGCGGAGACCGAGGGCTTCCGGCACGAGGGCAGGCTGGCGAACCCGGTGCGCCGCTGGACCGTCACCTCCGACACCGCCGTGGCCGAGGCCGTCGCCCGCTCGGTCCGCCGGCGGACGGCGGAGCGGTACGTGCCGGCCTGGTGGCGGCTGCTGGCCGGCGGCAGGCGGGTCGTGCCCGGCCTGCACGCCGCCGCCCGACCGGCGATCGAGGAGTGAGGGAACCCCCGTGACCGCCACCGAGAACGCGCCCGGCACCCGGCCCGCCGGGTTCTACCAGGACCGCGTGGAGCGCACCGCGACCGGCGCGGTGGTCTTCCGGCTGCTCGACGACCGCGACGACCACCTGCGCGACCACACCGTGGACGGCGTGCCGACGCTGCCGGGCTGCTTCGCCGCCGAGATGGCCGCGCAGGCCGCCGGGCTGCTCGCGCCGGGCCGCGTGGTGACCGGGTTCCGCGACCTGACCTTCGACCGGTTCGTCAAGGTCGGTGCGACGGCGCGCGGTCCGCTGCGGGCGCTGGCCGAGCTGCGGGCCGCCGACGAGGACGTGACCGTGGTGGACGTGCGGGTGGTGGCCGACGTGGTGGCCCGCTCCGGGCGCGTCCTGGCCGCGGACCGGCAGCACTGCTCGGTGCGCGTCGTGCTGGCCGACGCGCACCCCCGCCCGCCCACCTGGGACGCCTGGCCCACCGCGGCGGAGCTGCCCGTGGTCGACCCGTACCACGTCGACGGCGCGCCGGTCCGGCTCGACGGGCCGTTCCGCAGCACGGCGGGCACGCGCCTGCACCCGATGGGCGCCCGCGCCGCCTACACCGCGCCCGCCCGGCCGGGCTCGGTGTTCGAGCGCTTCACCACCCCGGCCCTGCTGCTCGACGGGATGCTGCGGCTGACCGGCGTGGAGCTGCTGGACGACCGGTACGCGCCGGTGTCCGTGCCGACCGGGGTCGGCCGCGTCGACCTCTACACCGGGGCGCACGACGTCGCCCTGGGCGCGCTCGGCGGGGTGGTCGACCTGACCAGCAGCCCGCGCGGCGTCGTGCTCGGCGCCGAGCCGGGCGGCCGGGTCGTCGCCACCGCGCCCGACGGCCGGGTGCTCGCCCAGCTCAAGGACGTGGCCGGGCTCGTCGTCGGCTACTTCGACGTGCGGGAGGGCCGCCACCTGCGCGAGCTGCCCGCGGGCGCGCCCGGCAGGCCGACCGCCGCGCCCCGCGCCATCCCAGTCTGACCACCGTGGAAGAGCCCGTGGAGGAGTACCCATGAGCACCATCGCACCGGGGCCGCGCGGCCTGCCGCTGCTGGGCAACCTGCCCCAGTGGCGCGCCGCGCCCGCGGAGTTCCTGCTCGGCCTGCGCCGCGACCACGGCGGTGTCGTGCGGCTCCGGATCGGCCCGTACCTGATGCACCTGGTCACCGACCCGGCGGCGGTGCACCGGGTGCTGGTGGAGAACAACCGCAACTACGTGCGCGGCAAGCTCTACGAGCAGTTCAAGCTGGTGATGGGCGAGGGCCTGCTGACCACGGACGGCCCGGTGTGGAAGTCGCACCGCCGCGTGGTGCAGCCCGCGTTCCACGGCGGCGTGGTGAACGCGATCGTGCCGAGCGTGGTCGAGGCGACAGGGGAGATGCTCGACCGCTGGGAGGTCAAGGCGCGCGAGGGCGAGCCGGTCGACCTGCTCGACGAGATGCTGAGGCTGACCCTGGTCACGCTGAGCCGGTCGCTGTTCGGCTACGACCCCGCCGAGGCCGTGCCCGCGATGAAGCGGATCGGCGACGCGTGCATGGAGCTGATGTTCCCGCACGGCTTGCTCTCCGAGCACCTGCCCGGCTGGGTCCCGACCGCCCGCAACCAGCGGGTCCGGCGGGTCGACCGGTTCTTCACCTCCCTGATCGACGACATCCGGGCCAACCACGCCCGCACCGGCGGCGGCAGGCTCGTCGAGCTCGTCGAGCGGGCCGGGTGGACCGACCGCGAGGTCCGCGACGAGCTGCTCACCGTCTACCTGGCAGGCCACGAGACGACCGCGACCTCCGCGTGCTGGGCGCTGTGGGCCATCGCCAACCACCGCCACGTCGAGGAGGAGCTGGTGGCCGAGGTGGGCCGGGTCCTGGGCGACCGCGTGCCCGTCGCGGGGGACCTGCCCGGCCTGGAGGGCACCGGGCACGCCATCGACGAGGCGCTGCGCCTGTACCCGCCGATCTGGACGTTCCCGCGCGACGCGGTGGACGACGACGTGGTGGGCGGCCACGACATACCCGGCGGCTCGTCGATCCTGCTCTCGCCGCTGGTCACCCACCGCGACCCGGACGTGTGGGAGAACCCGGAGGCGTTCGACCCGCGCCGGTTCGCGGGCGGCGCAGGCCGGGAGCGCGCCAAGCTGACCTACTTCCCGTTCGGGGGCGGCGCGAGGCTGTGCGTGGGCAAGGAGATGGCGCTGCTGGAGCTGAGGGTCATCGTCGCGATGGTGCTGCGGCGGTTCCGGGTGGAGGCGGTGCCCGGCCGGTTCCTGACGTACGGCCAGTCGATGATCTCGCTGCGGCCGCGGCAGGGCGTGCGCGTGCGCCTGCGCCTGCGCGAACCGGTGGGCGCGTGACGGGGGGACTGGTGCGGCAGGCGTTGTCGCCGCACCCCCTGGGCCGCCTCGACCCGCCGCCGCCGGGCGCGCTGACCGGGAGGACCGCGCTGGTGCTCAACGGCACGGCGGCGCTGCGCGCGAGCGTGGCGGACGCGGTGCGGGCCCTCGGCGGCGAGGTCCGGGACGACGCCGGGGCCCCGGTGGACGTCGTCGTCGACCTGGCGCTGTGCGGCACCGGCGGCGAGGACTGGCGGACCGCGATGCGGCGGACCGTCGAGGCGCTGCGCGCGGTCTACGGCGACTGGGCGGGCGAAGCGGTCGCGGGCAGGCTGCGGTACCTCGCGGTCACGTCGCTGGGCGGCACGATGGGGCTGGCCGACCACCCGGACGCGCTGCCGCTGTCCGGGGCGTGGGCGGGGCTGGCGAAGACGCTGCCCCGGGAGTTCCCGGTGTGCGCGGTGCGGGTGGTGGACCTCGGACCGGTGGGCGACCCCGGCGAGGCGCTGGTCGCGGAACTGCTCGCCGACGGTCCGCTGGAGGTCGGCGTGCGCGGCGACCGGCGGTGGACGATCCTGCCGCGCGCCGCCGACGCCGACGGTGCGGAGATCGCCGTCGCGCCCACCGACGTGCTGCTGATCACCGGCGGCGGGCGCGGCATCGGGTTCGAGTTCGCCCTCGACGTCGCCCGGCGCACCGGCTGCGAGGTGGTGGTCAGCGGTCGCGGTGCGCTGCCCGGCCCGGAGGAGGGCTGGGCCGCGGCCGACGACGGGCGTTTCGAGGAGCTGGTGAAGGCCGCCTACCGGGACCGCGCCGACCCGCTGCCCGTCGTGCGGGCCCGGGTCCGGCGGATGCGCGAGACGCGAGAGGTCGTCGCCAACCTGGCCAGGGCCCGCGCGGTCGGCGCCCGGGTGCGCTACGAGGTGTGCGACGTGACCGACGCGGCGAGCGTGTCCGCGCTCGTGGCGTCGGCCGGGCCGCGGCTGGCGTTCGTGGTGCACAACGCCGGCGTCGACGCGCCGACCAGGCTGGCCAACAAGACGCCGGAGCAGGTGCTCGACGTCATCGCGGTGAAGGTCGACGGGTTCTCCCACGTGCTCGCCGCGCTGGGGGACCGGCCGCTGAAGGCCCTGTGCGCGGTCGGCTCGCTCACCGGCCGCTACGGCGGCATGGTCGGCCAGGTCGACTACGCCGCGGCCAACGAGGGGCTCGCCCGGCTCGCCATGTGGGCGGGGCACCGGCTGCCGTACCCGGTGAAGTCGCTGTCCTGGCCCACGTGGGACGGCCTGGGGCTGATCACCAACCTGGAGGCGGCGGCGCGGTACATGCGGCCGATTTCGGTGGAGGCGGGCCTCGCGGCGTGGCGCTCGGAGCTGACGCGCGCGGGCAGCGGCGAGATCGGGTTCCTCTCCGACATCGGCGCGGTGACGCCGGGGCAGCTCGCCGGCCTCGTCGTGCCGTCGGACTGGGAGAACCGCGCGTCCCTGCTCACCCGGCGGTTCCTGCTGGGGACCGTGACGGCCCACGAGCCCGGCCGGCTGTTCGACACCGCGCACCGGCTGGGCGCGGGCTGGGCGGCGTTCCTCGACGACGTGCGCACGGGCGGCGCGCCCGGCGTGCCGGTGTCGGTGGCGCTGGAGTACCTGCTGGCGGGCGCGGAGTGGCTGGCGCCGCCGATCGGTCCGGTCGCGGTCGCGGCCGCGGAGGACCTGTGGGCGTGGCCGGCCGGGCTCGCCGTGCCGCATGGGTCGTGCGTGCTGGGCAGGCGGGCGCGGGTCGTCGGGACGTCCGACCGGTGGCGCGTCCGGGTGGAGCTGCTGCGCGCCGGGCAGCCGGTCGCCGGCGCCGTGGTCGTGTTCGGCCCGCGGCCGGAGCCCCGGTGGTCGCCCGCTCCGGCGGCGAGCCCCCGGCGGTCCGCGGCGGGGTACCGGTGGCGGCCCTACGCGGTGGACGTCGGTCCGTGGCGGGCGGGCGACGGCGGGTGGACGACGTCCGTGCGCCCGTCCCGGCCGGCCGACCTGGTCGTGCGCACCGACCCGCCGGAGTTCCGGCTCCCGGTAGGCCACCTGGAAGCGGCGCTGGCGGTGTCCCGCGCGCGCGAGGGCGCCGCGCGGTGGCGGGCGGACCGGCTCGACCTGCACGGGGAGGGTCCCGGCGCGGCGGCGCGTGACGTGACCGCGTCCGGCGACGACTACCTGGTGACGGGGGACGGGGGCGTTCCCCTGATCAGCGTGTCGGGATCGCGCTGGGTGCCGGCATGACCGCGCACCCCGACCGAGGGTCATCCGGAACACCGCCGTCCGGCGGTGTCGCAGCAGAGGGGGCAGGGATGTTCGACGCATGGGGACGCTTCGTCCACCGCCATCGCAGGGCGGTCCTGGCCGGCTCCGCGGTGGCCCTGGTCGCGTCCGTCGTCTGGGGGTTGGGCGTCTTCGGGTCCCTCAGCTCGTCCAGCGGTTTCGAGGTGCCGGGCAGCGAGAGCGTGCTGTCCGGCGAGGCCGAGGCCGCCGACCTCGGGCGCCAGGACTCGGACGTCGTCGTGCTCTACGAGTCCGCGGACCGCACCGTCGACGACCCGGCCTACCGCGCCGCCGTCACCGCGGCGCTCGCGTCGCTGCCCGCCGACCGGGTGCTGTCGGCGCGCGGCTACTTCGACACCGGTTCGCCCCGGTTCGTCAGCGCGGACCGCAGGTCGACCTACGTCGTGCTCCAGCTGGAGGGCGCGGACGAGAAGGCCCGGCGCGTGCACCTGCCCGTGGTCCGGGAGAAGGCCGTCGCCGAGGGCCTGACCACGCGCGTCGGCGGCCAGGTCGTCACCCAGAAGCTCATCTCCGACCAGGTCAAGAAGGACATCGGCATCGCCGAGGGCATCGCGACGCCGGTCCTGCTGGTGTTCATGGTCGTCATCTTCGGCAGCGTCGTCGCCGCGAGCCTGTCGCTGGCCATCGGCGCGGTGGCGATCTTCGGCTCGTTCGCCGTGCTGCACCTGCTGACCCTGGTCACCGACGTCTCGATCTACTCGATCAACATCACCACGCTGCTCGGCCTCGGCCTCGCGATCGACTACGGGCTGTTCATGCTGGTGCGCTTCCGCGAGGAACTGGCCCGCGGCGGCACCACCGAGGACGCCGTGGCCAGGACCGTCGCCACCGCCGGCCGCACCGTGGCCGTGTCCGGCGTGACCGTCGCGGTGTCCCTGATGACCCTGCTGATCTTCCCGCAGACGTTCCTGCGGTCGATGGGCTTCGGCGGTGTCGCCACCGTGCTGGTCGACCTCGTGGCCGCGCTCACCGTGCTGCCCGCCCTGCTCGGCGTGCTCGGGCCCAGGGTGAACGCGGGCGCGCCGAAGTGGCTGGTCCGCCGCCGCGACCGGGAGCGCACCGGCTGGGCGCGCCTGGCGCGGGCCGTGATGCGCCGCCCGGCGCTGTTCCTGCTCGCGCCCGTCGCGCTGGTGGTGGCGCTGGGGCTGCCGTTCCTGCACGCGTCGTGGGGCGGCATCGACGCCCGGATGCTGCCCGCCGGCACCGAGACGCGCGAGGTGTCCGAGGCGTTGAGCACGCGTTTCCCCGACAACGCGACGAACCCCGTCACGGTCGTCCTCCGGGACGTCCAGGAGGAGGCCGCCGCCGGGTTCGCCACGCGGATCGACCGGCTGCCCAACGTGGCCGATGCCGTCGTCACCGGGGCTCAGGGCTCCACCGCCCGCATCACCGTCACCTACCCGGTGGACCGGATGTCCGCCGAGGCGCGGGCGATCGTGACCGACATCCGCGGCCTCTCGCCGCCACCCGGCGCGACCGTGCTGGTGGGCGGTGCGACCGCCGAGCTCGTCGACCAGCTCGACGACCTGCGCGACCGGCTGCCGTGGATGGCGCTGATCATCGTCCTGGTCACGTTCGTGCTGCTCTTCCTCGCGTTCGGGTCGGTGCTGCTGCCGGTCAAGGCGATCGTGGTCAACCTGCTGTCGCTGTCGGCCACGTTCGGCGCGCTCGTGTGGATCTTCCAGGACGGCCACCTGTCGGGCCTGCTGGGCTTCACCCCCACGGGCATGATCGAGCCGTCGATGCCGATCCTGGTGTTCGCGATCATCTTCGGCCTGTCGATGGACTACGAGGTGTTCCTGCTGTCCCGGGTGCGCGAGCACTACGAGGTGACCGGGGACAACGAGGAGGCCGTCGCCCGCGGGCTGAGCAGCACCGGTGGCCTGATAACCAACGCGGCCCTGCTGTTCGTCATCGTGGTGGCCGCGTTCTCGCTGTCCGGAATCACCTTCATCAAGCTCATCGGCGTGGGCATGTTCATCGCGGTGGTGGTGGACGCGACGATCGTGCGGGCGCTCGTCGTGCCCGCCGCGATGAAGCTGGCCGGCCGCGCCAACTGGTGGGCTCCCAAGCCGCTGCGCGCGCTGCACGCGCGCTTCGGCATCCGGGAGGGCGAAGTCCCGGCGGCGTCCACGGCCACCGCCGGGAGGGCTCCGGTGGAGCGGGACCCGGTGCCGCGCTGACGAGTCGCCGCGTGCCGCGGCCGTCCCGGTGGGGCACACCGGGACGACCGCGGGTCGACTCACCCGGACGGGTGGTCAGCCGGTCACCCGGTCAGATGCAGGAGTGCCCGATGACCTGCGGCTGCTCGAACGGGTTGGTCGGGTCCACGTAGCTCACCAGGTGCACGCAGAGGTGGTCGATCGCCGGCGTGGTCTGCGGGTAGACGTTGAGGTCCTGCCAGGTGTCCCCGGCGTCGACCCACCTCGCCTCCTGCGGGTTGCTGTGCGCCACGCCGCCGGCGAACACGGTGATGTCCGCGAACACGTACCGGCGGTCGGCGCAGTCGACCGTCCAGCCGGCCTCCCTGGCCGCCGGGTCGAGGTGGATGTCCGTGGTGACGCAGCCGGCGCTCGCCTGGAACTCGGTGGTCGTGCCGGTGGCCGCGGCCGCCGGACCCGCCACGGCGGTGAGCGCGCCGACGGCCGCGGCCGCTGCGGCGAGGGTCCGGAAGGTGCGCTCGCGGTTGGTGGAACTCCGCACGGTGCCTCCACTACAAGATTGGTCTGGACCTCTTGAGTCTGTCGAGCGCGCACCGGCGCGCCTACCGCCGTCCGGGCGCGTCGGCCGTCACAGTTCGGTGGGCTTGCCAACCGGAGCCTTCTGTGGCATGGGGTTTGCATTGTCTACAATGGACTGTTCGGTGGGTCCGGCGCGACGGCTCCGAGGCGGCGCCGGCCCGAACGCCCGGTTCACGCCCTCGTCAGCGCGTCCGCGAGCCGGGCGATCCCGTACTCGAAGGCGCGTTCGACGTCGCCGCCCAGGTTGAACGCCCCGGCCAGCTCCATGCTGACGAAGCCGTGCGCCCAGGCCGTGATCATCCGCGCCGCCTCCAGCGCCTCGTCGGGCCCGGCCAGGTCCGCGGCGACCCGCAGGGCGGGGGCCGCCGCCGCGGCGAGCGAGTCGACGTCCGGCCTGCTCCCCGCCGGTCCGGCGGCGAAGACCAGGTGGTAGCCGGCCGGGTGGGCGTGGGCGAACGCCCGGAACGCCCGGCACAGCCGACCCAGGTCCTCGCGGGCGTCCCCGCCGGTGGACACCGGGCCGAGCTGCTCGCCCAGGTCGCGGACGGTGGCCTCGGTGACCAGCCGGACGAGGTCGTCGCGGTTGCGCACCCGCTTGTAGAGCGACGGGGCCCGCACGCCGACGCGCACGGCGACCGCCTGCATGGTCAGGCTCGCGAGCCCTTCCTCCTCCACGATGGCGCGGGCCGCCCCGACGATGTCCGCGAGCGAGGTCCGTTCGGGGGTGGGCATCCGTCCTCCTCGGGTCGGCGGTGGTGTCGCGTCCATCATAGCTATGGACCATAGCCATGATGGCTATGTACCGTAGCCATCAACACCCGGGCCCGAAGGGAAGGCGCAAACGTGAAGATCGGCAACCACCTGCACCGCATCGGCAACGACATCGTCGCGGTCCACCTCGTCGTGACCGACGAGGGCGTCACCGTCATCGACGCCGGGCTCTCCGGCCACTGGCGCGAGCTGACCGCCGAACTGGCCGCGCTGGGCCGGTCCGTCGACGACGTCCGCGGCGTCGTCCTCACCCACGGCGACAGCGACCACCTCGGCTTCGCCGAACGCCTCCGCCGCGACCACGGCGTCCCCGTCCACGTCCACGGCGCCGACGCCGCCCGGTCGCGCGGCGAGGTGAAGACCAAGCCCGAGTGGGGCGGCGTGAAGCTCGGCGCGGCGGCCCGCTTCCTCGGGTACTCGGCGCGCAAGGGCGGCCTGCGCACCACCTACCTCACCGAGGTGACCGAGGTGGCGGACGGCGACGTGCTCGACCTCCCCGGCTCGCCGCGCGTCATCGACATGCCCGGCCACTCGCCCGGCAGCATCGCCGTCCACGTGCCCGTCGCCGACGCCGTCTTCGCGGGCGACGCCCTCACCACCCGCCACGTCCTGACCGGGCGGCGCGGCCCCCAGCCCGCCCCGTTCACCGATGACCCGGAGCAGGCCCTCGCCTCCCTGGACCGCCTGGCCCACCTCCGGGCGAAGCTGCTGGTCCCCGGCCACGGCGCGCCCTGGGCCGGCGGGGTCGACGAAGCGGTCCGCCTGATCAGGGCGACCGCCGGCACCGCGGCCCGGTGAGCCGGTGGTCGCCCCCTGGCTCACGTCGTCGTGGCGGCGGGCTCCACGCCGGGCAGCGGTGAGCGCCCCGCGGCCTCCCAGCGCTCGCGGAGGTCGTCGGGGATGGTGAGGGTGGTGGACTGGCCGTTGGTCAGGTTGCGGACGCTGCCGCCGAGCAGCAGCGAGCCCGCCCGGTCGAGGATGGTGGTGGCCAGGGCGCTGGTGTCCTCGGAGCGCTCCAGCGCGCGCATCAACCGGGTGCCCGCGTTCACCACCCGGCCCCAGCCGCGCGAGTCGGGCACCTGCATCCAGTCGGCCACCTCGGGGTTGACGACCTGCCGCACCACCGCGGCCACGATGCCGTCGAAGGCCTTGCCGGGGAACAGCTCCTCGTACAGGTCGAGCAGGTGGCGGGTGAGCGCCACGCCCTCGCTGGACGGGCCGTAAGAGGTTTCGACCAGCGTCGCGCTGAGCTCGCACGCGTCCTCGACGGACTCGGGCAGGGCCTCGACGGGGATGCCGAGCATGGCCCCCGCCACGCGCCAGACGTAGTAGTAGTCGGCGGCCTCGGCGTCGGTGACCGAGATGCCGATGCGGCGCATGCCCTCGATCACCTGGACGGAGAAGATCAGCAGCGCGCCGACCATGTCCTGCTGGCAGATCGGGACGCCGTCGGCGGCGGTGTCCCAGCGGCCGGAGCTGCTGAGGAAGTGGCGCACGGCGGCGTGGATCAGGCGGGTCTTCTGGATGGTGGGCACGAACGACCCGCCCGAGCCGAAGGCGTCGCGGCCCATCATGTTCATGACGAACTGCGAGGTCTCCGACAGCCTCCGGTGGGGCTGGGCCAGGCCGTGGGTGAGGCTGAGCGCCCGGGAGGGGCGGGGCTGGGCGTAGCAGTTGACCATCGCGCCGAACGAGAGCACCGCCGCCACGTGCACGCCGTCGTCGACGAAGAACTCGTAGGCCCGGGCCACCAGGTCGGGGTCCACCCACGCCGGCGGGTCGTCGGTGGCGACCAGGAACCGCCGCACCGAGTCCGGCAGCTGCTCCGGGATGGGCTGGTCGTTGGTGCGGAAGTGCTCCAGCACCCCGTTGACCGCGCCGACCCGGCCGGTGGACACCAGCTCGGCGATCACGGCGTCGGCGAGCGGGTCGCCCTGGAACTTCAGTGCCTCGAAGGAAGCTTTGTCGATCACCGGGGTGGCCCTTCGCTCGGGGGGTGATCACCACCTCACTCCTCGTGCACCGGGTACGCCAGAACACGTTCCGGTGAAGCGCTAGGCGCAATGCCTACTCAAAGTAGGTGAACCGCATAAAAAGGACTTCCAACGAGCGAAGTCAAAGCCTGAAGGGTGAACTGTATGGCCGTTCGACCGGTCCTGGTGGACACCGGGCGTGGGCCGTGCGGAGAATTCCGGTCATGGCCCACCCCGAGGAGCTCGCGGCCCTGGACCTGTACGCGACCTGGACGACGGCCGAAGACCTGGAGGGCGTGTTCGACCCGTTCCGCTTCGAGCAGCGGATGGCCGCGTACCGGGTGCTGATCGGCAGCACCAACCCCGCCAACCGGTTCGGCGCGGACAACCGCGACAACCCGTTGTGGGGGTTGATGTTCCAGCACCAGTGGCAGTTCCGCACGGGCCGGCTCCACCCCGGCGGCCGGCGGGACGGCCGGATCGACCCCGACGCCCCGTGGGGCTACGGCAACTACGCGCTCAGCGTCATCCCGTGGTTGGCGGCCGCCGCCTCCGGAGTGGTGCCCGACCTGCCGATCGCCGACCCGCCGACCCGGTCCCGGTTCCGGTACGTGACCGGCGGGGTCGTGCCCGAGGAGTTCGTCGAGGCGGTGGCCGACTGGCGCGCCTACTTCGACCTGGTGGGCGGGAGCGGGTCGGCCGACTCGGAACCGGTGCGCCTCGCCCTGTGGAAAGCGCACAAGACCTGCCTGGACGTGGTGGCCGGCGCGCTCGCCGACCTCGACGCCGGGCCCTGGCCCGAACTGGAGATCGCGTTCCTGCGCGGCTGGTGCCGGATGGTCGACTACCTGTGGGCGGCGGCCTGGCCGACCGACTTCGGCTCCATGACCGCGCACGGCCTCGACGTGCTGCCCGAGTGGCTGCTCGCCACGCCCGAGGACGTGGACGCGCTGCCCGCCAAGACCCGCCGCAACGTCGTCAACGTCATCGGGCTGGCCGCCACCCCGAGGTGGCGCTACCGCCTCAACCTGGCGCTGTGGAAGCGGGTCATGCGCACCCGCGAAGCCCGCGACCAGGTGTTGCCGCTGCTCGACGCGGTCTTCGACCCGCAGCCGGGCAACGCCGCCGAGCTCCGCAAGCTGCTCGGGTACCTGCTGCGCCCCTGACCGCGCCCGGCCGGTCCACCTGGCCGGCCTGCCACGGGATCGCCCTCACCTCGACATGAGGTCGACCGATCGGACCGGTCCGCGACGATCGGGCGCGGCCGGGGTGCGACCGGCCAGGGTTGACGTCGAAAGGAGGCCTTCGTGATCTCGGCACTCAACCGGCTGGTCGACCTGGTCGAGGAACACCTCGGCGAGGAGGTCGACGTCGACGGGCTGGCCAAGGCGCTCGGCACCACCGAGTACCACCTGCGCCGGATGTTCTCGTCGCTGGCGGGCATGCCGCTGTCGGAGTACGTGCGACGGCGCCGCATGACCGTCGCCGCCGCCGACGTCGTCCGCGGCCGGGACGACCTGCTCGGCATCGCGGTCCGGTACGGCTACGGCTCGACCGAGGCGTTCGGCCGCGCGTTCCGGGCCGTGCACGGCGCGAGCCCCGGTGACGTCCGCCGCGACGGAGGCCCCCTTCGCGCACAACCGCACGTCAGGTTCCGCCTGACCGTCGAAGGGAGCACCCCCATGGACACCCGCCTGGCCACCCGCCCCGCGTTCCGGCTCATCGGCCACGCCGCCCGCGTCCCGCTCATCCACCACGGCGTCAACCCGCACATCCAGCGGCACATCAGCTCCCTGCCGCCGGAGGAGCACGCCCGGCTCAAGGCCCTCGGCCAGGTCGAACCGGAAGGCCTGTTGCAGGTCTGCGACGACCTCGACCCCGACGCCACCGAGGGCAGCGAGCTGACCTACCTGCACGGCGTCGCCGTCTCCGGTGACACGCCGACCCCCGACGACCTCGACGCCGTCGAGGCGCGGGCGGGCACGTGGGCGGTCTTCCGCACCTCCGGGCCCTACCCGCAGGCCCTGCAAACGGCCTGGGCCGCCACCGCGACCGAGTGGTTCCCCTCCAACCCGTGGCGCCTGCGGCCGGGGCCCTCGATCGTCGCGGTCCTGGAGCGGGCGGACGACTTCAGCACCGCGACCTGCGAGCTGTGGCTGCCGGTCGAACCGGCCTGACGAACCCCCGGGGAACCGGGGGTGGCGGGACCGCTCATCGGCGGTCCCGCCTGCCCCACCCGCAAGGCCGGGCAGGCGGCACGTCAGCGGTCCGGTGCGGGCTCGTGGAGGGCGCCGGCCGAGATGAGGGCGGCGGCCACCCACCGCTCGCTCTCCGCCGCCTCCTGCGGATCCGGCTGCGGCGTCCCGTTGATGGTGGCCATCAGCGACGTGTAGGTGTCCAGCAGGTCGGTGAACCCGGCCACGGCGCGTTCGGCGTGCTGGTGGGACGCGCTGGTCGGGTCGGGGAACGCCATGGAGTGCCTCAGCTCGGCGAGGCCGTCCTCGTCGAGCGGCTGCCCGGCGACCCCGGCGATGAGCTCGGCGACCGACGCCACCAGGCGTTCGGCGATCTCCCGCGCCTGCGGCGAGTCCGGGGGCGACCCGGCCCGCTGCGCTTCCCAGGCCTCCACTTCGAGCAACCGGTGCCGTTCGACCAGCTCCATGATCCGCGGTGCGGTCACGTCGAGCGCCCTGGGTGAGGAGAAGGCGTTGTGGAAGTACTCGCGGACCGAGCGGCGGAACTCGCCGTCCTGCACCAGGTCGGCCAGCTCGATCCAGGCCTGGAGCTGCTCGGTGGTGGGTTCCTCCGGCAGGTAGGGCCGCATCCGGTGCAGGCTCTCGGCGAAGGCCGGGTGGACGGTGAGGCCCTCGGTGACCTCGTCCCAGAACCGGTCGAGGAGCCGGTCGCGGTCGTCGTCGGACAGGGAGACGAGGTCGTGCATGAGGGAAACCTTCCCGGTCGCGGTGTTCTGGTTCACGATGGTCCGCAGGACGGCCCGGCGGGCGCGCAGGTGGCGCATCTGGCGCTCGACGAGCGCGAGGTGGGTCGTCGCCAGGTCGTGCAGGCTCGTCTCGTCGGCCAGCAGCCGGCGGACGTCGTCCAGGCTCGCGCCCAGTTCGCGCAGCGTGCGCACCAGCTCCAGCCGCGCGATGGCGTCGACGTCGTAGAGCCGGTACCCGGCGTCGGTGTGGCCGGTGGGCGGGATGACGCCGGTGTCGGCGTAGAACCTGACGGCGCTCACGCTCAACCCGGTGCGGCGCGCCACGTCCCCGATCGGGTACAGCTGGTTGTCGTGCATGGCGCCCACTATGGGGTCTCATGCGGCTTGAGACGCAAGCCCCCGGACCCCGGCGCGAGCGCTCGCGCCGGGGCGGCGAACGGCTACTTCAGCTTCACCGGCAGGGACTCGTGGCCGTTGGAGATGAAGGAGTGGCCCGGCCTCAGCTCGTGCGGCGCCACGGCCAGCTCCATCCCCGGGAACCTGGCGAACAGGGCCGGCAGGGCGACCTCCGCCTCCAAGCGGGCCAGGGGCGCGCCCAGGCAGTAGTGGACGCCGTGGCCGAAGGCCAGGTGGGACTTGTCGGCCCTGGTCACGTCGAACTCGTCGGCCGTCCCGCCGTGGACCGACCTGTCCCGGCCCGCCGCCGCGTAGGCCGCGAGGATCGCCTCGCCCTTGCGGATGACGACGCCGTCGCCGACGTCGAGGTCCTCCACGGCGTACCGCAGCGGCAGGTTCGCGATCGGGGCCTGCCAGCGCAGGGTCTCCTCGATCACGTCCGCCCAGCCGCTCGTCCCGGCCCGGACCGCCGCCAGCTGCTCCGGGTGGGTCAGCAGGGCCGTGATCGCCTGGTCCAGCAGGTTCACCGTGGTCTCGTAGCCCGCCGAGATCACCAGGATCAGGGTGTCGACGAGTTCGGCCTCCTCCAGCCTCGACCCGTCGTCCTCGCGCACCGCGATCAGGCCGCTGGTCAGGTCGTCACCGGGGTCCTCCCGCTTCGCCGCGACCAGCTCGTGCATGATCCCGTACAGCTGCACGGCGTTCGCCTGGGCCGCCTCGGCGGTGACCGTGGTGTCGAATACGCCGTCGACGACCCTCCGCAACCTCGCCCGCGCGTCGTCCGGCACGCCGAACAACCGGCAGATCACCGCGATCGGGATCGGGTAGGCGAACCTCTCCCGCAGGTCCACCGGCTGCTCCGCCGCGCCCAGCTCGTCCAGCTCGTCCAGCAGCCCGGCGGTGATCCGCTCGATCGACGGCCGCATCGCCGTCACCCGCCGCGCCGTGAACGCCTTGGACACCAGCGTGCGGAGGCGGCGGTGGTCGGTCCCGTACGCGGTGAACATGTTCTGCACCGACACCCACAGGTGCAGCGGCCAGTCCTCGGCGATCCGGCCGCTGCCGTACGCGGGCCAGTGCTGCCTGGCGTCCTTCGAGACCCGGGGGTCGCCGAGCAGCTCGCGCAGGAGGTCCTGGCTGGTCACCGACCACGCAACAACCTGGCCAGGTAGCTCAACCAGGGTCGCCGGTCCGCGTGCGGCGACGGCTGCGGACTCGGCGTGGACGTCACGGCCGGAGGGGTCGAGGGCGATGGGGTCGGCTGTACGTTCCAACGGGTTTCTCCAGGTGACTCGTCGGGTTGGACGGGCACGGCTACCGGGGTGAAACGCACGGGGAGCGCGGTGAGCGCGCGGTGGAACGGGCCGGGTCGCCAGACCAGGTCGTCGACGGGCACGGCCAGGCGCATGTCGGGCAGGGCGTCGAGGATCTTCTCCATCGCCACGGACGCGATCAGGCGGGCCGGCTGCTGGGCCGGGCACGAGTGGACGCCCGCGCTCCAGGCGAGGTGGGCCCGGTTGCCCGAGCGCTGCTGCTCGCCCAGCGCGGGGTCGTTGTTGGCGGCGGCGAAGCTGATCACCACCGGTTCGGCGGCGGGCAGCCGGACACCGGCGAAGTCGGTGTCCTCGACCGGGTAGCTCGCCGAGTAGTTCGCCATGGGCGGGTCGGTCCACAGCACCTCGTCGAGCGCCTCCTCGACCGGCAGGCTGCCGCCGGAGAGGTCGCCCGCGAACCGGTCGTCGGCCAGCAGCAGCCGGATGCCGTTGGCGATCAGGTTCTGCTCGGGCTCGGTGCCCGCGCCCATGAGCAGCACGAGCTGGTGGATCAGCTCCTCGTCGGTCAGCCGGGCCGGGTGGGCCATCATCCACGAGGGCATGTCCTGGCCGGGCCGCTGCCGCTTGAGCGCGACCAGCTCCAGCATGCACTCCGTCAGCTCGGCGTTGGCCTTCTCCGGCTCGACCATGTCGAAGGCGTTGCGCATGGCGACGACCAGCCGGTCGCCCAGCTGCGGCGGGCAGCCGTAGAGGTGGTTGAACATCATCAGCGGCAGCAGCTTCGCGTACTCGCCGAGCAAGTCGGCCTCGCCGTTGCCGGCGAAGCGGGAGATCAGCTGGTCCGCGGTCTGCTCGACCTGGCCGCGCAGCGCGTTCGGGTCGACCCGGGCGAGGCTGTCGGTGACCACGGCGCGCAGCCGCGCGTGCTGGGCGCCGTCGGTGAACAGGCAGTTCGGCCGGTACATCATCATCGGCAGCACCGGGCAGTCCGCCGGCATCTTCGCCTGCCACCGCCGCGGGTCGCGCGGGAACGCGGTGGAATTGCGCAGGACGTCCAGCGCGGCGGCGTAGCCCACGACGAGGGTGGCGGGCACGCCGGGCGCCAGCTCGACCGGGGCGACCGGCCCGTGCTCGCGCAACGCCCGGTAGGTCGCGGCGGGGTCGGTGGCGAACTCGGGGCCGTGCAGCGGCATCCGGCCGCGGTGTGCGGGACAGGCCTGCCCGGGGGCGGCTTGCGAGGTCACGCGTTCTCCTGGTTGCGGGTGAGCAGGTGCTCGACGAGGGTGATGAGCGCCTGCGTGGACGAGGTCGCGTCGCGGGCGTCGCAGAGCACCAGCGGCGTTTCGGGGAGCAGGTCCAGCGCGTCCCGCAGCTCCTCGCCGGGGAACGCGGGCGCGCCGTCGAAGGAGTTGACCGCCACGGCGTACGGGATGCCCAGCTCCTCCAGCAGGCTCATGACCTCGAAGGACTGTTCGAGGCGGCGGGTGTCGGTGAGCACGAGCGCGCCGAGCGCGCCGTGGGCGATGTCCTTCCAGACCTGCGTGAACCGCTGCTGGCCGGGCGCGCCGAACAGGTAGAGCACCAGCTCGTCGGTGAGCGTCAGGCGGCCGAAGTCCAGGGCCACCGTGGTGGTGCTCTTGCCGCTCACGCCGGCGAGGTCGTCGACGAGGGCGCCGGCCTGCGTCATCGTCTCCTCGGTGCGCAGCGGGCGGATCTCCGAGAGGGTGCCGACGAAGGTGGTCTTGCCGACCGCGAAGGGTCCCACGACCAGCAGTTTCACCGCCGTCCGCACGGTGTCGCGCAGGTAGACGCCGTCAGAGGCGAGCGCGGAGGCCATCGAGCACGTCCTTCAGCAGCTTCATGTCGGGGAGGGCGGAGTGCGAGACCGCGGCGTGCGTGGCGATGTGGCCGCTGTCGACCAGGTCGGACAGCAGCACCTTGGTGACGCTGATCGGCAGCGAGAGGTGCGCGGCGATCTCGGCCACCGACAGCGCACCGCCCCGGCACAGCTCCATCAGCCGCTTCTTCTCCGGCGACAGGCCGGCGACCTGTTCGCGGGTGGCGATCACGACCGTGACCGCGTCGAAGGTGTTGCGGCTGGCGTGGGCCCGGCCGCCGGTCACCACGTACGGCCGCACGAGCCCCCGCGAGCGCCTGTCGCCGCTCACGACGGGCTGCCGGTGTCCTGCCGCGGCGGGCTGGTCAGTTCCTTGCCCAACCGCTGGACCAGCTCGTGGATCCGGAAGGAGACCGCCTCCATGTCCACGCCCGCGGTCGCCGACACGGCCAGGTACGCGCCCGGCCCGGCGGCGGCCAGGAAGACGTAGCCGTTGGTGAACTCGCTGACCGTCTGCTGCCACTCCGCGCTGGTCTGCCCGCAGAACTCGGCCGTGGCGCGGGCCAGCGACTGGAGGGCGGACATCGCGGCGGCGTGCCGCTCCGCGTCGTCCCGGTCGATGCCGGCGGAGTGCGCCATCAGCAGCCCGTCGGCCGACAGCAGGACGGCGTGGCGCGTCTCCGGCATCTTCAGTGCGTCGTCGAGCATCCAGCCCAAGTTGTTCATGCCTGGGTGTTCCCTTCAGCGACAGGCGGCGGGGTGGTGGCCCGGCCCGAGTCGGTACCGCGCTTCCAGGCGGCCAGCCCGGTCGCGATCCGCTGGGTGGGCGGTGCGGTCCCGGCGGGGGGCGGCGGCGCGCCCTGGTCGGCGGTGCGCGTCCGCCGTCGCCGGGGCAGGCCGCCGGGGGTGCGCTCGGGCTCCGCGTTGTCGTCGTCGCCGCTGGCGGGCGGCCGCTGCTCGGGCGGCAGCGCGACGGCGTTGTCGGGCATGGTGGGCCGGCTGACGTGGGTGAGCAGCTCGGTCGGCAGGAACACGACCGCGCGCACACCGCCGTACGGCGAGCGCGTGTCCACGGAGACGCGGAAGCCGTAGCGCTTGGCCAGCACGCCGATGACCGCGAAACCGACCTGCGGCGGGTCGCCGAGCCGGTTGATGTCGCTGGCGCCGTCCCCGGCCAGCAGCCGCGCCGCGCGGCGCAGCTCCTCGACGGTCATGCCGACACCGCCGTCGTCGACCATCACGACCATGCCGTTGTGCGCCTGCTGGAAGTTGACCTCCACGCCGGTGCTGGGCGGCGAGTGCCGGGCCCCGTTGTCGAGCAGCTCGGCCACGGCCAGCACGACCGGCTCCACCGCGCGGCTGACCACCGCCACGTCGGACTCGGCCGGGACGTTGATCCGCAGGTAGTCCCGGATGCGCGAGGTGGCCCCGCGCACCACGTCGGTCAGCGCCGACGCCGACCGCTGCTGCCCGGGCCACGACCCGCAGAGCACCGCCGTGGCCTGGGCCCGCCGGTTGAGCTGGGAGTTCATGTGGTCGATCCGCATCAGGCCGGCGAGCACGTCCGGGTCGTCGTGCCGGTCCTGCATGGCCGAGATCGCGACCTGCTGCTCGTTGGCCAGGCTCTGCACCGCGCGCATCATCGCCTTGAGCGTGGCGCGGGCCGACTGCTCGCCCCGCGCGGTCGCCTGCCGCACGGAGTCGGCGAACAGCGCGAGCACCCGCTCGTGGTCCCCGGCCGCCTCCGGGTGCTTCGGGCCGGGCACCTCGACGGGCCGGTGGCCCAGCGACTCCGCCAGGGCGGGCAGCCGGGCCTCGACCAGGTGCCGCTCCTCCTCGGCCCGGACCCGCGCCAGGGCCTCGGCCCTCTCGGCCCGGACCAGCAGCGCACGGGTGGCGCGTCGCTGGCGTACCAGCAGAAACACGGCGATCAGCACGATGGCGAGCAGGAACCAGAACGCCATCGTGAGTCTTTGTTGATCCATCAATTCCTCTGGTGCGGGCTGCCGGATACCGGTGCGTCAGCAGGCCCTGATCTTTATCACGGGACTTCATCGGACGCCAAGTGGTTGAGGCAGTCTCCCCCTGATGGAGCAACTGCCCGGAATAGCAATACCATATGTCCACTGTGGACATTTCTGGCGGGAGTGCTGCCGAAGCCGTCGGCCGGGTGTTGATACGGGCCTTCGGTTCTCCGCAACCGGCTGTTGTGCCTGGTGGCGGAGTTGCGGCCGGTGGAATGGCGGTGAGGCGTTCCGGAAAGCGGTGTCCGGTGACTTCGCGTTCGAACTGAACGCCGAATGGTCGTTCTACCTGGTCGGCCTTGGTGTGAGCCTGGGCGTTGACCTCGGTGTCGACCTCGGTGTGGCCCGTTCGATTGGCTGCCGGTGTGAATTCGCCCGCGTTCGGGAGACCTTATTCACAGGTGTTCGCCGGTGTTGCCCGGCCGGTGGCTAGGCGGGCCGGACGACAACCGGTGGCAGGGCGGTGCTGGTGGATTCGGTCGCCACGCACACCCTTGCGCGGCGCCGTCGTCGGGGTGACTCCTCGTCAGAGGTCCGTGGCGATCGTGCAGTCGTGGAGGGTGCGCACGAGTTTCGAGGCGAGGACCCAGCGGATGGCGGGGTCGTCGAAGGCGACCGGTTGGCTGGTGACGGGGACGGGGGAGTGCGGGCCTGGGCGGTAGTGGGTTCCGTCGACTCCGTGGATGGGGTGTTCGCGTGCGCGGATGACGAAGTGCCCCTCTGCGCGCAGTGCGGGGCAGGCGCGAGTCGCCAGGTGCGCGCAGGGTCGGCAGATCGGTGGTTCGGCGACGGCCATCCCCTCTGGCCAGTTCGGCCAGGGTTGGGTGCGGTCGGGGATGAGCCAGAGGGTGCCGTCGTCGTCGCGGTCGGCGGGGCCGGCGCAGACCTGGCACAGGAGTTTGCGCATGGCGCGGCGTTGGCGGTGGACGTGGATTTGGGCGAACCGGGGTGTGCCGTGGCCGGGGTCGAGGGTGGCGCGGTCCCAGAGGACGCCCCGGCTGTCGCGGTCACCGAGGATCTCGTCCGCATAGCCGATGCCGGTCCTGCTCGGGAGCACCACGAGTCGTGGCTCCTCCTCCGTCGTTTCCCCGCTCCACATGGCGATGTAGGGGACGATGAGGCGTGGCCTGGCCGTCCCCGCGCTGCCGGGGCGTTCCGCGACGTGCGCCGTCAGTGGTGGTGACATCGGTGCTGCCGTCTCCGTCGATGAGAGCTTCTTCAGGTGGCGGATGTGATCAGGCGGCTCTTCGGGCACGGCCGACATCGTCGACGTCCCCCTGCGGCGCTCTGCCGCTGTCGACGCCGGGCACCACCACCTCGGTCTGCCCGCGCACCACCTCGAAGTAGCGGTCGAACCGGGCGAACACCGCGACCACGCCGGCGATGAACGCCCCACTCGGTTGCAATTCGCCCGCGAACACCCTGGTGACCGTGGACCGGATCACCCCGATCGCCCTGGCCAAGGCGTAATCGGATCGCAAACCGGCAGCCTTGCGTGCCTGGTCCAGCTCTTCCTTGCGAAGTCGAATGCTGTACAACGAAGGTTCCACAACGCCCCCTCCTCGCCGTTGGGTCAGCGGATTGCGGCGGTGCACGGCCATCGGGCCGCGCTGTTGCCCCGCCGGGAGGGGGATGCTGCGCAGTAGCGCTGCCACCGTCGGAGCCGTGATAGCCCCCACCCGCCTTGCAAACGGTAGGGTGCTCCGCTGTCAGCTTTTAACAGCGTGTTAAGGCTGCTCCAGGATCACCCGATCGGTGCGACACGCATGCGGTAGGCAAGCCCTCGCAACTCTCGGCTGCCCGCATCTCGGCGAGCCTTGACGAGGAGGTTCGACACCGCCTCGCGCGCGAAGAAGTTGTTCCGCACTTTCTGAGGTGCCAAGCGTTCCGCTACGAGCAGTGCCTCCAAGCCGCTCCCTTGGGTTCTCCGTTCACCCAGCAGGCTGCGGCCGTAGTCGATCCAAAAAGCAGCCTGACGTGAAGCTGAAACGCCTGCCGGGTTGACCCCCTCGGCGATTTCGGCAACTCGACCACCCTGACCCAGCTCAAGTCCAATTGACACTTTCCAGATGTCAACGTTGGTCCTGCCGAAATTCGTCTGCATCCAGGGGCTCACGTCTTCGTCCAACGCGTTCGCGAGCTGCGTGGCTTCAGTCAAGTGGTCCTGCGCCGACTCACCGTTGCCCAAGGCTGCTGAAGCGAGTGCGGCAGTCAGGTGGGCCAGACCGCGAACCTCCGCGCGAGAGTCGGTCATGTCTGCCACCTGCACCGCCAACTCGTACTGGCGGGCGCGGTTGGCGCCACTGAGCAGTTGGGCGCGCTGGTAGGCGGAGTAGGAAACCCATACCGGGTCTTCCAGCTCCTCTGCGACGCGGCGCATCCGCTCTGCGGCCAGGACCGGGAGGCCGGCGACCCCGAGGTCATGGGCCAAGTAGGCGGCCGCCTTGTAGGCGCTCATCAATCCGATGAGCGCGTCTTTTCGGTGTTCGGCCACCGCTGAGGCGGCAAGCAGGTCGCGAATCAACACCGGCAACAGGCTCGCTTGCTCCGCGTACTCGGCCTTCGGGCGCAGCACCAGGTTGAGCCGCTTGACATCGGCGCGAACCTCACCCCAGGGTCGACCGAGCGCACTCGGAACTTCACCGACCTGCCAACCGGTGAGCATGTCCTCGACGGCGGGCATTCCGGCGCGTGCTTCAGCGGACGGCGCGTCCGAAGGCGTGTACGGCTTGCCCGTGAGTTCGGCGGGAGAGACCCGCAACGCTCGGGCCAGGTTTTCGAGCACAGACCTCTTCGTCACGGGTCGCCGTCCCCGTTCGATCATGCTGAGGTATGCGGTCGTCATGCCTGCCAATTCGGCTGCCTCGGTCACGGTCAGGCTGCGCCAACTCCGAATTTCGCGCACTCGACGGCCGATGCTCTTCGAGTCGTCCTCGTACATCGGGTGACCTCCTGCCGTGGTGCGGGCCTACACCAAGGTACCCGGCGGTTTCGGCTGGTTGGACATTGGTTTCCGTCCTGGCAGGGGAGCGCGGAGGTGGTGGCGATGCTGACGAGCGGGGTCGCGAACAGCGCGAGTGCGAGGCCGACCAGTTGCCGGGGAGCGTCACCGGGTACGAGCCCGGGATGTCGACGCCGGGGGAGGTGAGGCACCACCAGGCGTTCGCGGAGGACAGCCCGCCGAGGGGGACCCGCGCCGAACCGGTCAGGAATCGAGAAGCACCGGGCGGCCGGTGCTTCCTACTGTCCTCCTCACGGGACCGCGACCGAGCGCGTCCCACGAACGAGGAGCCGCCGCATGACCGGCAAGAAGTGGGTCCGCCAGCTGCACCGCTGGGTGTCCATCGCCTTCACCGTCGCCGTGATCGCCTGCTTCGCCTTCTTCAACCAGGCGGAGTCCGCGCCCTGGCTGTTCTACCTGCCCCTGCCGCCCCTCACCCTGCTCCTGTTCACCGGCCTCTACCTGTTCTCCGCCCCCTACCTGCGCAGGCGGCGCGTCGTCGCCTCAGCCCCCGAGCAGCCGCAGTGAGGCCCACAGCGCCACCACGGACAGGACCAGCGCCGCCGGCACGGTCAGCAGGCCGAGCCGGGTGAACTCGCGGAGGTCCACGTCGTGGTCGTGCTGGTGCGCGATCCGCCGCCACAGCAGGGTGGCCAGCGAGCCGGCGTAGGTGAGGTTGGGGCCGATGTTGACCCCGATCAGCACCGCCAGCACCACGCCGGGTCCGGCCGGCGCGACCAGCGGCAGCAGCACGAGGACCGCGGGCAGGTTGTTGATCGCGTTCGCCAGCACGGCCGCCAGCGCCGCGACGGCCAGCAGTTCCGGCAGGCCGCTCCCGGTGGGGATCAGCCGGCCGAGCCAGTCACCCAGGCCGTTGTCGACCACGGCGCGGACCACGACCCCCAAGGCGAGCACGAAGGCCAGGAACGGCAGTGACGTCGCGCGCACGACCTCGGTCGGGCTCGTGCGGCGGCGGGCCAGTGCCCGCACGCCCAGCACCAGCGCCCCGGCGGTGGCGGCCCAGGCCGGGTCGACGCCGAACGCCGAGGTCACCACGAAGCCGGCCAGCGTCACCACGAGCGTGCCCAGCGCGAACAGCGGCAACCGGGGCGGTTCGGTGGTCGGCGGCGCCTCGGCGCGGGCGTCGAGGTCGGCGGCGAAGAACCGGCGGAAGACCGCGTACTCGACGGCGATGGCCACCAGCCACGGCGCCGCCATGAGCGCGGCGAACCGGGTGAAGCTCAGGCCGGCGGCGGTGAAGGCGAGCAGGTTGGTGAGGTTCGAGACCGGCAGGAGCAGCGAGGCGGTGTTCGCCAGGTGCGCGCAGCCGTACACCTGCGGTTTCGGGCGGATCCCCGCTCGGGCGGCGGTGGCGAACACCACCGGGGTGAGCAGCACGACCGTCGCGTCCAGGCTGAGCACCGCCGTGATCGCGGAAGCGAGCGCGAACACCCCGCCCAGCAGCCGCCGGGGACGCCCGGCCGCCCGGTGCGCCAGCCACGCGCCGCACGCCTGGAACAGCCCTTCCCGGTCGCACAGGTGCGCCAGCACCAGCACCGCCGCCAGGAACCCGACCACCGGCGCCAGCCGGCCGATCTCGTCGACCGCGCCCGGCAGCGGGATCGCGCCGATCGCGACGAGGGCCACCGCCGCCGGGACCGCGACCGCCGCCTCCGGCAGACCTCGGGGACGCGCCACCGCGCACCCCAGCACCAGCAGGAGCAGCAGGACCGAGACGACCTCCGCCAGCCACGTGCTCAGGGCCGGCCCCCTTCTCCCGTCGACCGCGGTGATTCCCCGGCACGCCGAATCATGCAAGGCGAATCATGCACGGCCACCGCGACGGGAACGGAAAGGGGCAGAGGAAGGGGGAAGGGCCGGTGCAGGAGGAGGGGCCACCAGGGGGCGGGCGCAGGCGGCGGGCCCATCAGAAAGCGGGCCCAGCTCCTGGTGGGTGCAGCCAGAGGTGGGCCCACCGGGGCGGGCGCACCGGGGGCCGGGGGCGCAGCGGGGAGCGGGAACGCGGAGGGGGCGGTGCCGCGGCACCGCCCCCTCACCGAGCCGAGTCGGGGCTCACCCCAGCTTGGACTCCAGCGCCTCGATGATCCGCGGCCGCAGCTCGGCCGCCCGGATCACCGCGTCGACCGAACCGACCTCGACCGCGCGCCCGATGCTGTGCACCCGGTCGAACTCGCCCGCGATCTCGCTCAGCTTCTCGGCCCGCACCGACGAGCGCAGCTCGTCCAGCTCGGCGACCAGCGCGGTCCGGTCGGTGCCGGTCGCGGTCGCGCTCCTGGCCTCCAGCTCGCGCACCCGGGGGTCGGCCGCGGTGCGGGCGGTGACCTCCCGGGTGAACACCACCGCGGCCGCGGGCGCGCCGCCGAGCACCGAGGCGAACGAGCCCTCCACGGCCAGCACGGTCATGTTCGGGTTCAGCGCCTTGGAGAACACCACGAACGCGCCGCCGTGGTAGCGGGAGACCACGCAGAACACGATCGGTCCCCGGAAGTTCACCACGGCCCGGCCGATCTCCGCGCCGTACTCCAGCTGGAGCTTGCGCATCGACTCGGGCGAACCGTCGAACCCGGACAGGTTCGCCAGCACCACGACCGGCCGGTTGCCGCTGGCCGCGTTGATCGCCCGCGCCACCTTCTTCGACGACCTCGGGAACAGCGTGCCCGCGGTGTACGTGTCGGGGCCGTCGGTGGGCGGGAAGCCGCGCCGCTCCACCGGGCGCGACTCGATGCCCAGCAGGCAGACCGGGATGCCGCCCAGGTGCACGTCCTGCACGACCGCCGTCTCTGCGTCGGCCATGCCCGCCCAGCGCTCCAGCACCGGGCGGTCCTGGTCGGACAGCGCGCGCATGACGACCCGGATGTCGAACGCCTTCTTGCGGTCCGGGTTGTGCTCCGCGGAGAAGATCTGCCCGACGGTGGTGAAGTCGCTGCCCGCCGCGCGGTGCGGGTAGTCGGTGACGTCGCGGTCGTGCGGGTCGGTCGTCTCGGCCCGGCGCGGGCCGTCCTCGCCGGGCACGACGTAGGTGTGGTCGTAGTAGGTCATCAGCAGGTCGCGGGCCGCCGCCAGGTCCGGCGCCCAGTACTGCGCCTGCCCGTTGGGGCCCATGACCCGGTCGTACCCGCCGATGCCGAAGTTGTCCTCGGCGGACACGCCGCCGGAGAAGTCCAGCGACTGCTTGCCGGTGAGCACCATGGCCGAGTCCGGCGTCATCACCAGGATGCCCTTGGTGTGCATGAGCATCGTGGCCTCGGCGTTCCAGTACGGCTGGGCGCCCACGTTGATGCCCGCGACCACCACGTTGATCTCGCCGCCGGCCTGGGTGAACTCGACGATCCGCTTGAGCGCGGCGGCCACCCAGTCCATGTTCTCGGTGCCGGACTCCATGGAGATCCGGGCGCCCGCGGACAGCGCGTACCACTCCAGCGGCACCCCCAGCCGCTCGGCCAGGTCCAGCGCGGCGATCACCCGGCGGCACTCCGGCTCGGACAGCGCGCCGAGGGCGGCGGTCGGGTCGCCGAGCAGCACCACGCGGGTGACGCCCTCCGGGTGGCGGGCGGTCGGGGTGCTGACCACGCCCGCGACGATGGCCGCGGTGTTGTTGC
The DNA here is from genome assembly GCF_039527585.1 of Saccharothrix xinjiangensis. Lineage (NCBI taxonomy): Bacteria > Bacillati > Actinomycetota > Actinomycetes > Pseudonocardiales > Pseudonocardiaceae > Saccharothrix > Saccharothrix xinjiangensis. The sequence continues at coordinate 18,839 of NZ_BAAAKE010000027.1, read as the reverse complement.
CCCTGGGGCGGTCCACCGGCACCAGCACGTGGTCCTCGTCGAGGTCGTGCTCGGTGAACTCGCCGATCATGCCGGTGATCTCGTACGGGTACACCGTGTTGCGGCTGCTCGCCCGCAGCACCTTCTGCCGGTAGCCGTCCAGCGGCGGGATCGGCGCGTCGGACGGCTCGCCGAGGGTGAGCACCGGGGTCCCGGTGGTGTCGAAGGTGATCCGCAGCGCGGTCCGCACCAGGTCGCCGCCCTCGTGCCGCTGGCGCAGGATGAACTCGATCTCCTCCAGGCCCGCGCCCGCCGTGCTGGGCAGGATCCGCTGGGCCAGCAGCTCCAGCTCGCCGAGGGTGATGTCGCTGGCCGGCCAGACGTAGACGACGATGCGGTTGGTGTTGAACCGCGCCGACTTCGACCGCTGGGACTGGGCGCGCCGGATCGAGTCCAGGCAGGTCGCCAGCGTGTTCTCCGCGGTCGGCAGGGCCGCGAGGCGCCCGTCGTGGTCGCGCAGGGCCACCAGGTCGCGGACCTGGCTGAAGGCCACGATCCGCTCGTCGGCGCGGTTGTCCTTGGCGACGCAGTGGAACAGGTACACGTCCTCGTCGGCGGAGGGCAGCCGGGTGAGGTCGAACTCGCGCAGCCGCTCCAGCTGCATCCGCTGGGCGATGTACGGGTGCAGGCCCCGGATCAGCCGGTCCTCGGCCATCCCGGAGTCCGACGGGCGGAACGTGATGTGCTGGTGCATGACCGCGTCGCCGCGGCCCGCGACGGTGAGCGTGAGCCTGCGGACCTGGTCGGGCAGCGGGTGCGCGCTGACCACGGACGCCAGCGCGGCGGCCAGGTCGGCGGCGTCCTCCGGCTGGTCCCGCCACGCCAGGTAGACGTCGGCGTCCAGCGGGCCCGTGGCCGGCGCCAGGGCGCCGAGGCTCCGCAGCGCCTCGCCCAGGTCGTCGTGGTGGGTCGCGGTGGACACCACGGTGAAGTCGGTGCGCTGCGCGGTCACGAAGGTGTGGTCGCCGACCCTGCTGGTCCGGATGTCGACCAGGCGCTTGTTGCCGTAGTACCGCCGGGTCAGCACCTCCAGCATGAGCGCGTTGTCGAGCGTGTTGCGCTCCAGGTACTGGCTGAACAGCCGCACGAGGGGCTCGGTGGTCCGCACCATCTGGGCCACCCGCTCGTCGCGGTCGGCGGCGTCAGGCTGCTCGCTCAGGTACCGCACGTGCTCGCGGACGTCGGCGTAGCTGCGGGCCCGGTTGCGGCGCAGCAGCGGCTGGCCCAGCCAGGCGAACACGACGCCGCGCGCGAGGTCGGCGACCGCCGGGAACCGGACCTGGGTCGCGGAGATCAGGTGACCCAGGGCGAGCCCGACCGTCTCGCGCAGCGTCTCGTCCGGCGGGGCCTCGTCCAGCCAGGACCGCAGGAGCGTGGTCACCACCGCCGCGTCGGCCGTCGCCCGCTGGAGGGCGAGGAAGATCCGGAACACGGCGGCTTCCAGCTCCGGCGTGCGGTCCAGGCCGGTGACGCCGTAGTGGGCGAGCGCCGTGGCGAGCTTGCCCTGGAACCGCTCCGGCAGGCCGGACCGGTCGACGTCCAGGCTCTGGAGGTAGGTGTGGAAGTACTCGCGGGCGCTGTGCAGGTGGCCCTCGCCGCCGGTGTCCTCGCCCGCCGGGCGGTTGCGGCTCAGCTCGGCCAGGTCGCCGAAGGCGGTCAGCAGGGCGACCTCCTCGGCCAGCGGCCGCCGGCCCGCCTCGGTGGCCTCGCGCCGCGCGGCGAGGTAGTCCCGCAGCACCCTGCCGTCGTCGTGCGGGTCCACGTCGAAGCCGAGCAGCTGCCCGCGCAGCTCCTGGAGGCCGCGCCGGACGCGGTCGGCGGGCGAGGCGTCCGGGATGTCGGCCAGGTCCAGTTCGACCGGCTGGTCGGTCGCGGCGTCGGCCTCGGCGTTCTCGGTGAGCGGCTCCAGCCGCAGCAGCGGCGCGCCGACCTCCACCTGGCTGCCGACGGCCACCGCGCATTCCTTCACCCGGGCGGTGAACGGCGCGCGCAGCACCGTCTCCATCTTCATGCTCTCCAGCACCAGGACGGGCGCGCCGGCCTCGACCTCGGCGCCGACCGCGACCGGGGTGGCCACGACCAGCGCGGGCGCGGGGGAGCGCAGCACGCCGCCCTCGTCCCGGCTGACCCGGTGGGCGACGCCGTCCACCTCGACCAGCACCACGGGCCCCGTGGCGCCCATGAGCAGGCGGTGCCGGGTCCCGTTGACGCGGATCTGGCCGGTGTGCTCGTCGAACCGGTCCAGCTCGACGTCGGCGGCGGCGACCCGGGTCCCCGCCTCGATGCCGACCCGGAACCGCTGGGCGCCGACCCTGGTGACCCGCACCCGGTACGCGGCGCCCCGCAGCTTGAGGTCCAGCTTGCGGCCGCTCTCGTGCCGCACCTGCGGGCGGCCGCCGAACGCCGTGGACAGCAGCCGCTGGCGCTCGGCGCCCTCTTCCTCCTCGTAGGCCTGGATGGCCGCGGCGGCGACGGCCACGGCGGAGTGGCGGCGCGCCACGAGCCTGCCCTCGCCCCGGACCCGGTCGATCCAGCCGGTGTCCGCGGTGGCGTCGACGATCTCGGGCTGGTCGAGCAGGTCGAGGACGAAGCTCTTGTTGGTCGCGCCGCCGTCGATGACCACGGTGGTGTCGGCCATGGCCCGGCGCAGCCTGCTCAGCGCCTCGGAGCGGTCGCGGCCGTGGGCGATGATCTTGGCGATCATGGAGTCGAAGTCGGCCGGGATGGTGTCGCCCTCGCCGACGCCGGTGTCCACCCGGATGCCGGGCCCCGCGGGCAGGTCGAACCGGGCGATGCGCCCCGGTGACGGTGCGAAGTCGCGGTCCGGGTCCTCGGCGTTGAGCCTGGCCTCGACGGCGTGCCCGCGCTCGACCGGCGGAGCGCCCTCCAGCCGGTTGCCCGCCGCCACCCACAACTGGGCCTTGACCAGGTCGAACCCGGTGGTGGCCTCGGTGATGGGGTGCTCGACCTGGAGGCGGGTGTTGACCTCCAGGAAGGCGAACGCCCGGTCGCCGGGGTGGTACAGGAACTCCACGGTGGCCGCGCCCCGGTAACCGACGGCGACGGCCAGCCGCTCGGCGGAGGCCTTGAGGTCGGCGGCCTGCTCGGCGCCGAGCACCGGCGACGCCGACTCCTCGATGATCTTCTGGTTGCGCCGCTGGACGGAGCAGTCGCGCACGCCCAGCGCCCACGCCGTGCCCTGGCCGTCCGCGATGACCTGCACCTCGACGTGCCGGGCCCCGGTGACCAGGCGTTCGAGGAAGACGACACCGCTGCCGAACGCCCTCGCGGCCTCCTGGCTGGTGCGCTCGTAGGCGTCGGCCAGGTCCGCGTCGCTGGTGATCACGCGGATGCCGCGCCCGCCGCCGCCCGCGGTGGCCTTCAGCATCAGCGGGTAGCCGATCCCGGCCGCGGCCGACAGGGCGGCGTCCAGGGACTCCACCGGACCGCGGCTCCACGGCGCGACCGGGACGCCGACCTCCTCGGCGATCAGCTTGGCGCCGATCTTGTCACCGAGCTTGCGCATGGCGTCGGGGCTCGGGCCGATGAAGGTGACGCCGACCTCCTCGCAGAGCGCGGCGAACGCCGGGTCCTCGGCGACGAAGCCCCAGCCCACCCAGGCCGCGTCGGCCTTCGTCTCCACCAGCGCTTGCTTGAGCAGCTTCAGGTCGAGGTAGGGGCGGGCGGACGCGGGACCCAGGTCGTAGGCGACGTCGGCCTCGCGGACGAAGGCGGCTCCGCGGTCCACGTCGGTGTGCAGTGCGATCGTGTCGATCGCCGCCCCGGTCTCCTCGGCCAGCTCCCGGGCCGCGTGGATGAGCCGCATCGCGGCTTCTCCCCGGTTGACGATCGCGATACGGCGGAACATCCGACCGACCATTCCCTTCTGTACGTGACCCGGAGCCCGTGGTGTTCAGGTCGCGCCCACACTCTGCCTGGTGGCCCGACCCGAGCTGTGCCGGGGTGGGCCCGGGAGCCGAGTATGGCCAACTCAACTACAGGCTGACTCGATTTCACACCGGTCTAGGGGATCGCTAGGGGATCGGTGAACGGTGGCCGCCGGGGGTCGGCGAGCTCGGGTCGGTGGTGGAAGCGCAGGTCACGGTGCTGGTCGGGGTGGAACAGGTGCATTGTGCGCGGCGTTGGCCGGCGCCCGGCAGGTTCCCGGCGGGACGGGATCGGCCGCGACGACGTGGACCTGCGGTTCGTCCTCGACCCGGAGGGCCGGCACGGCGGGATGCGCGAGGTCGGCGAGCCGGCGGCGGCCCCCGGCCGCGATCGGCCGCCGGTACCGCCTCGACCAGGGCCCGCGGGCGCTGGTCGACTTCGTCCGCGAGCGCACCACCGGCGAGCTCGTCGCCACCACGTGACCGCGGGGGAGGTCAGGCCAGGACGAGCCAGGTCGCGTACTCCTCGGTGGTGACGCCCAGCACGGCCGTCCCGTCGGCGGAGGCGGTGACGAACTCCGGCTCGCCGGGGTTGGCGGTGAGGTGGCGGGCGAGGTCGGTGCGGTCGGTGAGGCGGACGGCGGTCCACGGCGCGGTGAACGCGCCGGGTCCCGGCGGGCTGATCAGGAAGGTGCCGTCGTCGGCCAGGACGCCGTGCCGCCGGGCCAGCTCCCGCCACTCGGCGTCGACGCGGCCCTCCGGGTCGTCGGCGTCGTCCGGGACCTCGACCGCCGGTCGGGCGGCGCCGGAGACGACCCGCCGCCAGGCGTCCGCCGGCGCCAGGTCGCCCGCCAGGTCGACGGTGCCCAGGACCTCCAGGCCCGCTGCGACGAGCGCCGCCGTGCGGTCGGCCATCTAGGTGCCCTCCGGGTAGTAGTAGTGGTGCTTGCCGTCGACCTGACCGTACCTCTCGAACTCCGAACCGCCGCCCCAGCCGAAGTCGACGCCGTCGCGGGCCGCGTCGCCCTTGGGCTGTCCCGCGTGGAAGTGCGGTTGCGGAGCTCTCGGGTCGTTGGTGTGCTCGGCGATGACGCGCGATCCGTTCTCCGTCTCGAACTGCGCGTAGTTGCCGTGCGCGCCGGGGTCCTCCGAGTAGCGGTAGCCCGGCTCGCCCCGGCGCGTCGGGTCGCCGCCGACCTCCCACCGGGCGTCCGGCTCGGCGCCCCGGGGGATCCCGGCCCGGTCGTACGCGGAGTCCAGCGCCTCCTGCCGGCTGTTGAACTGCCGGTTGTCGATGCACTTCTCCAGCCCGAGCGGGTCGGTCCACCCCATCGGGTTGAACACGTACGCGTACGGGTTGGGCGACGGGGCCAGCCCGAGCGGGTCGCTGCTGGCGTAGTGGGCGGTCGACGGGTCGTAGTAGCGGTGGTGGTTGTAGTGCAGGCCGGTTTCCGGGTCGTGGTACTGGCCGGGGAACCGCAGCGGGCAGGTGGCGGACCCGCCGGTGGCGGACCCGCCGCGGCCCGTGCCGGCGCCCCAGACCGCGGGGCGGGAGTGCCAGGCGATCGCCCCGTCGGCGTCGACGAGTTCGGTCGGCGTGCCGACGACGTCGGTGACGATGGCGTAGAAGCGCGCGTCCACCTCGTCCTGGTCGAGCTGGCTGACCGCGCGGAAGGTGCCGGGCTGCCACTCCCACACCGTGCCCGCGCCCGAGCTGTGCCGCTGCTCGGCCAGGACGGGGCCGTCCCAGGAGAACCGCACCGAGTCGACGACCGACCCGTCCGGCGCGAGCCGCTCCTTGGCGACCCGGCGACCCAGGGGGTCGTAGCGGTAGCGCCAGTGGACGCCGTCCGGGGTGACGACCCCGGTCAGCCGGTCCTCGCCCGACCACGTGTAGCGCCAGTGCCGGACCCGGCCGGAGAGCGTGCGGCCGCGCCGGGCCACCACCCGGCCCTGCGCGTCGTGCTCGAAGGTCGTCGCGCCCGCCCGCCGCACCCGACCGCCCGCGAACTCCCGCGCGCCGACCAGCGGCGCGTCGGGCTCGTCGGCCGGCCAGTGACCCGCGGTGACGTTCCCGGCGGCGTCGTAGGCGTACCGCTCGCTCCACCGGGGCCCGTCGACGGAGGTGATCCGCCCCACCGGGTTGAGGCCGTACTCCCGGACCCCGCTGAGCTGGTCGACGACCCTGCTCACGTGCCCGTCGCCGCGGTAGTCGTAGGAGCGCCGCTGGATCAAGCCGGTGACCCCCGGGCCGGTGACGGCCTGCGCCCGGAGCCAGTGGTTGGCGTCCCAGATCTGGGTGAGCACCGCGGCGTCCGCGAGGGTGCGCTCGACCTCGCGACCCGCCGCGTCGTACCGGAACCGCAGGGAGCGGCCCGCGGTGCGCAGCTCGACCGGCGCGCCCGCCGGGTCGTAGACCCAGCGGCTCTCCACGCCGGACGGGGTGCGGCGGGACGTCCTGCGCCCGACCCGGTCGTAGGTGGACACCACGGCGTCGCCGTCGACGGCCTCCCGCAGGACCCGGCCGAGCGGGTCGCGTTCGAGGACCAGGTGCGCGTCGTCGTTGCGGGCCTCCACCACGCGGCCCGCGCCGTCCCGGCGGAACACCGCGGTGAAGTCCGGGCCGCTCCGCTCGACCACGTGCCCCATCGCGTCGCGGACGACCCGCACCACCTCCCCGGCGCCGTTGGTCGTGGCCACGACCCGCCCGGCGGCGTCGTGGGCGTAGCGGGTCTCGCGGCCCGCGAAGTCGGTCTCGCGCACGAGCCTGCCCGCCGGGTCGTAGTCGTAGCGCCACGTCTCGCCGTTGGCGTTGGTGACCGAGACGGGCCGCAGGTTGGTGTCGTAGGCGAAGGAGACCCGCGCCCCGTCCGGCCCGGTCTCACCCGTGATCACGTCGAAGCGGCCGTACTCCATCCGGCTCGACTGCCCGAGCTGGTCGACGTGCTCGACCAGGTTGCCCTCGCCGTCGTAGGTGAAGCGCTCGACGGAGCCGTCCGGGAAGGTGCGGCGGGTCAGCTTCCCCTCGACGGTCCAGGAGGCCCGCGTCGTGCCGCCGACCGGGTCCAGGACCGCGGTGACCCGGCCGAACTTGTCGCGTTCGTAGCGGACGGTCGCGCCCGTGGGCGCGGTGACCTCGACCGGGAGCCCGGCGGCGTCGCACCGGACGCGGCGCGCGGCTCCCCCCGCGTCGACGACCCCGGCGAGCCCGCCGCGCTCGTCGTAGGCGTACCGGGTGGTCGCCCCCGTCGGGTCGGTGGCGGTCAGCAACCTGCCCGCCTCGTCGTAGGACCACGTCCACTCGCCGTCGTCCGGGTCGACGACGCGGACCGGCTGACCGCCGGCGTCGAACTCCGCCGTCGACCGGCGGCCGTCGGGACGCGTCACCTCGACGAGGTTGCCGTCGCCGTCGTAGCGGTACGCGTGCACCCCGCCGAGGGCGTCCACGCGGTGCAGCGGGCGGTCGAACTCGTCCCACGCGGTGCGGACCACGGCGCCCAGCGGGTCGACCTCGGCGACGACCCGCCCGCGGTCGTCGAGGTGGAACGTGGTCCTGTGCCCCATCGAGTCGGTGAAGACGGTCCGGTCGGGCAGGTACTCGAAAGCGCCGTCGAGGAAGCCGTCCGCGCCGAGGTTGCGCACGCAGCGGCCCTGCTCGTCGTAGACGTAGCGGTACCAGCTGCCGTTGCGGTCCTGCCAGCCGGTGACCCGCCCGGCGTCGTCGTAGTCGTACCGCAGGGCCGCGCCCGACGAGTTCCGCACGGCGACCAGGCCGCCGGCGTCATCGTACTCGTACGCCGCCACCGCCGTGACGCCGTCGGGGCCGACGACGCCCAGCGCGACCACGCGGCCGTCCGCGACCGGCGCGGTCACGTGGTGCCCGCCGGAGTGGCGGACGTCGATCCGGTCGGCGGAGCGGAACACCTCGACGCGCTGGCCGGAGCGGTGGCTGAGCGCCGTCAGCGGGACGTCGGCCCCCGCACCGTCGAAGTGGCGGGTCACCCCGCTGCCCGGCTCCGTCACGGTGTAGCCGGACGGCGTGCGGCGCAGCGGCCAGCGCGGCCCCACCACGGGCAGGACCGGACCGTCGGCGGGCTCCGGGTAGACCAGGCGCATCCCGTCCTCGGCGACGTAGACCACGCCGAGCCGGTCGACCTCCACCCGCTGGTCGAGCGTCGACGCCCACCCCGGGCCGAACAGCCTCCCCGTGCGGTGACCGGACACGTGGACCCTGCGCAGGACCACGGGGAGCAGGCCGGGGAGGGACAGGTCGGTCTTGGCGACCACCATCTCGCCGGTGGCCACGTCGACGGGGTCGTTGACGCAGCGGCGCTGGTCCTCCGGCGTCCGGCTGGTGTCCGGGTCGGCGGGCCGGCTGGGCGCCTGCTGGTCGGGGGAGGCGCCGGGCTTGCCGGGGTTGGTCCCGGGCGCGTCGGTGCGCGGGCTGCCGGACGGTGTCGTGGCGCCGGTCGGGGAACCGTCCGGGCCGGTGCCGCTCGGCGTCGTGCCCGTGGGGGAGGCGGTGCCGGACGGGGAGGTCGTGCCGGACGGGCTGGTGGTGCCGGACGGGCTGGTGGTGCCGGACGGGCTGGTGGTGCCGGACGGGCTGGTGGTGTCCGGTGCGCCGGACGGGCTGGTCGTGCCCGATGGGCTGGTGGTCCCGTCCGGTCCCTTGACGGTGGGGGCGTCGGGTGCGCTGGGTGTGCTCGACGGGCTGGTGGTGCCCGGTGTGCCGGGTCCGTCGGCGCGGCGGCCCAGCGCGCCGAGCTTCTGCATGATTTCGCCGAGTTTGTCGAGGACTTGGCGGATGCGGGGGGTGACGTTGCCGATGGTCTTGACGAGTTTGCGGACGAGGTCGGAGATGCGGTTGCAGACGCGGGCGATGGTGGAGGTGGCCTGGGCGACGATGAGCGGGGTGGCCAGGCCGAGGGTGGCCACCGCCTCCAGTGCCCAGGTGATGAGCTTGCCGACCACTTCGGCCACCAGGTCGCGGATGATCTCGCGGACTGCGGCGACGACCTCGCCCATGACCATCACGCCGACGCCCACGCCCTCGGCCAGGGTGGCGGCGCCGGCGATGGCGTCGGCGGTCTGGGCGGCGTGGCCGCGGTAGGTGTCGGCGGCGGCGCCGGTCCAGCCGGGTGCGTCCTGCTGCCCCAGTTCGGTGGCGATGCGGCCGACTTCGGCGGCGACGTTGGACCAGGTCTCGCTGAACGAGCGGATCACCGGGGGATCGCCGGCGAACCAGTCCAGCGCCTCCTTGAGCGGCTGGACGTGCTCGATGAGCCACCCGACGCCGTAGGAGGCGACCGTGCCGATGGGGTCGATGACCATGGACAGCACTTCCAGGCCGACGCCGACGCCGCCGAGGCCGGCCTCGACCCAGCTGCCGTCGGAGATGCCCTGCGCCAGGCCCTGGGCCGACTCGGCGATGCCGATGCCGGTGACCGCGGTGGTGTCGCTCTGCGGCGCGGCGATCAACGGATTGGTCACCGGTTCATCCCGTCCATCCGCGCCGACTCTGCCGTCTCCTGCGCGTCGTAGGCGCGGGAGGTGCTACGCAGGTTCGCGGCGTTGTCGGCCACCGTCTCCGCCGCCGTGGTCAACGCCTGCACGCCCATCTCCTCGAACGGTTGCAGCAGCGCGGCGAAGGGTTGGCAGACCACGCCGTAGGCGGAGTCGTTCATCGCCACCGTCCGCGCCGCGTCGGCGGCGGCCCGCAGGCGTTCGGCCAGGCCCTCGACCCGCCCGGCCAGCGCGGAGATCTCCCCGGTGACCGCCTCGTAGCCCGTCATCGCCTCACCCCAGGTAGCTGTCGTCGCTGAAGTCCCCGTCGTCGCCCTCGCGCCGCCGGCGCGGCGGCGCGGGTGGCGGGGTGTCGGGCTCGACCTGCGGGAAGTGCTGCTCCGCGGTGGCCACGATGTGCCGCCCGGACTCGGTGTCGCCCACGGTCTCGCCGACGATCCGCGCCAGCTCCGCCGGGTAGGCGGCCTGGGCCTGGCGCATCGCCTCCATCACCGCCGCCGCGATCTGCTCGGGCCGCAACCGCGACACCGCCTCGGTCATGGACACGTCACTGGGGATGCCGTTGGGGCCCACGGTCACGCTCACCGCGCCCCCGGCGGCCGACCGGGTGAGCGAGATCCGCTCGACCTCCTGCCGCATCGACTCGTACCGCGCGGCCTTCTCCTGCGCGTTGCGCTCCCAGTCGTCGACCAGGCGCTGCACGTTGGACAGCGGGTCGGTCATCGGCTCCCCCTCCGGCGACGTGGAAATCGCGCCACGCTACCTCGGGTGGGACGCCGCCCGAGGCCGATGCGCTCCCAGGATGCCCTGTTCGGACCAACCGCCTCCCCGAGCCGTCGCCGGGTCGGGGCCCCGGGACCGGCGGTCGCGCCGCCACCGGGACCGGCGGTTCGTCAGCCGCCCAGGAAGCGCAGCAGCTCCTCGGTGACGAACCCCGGGTTCTCCTCCACGAGCCAGTGCCCGGCGTTCGGCACGTCCACCGCCCGCACGACGTCGGTCAGGCGCGGCGCGACGGTGGCCCGGATCGCGTCGAGCTGCCCCTGGGCGGTCATGAGCAGGGTCGGGACGCCCACCGGGGCCGCCGCCAGGGTGTCGCGGACGTCCTGGTCGAGGGCGCGGTACAGCTCGAAGCCGCCGGACAGGGCCTCTGACCTGCTATAGGTCCGCGCGTACTCGTCGATCTCGGCGTCGGTGAACGGCGACCGGTCCGAGGTGCCGCCGAACGCCGTCCCGCCGAACGCGACCTGCGGGTAGAACAGCGCCAGGTACTCGCGCACGTCGTCGCCGACCACCGCCTCGGGGACCCGGCGCTGGGAGTGGAAGGCGATGTGCCAGCTCAGCGAGCGGTAGGTGGGCCCGTCGATCCCGGGGCCGGGCAGCGGCAGGTCGAGGTAGCCGAGGCGCGCGGTGTCGGCGGGGAACCGGGCGGCGTACTGGAACGCCACCGCGGCGCCGAGGTCGTGCCCGACGACGGAGGCGTCCCGCACGCCCAGCCGGTCGGTGACCAGGGTGTGCACGTACCGCGCCAGGGTGGCCTTGTCGTAGCCGGTCGGGGAGCCGGTGCTGTCGCCGAGGCCGGGCAGGTCGACGGCGTAGACGGTGTGGTGCTCGGCGAGCGCCGGCATGATCGGCCACCAGCCGAACCAGGTCTGCGGCCAGCCGTGCAGCAGCACGACCGCCGGGCCGCTGCCGCCGGTCACGTAGTGCATCCGGACGCCGTCGACGTCGGCGAACCCGTGCCGGAAGGCGCCGGTGAAGCGCGGGTCGTCCCGGGTGGCGGCGGCGTGGGCCGGGACGGGGTCGTCGGCCGGCGTCGAGCACGCCGCGGCGCCGGTCGTGAGCAGGAGGGCGAGGGCGAGCGCGAGTCGGGTGGGGCGGCGCGGCGGCCGTGACGCGGTGATCATGTGTCCTGTCCTCGGTTCGGGGCTGCGGCAGGGCCAGCCTCGCCGGGCGCGGACCGGTTTGGCACGGGATCTTGCCGTTGTGGCAAGTTGGTCCCGTGAACGGTGGAGAGGAAGACGTGCTCGCCGCGGTGGGGCCGCGGTTGCGCGCGCTGCGCCGCGACCGGGGCCTCACCCTCGCCGACCTCTCGGCGACGACCGGGGTGTCGGAGAGCACCCTGTCCCGGCTGGAGGGCGGGCAGCGCCGGGCGACCCTGGAACTGCTGCTGCCGCTCGCCCGCGCCTACGACGTCCCGCTGGACGACCTCGTCGGCGCGCCGCGCACCGGCGACCCCCGCATCCACCTGAAGCCGCTCCGGCGGTTCGGGATGGTCCTCGTGCCGCTGTCCCGGCGGCCGGGTGGGACTCAGGCGTTCAAGGTGGTCATCCCGGCCCGGCCGGAACCGCTCGAACCGACACCCCAGAGGCACCGGGGCTTCGAGTGGCTGTACGTGCTCAACGGCCGGCTGCGGCTGGTGGTGGGTGAACGCGACCTGACGCTGCCGCCCGGCGAGTTCGCCGAGTTCGACACGTCCTCGCCGCACTGGCTGGGCAGCGCCGACGGCGGCGCGGTCGAGCTCCTCGTCCTGTTCGGCCCCGACGGGGTGCGCCCCGACGGGGTGCGCCCCGACGGGGTGCGCGCCGACGGGGTGCGCGCCGACGCGCGGGCGGGCCGCCGGGAGCGGCGCTAGGAGCAGCGGTACTGCACGGGACGACCCCCGTCGCTGCCCACGAGGGTGCTCTCGTCGTCGCTGATCCAGCGCAGCGAGTAGGTCCACGGGACGGCGGAGAGCCGGTCGACCACCACGCCGTCGCGCCACAGGACCGTCCGCTGGCCCGCGCTCACGACCGTGCGCCCGCCCACGGTGCCGTTGCCGCCGATGGCGAACGCCACGGCGGCGTCGCGGAAGGTGCGGACCAGCGCGCCCCGCGCGGTCCACTCGGTGGCGGCGTGGCCAGCGTCGGTGCCCTGCGAGCCCACGACGCGGCCGCCGCGGATGGCGCGCGGGTCGCTGTAGCCTCCGGCGCCCTGCGCCGCGAGCACGCGCCACCGGCCATCGGTGTCGCGCACCAGGCCGCCACCCGAGGCCGTGCCGGTGATGGCCACGACCCGGCCCTGGTCGTCCACGTCGACGGGGCGGATGAAGTCGACGTCCGGTGCGGGCAGCTCGCGGTAGGTGCCCGGCGCCGAGGCCGGCCACACCACCACGACGTCCCGGGCAGCGGTGTCCGCGTACCCGTAGACGTCCCCGGCGCCGTTGACCAGCTCGGCCGAGTAGCCGGTCCACGCGGCGTCGCCGGGCAGCACGGTGGCACCGCCGTCGCGGCCGATGGTGACGGCGACGGTCCTCCCGCCGACGACGTCGTTGCCGACGACGAGCCCGGACCTGCTCACGTCGCGGTAGCGCGGCGTCGCGGCGGTGGCCCGCAGGACGATCTTCCCGTTGTCCCACAACGTCCCGCGCGGATTGGTCAGGCCGGTGAACGGCACGTATTTGCCGGTGGTGCCGACCGCGTACCGGCTGCCGTCGTAGCCCTGGAGCGTGCCGCCGTTGGCCTCGGCGGGCAGTTCCCACCCGGTCCCCTGCCACGTGCAGGCCGCCGCGGCGGCCTGGCCGGTCTGCGGCGACACCACGACCAGTCCCGCGGCGAGCACCGCCGCGGCGAGCACGCGGGTCTTCAGCTCGTTCGACAACGCGATCGCCCCCAGTGATGATTCAGCGCCTGACAGGGATCCTGGCAACCGCCGACAGCGGCGACAAGGGAACCGAAGCCGAGAACCGCGTGGCGGTAGCGGTCGCGGCCCGTCGTCGACGACGCGGTCACCGACGACGGACCCGCTGGTGGGGCGGCGGGAACAGGGGTCCGGACGAGTCCTTTGTGGCCTCTTCCGGCGGGCCGGCGCGAGGTCGTCCCGACCGCGTCGGGTGCGTGACCCCGTACCCGCGCGGCCGAGCCCCTGGTCACCCCGCGACGGGCCCGTCCTCCGCGATGACCGCGCCGCAGCGCGGGCACACCTCCGGCGGCTCGCCGTCGTCCAGGAAACCGCACTCCGGGCACACCTGCGACAGCCTGCACGCCGGGTCGCCGCCCTCGCCGCGGTCGCGCCGACCGCCACCGGGTTCCGCCACCGACCCCACCTCCACGCGTCCTGCCTGGTCAGCGCGCCCATCCTCGCAGGTGGGCCGCCCCGACCGGGCGCGACCCGGGCTCAGGAGAGCTTGAGGGTGGGCTTGGCGATGTCCAGCCAGGCGTCGACGTCGAGGAGCCGCTCGAAGGTCAGGCGGGCCGCGGGGCCCACGTCGGCGGGGTCGGCGGCGGCCGCTTCGGCGACCTTCGCCGGGTCGCACATGAACAGCGCGTCGGTGTTCGGGGTGGCGAGGACGTCCCGCACCTGCTGCTGGAGCGCGGCCACGTACCGGAGGTCCTGGGTCGAGGGGTAGCCGCTCTTGCGGCGCGAGGCCACCGACTCGGGCAGCAGGTCCCGGCCCGCCGCGCGCAGCAGGCTCTTCTCGTGGCCGTCGAAGGTGTGCAGCGACCAGGGGACGTTGTACAGGTACTCCACCAGGCGGTGGTCGCAGAACGGGACCCTGGTCTCGACGCCCGCGCGCATCGCGAGGCGGTCCAGGCGATCCTCCAGGGTGCGCATGAAGCGGGTCAGGCCGAGGTAGGCGATCTCGCGCTGCTTGCGCCTGCGCGCGTCCTCGCCGTCCAGGTGGGGCACCTCGGTGAGCGCCTGGCGGTAGCTGTCCCGGCTGAAGGCGGGCAGGTCGACCAGGTCGGTGAACTCCCGCGTCATGTACGAGGAGGTGTTCAGCTGGGGCCAGGCCACCGACCACGGGAAGTCGTCGCCCGAGTAGACCACCTCGGCGTGGTGCCAGAAGTGGCCCATGAAGACCTCGTCGCCGGCCTCGCCGCTCAACGCCACCGTGACGTGGTCCTTGAGGGCCTTGAACAGCAGGTAGAGCGAGGTGTTCATGTCGCCCATGCCGTAGGGGGCGTCCCACGCGGCGACGACCTCCCGGCGGACCTCCGGGTCGGACAGGGCGCGGTGGTCGAGGACGAGGTGGAGGTGGTCGGTCCCGGTGTGGGCCACGACGTCGGCGATGTAGGGGCCGTCGGCGCTCGGCCGGATCGTGTCGGCGGTGAAGTTCTCCGACTGGTCCGGGAAGTCGACCGAGAAGGTGCGGACGGTCTCGCCGCGCTCGCGCAGCACGCGGTCGGCCAGGCCGGTGAGCACGCTGGAGTCCAGGCCGCCGGACAGCAGCACCCCGCGCGGCACGTCGGCGACCAGCTCGTGCGCGACGTTGTCCTCCAGCATCGCCCGGACCGTGCGGACGGTGGTCTCGCGGTCGTCCTCGTGCGGCGCGGCCGTCAACCGCCAGTAGGCGCGTTCGCGCAGGCCCGTTCGGTCCACCGTGATCACGGTGCCGGGCTTGGCGATCCTCACCCCGGACCAGACGCCCTGGTCGGTGGTCGGGAAGCCCAGCAGCAGCCTGCGGATGCCGTCGGTGTCCACCACCGGCTCCACCAGCGGGTGCGCCAGGACCGCCTTCGGCTCGGAGCCGAACACGACGCCGTCCCGGGTCGGGAAGTAGTGCAGCGGCTTGGTGCCGAGGCGGTCGCGGATGAGGACCAGGCGCTCGTCGCGGCCGTCCCACAGGCCGATCGCGCACATGCCGACCAGGCGCTCGGCAACGGCCTCGCCCCACTCCAGGTACCCGCGCAGCACCACCTCGGTGTCGCTGGCGGTGCGGAACCGGTGCCCGCGCCGGCGCAGCTCGTCGCGCAGCTCGACGAAGTTGTACGTCTCGCCGCTGTAGGTGAGGACGACGGGCCCGTCCGGCGTGTCGACCGACATCGGCTGCGTGCCGCCGGGCAGGTCGATGATCGACAGCCTGCGGTGCCCGAACGCGGCGTGGGTCCCGGTCCAGGCGCCCCACTCGTCCGGGCCGCGCTGACGCATGGTGTGCGTCATGGCCTCGATGGTGGACCGCTCTTCGGTCAGGTCGCGGTCGAAAGAAACCCAGCCGGCAACTCCGCACATGGTGCGTCCCCCTCCGTCCAGCCGACCGTATCGGCACCCCGACGCCGGCGACGAAGGGTGTAGGGGTGGTGGCGGCGCAAAGTAGGGGTATGTGCCTTCCGGCCGGGCGTGGTGCGGTGTCCCGGGGCGCCCCTGTGCGGTTGCACACCGCGACGGGTGTGGCGCCTGCTCGGGGGGTGCCGGTGTCCACTCGGCGTGTTCTGTCCATAGTGGACTGAGTTGGCGGCGGCCACCTGGTGCTGGAACGGCGGTGCGACGCGCACGGGGTCCGCCGCCCGTCGTCCTGTCACTCGGACCACGCAGGAGGCCGCGGCATGGGGTTTTCCGAAGATGTCGCCGTCGTGGGGATGTCCTGCCGGCTCCCCGGCGCGCCCGACCCGGACTCGTTCTGGCGGCTGCTCCGCGCCGGCGCGGAGGCGGTCACGCCGGTGCCGCCAGACCGGGTGGACGCGGGCACGGGCCGAGGCGGTTTCCTGGACCGGGTGGGCGACTTCGACCCGGCGTTCTTCGGCATCTCCCCGCGCGAGGCGGCGGAGGTGGACCCGCAGCAGCGGCTGGTGCTGGAGCTGGCCTGGGAGGCGTTCGAGGACGCGGGCGTGCTGCCCGGCGGCGACGCGGGCGTGTTCATCGGCGCGATCCGTGAGGACTACGCGGACCTGCGGGGTCCCGATGACCTCAGCGCGCACTCCATGACCGCCTCGCAGCGCGGCATGATCGCCAACCGGGTCTCCTACGCGCTGGGGCTGCGCGGTCCCAGCTTCGTGGTCGACGCGGCGCAGGCCTCCTCGCTGGTCGCCGTGCACACCGCCTGCGCCGGCCTCTTGCGCGAGGAGTGCTCGGTCGCCCTGGCCGGCGGCGTCAACCTCAACCTGAGCGCGCGGAGCGCGGTGACCGCGGTGAAGTTCGGCGGCCTCTCGCCGGACGGCCGCTGCCACGTGTTCGACGCGCGCGCCAACGGCTACGTCCGCGGCGAGGGCGGCGCGCTGGTCCTGCTCAAGCGGCTGGCCGACGCGGAGGCCGACGGCGACCCGGTCCACTGCGTGATCCGCGGCAGCGCGGTGACCAACGACGGCGGCGGCGCGGGCCTGACCGTGCCGGTGCGGGCCGCGCAGGCGCGGGTGCTCCGGCTGGCCTACCGGCGCGCCGGCGTCGACCCGGCCGACGTGCGGTACGTGGAGCTGCACGGCACCGGCACCAGGGTCGGCGACCCGGTCGAGGCGGCCGCCCTCGGCGAGGTGCTCGGCGTCGGCCGCCCCGCCGACCGGCCGCTGCTCGTGGGGTCCGTGAAGACCAACATCGGCCACCTGGAGGGCGCGGCGGGCGCGGCCGGCCTGCTCAAGGCCGTGCTCGCGGTCAAGCACGGCGAGCTGCCCGCCAGCCTGAACTACGAGACCCCGAACCCGGAGATCCCGTTGGACGCGCTGGGGATCTGCGTCCAGGACCGCACCGGGCCGTGGCCCCAACCGGGACCGCGGCTGGCGGGCGTCAGCTCCTTCGGCATGGGCGGCACCAACTGCCACGTCGTGCTGGCCGAGTGGACCGGCGACCGGCGGTCGGCCGGGACGGCCGCGGGGCCGTGGGTGCTCTCCGCCAGGACCGCCCAGGCCCTGCGGGACCAGGCCACCCGGCTGCGGGAGCGCGTCGAGGCCGACCCGGGGCTCGACCTGGCCGGCGCGGCCCGCACCACGGCCACCGCCCGCTCCACCTTCGAGCACCGCGCGGTGCTGATCGCGCCCGACCGGGACCGGGTGCGCGCCGGCCTGGCCGCGCTCGCCGCCGACCTGCCGTTCCCCGGCCTGGTCCGGGGCACCGCCCGACGACCGGGCGGCGTCGCCTTCGTCTTCCCCGGCCAGGGCACCCAGTGGCCCGCGATGGCCGCCGAGCTGCTCGACACCTCGCCGGTCTTCGCGGACCGGATGCGCGAGTGCGCCGAGGCGCTGGCGCCGCACATCGACTTCCCGCTGCTCGACGTGGCCCGCGGGGACGCGCACGAGGTCGACGTGGTGCAGCCGGTCCTGTTCGCGATCATGGTGTCGCTGGCCGCCCTGTGGCGCTCCCTCGGCGTCGAACCCGACGCCGTGGTGGGCCACTCGCAGGGCGAGGTCGCGGCGGCGTGCGTGGCGGGCGCGCTGTCGCTCGACGACGCGGCGAAGGTCGCGGCCGTGCGCAGCCGGGCCTTCCGCGACATGCCCGGCGTCGGCGCGATGGCGGCCGTCCCCCTGCCGGAACGGGACGTGGCGACCAGGCTGACCGACGGCCTGTGGATCGCCGCCGTGAACGGACCCGCCTCGACGGTGGTCGTCGGCGAGGCGGCGGCGGTGCGCGGGTTCACCGAGTCCTGCGAGCGCGACGGCGTCCGGGTGCGGCGGGTGCACGTCAGCACGGCGTCGCACTCACCGCTGGTCGAGCCGCTGCGCGAACAGCTCCTCGCGGACCTGGGCGACATCGCGCCGAGGGCCGCCGACGTCACCTTCGTCTCGACGGTCACCGGCGGACCGGTGCCGGGCGCCGACCTGGACGCCTCGTACTGGTACCGCAACCTGCGGCAGCGCGTCGAGTTCGAGGAGGCGACCCGGTCGCTGACCGCCCTGGGCTGCGACGTGTTCATCGAGTCCAGCCCGCACCCCGTCCTCACCGGCCCGGTCCAGCAGATCGCCGGGGACGCCCTGGTCGTCGGCACGCTGCGCCGGGACGAGGGCGGCCTCGACCAGGTGCTGACCTCGGCCGCCCAGCTCCACGTCCACGGCCTGCGACCGGCCTGGGAACGGGTGTCGGACGGCCCGCGCGCCCACCTGCCCACCTACCCGTTCCAGCGGCAGCGCCACTGGCTCGGCGAGCAGGCGCCCGAACCCGAGGCGCCCGAACCCGAAGCGCGCCGGGCGCCCGGTGACGCCCTGGGGCTCGTGCGGGCGCACCTCGCCGCCGTGCTCGGGCACCCGTCACCCGACACCGTCCCGGTGGACCTGCCCTTCCGGGAACTCGGCGTCGACTCCCACCTCGCGGTGGAGTTGCGCAACCGGCTCGTCGGCGCCACCGGCGCGGCGCTGCCCGTCACCGCGCTGTTCGACCACCCCACCTGCGCCGACCTGGCCGACCACCTGAACGGCGACCGCGTCGCGAACGCGCCCGTCGCCCTGTCCGGCTCCGACGGCGATGACGACGACCCGGTCGTGGTGGTGGGCATGGCGTGCCGCTTTCCCGGTGGCGTGGCATCTCCGGAAGACCTGTGGGACCTGGTGTCCGAGGGGCGGGACGTCATCTCGGGGTTCCCGGCGGACCGGGGGTGGGGGTCTGGTTTTGGTGGGTTCGTCGATGATGTGGCGGGGTTTGATGCGGGGTTTTTCGGGATTTCGCCGCGTGAGGCTGTGGGGATGGATCCGCAGCAGCGGTTGGTGTTGG
>NZ_BAAAKE010000026.1:0-150108 GCF_039527585.1 Saccharothrix xinjiangensis | reverse complement strand
GCGGAACCGCGCGCCCCGGCCCACCGCCGCGCGGCGGCGACCAGCGGCGCGGTGACCTCCAGCGCGGCGACCGCGCCCAGCGCCACGTGCGCGGGCGCGCCGTCGCGCAGCAGCGCCAACCCGACCCCGTGCTGGACGGCCACCGCGACCGCGGCCAGGGCCGCCGCGGCGAACCCGCCGCGCCGCTCCCGCACGGCCAGCCGGTCCACCAGGTCCCCGGTGCGGTCCAGTTCGCGGTCGAGCGCGCCGAACGCGGTCAGCTCGGCCGCGCCGTCCAGCAGCACCACGGTCCGCTCGGCCAGGTCCGACCGCAGCGGCGCGACCGCCCGCAGGTGCCGGTCCGCCACCGCGCACGCGAGCGCGGGCAGGACGAGCCCGGTGAGCGCCAGCCCGACCACGAGGGGCGCGGCGAACCCGGTGGCGGCCAGCGCGACGAGCCCGACCGCGCCGGCCACGGCGGCGGGCAGCAGGCAGCGCAGCAGCACGTCCTGCACGGCGTCCACATCGGACACCAGGCGGGTGAGGGCGTCGCCGTCGCGCAGCGGGGCGCGCCGCAGCGAGTCGTAGACGCGGCCCCGCACCTCCACCAGGCCCCGCAGCACGGCGGCGTGCCCGGCGAGCCGCTCGACGTAGCGGGCGCCGCCGCGCGCGAGGGCCAGGGCGCGCACGGCCACGACCGCCACGGTCAGCGCCGTCAGCGGCGGCTGTTCCGCGGCCCTCATGACCAGCCACACGGCGGTGGTCGTCAGCCCGATGCCCGCCAGCTCGGCCGCGACACCCGCGGCCACGGCGCCCAGCAGCCCCCTCACGTCGGCCCCTCTCACGCCGGCCCCCTTCACGTCAGCCCCACCACCCGGTCCACCTCGTCGAGCAGCGCCGGCCGGTGCGCCACGACCAGCGCGGTCCGCCCGGCGGCCAGGGTCCTCGCCGCCCGCAGCACCACCTCCTCGGTGCCGCCGTCCAACCGGGACGTCGGTTCGTCGAGCAGCAGCACCCGCGCGTCCGGCCGCGCCAGGGCCCGCGCCAGGGCGACGCGCTGCCGCTCGCCCGAGGACAGCGGGTGCGTGGCGCCCAGGAGGTGCCCGAGGCCGACAGCGGCCGCGGAGGCCGCAATGGTCGGAGCGGCCGCGGAGGCCGCAATGGTCGGAGCGGCCGCGGAGGCCGCAATGGTCGGAGCGGCCGCGGTGGCCGCGATAGTCGCGGTGGCCGCGACGGTCCCAGTGCTCGCGGGGGCGCCGGGTGAGCCGAGGGCGATGTTGTCGGCGACCGTGCCGGGGAACAGGGTGGGCCGCTGCGGCACCCACGCCAGCTGCGCCAGCCACGTCGCCGGGTCCACCTCGCGCAGGTCGACCCCGCCGACCAGGACCCGGCCGGAGGCGGGCGCGACGAAGCCGAGCAGCACGGACAGGACGGTGGTCTTGCCGGCGCCGCTGGGCCCGACCAGCGCCACCCGCTCGCCGGGCGCGAGGCGCAGCGACACCTCGGGCAGCGGGTCGCGGCCGGGGTGGCTCACCACGACCCGGTCGAGGACGATCTCGGCGGCGCGCAGGTCCGGCGCGCGGGTGCGGCCGACGGACACCCGGGTGCCGCCGGCGCGGTGCGCGGCCTCCAGCACCGCCAGCCCCTCGGCCGACTCGTGGAACCGGGCGCCGGCGGCCCGCAGCGGCAGGTACGCCTCGGGCGCGAGCAGCAGCACCAGCAGCGCGACGTGCGGCGTCACCCCGCCGTGCAGCAGCCGCAGGCCGACGGGCACCGCGACCAGCGCCACCGACAGCGTCGCGACCAGCTCCAGCACCAGCGCGGACAGGAACGCCACGCGCAGGGTGCGCAGGGTGGCCGAGGCGTGGGCGTCGGCCATGGCCCGCACGGTCCGCGCCTGCGCCGCCGCCCGCCCGAACAGCTCCAGCGTGCCCAGGCCGCGCACCACGTCCAGGAAGTGCCCGCCGACGACGGCCAGCCCGGCCCAGCCGGCGCGGGTGCGGTCGCGGGTGTGCAGGCCGACCAGCGCGGCGAACACGGGCACCAGCGGCAGCGTGGCCAGCACCACCAGCGCCGAGGCGAGGTCCGCGAACGCCAGCCGCGCCACCACCGCCACCGGCACGACCGCCGCCACCGCGAGCTGCGGCAGGTACCCGGCGAAGTAGGGCTCGACCGCGTCCAGCCCTTTCACCACCAGCGTGGCCACGGACCCGGCGGGCTCCCGGCCGCCGCACGCCGAGCGCAGCACCCGCTTGCGCAGGTCGGCCTTCACCGCGGCGGCGAACCGCAGCGGCACGACCTGGGCGGCCCACGCCACGAGCGCCCGCCCGGCCACCGCGGCGACGAGCCACCACGCGGGGCCGCCGGTCAGCACGGCCGCCAGCGCCTCGGCCTGGGCGAGCACGGCGGCCGCGGCGCCGGCGGCGAGGGCGGTCAGCACCGCGAGGTAGCGCCGGTCGGCGTGCCCGCCCGGGTCAACGCGGGACACGGTGCGCCCACCAGGTCGTCCACTGGAACAGCAGCACCAGCGGCAGCACGGCCAGCGCCACCCAGCCCAGGGCCCGCAGCGTGGGCAGGTCGGCCATCACCGACGTCGTGACCACGTCCCGCGCCCCGAACACCGCGACCACGGGCAGCGCGCACAGCGCCGCCGTGCAGCCGAACGCCGCCCGCCACCGCCCGGCGCGCACCGCGAGCCACGCGCCGCCCAGCAGCGCCAGGGCCACCGCGGCGGCCAGGCCGTAGGCGGGTTCCGGCACCGCGCCCGCCGTCAGTGCCGCCGCCACCGTGAACACCGCGGCCGCGGGCGCCAGCGCCAGGGCCCACCGCGCGGCCCTGGCGCGCAGGTCGCCGCGCAGCCGCCAGGCCAGGAACACGACGCCGTGCAGCGCGAACAGCGCCGGCAGCCCCGCCGCCCACAGCCACGCCGGCCCGCCGAGCACCCGGCCGAGCAGCACGCCCCACGCCACGGCGACCAGCAGCGCCGCGCCGACCAGCACGGGGTCCCACGCGGGCGACCGCAGCTGCACGGCGGCGGTGAACGCGACCAGCGCGACCAGCAGCACCGTGAAGGCGGTGTGCTGCGACGACAGCAGCTCGCCCTCCAGCCGGGGGAACGCGCCGAACAGCACGCCGACCGCCGCGACCAGCCACACCTCGTTGCCGAGGAAGAACGGCGTCATCGCGCGCAGCACGAGCCGCCGTTCCCGCTCGTCGCGCGCGAACGCCCGCAGCAGCACGCCGACGCCGTAGTCGAAGCCGGCCAGCGCGAAGTAGCCGCAGGTCAGCACCGTCAGCAGGACAACCCAGACCTTTTCCACCGCGACCCCCTACAGCGCCGGGACCATGGGCGAGACGGGTTCGACGTCCGAGGACGCCGGTCCGCGCCGCGCGTACCTGGCGATGAGCGCCCAGTCGGCGACGGCCAGCGCCGCGAACACGGCGGTGAACCCGATGAATGACACGAGCAGTTGGCCGCGGTCGACGTGCGACAGCGCGTCCTCGGTGGTCAGCAGCCCCTGCACCAGCCACGGCTGCCGCCCGATCTCGCGGAACAGCCAGCCGCCGATGGCGGCGACGAACGGCAGCGGGATGCCGGCCACCATGAGGTGCAGCGGGAACCTCAGCCGCACCACCAGGTCGCGGGCGAGCAGCGGCACGGTCACCCAGCTGACCAGCAGCAGCACCAGCCCGATCTGGATCATGAACCCGAGGCCGGCGCCGTCCACCGCCCCGACCGCGTCGAACTTGTCCGGCTGGTGCTCCTCCACGATCGGGATCTGCGCGAACCCGAGCCCGACGAGCGCGGGCGTGGCCAGCGCCGTGGTGACCACGCCCAGGCGCAGCGAGCGGCGGAAGAAGTCGACCTCGTCGGTCCGGCGCAGGAAGTGGTACGCGCTGACGCCGGTGAGGAACACGCCGCCGACGGTCAGCGCGGCGAAGCACACGTGCCCGAACGCGGTCACGAAGGTGGGGTTGGTCAGCAGCGCGGAGAAGTCGGTCATGCGCAGCACGCCGTCGCGCAGCTCGTGCCCGACCGGGTGCTGGAGGAACCCGTTGGCCGCCATGATCCAGAGCGCCGAGGCGTACGCGGTCAGCGCGACCAGCCAGATCAGCGCCAGGTGGACCCACCGGCCCAGCCGGTCCCACCCGAAGATCCACAGGCCGAGGAAGGTCGACTCCAGGAAGAACGCCACCAGCGTCTCGACCGCCAGCGGCGCGCCGAACACGTCGCCGGCGAACGTGGACAGGCCCGACCAGTTCAGGCCGAACTGGAACTCCATGACGATGCCGGTGGCGATGCCGAGCGCGTAGTTGACCACGTAGAGGCGGCCCCAGAAGCGCGTCATGCGCCCGTGCACGGGGTCCGCGGAGAACGCGGCCCGGGTCTGCGTCACCGCCACCAGCGTCACCAGTCCGAGCGTGACCAGCACGAACAGGAAGTGGAACGAGGTGGTGACGGCGAACTGGAGCCGGGCCAGTCCGAGAGCATCCATGGGTAGGCACGTTATACGTAGCGAGCCTACTTAACATCGGGGGTTCCCCCGATGCGCCCCCTTGTCCGGATCCGTAGACTCACTACGCATGAAGTCCGATGCGCTGCGCGGCCACCTCGACGCGCTGCTGCTCGCCACGCTCGACGGCGAGCGGCTGCACGGCTACGCGATCATCGAGGCGCTCCAGCGGCGCAGCGGCGGCGCGCTCGACCTGCCCACCGGCACCGTCTACCCGGCGCTGCGGCGGCTGGAGTCCGCGGGCCTGGTGAGCAGCGAGTGGAGCACCGTCGGCGGCCGGCAGCGCCGCACCTACCGGCTCACCAGGGCCGGGCAGCGGGCGCTCGCGGCCGAGCGCACCGCGTGGCGCGAGTTCACCACCGCGATCGAGGGCGTGCTGGGGGGCGGGTCGTGGCCGGCGCAGGCGTGATCGACGACTACGTGTCCGCGCTGGACCGGCGGCTGCGCGGCCCCGGCCACGTCAAGGACGACCTGCTCGCCGAGGCCCGCGACAGCCTCGACGACGCCGCCGCGGCCCACCGCGACCGCGGCCTGCCGGACGAGGACGCCCAGCGGCGGGCGGTCGCCGAGTTCGGGCCGGTCACCGCCGTGGCCCGCGACTACCAGGGCCTGCTCGGCCTCGCCCACGGCGCCCGCACCCTGCGCACGCTCATGCTGGCCCTGCCGCTGGCGCACCTCATCTGGGAGCTGAACCGGGCGTTCTGGATCGGCGCCTGGCAGGACTTCGACGCGCCGCCGCCCCCCTGGTACCTGCTGGTCGCCCGGTTCAACGACAACGCCTCGTGGGTGGTGGCGGGCGTGGCCGTGCTCGCCCTGCTGGTCGGGCGGCGGCTGGCGCGCACCGCGGTCAGCACCCTGACGCTGGCCAGGCTGGCGGGCGCGGTGGCGGTCGCCGCGGTCGGCGTCGCGCTGAGCGGCAACCTCGCGATCCTCGCCGCCACCGCCCACCTGGACGCGACCCGGCTGGTCCTGTCGCCGCCGGTGGCCCTGGCCACCCTGTTCTCGCTCGCCGTGCTGCTCCGGTTGGCCGTGCTGGCCCGCCGCTGCGTGGTGTTCTCGTCGATGTGACCGCCGGGCGTGTGCCACGATCGTCACGTGACCTCAGCGCTCATCTACATCGTCGTCATGGCGCTCGTCGCGGCCGTGGTGTTCCTGCTGGCCGCGCTGGTGTTCGGGCGGGGCGAGGAACTGGCGCCGCTGCCGCCGGGCGCGTCGCCGACCCGCCTGCCCGCCGGCGGCGTGACCCCCGAGGACGTGCGGGAGCTGCGGTTCCAGCAGGTCCTGCGCGGTTACAAGATGACCGAGGTGGACTGGGCGGTGGAGCGCCTGGCCGGCGAGGTCGAGCGGCTGCGGGCGCGGGTCGCCGAGCTGGAGGCCGAGACGGGGCGCACGCCCGTCGACCAGCCGGACGGGCGGGCCGCCGACCGGGCCGCCGACGGGTCCGTCGACCGGGCCGTGGACCGGCCCTTCGACCGGCCGACCGACTTGGAGCCGTCCCACGGCCGGCCCGCCCGGGAGGCCGAGCATGACCGGGCGTGAACCCCGCCCGGCCCGAGCCGGGGCGGTCGGCCCGTGACCCGCTTCGAGCTGCGCGTCCGCGTCGACGCGCCCGCCACCCGCACCTGGGCCGCGCTGACCGACTGGGACCGGCAGGGCGAGTGGATGCTCGGCACCAGGGTCCGCGTCACCGCCGGTGACGGCGCGGGCGTCGGCAGCGAGCTGTCCGCGTTCACCGGCATCGGACGCCTCGGCTTCACCGACACCATGCGCGTCACCGCGTGGGAGCCGCCGGTGCGCTGCGCCGTCGACCACACCGGCCGCCTCGTCCGCGGCACCGGCGAGTTCCTGGTCCTGCCCCGCGGCCCGCGCAGCGAGCTGGTGTGGGCCGAGGACGTCGCCCTGCCCCTCAACCTGGCGTTCGCGCCGGGGGTCAAGCTGTCCCTGCTCAGGTTCGCCAGGTTCGCCCGGGAGTACCCGCATGACTGACCAGGCCACCCGCCCCGCCGCCCCCGTCCCCGCGGGCCCCGCCGCCGACCTGGTGCGCTGCCCGTGGGGCCACAGCACCCCCGACTACGTCGAGTACCACGACACCGAGTGGGGCGTCGAGCTGCACGGCGACACCGCCCTGTTCGAGCGCATGACGCTGGAGTCGTTCCAGTCCGGCCTGTCGTGGATCACCATCCTGCGCAAGCGCGAGAACTTCCGCCGCGCCTTCGCCGGGTTCGACCCCGCCGCCGTCGCCGCGTTCGACGACGACGACGTGGCGCGCCTCATGGCCGACGCGGGCATCGTGCGCAACCGGGCGAAGGTCCTCGCCGCGGTCAACAACGCCCGCGCCGCCGGCCGGCTCGACGTGCCGCTGGACGAGCTGCTGTGGTCGTTCCGGCCCGAGCGCCACACCCGGCCCGCCACCGCCGCCGACGTGCCCGCCACCACCCCCGAGTCGAAGGCGATGGCCAAGGAGCTCAAGCGCCGCGGCTTCGTGTTCCTCGGCCCCACCACCTGCTACGCGTTGATGCAGGCCACGGGCATGGTCGACGACCACATCGCGGCCTGCTTCCGCGCTAGCGGCCGGTGAACCGCGGCGTCCGCTTCGCCACGAACGCCGCCACCGCCTCCCGGTGGTCCGCGGTCGCGCCCGCCTCCGCCTGCGTCCGGGCCTCCACCTCCAGCGCCATCGCCAGCTCACCGGAGAACGCCATCGCCTCCTTGATCTTGGCGTAGGCGGTGGTGGGCCCGTCGGCGAACCGGCGCGCCAGCTCCAGCGCCGCGGGCAGCGCCTCGCCGTCCGGCACCACCCGGTTGACCATGCCGATCCGCAGCGCCTCCTCCGCGCCCACCGGCTCGGCCAGCAGCATCATCTCCATCGCCCGGCCGTGCCCGATCAGCCGCGGCAACGTCCACGACGCGCCCGAGTCCGCGGTCAGGCCCACGTTCGCGAACGCCATCAGGAACCGCGCGCCCGCCGCCGCGATCCGCAGGTCACTGGCGTAGGCCAGGGACGCGCCCGCGCCCGCCGCCATGCCGTTCACCGCCGCGATCACCGGCTTCGGCATCCCCACGACCGCCCGCACGATCGGGTTGTAGTGCCGCTCCACCGTGCGCAGCGGCGCCGGGTCGCCCGCCTCCAGCAGCGCGATGTGCTCCTTCAGGTCCTGACCGGCGCAGAACGCCCGCCCCGCGCCGGTGACCACCACCGCCCGCACGGCGTCGTCCGCCGAGGTGTCCAGCAGGACCTCCAGCAGCCGCTCCTTCATCGCCGTGGTGAACGAGTTGAACGACTCCGGCCGGTTGAGGGTGAGGGTGCGAACGCCGTCGGCGTCGTCGACGAGGAGCTCGGACACGGTGGGACCTCCGGTTGTGCTCGATCACGTACCCAGGCAGTCGTCGACGAACTCGGCCACCGCGGGCGCCAGCCGCGCGGTGTGCCGGTCGAAGAACTCGGCGGCGCCCGCGCCCGGCCACCGCGCGGGCAGCAGCTCGCGCGGCAACCCCGGGTCGCGGAACAGGAACTTGCGCCACGCGTGCAGCAGCCGCTGCGACGCCGCGAACGCCCCCGCGCGCGACGTACCGTCCACAGCGGACATCACCGGCTCCCACCCGGCGGTGAACCGGGCGTAGTCGCGGCCCAGGTCGGCCAGGTCCCAGGCGCGGGCCGCCAGCTCCGCCGCGTCGCCCTCGTGCCCGCCGAGGAACGCGCTGCCGCGCACGCCCTCGGCCGCGAGCACGTCCGCCAGCTCCGCCGACGGGCGCGGCGAGATCCACGTCACGGGCCCCAGCGCGCCGTAGCCGAGCAGCTGGAGCGAGGAGGCCAGCCGCTCCCGCGCCTCCCGCGCGGGCAGCTCCTCCAGCACCACCACGTGCCACCGACCGTCCCACGTGGACGGCCGGGTCCGGTAGATGCGGGCCGCGGCCTCGTCCAACCGGCGCTCCGCGCGGGGCGTCAACGCGTAGCCGGGGCCGCCCGGCAGCCGCACCGGCGCCAGCCAGCCCTGCCGCACCGTCCGCGACACCGCCGTGCGCACCGCGGGCGCGGCGAAGTCCAGCGGCTCCAGCAACCGGACCAGCGCGGCGATCGTCGCGGCGCCACCCCGCTCGCGGAGGTGGCCGCCGTAGACGTCGAAGAGCGCGGAACGGGCTCGCACGAGAGCCGAGTGTGTCAGGGCAGGGCCGCGACACGCCACAGCGCGGTGATTCGTCACGGGAGGGTGACGGTTGCCGGCGCTCCCGGAAGTCCTTGCGGCACGGCGATCCTGGCCGTGAACAGGGCGTTGGACAAGATCGTCGCGGGAGTCCACGGCGGTCGGAAAGATCGGTTCGGTTTCGCAGGTGAGTCCGCATAGGGGAGAATGGGGGCGGTATCCGGCCCTGGTCGGACGGGGAAGATGTTGACGGAGGGAGCACGCGATGGCGGCCATGAAGCCCCGGACCGGCGACGGTCCCCTCGAGGTCACCAAGGAGGGGCGCGGCATCGTGATGCGCGTTCCGCTCGAGGGTGGTGGGCGCCTCGTCGTCGAGATGTCGGCGGACGAGGCCAACGCCCTGGGCGACGCCCTCAAGGCAGCCGCTGGCTGACCAGCCGGAGCGAGACAGCGTCGAGCAGCCCCGGTTCCACAGTGGAACCGGGGCATCGCTACGTCGTGACCAGCGTCTTTCCCCCCAACGCCGCCTGAGCCGAGGAGCAACCGTGCGCGCACCCCTGCCCACCCCGCTGGTCGCCGTCGAGGCGGCCACCACCCTCCGCCGGGGTGCGCCCGCGGTGCTCGTCGCGTTCCCCGGCGACCCCGTCCGCCTCGGCCCCGGCGGCGGCGACGCGCCCCCCGGCGTCACCGGCAGGGCAGGCGCCACCACCAGGCACGACGGCACCTGGCACGTCGGCGCGGGCGACGGCGCGCCCGCCGACTGGCGCAAGGCCGGCGCGTCCCTCGTCAGGGCCCTCCACGGCGACGCCGAGCAGGGCGGCCCCACCACCTTCGACGTCCGCCTGCCCGCCGACCTCGACCCCGGGGCCGTGGAGGCGTTCGCCCTGGGCGCCTCCCTCGGCGGCTACCGGTACAGGATCACCGCGGCGGAGGAGCCCAAGCGGGTGAGGACCCTCCGCCTGATCACCGCCCACGCGGACGCCGTCGACCACGCCGCCACCCTCGCCGCCGCCACGTCGCTGAGCCGGGACCTCGCCAACACCCCGTCCAACGTCAAGGACCCGGCCTGGCTCGCGTCGGCGGCCGTGCGAGCGGCCCGCGACGTGCCCGGCCTGGACGTCGAGGTCCGCGACGAGCGCTGGCTGGCCGCGCAGGGCTTCGGCGGCGTCCTCGCGGTCGGCGGCGGCTCGGCCAGGCCGCCCAGGCTCATCCAGCTCACCTGGTCCGGCGGCCCCGGCCCCCACCTCGTCCTGGTCGGCAAGGGCATCACCTTCGACACCGGCGGCATCTCCATCAAGCCCGCCGAGGGCATGCACCTGATGCGCACGGACATGTCCGGGGGCGCCGCCGTCATCGCCGCCCTGACCGGCATCGCCCGCCGCCGCCTGCCCCTGCGCGTCACCGGCCTCGTCCCGGCCGCCGAGAACCACGTGTCGGGCTCCGCGTACCGACCCGGTGACGTGATCAGGCACCACGGCGGCACGACGACCGAGGTCACGAACACCGACGCCGAGGGCAGGCTCGTGCTGGCGGACGCCCTGGCCTACGCCGTGCGCACGCTCGCGCCGGACCACCTGGTGGACGTCGCCACCCTGACCGGGGCGATGAAGGTCACCCTCGGGCTGCGCACCGGGGGCCTGTTCGCCACCGACGACGACCTGGCGGCCCGGATCGCCGGGGCGGGCGCGGCCGTCGGCGAGCGGTGGTGGCGCATGCCGCTGCTGGAGGACGCGGCGGAGGGCGTGCGGAGCGACATCGCGGACGTCCGCCAGTGCCCCCCGGGACCGGGCGGCATCACGGCGGCGCTGTTCCTGAGGGAGTTCGTCGGCGACGTGCCGTGGGCCCACCTGGACATCGCGGGGCCGGCGCGGGCGGACAAGGCGTACGACGAGGTCGTGCCGGGCGCGACGGGCTTCGCGGCCCGGACGTTGATCGGGTTGGCGGAGAGCTGGACCGGGACCGCGCACGGGGCCGGGTCTGGGTCTGGGGCCGGGTCTGATCGGTAACACGATGGGGTGATCATCGGCGGGAGGATGTACGAAAACCGGGGGTCCGGCACTCGGTAGAGCATGAGGAACCGCGACCCCGGCCACCCCACCCCCGACCCCGCCACCCCACGCCCGCCACGGCCGCCACAGCTGTGAACGTGACGGCCACAGCCGCTGCGGTGGCCGTCGCTCCGGCCGCCGCCGCGCCGAACGCCACCCTGCCGAATGCCACCCTGCCGAACGCCGCCGGACTGGCCGCCGCCGGGCCAGCTGTCGCCAGGCCGACGGCCGCCGGGCCAGCCGCCGCAGCACCAGCTGCCGCCGGGCCAGCCGCAGCGCCGTCCGCCACCACCGCTGTGCAGGCCGCCGCCGCGCCGGCCCTCCGCCCCACCCCCGGCCGCGCCCCTCGACCGCGTCCCCGCGCCCCCGACCCCCGCACCGCGCCCCCGACCGCGACTCCGACCCACCGCCGCGCCCCCGCGACCCCCGCGCCACGACCCCCGCGACCCGCCACCCGAGCCCCCAGCGAGCCTCAGAAGTCCAGCGCCACCACCCCGGGCTCCCCACCGCTCACCGACACCGTCCCCAGCTGCGGCAACGTCGCCATCCCCGCCGTCACCGAGAACCGCACCGACCGCACGTCCTCCGGCACCTCGAACACCACCGCGACCGGCACCGTGTCCCCGCCGTAGCGCGCCCCCGCGAACCGCGCCCGGCTCCCGTCCGGCAGCTCCACCGCCGTCAGCTTCGCGGTTTCCCAGGCCCCGACCACCGTCGGCAGCCCGTGCTGCTGCAACCGCAGCTCCAGCAGCGCCATCCCGGGCCCGGCCGTGGACAGCTCGTACTGGTCGCTGAACGCCACCGGCCGCTGCCGCCCCAGCCGCGCCCGGATCACCTCCACCGACCCGGTCGCGGCCCCGACCGTCACGGGCGTCGAAACGGACGTCGTCTCCGGTCCCGGCGCGCGCCGCAGCACCCCTGGCGCGGCCCCCACCACCTGCCCGGACGGCACCTCGACCCGCTGCTCCAACGACTTCGCGCCCACGGTGTTCAGCACCAGCGCCTCGGCGCCGCCACCCCCGGCGGCCACCGTGAAGACCACCAGCACGGACCCCTGGTCCGGCAGCCGGTCGGCGGGCAGCCGGTGCCGCCGCCCCGGCACGTCCAGCGACAGCTCCGGCGGCTGCGGCAGCCAGCCGCGCCACGGGGTCTGCCGGAACGCCGAGTCGACCTCGCCGTGCCGCGTCACGGCCAGCCGCAGCACCCGCAGCTCGACGCCGTGCTCGGCCCGCAGCTCACCGGCGTCCGTCGACCACGCCGAGGGCTTCGCGTACCCGGTGACCCGCACTTCGAGCTGGTCGTCCCGGACGAACGCGGACGCCTCCTCCACGTGCTGCCCCTCGTCCGGCAGCACGGCCAGGAAGTCCGGCCCGGCCTCGCCGACGCCCTGGTCGGCGACCGCCTCGCGCCCGTCGGTGCGCACCAGCTTCCCCACCGGCACGCTGCGGGAACCGGGCGGCGGGACCTGCGGCGGCTGCACCTCCAGCCGCACACCGGACCCGGTCCGCTCGACCTCCTTCAACGGCACCGGCACCCAGTCGGTGGCGGCCGCGGTGCCGGGCACCTGCACCGGCCCGCACCACAGCCTGCTGTCCACCTCGAACAGCCGCCCCGTCCGGGCGAACCAGCAGCTCGCGGCCGCCCCGCCGGTGCGCGCGACGTACCCGAACGACAGCGTGTAGCTCAGTTCCGCCTCGGCCCGCGCCTGCAACGCCGGCGCGTCCAGGACCGGTTGCCCGTCCAGGGTCAACCGCACCTGTTCGGCGCTGAACGCGGGCGTCGCGCACCCGGCGGTCACCAACGCCAACAGGAGGACACCCCACCGCATCCACAACCCCCAGTAGTCGGCCCCCTACTGGGTAAAGGCGGTCGCCCCCCTCCTGGGTTGCACCCAATGGAGTGTGGCGAGTATCACAGTGAGGTTTGAGTGATCATTCCGGGGTGTTCAGGGCCGCCCGGTACACCTCCACCGTCTGCTCCGCGACCGACTCCCACGAGAACTCCCGCACCGCCCGCTCACGCCCGGCCGCGCCGAACGCCGCCGCCCGCGCCGGGTCGCCCAGCACCTCGTTCACCGCGTCCGCCAACCCCGCCCGGTACGCCTCGACGTCACCCTCGTCGTAGTGCACCAGCAACCCGGTCCCACCGTGCTGCACGACCTCCGGGATGCCGCCCACGTCGGACGCCACCACCGCCGTCCCGCACGCCATCGCCTCCAGGTTCACGATCCCCAGCGGCTCGTACACCGAGGGGCACACGAACACCGTCGAGTGGCTCAGGACCTGCCGGACCTCCTCCGCCGGGAGCATCTGCCGGATCCAGAACACCCCCCGCCGCGACGCCGCCAGCTCCGCCACCGCCCGCCGCGTCTCCTCGGCGATCTCCGGCGTGTCCGGCGCGCCCGCGCACAGCACCACCTGCGCGTCCGGGGAGAACCGGTGCGCGGCGGCGACCAGGTGCCCGAGGCCCTTCTGCCGGGTGATCCGCCCCACGAACGTCACGATCGGCCGCCCCGGGTCGATGCCGTGCCGCTCCAGCGCGTCGGTCTCGCCCACCGGGTGGTAGGCGACCGTGTCGATGCCGTTGCGCACGACGTGCACGCGCGCCGGGTCCAGCGCCGGGTAGCAGTCCAGCACGTCGGCCCGCATGCCCTCGCTCACCGCGATCACCGCGTCCGCCGCCTCGTACGCGGTGCGCTCCACCCACGACGACACCCGGTACCCGCCGCCCAGCTGCTCCGCCTTCCACGGCCGGCGCGGCTCCAGCGAGTGCGCGGTCACCACGTGCGGGATGCCGTGCAGCAGTTTTGCCAGGTGACCGGCCATGTTGGCGTACCAGGTGTGGGAGTGCGCGAGCTGCACGCCACCCAGCGCCGCCGCCATCTCCAGGTCCACCGACAGCGTGGCCAACGCGGCGTTCGCCCCCTCCAGACCGGGCGCCGCGACGTGCGCCCGCGCGTCCTCGCGCGGACCGCCGAAGGCGTGCACGTCCACGTCGATCAGCTCGCGCAACCTCGGCACCAGGAAACCGACGTGCACCCCGGCGCCGCCGTAGACCTCGGGCGGGTACTCACGTGTCAGCAGTCCAATTCGCACCGGCTCACCGTAACCCCGACGACCCCGGCAGCCGGGTGAACGGCGGCGGCTGCGTTAGTTCGCCGTTGGTGAGGTGGTGCTCACCCGGTTAGGGTCGTTGTCGTGAAAGGGCAACCGCACGTCCTGGGAATTGTCCTCGCCGGTGGCGAAGGCAAACGGTTGTGGCCGTTGACCGCCGACCGGGCAAAGCCGGCGGTGCCCTTCGGCGGGAACTACCGGCTGGTGGACTTCGTCCTGTCCAACCTGGTGAACGCGGGTTTCGTCAAGCTCTGCGTGCTCACCCAGTACAAATCCCATTCCCTGGACCGGCACATCTCCACGACGTGGCGGCTGTCCAATGTGCTCGGGCAGTACGTCACGCCGGTGCCGGCGCAACAGCGCCTCGGCCCCCGCTGGTACACCGGCAGCGCCGACGCCATCTTCCAGTCGCTGAACCTCGTCAACGACGAGAAGCCGGAGCACGTGGTGGTCTTCGGCGCCGACCACGTCTACCGCATGGACCCCGGCCACATGGTGGAGCAGCACGTCGAGACCGGCGCGGGCGTCACCGTGGCGGGCATCCGGGTGCCCCGGGCCGAGGCCAAGGCGTTCGGGTGCATCGACTCCGACGAGTTCGGGCTGATCACCAGGTTCCTGGAGAAGCCGTCCGACCCGCCGCACGTGCCCGGCGACCCTGAGGTCACGTTCGCCTCGATGGGCAACTACGTGTTCCGGACCGAGGCGCTGATCGAGGCGCTGCGCGCGGACGCGGCCAACCCGGACTCCGACCACGACATGGGCGGCGACATCATCCCCATGCTCGTCGACCAGGGGCGGGCGCACGTCTACGACTTCGCCGACAACGGCGTGCCGGGCGAGACCGACCGGGACCGCGGGTACTGGCGCGACGTGGGGACCATCGACGCCTACTACGAGGCCCACATGGACCTGGTGTCGGTGCGGCCGGTGTTCAACCTCTACAACCAGGCGTGGCCGATCCGCACGGCGACCCCGCCGCTGCCGCCGGCGAAGTTCATCGCGGGCGGCAGCGCGGAGGACTCGATGGTGGGGCCGGGGTCGATCATCTCCGGCACCGTGCACGGGTCGGTGGTGTCGTCGGACGTGGTGATCGAGACCGGGTCGGTGGTGCAGGGCAGCGTGCTGCTGCCCGGCGTGCGGATCGGGCGGGGCGCCGTGGTGAGGCGGGCGATCCTGGACAAGAACGTCGTCGTGCCGGACGGCGCGCTGATCGGCGTGGACCCGGCGATGGACCGGCAGCGGTACACGGTGTCGGCCGGCGGGGTGACCGTGCTGGGCAAGGGCATCACGGCCGAGTGACGCGGGGCGGTGGTGGCCCGGCACCCGTCGCCGGGCCCCGCACCCCCCGCCCGCTTGCTCCCGCCCCTCTTCCCGCCCGCCCCTCTTCCCATCCTTCCCCTTCCCCTTCCCGGTCGGTGTCGCCAGTCAGGCGTGCCCGGCCAGGAGGGTGCCCGGCCAGTGGGTGCCCGGCCGGGGGCGGCCGATCAGGGGCGGCCGACCAGGGGGTGGCCGGTGGTCGCGTCGACGTGGTCGGGAACCTCGTCGTGGCGATCCCCGACGCTCGACGTCCCGCTGGGCTCGATCACCATGATCCGCGCCCCACCCGCCGACGACGGCTTGTGCCTCGCGCCCCTGGGCACCACGAACACGTCTCCCTGCCCCAGCCGGACGGTCCGCTCCTCCAGCGCGATCTCCAGTTCACCCTCCAGCACCAAGAAGAACTCGTCCGTGTGATCGTGCACGTGCCACAGGTGCTCGCCGCGAACCTTGGCCACGCGGATGTCGTAGTCGTTCACGGTCGTGACGACGCGCGGGCTCCACAGGGCGTCGAAGCTGGCCAGCGCTTTCCCCAGGTTGATCGGCTCCATGCATCCGATCGTGTGCTCTTTCCGCACGTACGTGTGAGTGCTAGGAATCGCACATGCCGCCAGGATCCTCGCACCACGTGGTGATGATCGTCGACTCCGGCTCGAACCCGTTCGAGATGGGCGTCGCCACCGAGCTGTTCGGCCTGGCGCGCCCGGAACTGGGAGACCACCCGTGGTACTCGTTCACGCTCTGCGCCCTCGGTCCGGTCCGCGTGAACCACGACTTTTTCACCCTCACGGGTGTCCCCGACCTGGGTGAAGTCGACCGCGCCGACACCGTGATCGTGTCGAACCGCCCCGACAGCTGGGTCCGCCCGCCACAACCCCTGCTCGACGCCGTGACCCGCGCCCACGACCGGGGCGCGCGCCTGGTCAGCTTCTGCACCGGCGCGTTCACCCTGGCGCACGCCGGCCTCCTGGACGGCCGCCGGGCCACCACGCACTGGCAGTGGGCCGACCTGTTCCGCGACCTGTTCCCGCTGGTCACCCTCGTCCCGGACGTCCTCTACGTCCAGGACGGCTTGATCCACACCGCCGCCGGCAGCGCCGCGGCCCTCGACCTGGGCCTGCACCTGATCCGCCAGGACCACGGCACCGAGGTGGTCAACACCGTGTCCCGCCGCCTGGTGTTCGCCGCCCACCGCGACGGCGGCCAGCGGCAGTTCGTCACCCGCCCGGTGCCCGACGTCCCGGACGAGTCGCTCGGGCCGGTCCTCGCCTGGGCCCGCGCCAACCTGCGCGAGCCGCTGACCGTCGCCTCGCTCGCCACGCGGGCCGCGGTCAGCCAGGCCACCCTGCACCGGCGGTTCCAGGCCGAGCTGGGCACCACCCCGCTGGCCTGGCTCACGGCGGAGCGCGTGGACCTGGCGCGCAGCCTCATCGAGCGGGGCGAGTCCCGCCTCGACGTGGTCGCCCGCCGCAGCGGGCTGGGGTCGGCGTCCAACCTGCGAGCCCAGTTCCACCGCCGCACCGGGCTCACCCCCAGCGCCTACCGCCGCCGCTTCGGGCCCTGAGTGGTCGGGCGCCGCTTCGGGCCCTGAGCGGTCGGGCACCTGCCTCTTCCGGCGGCCGGCCGGGGTGGTCGGTCGGGTGGCCGGATGGTCAGCTTGGGTGGGTGGGCCGGGTGGTCGGTCGGGCACCTCATTCGTTCAACCGATGATCGGTAACACCGTTTCCGTACATTGTCGGACGATGTTCACTCGATCGTGTGGTCGGGTGGAGGAGGCAGTGGTGTTCGTCCACGGAGCGGCGAGAGGGACATGGGCAGGGGGAGTCTGGCAGAGACGGGGCGGAGGCGCTGTGCGGCCTGTGACCAGCACCTGAACCGGCACGTGACCAGCACGCGCCCGGATCCGGCTCACCCCGACTTCGCGGCCACCAACAACCCGTCGCCCAGGGGCAGGATCACCGGCACCAGCCGGTCGTCGTCGCGGACGGTCCTCGCCACCTCCCGCATCGCCACCGTGTCCGCGTCCCGGTGCGCCGGGTCGACCACCCGCCCGTGCCACAGCACGTTGTCGAACGCGATCACCCCGCCCGGCCGCAGCAGCCGCACGCCCTCCTGGAGGTACCTCGGGTACTCCGACTTCGCCGCGTCCACGAACACCAGGTCGTACGCGCCGTCCGCCAACCGGGGCAGCACGTCCAGCGCCCGCCCGGTGATGAGCCGCGTCCGGGACACCGCGACCCCGGCCTCCGCGAACGCCACCCGCGCCGCCCGCTGGTGCTCCGGCCGCACGTCGATCGAGGTCAGCACCCCCGCCGCCGGCATGCCGCCGAGCAGGTACAGGGCGCCGACGCCCGCGCCGGTGCCGACCTCCACCACGGCCTTGGCCCGCAGCGCGGCCGCCAGGAACCTCAGCGCCGCGCCGCCGCCGGACCCGATCGGCACGCAGCCCAGCTCGGCCCCGCGCGCCCTGGCCGCCGCCAGCGCCGGGTCCTCGGGCAGGTAGTGCTCCACGTACTCGCGCGTAGGCGCATCCACAGCACGAAGGCTAACGCCGCGGGCCCCCGTCCGGGACCGGCTCGGCGAACCCGTGATTCTCAGCCTGCTCTCAGCCGCCTCTCACCATCGTTATAAGCGGACCGGTCAGGCTGGTTCCAGCGCAGGACCAACGGGGAACACGTGAGGCACTCCGAACGTTGACCCCGTGCAGCAGGGCATCCAGCCCACTGGAGGTGCTCAACCCCCCGATGCCGAAGCAGTCGACCGCCGCACCGACCGCACCGACCGCGCCCATCGAGGACGCGGAGTGGACCGTGCCCTCGTGGGACCAGGTCGTGCGCGACCACGCCGACCGGGTCTACCGGCTGGCTTACCGCCTCACCGGCAACCAGCACGACGCCGAGGACCTCACCCAGGAGACGTTCATCCGGGTGTTCCGCTCGCTCGCGTCGTACAAACCCGGCACGTTCGAGGGCTGGCTGCACCGCATCACCACGAACCTCTTCCTCGACATGGCCCGCCGCCGCTCGCGCGTGCGCATGGAGGCCCTGCCGGAGGAGCACGACCGCATCCGGGGCGACGACCCGAGCCCGGAGGAGGTCTACGACGAGACCCACCTGGACCCGGAGTTGCAGGCCGCGCTGGACGAGCTGCCGCCCGAGTTCCGCGCCGCCGTGGTGCTGTGCGACGTGGAGGGGCTGTCCTACGAGGAGATCGGCGCCACCCTCGGGATCAAACTGGGTACGGTGAGGAGCAGGATCCACCGGGGCCGCCAGGCCCTGCGGGTGGAGATGGAACGCCGACGGGGTCTGGTTCGGGAGGACTCTGCATGACCGACCTGCGAGGTTGGCAACTGCCCGAGCAGCACCTGCTGCCCGACGCGGTGGTCGCCTTCGTCGACGGTGAGCTGTCCGCCTCGGCCCACGGCCGGGCGGCCGCCCACCTGGCGCGCTGCCCGTTCTGCGCGGCCGAGGCGTACTCGCAGCAGCAGGCGCGCTCCGCGGTGCGCGCCGCGCCGACCCCGTGCGCGCCGGCCGGCCTGCTGGCCAGGCTGGGCGCGATCCCGGAGCAGGTCGAGCTGCCCAGCGCACCCGACAACCTCGCGGTCACCGAGGACGGCCAGCTGGTCACCGTGCAGCGGCCCGACCGGGTTCCCTTCGGCTCGGGGCCCGTCCTGGGGCAGAGCCGCCCTTTCGGCACCGGCGGCGGTAGCCGCCTCGGCGGCAGGCGGGCCCGGCAGGGCGCCGGTGTCGTCGTGTCCGGGCTGATGCTCGGCGCGCTCGCCCTCGTCGTCCCCGGCGAGGACCCCTCGCCCTCGCCCGCGCAGGGCACCACCCCGCCGCCCGCGCCCGCGGTCTCCCCGTCGTCCACCCTCGCCGAGCGCGCGGACGTGCTGCGCCCGGTCGCGGACCTGGGCCGCTGACGGCGACTTCACCGCTCGGAGGGCACGATTGCCCCGCGACAGGTAGTGCGTGACGACGTGCGGGGAGCGATGAGCGAGCCAGAGCAGGGCAACGGGACCCCGAGGTCGGGCGTCGACGACGGGGCGCACCGCAGGCTCGCGCCCCGCCCCTTGGCCCGCCCGGCCGTCGACCCCGGTCAGGCCGCCGTGTTCGGCAGGCCGCGGGGTGTGCCCGGCGCGTTCGCCGCCGACCGGTCCACCCCCAACGGCAACGGCAGCGGCCCGGTGCGGTTCGCGCCGCCACCGCCGGAGGCGCTGGCCACGGCGTTTGGCCGGCCCGACGGCGACGCGGGCACGCGGCTCCAGCGCCCGCCGCTGGACCTCCACGGCGAACCCGAGGTGGAGCCGGTCTTCTGGGAGGGCGAGCCCGCGGGCGACGCGTGGCGCGACCCGGGCGCGTCGGCCGTGATCGGGCCGCCCGCCGTGACCGAGGAGGCCGCGCCCGCGGCGGAGCCCGACCCGCGGCCGGGGGCCCAGCTGAGCGTGCCCGAGCTGCTGTTCGGGCGGCGCGTGAAGCCGACGGCCCTGGCGCTGCTGCTGGTCGCGGCGCTGCTGGTCGGCGCGGGCGGCGGTGTGGTCGGCTGGCTGCTGGGCCGGGTCGGCAACCCGCTGACCGACGGCGGTGTGACGCTGGCCGAGGTCAAGCCCGCGAAGGAGCGGCCGGTCGGCTCGGTCGCCGACATCGCGAGCCGGGTCACGCCGAGCGTGGTGTCGATCGAGTTCAAGGGCGCGAACGTGGCGGGCGTCGGCTCGGGCGTGGTGATCGACGGCGCGGGCTACGTGCTCACCAACGACCACGTGGTCGCGCCGGCCGTGCAGGACACGTCGGCGAAGCTGACCGTGGTGTTCACCGACGGCAAGCGGGCCTTGGCGCAGGTCGTCGGCCGGGACGCCAAGACCGACCTCGCGGTGATCAAGGTCGAGGTGGAGAACCCGACCGTGCTGCAGTTCGGCGACTCCGACGAGCTGGCCGTGGGCGACACGGTGCTGGCGATCGGTTCGCCGCTGTCGCTGTCCAACACGGTCACCGAGGGCATCGTCAGCGCGTTGCACCGCCCGGTGACGGCGGCGGGGGAGAACGGCGGCCCCCAGGTCACCTACGACGCGATCCAGACCGACGCGGCCATCAACCCCGGCAACTCCGGCGGCGCGCTGGTCGACTCGTCCGGCGCGCTGGTCGGCATCAACTCGTCGATCCGCACCGAGACCGGCGGCTCGGTCGGCCTCGGGTTCGCCATCACCGGCAACTACGCGCGCAAGATCTCGCAGGCGCTGATCCGCGACGGGCAGGTCAAGCACGCGGACATGAACCTCAACGCGCGGTCGGCGTCCGCGGAGACCGCCGAGGGCGCGCAGGTGCAGAACGTCCCGGAGGGCGGCGCCGCCGCGGCCGCGGGCGTCCAGGAGGCGGAC
The DNA here is from genome assembly GCF_039527585.1 of Saccharothrix xinjiangensis. Lineage (NCBI taxonomy): Bacteria > Bacillati > Actinomycetota > Actinomycetes > Pseudonocardiales > Pseudonocardiaceae > Saccharothrix > Saccharothrix xinjiangensis. The sequence goes on along the minus strand of NZ_BAAAKE010000026.1, from coordinate 129,624 downwards.
GTGATCATCCGCGTCGGCGACCGGCTGGTGCGCAACGCCGCCGAGCTGACCGTCGCGGTGCGGGAACGTGAAATCGGGGAGACGGTTCCGGTCGTGCTGGTCAGGCAGGGTCGGGAGCTCACCGTGCAGGTGACGCTGCGCTCCGACTGACGGTTAGGCTGGTCCCCCGGGACCGGGGGCGGAAGGTGGGGCACGCGGGTGTTCGACAGCATCGGATGGTTCGAGATCCTGGTCATCGTCGTCGCGGGCCTGTTCATCCTGGGGCCGGAGCGGCTGCCGTCGGCCGCGGCGTGGGTGGGTCGGACGATCCGCCAGGTGCGCGAGTACGCGACCGGCGCGCGCGACCAGCTCAAGCAGGAGATGGGGCCGGAGTTCGAGCAGCTGCGCAAGCCGCTGGAGGACCTGCGGGAGCTGCGGAACTTCGACCCGAAGCGGGCCATCACCAAGCACCTGTGGGACGACGAGCCGAGCGAGAAGCCGAACGGCTACCCGACGACCGCGCCCCGTCCCCAGCCGCAGCCGGCGGAACGGCCGCTGGAGCGGGGCGAGCGGCCGCCGTACGACCCGGACGCGACCTGACCGGGCCGGGCCCGGGCGCGACCTGACCGGACCCGGATGCGACCTGGGCGGACCTGACCGGACCCGAGCGGCGAGGCGAGGACCCTCGGGTGACACGTCCGGTTGAACTCCGTCACCCGTGCCGGTCACGCGGGTTTGGCCACGGCACACCGGGGCACGTGCCCACCCACGGGCACAGGCGCGGACATCGGGCTGCCGGGGCACCTCCGGCGGGCGACGGGGCTGCCGTTCGAGCGCGTGGACCGGGCGGAGCACGGGCACGCCGCCGCGACCCTCACGGCCCCGGCGAACCTCACCGCCCCGCGAGCCCCAGCGGCCCTGTGAACCACGCGGACCCGGCGCACCAAGCGCACCCCCGGACGCGGGAAGGGCCCCCGGGCGTTCGGAACCCGGGAGCCCTTCGCCGCGCCGTCCCGGTCAGCCCGCCGCGAGACCCCGACGGGCCGCCGCCGTCCGGGTGATCGCGAACTGCGACCCCGGCTCCACCACCACGTCCCCGGTCGCCGAGTTCGTGATGGTCACGCCGGTCAGCGCCGCGCTGCCCCGCGCGCCGCCCTGCGCCAGGACACCCGCCCCGTTGGTGGACCGGTCGATCCGCACGTTGCTGATCACCACCCCCGGCGTCGATCCGCCACCCGACTTGAACTGGATGCCGTCGTAGGTGGAGTCGTGGATCTCCGTGTCCCGGATCACCACGCCGGGGATGTCGCGGCCCTGCGCGAACAGCGTGATGGCCCCGAACTGCTGCTGCTCGCCCCAGAACGCGCCGCCCGTGCGGTGCAGGGCGTTGTTCGCGAGCAGCGTCTGCCCGGAGAACGGCAGCGGGTCGTGGTCGGTGGCCAGCATGATGCCCGGGTAGTTCATGGTGTCGGAGATGACGTTGTTCTCGGCCCGGTTGCCGTGGCCGCCGTAGATGGCGATGCCGTTCGCCCGCCACGGCAGCTGGATGGTGTTGTTCACGAACGCGTTGCTGTGCGCGACGTCGACGGCGGTGTCCTTGACGTACTGGTTGGCCCAGATCGCCAGGGCGTCGTCGCCGGTGTTGCGGAACGAGGAGTTGACCACGCGGGAGTTGCGGGTGCCGTTGGTGAGGTTGATGCCGTCGGCGTAGGTGTTGCGGATCCGCATCCCGCTGAACTCCAGCCCGTCGCCCGGACCCCACAGCTCCGGGATGTTGCTGTGGTCGCGGCCGACCCACACGCCCACGTTGGCGTGCTCGATCCACACGTTCGTGATCTTCGTGCCGGGGCCGAAGCGGCCGTTGAGGCCCACGCCGCCCTCCGCGTTGCCGTCGCCGCCGCGGATGCGGCCCGAGCCGAAGATCGCGATGTCGGAGATGACGGTGTTGGCGTCGACGTCGAACCCGAAGTTGCCCTCGTGCGGGTGGTTGATCATCCCCGGCGCGAGGTGCGGCTCGATCGTCGAGTGCAGCTGGGAGTGCCACATGCCCGCGCCGCGGATGGTGACGTCCCGGATGCCGACCTGGTTGTGCTGGCCGCGGTTGAGCGGGTCGTCGGTGAGGATCTTCTTCTCCTGCCGCCATTGGCCGGCGGGGATCCACACGCAGCCGATGACGCCGTTCTGGTCGTCGGTCACGGCCCGCTGGAGGGCGTCGGTGTCGTCGCGGCCGTCGTCGGGCGCCGCGCCGTACTCGGTGATCGACGTGCAGCCGGCGGGCCGCGACGCCGGCGGCGCGACCTGCTCCAGGTCGATCAGGTCGATGACGTGGAACGCGGCCGTGTCGGAGGCGTCGCGCTGGAGCTTGAACCTGGTGCCCGGCGGGTAGGTGCGGGACAGCAGGGCGTGCGACTCGTCGAACAGCCGCCGCGCGTCGGCCTGCGGGGTGTTGGTCAGGCCCTCGGGGCTGTCGGTGTTGCCGTACAGCCAGCTGTGCTTCGACGTCAGCGCCAGCTTGCGCACGAACACGTCGTCCGCGTACAGGCTGATGCTCGCGTCCGCGCCACCGCCGCCGGGCGCGTCGGGCACCGAGTTGCGCACCACGATCGAGTTGGCCGCGGCGGTGGAGGTGAACTCGACGAAGTGGCCGGTGGCGGACAGCCGCACCGACCGGCGGCCGGACGACTCGGTGGCGAAGTTGGTGTGCCCGAACGTGCGCCGCGGGTCGGCCTCCAGCAGGGTGCCCTGGTACCGGGCGTGCTCGGCCTCGTGCTCGACGTACGGGACGGCCGCGCCGCGCCCGACCACGATCGACCGGCCGAACGAGTTGTTGTTCTCGTCGGTCTCGGCCACCACGCCGGTCGCGTCGGCCGTGGCGGTGATCGTCGCGCCGCCGTTCACCGCGGTCCACGTGCCGGCGAACGCCGCGGTCGCGGTCGCGCCGGCCGCGAGGGACGGGGTGGTGGCGTCGAGGGTCGCGCCGCCGACGGTCAGCCGGGTGACGGTGGTCGCGCCGGACGCGGACGTGCCCCGGTTCTCGACGGTGGCGGTGAAGGACACCGCCTGCCCGGGCGCCGGGCTCTGCGGGGTCCAGGCGACACCGGTGACCCGCAGGTCGGGGCCTGGCGCCTGCCCGACGACCAGCGGCAAGGCCGCCGTGAAGCCGTTGTTGTCGTCGTCCTGCTCCACCACCGCGTCGGTCGGGTCGACCACGGCGGACACCCGGTGGCTGCCCCGCGGGCGACGGCCCGCGTCGACGACCGCGGTCGTCGACGCGCCCGCAGCCAGCGCGGCGACCGGCGCGGAGCCCACCACGGTCCCGCCGAGACTGGCGTTGACCGTCGTGGCGGGCGCGGCGGCGCTGCCCGCGTTGCGCACCACGGCCGTCAGCCGCACCGCGTCGGTCTCCACCGGGTTCGCGGGCGCCCAGGTCAGCCCGGTCACCACCAGGTCGGGGTTGGGCGCGGGCGTGCCGACGACCTCCAGCTCGGCGACCTGCCCGCCGGGCGCGCCGGTGTTGCCCGCGATGGCCAGCCGCAGGTCCGCGACGCGGCCGGTGACCGGGATCGTCACCGAGTTCCGGTTGGCGGCCGGGCCGAAGGCGTGGTCGGCGCGGGCCCGCAGGGTGGTGAACCCGGTCGCCGACCGCTCGCGCCCCAGGACCTCGATCGACTGGGTGCGGTCGCCCCACGCCTGGTCCGGGTTGAGCTTGACGACCACCGAGGTGACGTCGGCGTTGGCCCCGAGCCGCACGGTCAGCGTGGACGGGTGCCCGTGGGACTCCCAGTAGGTGGCGAGGTTGCCGTCGTTGGCGTTGGCCGCCACGAACGAGTGCACGTGGGACGACGCCTCGACCGGTTTGCCGCGCGCCAGGTCCTGCCCGCCGCCCTGGCCGACGCGGGTCACCCGGTTGCTGTCGGGCGACTCGTTGCCCGCCGCGTCACGGGCCCGCACGGTGTAGGAGACGGTGGCCGTGGTGGGCCGGGTGTCGGTGTGGGAAAGGCCGGCGACGGTCGCGACGGGGGAGCCGTCGCGGTAGACGGTGTAGCCGGTGACGCCCACGTCGTCGGTCGCGGCGGACCAGCTCAGCCGGATCTGCTCGCCGCTCTGGACGTGGGTGAGGTTCGCGGGCGCGGTCGGCGGCCGGGTGTCGCCGGTCTCCGGGCCGTAGACCTCGAACTCGGCGACCTGGGCGGCGGGCCAGCCGGTGTTGCCGGTGACGTGCACCCGCACGTGCCGCGCCGCCGCGGCGGCGAAGTCGACGGTGGCGGTGTTGCCGGAACCGGGGTCGAACGCGCGGCCCGCGGTGGTGGCGAGGTCGGTGAACGAGGAGCCGTCCACGCTGCCCCGCACCGACAGGGTCTGGGTGCGGGCCTCCCAGCCGGCGGGCAGCCTGAGCACCACGCGGGTGACGCGGGTCGCGGCGCCGAGGTCGACCTGGAGCCACTGCGGGAACGCGTTGTTGGCGCTCTCCCAGTAGGTCTGGGGGTTGCCGTCGTTGCCGTTGGCGGCGGGGTAGCCGGGCTGGGCGCCGCTCGCGGAGACGGGTTTGCCGGCCGCGAGGTTCACGGGGGCCGCGGCGGCGGGGCCGGCGGGGAGGCCGAGGGACAGGAGGCCGACCGCGAGGAGGCCGCCGACCAGCCGCCGGCGGTGCCGCGTTCGTTGCTGCGTTCGTTTCATGGTGTCCTCTTCGTCGGGGACGACGGGCGCGGGCACGCAGCAGGCGCGGCGGTTACCTGCTGGCAGGTTGCAGGTAGTAGCTAAGTTTTTGAGTTGTCTTTGTCGAGTTCTTGCAGGGTTGCGCTCAAAGGTTGCAGATGGGTCCGGGTTCGTCAACGGTCGGCGCGCGCGAAAGAGGCCCCCGGGACATCCCGGGGGCCTCTCGGCGATCCGCTCCGGCTACCGCCCGGCGGGCGACACGTTCAACAACCGCCCGGCCAGCCCGCGCGACCGCGTCGACAGCTTGCCCGCCACCGACGACAGCACCTGCCCCGCCGCCGACTCCGGGTGCGCCAGCACGATCGGCGTGCCCGAGTCGCCCTGCTCCCGCAGCCGCGGGTCCAGCGGCACCTGGCCCAGCAGCGGCACGTCCGCGCCGACCGCCTGCGTCAGCGAGTCGGCCACCGCCTGCCCGCCGCCCGAGCCGAAGACGTCCATGCGGGTGCCGTCCGGCAGCTCCAGCCACGACATGTTCTCGATCACGCCCGCCACCCGCTGCCGCGTCTGCAACGCGATCGACCCGGCCCGCTCGGCGACCTCCGCCGCCGCCTGCTGCGGCGTCGTCACGACCAGGATCTCGGCGTTCGGCACCAGCTGCGCCACCGAGATCGCCACGTCGCCGGTGCCCGGCGGCAGGTCCATCAGCAGCACGTCCAGGTCGCCCCAGAACACGTCCGCCAGGAACTGCTGCAACGCCCGGTGCAGCATCGGGCCCCGCCACACCACCGGGGTGTTGCCGGGGGTGAACATGCCGATGGAGATCAGCTTCACGCCGTGCGCCTGCGGCGGCATGATCATCTTCTCGACCTGGGTCGGCCGGTCGCCGGTGCCGAGCATCCGCGGGATCGAGTGGCCGTAGATGTCGGCGTCCACGACGCCCACCGACAGGCCGCGCGCGGCCATCGCCACGGCCAGGTTCACCGTCACCGACGACTTGCCGACGCCGCCCTTGCCCGACGCCACGCAGTACACGCGGGTCAGCGACCCGGGCTGCGCGAACGGGATCACCGGCTCCTCCGCGCCGCCGCGCAGCGACTTGCGCAGCTCGGTCCGCTGCGCGTCGCTCATCACGTCCAGCTCCACCCGCACCCCGGTCACGCCGGGCAGCGCGGACACGGCGGCCGTCACGTCGGCGGTGATCTTGTCGCGCAACGGGCAGCCGGACACGGTCAGGTACACCGCCACGTCCACGACACCGCCGGCGCCGACCGCGACGTCCTTCACCATGCCCAGCTCGGTGATCGGACGCCGGATCTCCGGGTCCTGGACACCGGCCAGCGCCTCGTGCACGTCGTCAACGGTAGGAAGAGTCACTGCGCGCGCCTTTGCCGAAAAGTGGTGGGAACCGCCATGCTACGGCGGCCGTGCACCACCGAAGCTACCGGTTGGTCGCCCCCGCCCCGGGGGCAGCGCGAAGCCGGTTGCGTGCTTTCCGTAACATTGGTGTTCGTGCCGGAAACCGGAAGTGCCCGGTTGCCCACCCGAACCGAGCTGGGGGTGTGGCGATCGTTCCTCCGGGCGCATGCTCGGCTCACTCGGGTCCTGGAAGCCGAACTGATCGCCGGGCAACGCCTGTCGCTCGCGGCCTACGACGTCCTCGTCCAACTGGCCGAGTCGCCGCAGCACCGCCTGAGGATGACCGAGCTGGCCGAGGCGGTGCTGCTGTCCCGCTCCGGCGTGACCAGGCTCGTCGACCGACTGGAACGCGCCAACCTGGTGCTGCGGGAACGCGCCGACGGCGACGGCCGCGGCGTGGTCGCCGTGCTCACGCCGCAGGGCCTGGAGCGGCTGCGGATCGCCTCGGGCACCCACCTCACGGGCGTGGTGCGCCACTTCGCCGACGAGTTCGGGCCGGCCGAGCTGGAGGCGTTCGGCCACACCTGCGACCGGCTCGCCACCGGCGAGCCGTGACCGGTCACGACGGCACGTCGTCCTTGGCGTGCTTGCGGCGCTCCCGGAACACGCGCTCCAGCTCGCCGCGCAGGTAGTCGCGGGTCACCACCTCGCCGACGGCCAGCCGCAGCGCGGCCAGCTCCCGCGCCAGGTACTCGGTGTCGGCCTTCGTCTGCGCCGCCCGCGCCCGGTCCTCCTCCAGCGCCACCCGGTCCCGGTCGTCCTGCCGGTTCTGGGCCAGCAGGATCAGCGGCGCGGCGTAGGCGGCCTGCGTCGAGAACGCCAGGTTGAGCAGGATGAACGGGTACGGGTCCCAGCGCAGCGACACCGCGACCAGGTTCAGCGTGATCCACACGAGCACGAGCAGCGTCTGCCAGAACAGGAACGTCCCGGTGCCCAGGAACCGGGCCAGCCGCTCGGCCAGCCGCCCGAACGCGTCCCGGTCGAGCGAGAGCCGGATGCGGCCCGGTGTGCGCGGCTGGTCGAGCCGCCGGCGCGACTGCGGCTCAGGCATGGGTCAACCCCGTTTCCCGCCAGTTGTCCGGCAGCAGGTGGTCCAGCACGTCGTCCACGGTCACCGCGCCCAGCAGGTGGTCGGTCTCGTCCACCACCGGGCCGCACACCAGGTTGTAGGCGGCGAAGTACCTGGTCACCTCGCCCAGCGACGCGGTGGGCGACAGCGTCGTCAGGTCGGTGTCCAGCACGCCCGCCACCAGGTCCGACGGCGGTTCCCGCAGCAGCCGCTGGATGTGCACGCAGCCCAGGTAGCGGCCGGTCGGCGTGGCCGTCGGCGGCCGGCACACGAACACCATGCTGGCCAGCGCGGGCGTCAGGTCCGGGTTGCGCACGTGCGCCAGCGCCTCGGCCACCGTCGCGTCCGGCGCGAGCACCACCGGCTCCGGCGTCATCAGGCCGCCCGCCGTGTCGTAGCTGTACTCCAGCAGCCGCCGCACCGGGGCCGACTCGGCGGGCTCCATCAGCTCCAGCAGCCGGTCCTTCTCCCGCTCGGGCAGCTCGGCCAGCAGGTCCGCCGCGTCGTCCGGGTTCATCGCCTCCAGGATGTCCGCGGCGCGCTCGTCGTCCAGGTACGCGAGCAGGTCCTTCTGGTCCTCCTCGGCCATCTCCTCGATGACGTCGGCCAGCCGCTCGTCGTCCAGCGCCTCGGCCACCTCGTAGCGGCGCTTCGCCGGCAGCGCGTGCAGCGCCAGCGCCACGTCGGCCGCGCGCATCGCCTCGAACACCGCCACCAGGTGCTGGGCGCCCTGCGGCTGGCCCGCCAGCTCGGTCACCGACAGCCCGGTCAGCTCCTCCCAGCGCAGCACCTGCACCGGGCCGCGCCGGGCCAGCCGGCCGGTCCGCTCGCGCACCGCGACCCGCGTCATCCGCCAGTCGCGGGTCCGGCTCGGCTCCATGGCCGCGTCGACCAGCACCGCGGCCGCGCCCGAGGCCAGCGCCAGCGGGGCGTCCAGCAGCTCGCCGACCACCAGCACCTCGTTGGCGCGCTGGTGGAACTGGCGCAGGTTGACCGTGCCGGTGGCGAGCGTCACCGCGTTCGGCTCGATCGAGGTCACCCGCAGCATCGGCACGAAGATCCGCCGCCGGGTCGCCAGCTCCAGCAGCAGGCCCAGCACGCGCGGCGGCTGGCGGTCCACGCGCAGGCCGACGACCAGGTCGCGGACCTTGCCGATGGACTCCCCGTCGGGGCCGAACACGGGCAGACCGGCGAGCTGGGCGGCGAAGACGCGGTTCACGGCTACCACGGTGATCAGGCTAGTCGGCGCGAGGGCGCGCCGCCGAGCCCCGCCGCGTTCCACTGTGGACTACCAGAGGGCGCGGGCGATGTGCTCGGAGCACGCGGCCGGGTCGTCCGGGTGGAACTCGGCGCTCCACAGCCAGTTGTCCACCGCCCGGTAGAACGTCCACGCGCGGGCCCGCTCGGCGTCCAGCTCGCCCAGGTCGCACAGCGCGGCCAGCCGCTCGTGCACGTCGTCCTCGCCGAACCTGTTCCACAGCAACGGGATCACGCCGAACTCGCGGTCGCCGGCCAGCGGCTTGGGGTCGATCATCAGCCACGGCTCGCGCTCGCCGCGCAGCACGTTCTGGAAGTGCAGGTCCTCGTTGACCAGCGTGTCGCCGGCCGTGGCGGCCAGCTCGCGGCCCAGCTCCACCGCCCGCTCGGCGAACACCGCGGGCACCGGCCCGCCCAACCCGGCGTTCTCCGCGACCAGGTCGCCCACCTCGTGCCGGCGGAACTCCGGGCCGGCCGGGACGCGCAGCCGCCGCAGCAGGCCGCCGGTGACCGCCAGCGCCTCCGCCAGCGGCTCCCGCTCCAGGTCACGGGTGTGGTCGAGGCGTTCGAGCAGCAGGGCGCCGCGCTCGTCGTCGTGGTCGAGCAGCCGCACCACGCCGTCGCCGTCCCACGCCTTGAGCGCCAGCGGCTCCTGCCTGGTCTCCTCGTCGACCCAGGTGAGCTTGAGCGCGGCGGGCTCGCCGTCGGCGCGGAGGACCGGCAGCACGACCCCGACGAAACCGTTGAGCAGGGGCCCGTCGGGGGTCAGCCCCCAGCGGGCGCAGAACTCCTCCGCCAGGCCGGGCAGGGTCTCCCGCCACGCCAGGGCCCCCTCGCCGAGCGTGGTGGCGAAGTCGTCCGGGATCGTGATCACGCGAGCTCCAGGCGGTAGACGTCGGCCCACTCGGGCCGGGTGTTGAGGCGGGCGGCGCGCAGGGCGGCGGCGGTGTCGCCGTCCGGGACGACCAGGCGGGCCGTCGCGGCCACGTCGACCAGGTGCGAGTGGGTGGTGGGCGAGCGGACGGTGACCCGGCAGCCGACGCCGTCGGCGAGGCCCGGCACGACCTGCTCGGCGCCGCCGACCGCGACCAGCACCGCGCCGTCGCGCCACAGCGCCCACACCAGCCGCGGCGCGTGGCCGTCGGGCCGGACCCACACCGCGGCGGCCTTGCGCAGCGCGTTGTCCAGGACCTGTGCGATCTCCACCGGTTCAGCCTGCCACGGACCTGTGAATCGGGACTCACGAAATAGCGGGCGCACCGCGTGCGTGCCACTCTTCGCAACACAGGAGTTACCGGCCGGTACGAGGAGGTACCCCACAGTGGTCGACCAGCAGCGCCCCCGTCGTTCGTGCCTGGCCGTGCCCGGGTCGAGCCAGAAGATGATCGACAAGGCCCGCACGCTGCCCGCGGACCAGGTGTTCCTCGACCTGGAGGACGCGTGCGCGCCGCTGGCCAAGCCGGGCGCGCGCAAGACCATCGTCGCGTCGCTCAACGAGGGCGGCTGGGGCTCCCGCGCGCGGGTCGTGCGCGTCAACGACTGGACCACCGAGTGGACCTACCGCGACGTCACCGAGGTCGTCGAGGGCGCGGGCGCGAACCTGGACTGCGTCATGCTGCCGAAGGTGCAGGCGCCGGAGCAGGTGCACGCCCTGGACCTGCTGCTGACGCAGATCGAGAAGACCATGGGCTACGAGGTCGGCCGCATCGGCATCGAGGCGCAGATCGAGAACGCGCTGGGCCTGGTCAACGTCAACGCGATCGCCACCGCCTCGCCGCGCGTGGAGACGATCATCTTCGGGCCGGCCGACTTCATGGCGTCGATCAACATGAAGTCCCTGGTCGTCGGCGAGCAGCCGCCCGGCTACGACGTGGGCGACGCCTACCACCACATCCTGATGTCGATCCTCATGGCCGCGCGGGCGCACGACAAGCAGGCCATCGACGGCCCGTACCTCCAGATCCGCGACGTGGACGGGTTCACGCGCGTGGCGAGCCGCTCGGCGGCCCTCGGCTTCGACGGCAAGTGGGTGCTGCACCCGGGCCAGATCGACGCGGCCAACGAGGTGTTCAGCCCCAGGCAGGAGGACTACGACCACGCCGAGAACATCCTCGACGCCTACGAGCACTACACGTCGGAGGCGGGCGGCAAGCGCGGCGCCGTGATGCTCGGCGACGAGATGATCGACGAGGCGTCGCGGAAGATGGCGCTGGTGATCTCGTCGAAGGGGCGCGCGGCGGGCATGTCGCGCACGGACGTGTGGTCGCCGCCGGAGGGCTGAGCTTCGCCGGGCTCCCGGTCGGCGCGTGGCCGTAGAGCGGCCGCGTGGCCGACCGGGAGCTGAATTCGATCGAGATCGAGGGGTACGCGTCGATCCGCGAGGCGATGGTGTCCCTCGGCCGGTTGAACGTGCCGAACGGCGCGGGCAAGAGCAACTCCATCCGGGTGTTCGAGTTGCCCGGCCGGCTGGTCGAACAGTCCAATCGCGGGATGACGTGATCGCCCTCGGTCGGGGCCACCGTGAAACACGCCTGCACGAGATCAACGAGATCGGCGCCATCGGCTACGCGGTCCGGTTGCTTCGGGGCTGCCGGGTCCACCACTTCCACGACACCAGTCGGACGCGGTGTTCTCCGCCGATCAGATGTCCGACGGCGAGCTGTGGGAGAAGAACATCATCGGAGGCCGGCCGGGCGGGAACGCGTTCCGGCGGGTGCGCCTCCTGGTGGAGGGGCAGACCGAGGAAGCGGTGGCCAACGCGGTCATCCGACCTCATCTCGAAGTGCCGGGTTGGCACACGAGCCTGTCCCCGGTGAAGACGAAGCGGCCGGCCGGAGGGCCGTCGCACAAAGGCGGCATCACCAGTTGGGCGCAGGTGGAGAAGGACGTCCGGCTGCTGCTGAACGACACCAGCCTCGATGTCCTGACCACGCTCTTCGACTACTACGCCTTCCCCAACACCTGTCCAGGCATGGCGGATCGGCCGCCCGGCGATGCCTATCGACGGATCGAGCACGTCGAGCGCTGCCTGGCCGAAGCGGTCGGCGATCGCCGGGCTGCGGACCTTCGAGGAGTGACGGAACGTTCACCGAGCGCTGATCACGCCGGTGAGCATCCCCACAGATCTCGCTCCCGATTGGCGATCACGCCCCTGGTCGTGGGCATGGTGGCTGGCGTGTCACGACATCGAGCCGAGCGGAGGCGGTTGTTCCGGCGACGGCCTGCCGACGACCTGCTGGAGCGCAGTTTCCGGACCTGCCCGAAGTGCTCCCGGGACGTCCACGTGTTCTTCGACGAGTGCCGCCACTGCGGCGGGGCGCTGGAGGTCGGCGCCTGACGCGGGGCCGGCGGCTCGTCGACCGGCACCCCCCCGGTGAGCCGGCGGGCCACGGGCTGGCCCCTGTTTCGGTTCAGCGGGTGGCGATGAGCACTCTTGCGGCGCGAACGCTCGTTAACCGGTCCATACTCGCCGGTAACCCACGGGAGCGACGAAGGGAACCGCGATGGCGCGCCTGGCCCGGACCGCAGGACTGACCGACGTCCAGGAGGAGATCCTGGCGACGGTCCGCACCTTCGTGGACAAGGAGATCATCCCGCACGCCCAGGCGCTGGAGCACGGCGACACCTACCCCGCCGACATCGTCGAGGGCATGAAGGAGATGGGCCTGTTCGGGCTCACCATCCCCGAGGAGTTCGGCGGGCTCGGCGAGTCCCTGCTCACCTACGCCCTGGTGGTCGAGCAGATCGCGCGCGGCTGGATGTCGGTGTCCGGCGTGATCAACACGCACTTCATCGTCGCGCACATGCTCAAGCAGCACGGCACGCCCGAGCAGCGGGCCCACTACCTGCCCCGGATGGCGACCGGCGAGGTGCGCGGCTCGTTCTCCATGTCCGAGCCGGAGCTGGGCTCCGACGTGGCCGCCATCCGCACCAAGGCCGTCCGCGACGGCGACGACCTCGTCGTCACCGGCCAGAAGATGTGGCTGACCAACGGCGGCACGTCCAACCTGACCGCCGTGCTGGTGCGCACCGACGAGGGCTCGGACAAGCCGCACCGCAACCTCACCGCGATCCTGGTCGACAAGCCCGAGGGCTACGGCGAGGTCGCGCCGGGCCTCACCATCCCCGGCAAGATCGACAAGATGGGCTACAAGGGCGTCGACACCACCGAGATGGTCTTCGACGGCTTCCGCGTCCCGGCCGGGCAGGTGCTGGGCGGCGAGACCGGCCAGGGGTTCCGGCACATGATGGACGGCGTCGAGGTGGGCCGGGTCAACGTGGCGGCGCGGGCGTGCGGCATCGCGCTGCGGTCCTTCGAGCTGGCCATCGAGTACGCGCAGCAGCGGACGACCTTCGGCAAGCCCATCGCCGAGCACCAGGCCATCGCGTTCAAGCTGGCCGAGATGGCGACCAAGGTGGAGGCCGCCCACCTGATGATGGTCAACGCGGCGCGCCTGAAGGACTCGGGCGCGCGCAACGACGTCGAGGCGGGCATGGCCAAGCTCATCGCCTCGGAGTACTGCGCCGAGGTGACGCAGGAGGCGTTCCGCATCCACGGCGGCTACGGCTACTCCAAGGAGTACGAGATCGAGCGCCTGATGCGCGAGGCCCCGTTCCTGCTGATCGGCGAGGGCACCAGCGAGATCCAGAAGACCATCATCAGCCGAGGCCTCCTCCGCGACTACCGCACCCGCTCCTGACCTCGCGAGTCGTACGCTCGGTACCACCGTGTCGTACGTTCAGGACCCCCGAGTTCAACGTTCGGAACCACCCGACCGCGTGACCCCCGGGGTCCTGAACGCCGAACTCGGGGGTCCCGGGTGTGCGACACGGTGGACCCGGACGTACGACTCGCGCGGCTTCGACGGTCCGAAGTGATCTTGGGTTCGGCCGGACGGCCCAGCGCGGGGGCGCGGCGGACGCGCCCGAGCGGGTACCCCGGATCACGTTCGCGTTAGTTTCCGGCTCACCCGTTTCGCGCCTTTCACCTGGTGTTGGCAGGATGGGGAGATCAGCACCGCGAAGAGGTGGTCCCCGTGACGAGTTCCTTCTCAGGCCAGAACCGGCCAGGCATGCCGCCGCGCCTGCCGACGCCCCCGACGGGCTGGCCCATCGGGTCTTACAGCACCTACGAGGAGGCGCAACGCGCGGTCGACTTCCTCGCCGACGACGACTTCCCCGTCCAGGAGGTCACCATCGTGGGCGTCGACCTGATGCTCGTCGAACGGGTCACCGGCCGCCTGACGTGGGGCCGCGTGCTGGGCACCGGCGCGGCGTCCGGCGCCTGGTTCGGCCTGTTCGTCGGCGTCCTGCTGAGCCTGTTCAACACCACGCCCGGCGCGAGCCTCGGCCCGATCGTCGCGGGCCTGGTCGTCGGCGTCGGCTTCGGCCTCATCTTCGCCGCCGTCGGCTACGGCTCCACGCGCGGCAAGCGCGACTTCCAGAGCGCGAGCCAGCTGGTCGCGGGCCGCTACGACGTGCTCTGCCAGCCCCGTTCCGCCGAGCGGGGGCGCGACCTGCTCGCCCGCCTCGCCATGCGCCCGTCCGGCGCGGGCAAGGACTGATCCGGAAGGGACCGTGGTTTGCCGCCGGCGGGCGTCGGGTAGGGGCCGTTCGGGCTCCGGTGGTTGCGGCACCTGATCACCGGCCCTAGGTTCGTCCCACCGGTCAGGCCCCCCGGCCGACCGGTTGGGGGCACGACGAGGTGCCGGGCTCTGAGGTCTGGCCCCTCCGTTGTCGGGAAGGAGGCAGGACCGATGAGGGGCACGCGGAAGAGTCATCGGTTGGCCGCCGCCGGATCCGCCGCGCTGGTCGCGACGTCCGTGCTGGCGGGGTGCGGTTCGGGTGACGGCGGGATCACCATCAACGTCTACAAGTACCCGCAGGAGAACTTCCAGAAGATCGTCGACAACTGCAACGCGGCGGCCGACGGCTACGAGATCGTCTACCACAAGCTGCCGCGCGAGGCCGACGGCCAGCGCGAGCAGATGGTCCGCCGGCTCGCCGCCGAGGACACCGGGATGGACGTCCTGAGCCTGGACGTCACCTGGACCGCCGAGCTGGCCGAGGCGGGCTGGATCCGGGAGTTCACCGGGCAGCCGAAGGCCGAGGTCGAGGACGGCACCCTGGAGACGCCGCTGGAGACGGCGCGCTACGAGGGCAAGCTGTACGGCGCGCCGGACAACACCAACGTCCAGCTCCTGTGGTACCGGGGCGACCTGGTGCGGACGCCGCCGAAGACCTGGGCCGAGATGATCGACCAGGGCACGAGGCTCATCCAGGAGGACAAGCCCGGCCTGGTCGAGGCGACCGGCAAGCAGTACGAGGGGCTGGTCGTCCTCTACAACACGCTCGTCAACTCCGCCGGCGGGCGGATCGTGGACGAGAGCGGCACGAAGGCCGTGGTGGACGAGGGCGCGGTCAAGGCGCTGGAGGTGCTCAAGACCTTCGCCACCTCGCCGGTGGTCGACCCGTCGTTCTCCAACGCCGCCGAGGACCAGGCGCGCCTGGCGATGGAGGCGGGCAACGCCGCGTTCATGCTGAACTGGCCTTACGTCTACGCCGCCGCGCAGGCCAACCCGGACTCGCCGTTCACCAAGAACCTCAAGTGGGCGCCGTTCCCGGCGGTCGAGGGCGGCAGGTCCAGCGTGACCGTCGGCGGCCTCAACTACGCGGTCAGCGCGTTCTCCGAGCACCCGGAGCAGTCGTTCGACGCGGTGCTGTGCCTGCGCAACGCCGAGAACCAGAAGCTCGCCGCGATCAACGACGGCGTGCCGCCGACCATCGAGTCCGTCTACGAGGACCCGGAGATGGCCGAGCCGTACCCGATGCGGGAAGCCATCCTGGAGACGCTGAAGACCGCGGGCGCGCGGCCGATGACACCCGCGTACCAGAACGTCTCCACGATCCTCTCCACCATCCTCTCGCCGCCGGCGAGCATCGACCCGCGGGCCACGGCCGACCGCCTGCGGACCGAGTTGCAGGACGCGCTCGACTCCAAGGGGGTGCTGCCGTGAGCCACGCCGTCCAGGCCGAACCCGCCCACGACGACGGGAAGGCCGGGCTGTCGCCGAAGGCGAGGGCCGCGCTGAGCGAGGGCAAGAAGGCCGAGCGCCGGCTGGGCCTGCTGCTGTGCGCGCCCGCCATCCTGGTCATGGCCGCGGTCGCGGGCTGGCCGATCATCTACTCGGTCTGGCTGTCGTTGCAGCGCTACGACCTGAAGTTCCCCGACCGCACCGAGTTCGTCGGCCTGGACAACTACGTCACGGTGCTGTCGAACTCCTACTGGTGGGACGCCATGTGGATCACGGTCGTGATCACCGTGGTGTCCGTGGCGATCGAGCTGGTGCTGGGCATGGCCCTGGCGCTGATCATGCACCGCACGCTCGTCGGCCGCGGCATCGTGCGCACCGCCTCGCTCATCCCGTACGGCATCGTCACGGTGGTCGCCGCGTTCTCCTGGCGCTACGCCTGGACGCCGCAGACCGGCTACCTGGCCGAGCTGGTGGGCGGCGGCCCGGTGCTCACCGAGAAGGTCCCGGCCCTCGTGGTCGTGACCCTCGCCGAGATCTGGAAGACCACGCCGTTCATGGCCCTGCTGCTCATGGCGGGCCTGGCGCTGGTGCCCGACGACCTGCTCAAGGCCGCCGCGATGGACGGCGCGTCCGCGTGGCAGCGGTTCACCAAGGTCATCGTGCCGGTGATGAAGCCCGCGATCCTGGTGGCGCTGCTGTTCCGCACGCTCGACGCGTTCCGCATCTTCGACAACCTGTTCGTGCTCACCGCGGGGTCGCAGGGCACGTCCTCGGTCTCGATGCTGACCTACAACAACCTGATCAAGGGCTTGAACCTGGGCATCGGCTCCACCATGTCGGTGCTCATCTTCATCGCGGTGGCGATCATCGCGTTCGTCTTCGTGAAGCTGTTCGGCACCGCTGCCCCGGGCAGCGACAGCGGGGGGAGGCGCTGATGGCGGGCATCGGCGGAGCCGAGACGACGGCGCGCAAGGCGCGCTGGACCGTCCTGAACGTGCTGGTGGTCGCGTACGCGCTGATCCCGGTGCTGTGGATCGCGTCACTGTCGTTCAAGACCAAGGAGACCTTGACCGACGGCAACTTCATCCCGCGCCAGTGGACGCTGGAGAACTACACCTCGATCTTCTCCACCACGGAGTTCGTCCGGGCGCTGGTGAACTCCATCGGCATCGCGCTCATCGCCACGGCGATCGCGGTGGTGTTCGGCACGATGGCCGCGTACGCGATCGCGCGCCTGGACTTCCCGGGCAAGCGGGCGCTGGTGGGCGTGTCGCTGCTGGTGGCGATGTTCCCGCAGATCTCGCTGGTGTCGCCGCTGTTCGAGATCGAGCGGTCGCTGGGCCTGTTCGACACCTGGCCGGGCCTGATCCTGCCCTACATCACCTTCGCGCTGCCGCTGGCGATCTACACGCTGTCGGCGTTCTTCCGCGAGATCCCGTGGGAGCTGGAGAAGGCGGCGAAGATGGACGGCGCGACGCCCGCCCAGGCGTTCCGCCGGGTCATCGCGCCGCTGGCCGCGCCGGGCGTGTTCACCACGGCCATCCTGGTGTTCATCTTCTGCTGGAACGACTTCCTGTTCGCGATCTCGCTGACCTCGACCGAGGCGTCGCGGACGGTGCCGGTGGCGCTGTCGTTCTTCACCGGCAGCTCGCAGTTCGAGGACCCGACCGGGTCGATCGCCGCCGCGGCGGTGGTGATCACGATCCCGATCATCCTGTTCGTGTTGTTCTTCCAGCGTCGGATCGTCGCCGGTTTGACCTCCGGCGCCGTCAAGGGGTGAACCAATGGCCGAAATCGTCCTGGACAAGGTGACCAAGCAGTACCCCGACGGCGCCGTGGCCGTGCGGGACGTGGACCTGGAGATCGCCGACGGCGAGTTCGTCATCCTGGTGGGCCCGTCCGGCTGCGGGAAGTCCACGACCCTCAACATGATCGCGGGCCTGGAGGACATCACCTCCGGCGAGCTGCGCATCGGCGGCGAGCGGGTCAACGAGCGGGCGCCCAAGGACCGCGACATCGCGATGGTGTTCCAGTCCTACGCGCTGTACCCGCACATGACGGTGAAGGAGAACATGGCCTTCCCGCTGCGGCTGGCGAAGGTCGACGACGCCACCGTGGAGAAGAAGGTCAAGGAGGCCGCGGAGGTCCTGGACCTGACCGCGCACCTGGACCGCAAGCCGTCGAACCTGTCCGGCGGCCAGCGGCAGCGCGTGGCCATGGGGCGGGCGATCGTGCGCAGCCCCAAGGCGTTCCTGATGGACGAGCCGCTGTCCAACCTGGACGCCAAGCTGCGCGTGCAGATGCGCACGTCCGTGTCACGGCTCCAGCGGCAGCTGGGCACCACCACCGTCTACGTCACCCACGACCAGACCGAGGCGATGACCCTCGGCGACCGGGTCGTGGTCATGCGCGGCGGCCTGGTGCAGCAGGTCGGCTCGCCGCAGTTCCTCTACGAGCAGCCGGCCAACCTGTTCGTGGCCGGGTTCATCGGCTCGCCCGCGATGAACTTCGTGCCGGCGTCCCTGGAGGAGGGCGTGCTCCGGTCCCCGCTGGGCGACGTGCCGCTCACCGACCGGGTGCGCGCGCTGCTGGAGGGCCGGGACGCGCCCCGCGAGGTGATCATGGGCCTGCGGCCCGAGCACTTCGAGGACGCCCGGTTGGTGGAGGACCACCTTCGCTCGTCCGGGGCCGTGTTCACCAGCAACGTCGACGTGCTGGAGTCGATGGGCTCGGACAAGTACGCCTACTTCAGCCTCACGGGTGACCAGGCGACGTCGGACGAGCTGGCGGAGCTGGCCGCCGACGCGGGCACGGCCGACGTGCCCGGCGACGGCGTGTCGATGGTGACCCGGTTGTCCGCCTCCTCGGCGGTCACGGTGGGTGAGCAGGCCGAGATCTGGTTCGACGCCGACAAGGTGCAGCTCTTCGACCCGGGCAACGGCAAGAACCTCACCTACGCGGGCTGAACGCGCTTTTCCGGCAGGGGCCGCCCCGATCGGGGCGGCCCCTTTCCGTGGGCATCACGCGCAGTTACTGATTAGTCGGGACCATCGGCCGGGACGAACTCCATGGGCCATTCAGCGCATCAAAAGCGCATCTCGCCGCTTCGGGGGCGCTGCTCCTCGGGCCGCTCCCCAACCCTGGTCGAAGGCGGGGACGACCTCGGCCGAACGGCGTCGGGGCAGGGGAGTCCGCCGAGCAGGGAGAAGAGCGCGAGATGGGGATTCTTGACGGCAAAGCAGTGGTGATCACCGGAGCGGGACGGGGCCTCGGCGAGGCGTACGCGATGCACGCGGCGCAGGCAGGCGCGTCGGTCGTGGTCAACGACGTGGACGCCGACCTGGCCGGGGAGGTGGCGGCGCGGATCCGGCAGCACGGCGCGCGGGCCGTGGCGAGCGGCCACGACGTGGCGGACCCGGACGGGGCCGAGAAGATCGTGGGCCTGTGCCAGGCCGAGTTCGGGCGCGTGGACGGACTGGTGAACAACGCGGGGCTGAACTACGAGACCCTGCCGTGGGAAGACGACCCGGATTCGATCCGCCGACTCGTCGAGGTGAATGTCCTGGGAGTCATATTCACTGGTATGGCCGCGATGAAGGCCATGCGCGAACAGGGCGGCGGCTCGATCGTCAACATTTCCTCCGGCGCGTTCTTCGGGCAGCGGAAACTGGCCGCCTACTCCGCGTCCAAGGGCGCGGTCGCCTCGCTGAGCCTGTCCTGGGCGCTCGACCTGGAGGGGGAGGGCATCCGGGTCAACGCGGTGTGCCCGGTCGCCCACACGCGGATGGTGTGGAAGTCCGAGCGGTCCCTGCGCGCCATCCCGGCCGACCGCACCCCGGGCAAGGTCGCCCCGCTCGTGCTGTTCCTGCTCAGCGACGCGGCCGACGGCATCACCGGGCAGGTCGTCCGCTGCAACGGCCGCCAGCTCCACCTGATCGGCCAGCCCTACTTCAAGCAGCCGATCTTCGAGAGCGACACCTGGGACACCACCTCGGTGAAGCGCGCGTTCGACGACGTGCTCCAGGCGCACCTGGAGCCGTTCGGCCTGGAGAAGCGCATGCCGCCGCGCCTGCGCGAGCTGGTGGAGCCGAGCCGGACGGCCTGACCCGGCCCGGCCCGCGCGCCCCGGTTCCGCGATCACCCCGATGGCTGATCGCGGAACCGGGGCGTTCCGCTGTCCCATGGTGGTCGTGGGCACGCTGAAACCCAGGGTCACGGACTGGCGGCTGGTGGTCGGGTCGCGGCTGGACCGCGTCCGCGCCGACCTCGTCGCCCTCGGCCCGCCCGACCCGCTCGACCAGGAGGGCCAGGGGTGGCGCGAGGTGGCCGAGCGGGAGGCCGCCGTCGTCGACGACATGATCAACCGCGGGGAGCCGCGCTGGCGGTCGGTGGCCTCGTGGTGGTCCGGCTGGCACATCGAGCGCGCCTGGCGCTCCCTGCACGAGGCCGAGATCGCGGCCGTGGCCGCGGGCAACGGGTTCCTGGGCCGCCTGCCCGGCCTCAAGGCCCGGGTCGCGGAGAACCTGCCCGAGGACGACCACCGCCGCCGGGCCCTGGAAGGGCTGCGGCCCGGCGAGTTCCCCCTGGCCGTGGAGCGGGAGATCGTGGTCGACGCGCTGCGGGCCGCGTTCGACGCCTCCGACTTCGCCCACGCCGGGTCGAGGGCGCTGCGGAACAAGCTGATCGCCACGTCCGTGGTGCTGTTCGCGGTCAACACCCTGCTCGGCGTGCTGGGCTTCGTCGACCCGCGCATGATCCCGATGTGCGTCAGCTCGGAGAAGCTGCCCACGGTGTGCCCGTCGGGCCGGGGCGCGGGCGCCTCGGACGTGTGGCTGATCCAGGTGCTCGGCGCGTTCGGGGCGGTGCTGTCCGCGGTGGTGCTGCTGCTGCGCCGCCGGCCCAGCCTCTCGCCCTACGTGATGGTCGGCTACCAGGCCCTGATCAAGGTGCTGCTGGGCGCCGCGCTGGCCGTGGTCGGCGTCCTGGCGCTCGGCGCGGGCGTGACCACCGGCCTGATCGGCGTGGCGTCCCAGGCGGCGCTGCTGGTGTGGGCGGTCGTCCTCGGCTACGGCCAGCAGATCGCCACGCGCCTGCTCGACAGCTACACCGACCGCGTGATGGACCAGGCCCGCCCGCTGCCCCGGCTGGAGGGTCAGCGCTAGCCGGCGCCGCGGGCCCCCGCCGCGACGACACCCGTCCGCGACGGGCGCGCGGGAAGTCGCCGCCCGTCGAGCCCGTGCGCGACGGCGCGGGTGACACCTCGTCGGTAAAAGGGTGAAAAGCGGCGCGCTACCCCTGCCGCGCAAGGAAAGGCGAGCTAGCGTCACAGAGGTGCTCGCCGAGCTGTTCCTCGACGCCGCCCGCGGTTGTGCCGGCCGCAGCCCCCTGACCCAGGCCCTGCTGATCGCGGCCGCCGAGGACCTGGCGCGCGGCGGCGTGGTCGCGCGCGTGATGGCGGGCGCCGAGTGCGACCGCCCGGGCACCGTGCCGGGCCTGCGGTTCGCGGGCGCGCTGCACCGGCTGGTGCTGGAGGGCCGCGCCCCGGCGCTGGCCGCGCACTACCCGACCGCGGGCGGTGAGCCGGACCTGGACGCGCTGTGGGGCGATGCCCTGCCCGTGCTGCACGAGCACGCCGACGAGCTGCGCGTCCTGGTGTCCACGACGGCCGTGCAGACCAACGAGCCGGGCCGCAGCGCGCCCCTGTTCGGCGGCCTCCAGACCGCCACCCGCCTGGCCGCCGACGCCGCGGGCCGCCGCGCCGGCTTCCCGGTGCGGCTGCTGGAGGTCGGCGCGTCCGGCGGGCTGAACCTGCGGCCGCACCGCGTCGCCTACCCGGTCGACGGGGTGAAGCTGGGCGACCCGGGCAGCCCGTTCACCCTCGACCCGCGCTGGACCGGCCGCCCGCCCGTGGACGTGGCGCACAACCTGCGCCTGGTGCGGCGGGCCGGCTGCGACCCCGACCCGGTGGACGTGACCACCGAGGACGGCCGGCTGCACCTCCAGTCGTTCGTGTGGGCGGACCAGGTGGCGCGCTTCGAGCGGCTGCGGGCGGCGCTGGACCTGGCCCAGCTCGACCCGGTGCCGGTGCAGCGCGCCGCGGGCCCGGAGTGGCTGTCCGAGCAGCTGGTCCGCCCGGAGCGGGACGTGCTGACCGTCGTGTGGCACTCGGTGGTGTGGCAGTACACCTCGCCCGCCGACCGCGCGATGGGCCGGGCGGTGCTGGCCGACGCGGCGGCGCGGGCCACGCCGATGGCGCCGCTCGCGCTGCTGGTCTACGAGCCCAGGCGCACCCACGGGCCGGACCCGTACCGGTTCCAGCTGCTGCTCAAGCTGTGGCCGGCGGGCGTGTCGCTGCGGCTGGGTTGGGGCGCGGGGCACGGCACCCCCTTCACCTGGGACACCCAGCCCTGGGACTAGCCCGCGGGTCGAGGGCCCCGGCCGGCGCCGCTCAGCCGCCGTTGGCGATGAGCACGGTCACCGTGGTGAGCCAGCCCAGCAGGAAGGTGAGCACCCAGAAGCGGAGGTTGGTGAGCATCCTGGTCATGGCGTGGTGTCCTGTCGCGGGAGGAGGGGTGGGGGTCACAGCCACTCGTTGCGACGGAATATTCGGTACAGCGTCAGGCAGACCACCAGGATCACCGAGATCACCACGGGGTAGCCGTACTTCCACTCCAGCTCCGGCATGTGCTCGAAGTTCATGCCGTACACGCCGACCACCATGGTCGGCACGGAGATGATCGCCACCCAGGAGGCGAGCTTGCGCATGTCCATGTTCTGCTGGAGCGTGATCTTCGCCAGCACGGCGTTGACCAGCGTGGTCAGCAGCTCGTCGAAGTTCGACACGCGCTCGGACACCTGGGTGAGGTGGTCGTCGACGTCGCGGAAGTAGGAGCGCACCTGCTCGGGGATCAGCGGCGTGTAGCCCTCGGCGAGCCTGCGCAGCGGCACGGCCAGCGGCATCACGGCGCGGCGCAGCTCCAGCACCTCGCGCTTCATCAGGTAGATCTGGTCGGCGCTGACCCGGCTGCGCGGCTGGAAGACCAGCGCCTCCATCGAGTCGATGTCGTCCTCGATGTGGTCGGTCACGTCCAGGTAGTTGTCGACCACGTGGTCGGCGATCGAGTACAGCACCGCGGCGGGGCCGACCTTCATCCGCTCGGGCTCGGCCTCCAGCTCGCGGCGCACCGCGGCCAGGCCGGAGTGGTTGCCGTGCCGGACCGTCACCACGAAGTCGCGGCCCAGGAACACCATGATCTCGCCGCTCTCGACGATCTCGTTGGCGGTGTCGGGCGAGGAGTTCTGGATGTAGCGGACCGTCTTGAGCACCATGAACAGCGTGTCGTCGTAGCGCTCCAGCTTGGGCCGCTGGTGGGCGTGCACGGCGTCCTCGACGGCCAGCTCGTGCAGGCCGAAGGTGTCCGCGACGCCCTCGATCTGCTCGGCGTCCGGCTCGTGCAGGCCGATCCAGACGAAGCCCTCGCCGCGCCCGCGCACCTCCTCGACCGCGGCGGCGTGCGTCCAGCGGCCGGGCAGGCGGGCCCCGTCGACGTACACGCCGCAGTCCACGACGTAGGCGGACAAGGGCACCGGGATGGGCGTGGCCGGGCGGTCGCGGTCGGGCATGCGGCCTCTCAGGCCGCCGAGCGAGGGCAGGCTGGGCACGAGGAACCTCCGGGAAGCAGGCGTCGACATCGACGAACGACGACGGCACGTCCCCGACCGGTACCGCTGGTGCTAGCTGTGGGAAGCCGGCTCCCCGATGAGGACGCGCGAGGTACTCGCAGGATGGGGGTCATTACTCATCGGTAGTCCTCACCTCCTCGGGTCGGCGGCCGCGGCGGTGGAGTCGCTCACAGACCAGTTGCCGAGGGTACTCCCCCGGTGCTCACACTGTCGTCCCGGTCGGGTGTGGTGCTCCACCGCACGCGGACCCACGACAGCCAACGGAGGCGGTAGTGCAGTTCGGGCGATACTACGAGGAGTTCGAGGTCGGCGCGGTCTACAAGCACTGGCCGGGCAAGACGGTCACGGAGTACGACGACCACCTGTTCTGCCTGTTGACCATGAACCACCACCCCCTGCACCTGGACGCGCACTACGCGGCGGAGACCACCGACTTCGGCAAGAACGTCGTGGTGGGCAACTACGTCTACTCGCTGCTGCTGGGCATGTCGGTGCCGGACGTCTCGGGCAAGGCCATCGCCAACCTGGAGGTCGAGTCGCTCAAGCACGTCAAGCCGACCTTCCACGGCGACACCATCTACGGTGAGACCGAGGTGCTGGGCAAGACCCCGTCGAAGTCGAAGGACGACCGGGGCGTCGTGCACGTGGAGACGCGCGGGTACAAGCAGGACGGCACGGTCGTGTGCGTGTTCCGCCGCAAGGTGATGGTGCCCAAGCGCTCCTACGGCGAGGCGCGCGGCGGCGAGCAGCCGGGCAGGCCCGAACCCGCGGCGGGCTGACCGGCGCGTCCGGTGGGCGGGCCGGGCGGTCGGGGTGGACGATCGGGCAGGTGTCGGGTGAACCGGGCAAAAGGAGCGATGTGACCTCTCTGGACCGCGTCCGCGAGTCGCTGGGCGCGTTCGCCCGGCGCGAGGCGCACGGCGTCTCGCCGCTCTACGAGCACCTGGCCGCCCGCGCGGCCGAGGACGACGGGGTCGCCGGCCTGCTGACGGCCGCGCCGGAGCGGTTCGCGCACCCGACGCTGCTGCTCGCGGCGGTCCACCGGCTGCTCCAGGCCGAGCCGTTCCACCGGCTGTCCGACTACTACCCCTCGCTGGGCGGCACGTGCGGCCCGGACGAGGGCACGTGGCCGCTGTTCCGGGAGTTCGTGCTGGACCGCGCCGACCGCGTGCGGGACCTGGTCTCGCGGCGCACCACGCAGACCAACGAGGTGCGCCGCGCCGCCCTGCTCTACCCGGCGCTGGCGCGGGTCAAGGGGCCGGTCGGGCTGCTGGAGGTCGGCTGCTCGGCCGGCCTGCTGCTCAACCTCGACCGGTACGCCTACCGCTACCAGACCCAGCAGGCCGGCCAGCTCGCGGCCGGGCCGGCGAAGGCGCCCGTCGGGCTGCACTGCGCGCTGGAGCTCGCGCCCGGCGCGGAGCTGCCGAAGATCCCCAAGTCGATCAAGGTGGGCGCGCGCGTCGGCCTCGACCGGGCGCCCGCGGACCTGACCGACGAGGACACCTACGCCTGGTTGGAGGCGTGCGTGTGGGCCGATCAGCCGGAGCGCCTGAGGCTGTTCGGCGTGGCGGCGGCCGCGCAGCGCAAGTCGCCGCCGGAGTTCGTGACCGGTGACGGGGTGGCCGACCTGGCCGAGGCGGCCGCGCGGGTTCCCGAAGCGCTGCCGCTGGTCGTGATGACCAGCAACACGCTGCCGTACCTGCCGGGCGAGGAGTTCGTCGCGGCGCTGGCCGGGCTGGGCAGGCCGGTGTGGTGGGTCTGCCACGAGAGCTACGCGGCGGGTCTGGCGCACGTCCTGCCGGGGCGGGACGACCTGCGGGCGGGCCCGGACGAGGCGGCGTTCGGCGTGCTGGGGCTGGTCCACTTCGAGGGCGGGTCGCCCCGCTCCGCCCGCGCGCTGGCGCGCACCGCCCTGCACGGCCAACGGCTGATCTGGCTCCCCTGATCGGGCGAAGTCGATCAGCGGCGGGGGAGCCGCCCCCACGCCGCGAGGGTGGCGTGGAGCATCTCGACGAGTGGGAGTGTGGCCAAGATCGCAGCGTCGGCCCACCGGGCGTCGGAGGCGTCGTCACCCGCCATCAACGACCCCGATCGCACCTGGCAGGCGTAGTCGTGGATCTCGTAGGCGCCCTGCGGGGCAGGTCGGAGGACCGTGCCGATCAACGCCCCGACGGTCACGGAGAGTCCCGTCTCCTCGCGGACTTCCCGCATAAGTGCGGTCTCATCCGTTTCACCCGGTTCGACGCGCCCTCCGGGGAGTGACCACAGTCCCTCACCTGGGGGATTGCGGCGACGCACGAGCAGCAATCGCCCGTTGGTGTCATACGCGATCGCGCCAACGCAGCGGATCCGAGGCTCACTGATGGCCGTCACGATCACGAAGCGTAGTCACACCGGGTTGGCGGTGCAGGAGGCTGCCCCGAGTGCGGTACAAATCTCCCGACTCGCCGCCGAGTGCGGTACAACGGTTTTCACTGGCGCCAAACGGGTGCGGTAGCGAACGGGGTTGATCACCGTGAATCTGAAGAAGATTCTCACCTTCGCCGGGGTCGGCTTGGTCCTGTTCTTCCTCATCGCGGAGCCGCAGCAAGCGGCTCAGCTGGTGCAGAACATCCTGGGCACCCTCCGGGAAGCCGCTGAGGCGCTCATCACCTTCGTGAAACAATTGTTCTGAGTCGCCCGGCTCCTCCCTCCCCCCGGCGAGAGGTCTAGGCATGTTCGCACCACGGGACCCCGACGAGTACCTGCTGCCGACGGAGCGGCGGGTCATCCGGGTACGCAGGCACTGGAGCAGCCTGCTCTGGGACCTCCTGGAAGCAGGGGCGCTGCTCGCGGGCGCCATGATCATCTCCTACCTGCTGCCGGAGAACGCCGGGCTCGTCCAGAACATCCTCTGGTACGCGTCCCTGTTCGTGCTGCTCAGGCTGGCCTACTTCGTCATGGAGTGGTGGGTGGAGCGGATCGTCGTCACCGACAAGAGGTTCATGATCTCCTCGGGGGTCTTCGAGACCAAGGTGGCCATGATGCCGATCAGCAAGGTGACCGACCTCACCTACGAGCGCACGTTCGTCGGGCGCATGTTCGGCTTCGGCACCCTCGTCGTGGAGTCGGCGGGTCAGATCCAGGCCCTCAACCGGATCGAGTACCTGCCCAACCCCGAGGAGGTCTACGACGCGATCTCCGAGCTGACCTTCGGCGACAAGAAGGCCCAGGCGGAGCGCTTCTCGATGATCAAGGCGCAGCGCGCGGCACGCGGCAAGAAGATGGTGCCGTAGGCCGCGCGCGGCCGTAGTCCAGACTGGGTGGGTGCGAATCGACCTGCACGCGCACTCGACCGAGTCCGACGGCACCGACACGCCCGCCGCGCTCGTGGCCGCCGCGGCGGCCACGGGCCTGGGCGCGATCGCGCTGACCGACCACGACACCGCCGCCGGCTGGGCGGAGGCCGCCAACGCGCTGCCACCGGGCCTGAAGCTCGTGCGCGGCGCGGAGCTGTCCTGCGCCTCCGACGACGGCTTCGGCCGGACGATCACCGTGCACCTGCTGGCCTACCTGTACGACCACACCTCGCCCGCCCTGGTCGAGGAGCAGCTCAGGCTGCGCCTCGAACGGCGGCAGCGGCTGCGGCGGATGGCCGAGCGCATGGTCGCCGACGGCTTCCCCATCGACCCGGACGAGATGATGGCCGCCATGCCCGCCGACGCCCCCGCGGGCCGCCCGCACCTGGCGATGGCGCTCATCCGGGCCGGCGTGGTGACCACCGTGGACGAGGCGTTCGCCAAGTACCTGACCGGCGGGCGGTACTACGTGCCCCGGACGGACACGCCCGTCGCGCGGGCCATCCAGATGATCACCGAGGCCGGCGGGGTGACGGTGCTCGCGCACCCCTTCGCCCTCTCGCGCGGACCGATCGTGAGCGACCGGGTCGTGGCCGACCTGGCGGACCTGGGACTGGCCGGCGTGGAGGTGGACCACCCCGACCACGACCGGGAGACCAGGGCGAGGCTCCGCACCCTGGCCCGCGACCTTGACCTGCTGACCACCGGCTCCAGCGACTACCACGGCACGAACAAGACGGTGCGCCTGGGAGCCGAGACCACGTCGCCGGACGTGCTGGACGCCCTGGCCGACCGAGCCACGGGCTGCAAGATCCTGGTCGGCTGACCCGCTCCCGCCTCGACCCGGCCTTGGCCGGCCGGCCCCGGGCTCCCCGCGCGGCCCAGCCCTGTCGGCGGACCCCGGGCTCCCGCCTCGGCCTGGCTCTGGTCCCACCCCCGGGCCGACCCCCGCCGCGGTCTCGCCCGCGACGCCGGAGGCGGCGCAATCCAACACAGCAATCCAATACAGTTGTCCGGTGCCTGAGCAGTTGGGGTTCGACTTCGGCGCCGTCCCGAAGAAGCTGGTGAAGGTGACCCCGGCGAAGCTGTCCACGTGGGCCGACTGCCCGCGTCGCTTCCGCATGGCCTACCTGGACCGGCCGTCGCCGCCGCGCGGCGGCGCGTGGGCGCACAACACGCTCGGCGCGGTCGTCCACAACGCCCTCAAGGCGCTGTTCGACCTGCCCGCCGACCGCCGCACGCCCGAGCAGGCCGTCGCCCTGCTGCACCGGCAGTGGAAGGACGACGGGTTCCGCGACGCCGAGCAGGCCGCCACCTACCGGGACCGGGCGGTCGGCTGGGTGCGCGACTACGTGGAGGGCCTCGACACCTCGATCGAACCGGTCGGCATCGAGCGCTGG
Organism: Saccharothrix xinjiangensis; assembly: GCF_039527585.1. Taxonomy (NCBI): domain Bacteria; kingdom Bacillati; phylum Actinomycetota; class Actinomycetes; order Pseudonocardiales; family Pseudonocardiaceae; genus Saccharothrix; species Saccharothrix xinjiangensis. The sequence goes on along the minus strand of NZ_BAAAKE010000026.1, from coordinate 101,792 downwards.
GTGTCCACCCCCACGTCCAGGATCGTCGCCGAGGGGCGGGTCGACCGCATCGACCTGCGCGACGGCGAACTGGTGATCGTGGACTACAAGACCGGGCGGCACGCGCTGACCGTGGACGACGCGCGCGGCTCCCAGGCGCTCGCCCTGTACGCGCTGGCCGCGCGGCGCACCCTGCGCCGGCCGTGCCACCGGGTCGAGCTGCACCACCTGCCCACCAGGTCGGTCGCCGTGTGGGAGCACACCGAGGAGAGCCTGGGGCGGCACGTGACGCGCGCCGAGGAGGCGGCCGACGAGCTGAGCCTCGCCTCCGACACCCTCGCCGCGGGCGGAGACCGGGACGTGCTGTTCCCGCCCCGCACCGGCAGGCAGTGCACGTGGTGCGACTTCCGGCGCTCCTGCCCCGAGGGGCAGCAGGCATCGCCGGCGCTCGAACCGTGGGAACTGCTCGCGCCGTAGAGTTGGCCTCGTGACGATGGTCGACAGCAGGCCCGAACCGCGAGTGGCGAAGGTGTGGCGCGGTGTCAGCGGGACGCTCGCCGTCGGACTGGTGCTGCTGGCGCTGGCCCTGATCGGCGTGCAGGTCTACGCGGGAACCCGAGACCTGCCCGGACCGGGGCTCGACGTGGTCGCGGGCCACGCCGCGGCGGCCGTCGCGGCGGCGGTGGCGCAGGTCCTCGCCGATCGCCGGACGGGACGGGCCGTCACCCTGTGCGGCCTGGTCGTGGTGGTGCTCACGGCCCTGACGATGTGGTTCTACTGGTGGGCGTGAAACCCCTCAGCTGAGCCACGCCCGCCACGTCGGCAGCAGCGTGCCCAGCAGCGCGTCCGGCGCCTCCGTGTTCGGCGAGTGCATCACGCCGGACAGCACCGCGAAGTCCGCGTCGAGGCGCTCGGCCATGTCCCGCTGCGCGGACGCCGACCACGCGTCGTCCAGCTCGCCGCACGCCACCAGGCCCGGGATGCCCGCCGTGCGCATGGTGCGGGCCAGCTTCGCGACCAGGTCCGGCTCGGAGCGCAGCGCCTCGCCCATGCCCAGCAGACCCGCCGGGGACGAGCGCACGAACCGCTCCCGGTAGAAGTCCTTCAGCTCCTGAGGGATCATCCGCCAGCGCGGGTTCGACGCCTGACGGGCCTCGTTGACCTGCTGCGACGCTTCGAGGCCCTGCTCGCGCAGCACCAGCTCCCCGTAGTCGAGGGCCGCGCGCCGGGCGCCGGGCGGCAGCTCGGACGGACCCGACGAGAGCAGCGTCAACCCGGACACCGGGGCGCCCGCCAACACCGCGCCACGCGCCACCAGTCCACCGAACGAGTGACCCAGCAGCAGCACGCGCCGGCCCTCCGCGGCGAGCTTCGCCACCAGCTCGGCGAGCCCCGCGCCCAGCACCGAGGGCCGGTACTCCGACTCGGCGACCGGCCCGGCCGACTCGTACTGGCCCGGCAGGTCGATCGCGACGACCTCGACACCCGCGTCGGAGATCGGGTCGAGCAGGGGCGCGAAATCCTCTTTGGACCCCGTGTAGCCGGGGACCAGCAGCGCCGTGGCGCCGAGGTCGCGCCCGGCGGCGGGGGAGCGGAGGGCCGCGATCGGGCCGTGCCTGCCGGGCAGGTCGACGCGCGCCGCGCGGTGCGGGCTGAACTGCGAGTGCACGTCTGGCAGTCTGCCGCACTCGGCGCGCGAACGCGTGGCGGTCCTCCGCACCGACCGGGGGCCGTTCCTGCCCGACCCCCGGCCCACGCCTCGCCGCGGGTCCCTGGCCAGGGCCCTTGCCCTCGCCCCTTGCCCCTCGCCCTCGTCCCTTCGCCTCTCGTCTTCGCCCGGTTGCCGCTCGCTACCGGAGCGCGACCAGCGTGTCGCCGCGCTGCTCCAGCACGATCGGCCCCTCGGTGGCCATCTCCACGGGCCCGGTGTGCCCCTCCCGGTCGACCGGCACCGAGGCGACCTCCTGGCCGCTGACCTGGTCGATCACGTCCAGCCCGTCGGCGACCGGCACGAGCAGGTGCCCGGCCAGCGTGGTGCCCGCGCCGAGGGTGCCGTCCACGGTCCACAGCGGGTTGAGGTCGTTGAGCGACAGCGCGATCGTCCGCGACCCGGTGAACCAGTAGGTGTTCGCGGTGCTGGTGAAGATCGACGCCACCCGGCCGGGCGGGTCGCCGGCCAGCTCGTCCGCGGTCACCTCGACCGGGTGCTCGCCGACCAGGCTGCCGTTGTCGGCGTCGAACACCGCCAGCTTGCCGGGCGTGGCCACCGCGACCCGCGTCGACGTCAGCGCGATCACCCGGGCGCCCTTGTCCGCGAGCGCCATGCTGCTGAGGACCTGCGGTTCGTCGGACTTCTCGGGGTTCGGCTTGAGGATCGTGATCCGGTCGCCGGGGTCCTGCTGGGGGCAGCGCTCCAGCACCGCGACCTTGCCGGGCGCCACCGCGAACGAGCCGTACGTGCAGTTGGTGCGCGGCTGCTTGCCCGGGTTCACGATGGCGCGCAGGGTCCCGTACTCCAGCGACCGCACCAGGTCGTCGCGGCGGTAGACCTCGACGTACTTCTCGCCGGTGGTGAGCACGTGCGAGCCCTCGTTCAGCAGGCGGGTGCCGAACTCGGCGTCCCCGTTCCGCTGCGGGCCGCGGCTGCCGGAGGCGGTGTCGAGGGTGGTGACCTCCGAGCAGTTGGTGCTCTTGCCGTGCACGGCGAACACCCGGCCCCACGCGGTGGACACGGTGCACAGCGGCAGGTCGCGGCTGTAGCGCCAGCGCACGTCGCCGGTCAGCGCGTCGCGGCCGACCACCTCGCCGCCGTCACCGGTGACCACGACCGAGTCGAGGTTCACCGGCGCCGGGGTCGCGCCGCTGGGCGCCCGCCACACCTCGGCGAGCGCGGGCGGCAGCACGGTCACCGGCTGGAGGGGCGTGATCTGCGACGGCCCGGTCTGGCTGGTGGTGTTGCGGGCGTCGCTGGTCAGCCACACCACCAGTCCGGCGACCAGCACCGCCACCGTCACCAGCGCGACGCCGATGAAGTCACCCCTGGTGCGCCACGAGCGGGCGGGTAGCGGCTCGTCCGCGTCGTCGTGGAGGTCGGCGGGCTCTTCCAGGACGTCCTCCTCCAGGACGACCCGCCCGTTCCCCTCCGCCTGCTCCGGCTGACCCACTGCCCGGCTCCCCGTTGATCGGCGATCTGTCTGGCGGACATGCTGCCACCACGGGGAAGAGGTCGGTGTGAACCTCAGCCCATGTGAGACCCCGGCCGCCCGGTGGCCACGGCCCGGGTGGTGCCACTGCCTCAGGGTGGGGTCGCGGCTCCGCAGCTCCCTCACGGCCCGCGTGGCGAACCCGAGGCCCGAGAGCTGCGGCCCGAAAATCCCAGCCCGAGAGCCCCAGCCCCAGCCCGAGAGCCCCAGCCCGAGAGCTGCGGCCCGAGAGCCCGAGCTCCAGGACCCCAGCTCCACAACCCCAGCTCCAGGACCCCAGTCCCAGAACCCCGGCCTCATGGGTGGACCGCGGCCCGGGTGAGCCGCGGTCCTGTGGTGGTCGGCGCTCCTCACTCCATTAACCGAGTATCGGTAACGCCGTTTCCGTACATTGTCGGCCCATGATCACCCGATGGTGTGAACCAAGGGCCGTCTTACCAGGTCAAACGTCTCGTCGAGCAGGGGTGAGCCTACTCGGCCGAGGGGGTTTCCGCCGCTTCTCCACCGCCGGTGCGGCGGCGCCTGCGGCGGCGGGGACGGCTCGCGCCGCCTGCGCCATCCGTGGCGTCGGACGGGGCCTCGGCTTCGGCCGGCGCGCCCGCGGGCACCTCGCTCGGCGTGCCCTCCGCCCCTTCGGACGGCACGCCGGCGCGGCTGCGGCGACGTCGGCGGGGGCGCTTGGTCCCCTCCTCGCCCTCCGACGGGGGTGACGACGAGGACGACGACTTCGGGGTGGGCTCGTCGCCCCCCGCCTCGCCCGCGCCGCGCCCGCGGCGCTTCCGCCGGGATGCCTTCTTGTCCGACTTCAGGTTCTCCTCGGGCTCGGCGTCCAGGCCCGCCCGCGTGCGCAGGCCCAGCGGCAGCCGGCCGGTGGAGCCCGCCGGGATGTCCAGCTCGGCGAACAGGTGGTCCGACGTCGAGTACGTCTCCACCGGCTCCGGCTTGCCCAGGCCGAGGGTGTCGCTGATCATCTTCCAGCGCGGCTCCTCGTCCCAGTCCACCAGCGTGACCGCGACGCCCGTCCGCCCCGCGCGGCCCGTGCGGCCGATGCGGTGGACGTAGGTCTTCTCGTCCTCGGGGCACTGGTAGTTGATGACGTGGGTGACGCCCTCCACGTCGATGCCGCGCGCCGCCACGTCGGTGGCCACCAGCACGTCGATCTTGCCCGCCCGGAACGCCCGCAGCGCCTGCTCGCGCGCGCCCTGGCCCAGGTCGCCGTGGACGGCGGCGGCGGCGAAGCCCCGTTCGACCAGGTCGTCCGCCACCTTCTGCGCGGTGCGCTTGGTGCGGGTGAAGATCATGGACAGGCCGCGTTCGCGCGCCTGGAGCATCCGGGCCAGCAGCTCGGTCTTGTCCAGGGCGTGCGCCCGGTAGACGAACTGCTCGGTGCGCTCGTGGATCGCGCCCGCGTCGTTCTCCTCGGCCCGCACGTGCGTGGGCTGGTTGAGGAACGTCCGGGCCAGCGTGATGATCGGCCCCGGCATGGTCGCCGAGAACAGCATGGTCTGCCGCTCGTCGGGCACCATGCGCAGGATCCGCTCGATGTCGGGCAGGAAGCCCAGGTCGAGCATCTCGTCGGCCTCGTCGAGCACGAGCCCGCGCACCTTGCCGAGCACGAGGTGCCGCTGCTCGGCGAGGTCCAGGAGCCGGCCCGGGGTGCCGACGACGACGTCCACGCCCTTGCGCAGCGCCGCGATCTGCGGCTCGTACGGCCGGCCGCCGTAGATGGCCAGGACGCGCACGCCCAGGTGCTTGGCCGCGTCGGTCAGGTCGTGGGTGACCTGGAGGCACAGCTCGCGCGTCGGCACCACGACCAGCGCCTGCGGCGTGCCGTCGCCGGGCGTGGTGATGCGCTGGAGCAGCGGGATGCCGAAGCCGAGCGTCTTGCCGGTGCCCGTGCGGGCCTGGCCGATGACGTCGTCGCCCGCGAGGGCGAGCGGCAGGGTGAGCTCCTGGATGGCGAACGTCCGCTCGATGCCCGCCTCGGCGAGCGCGCGCACGATCTCCTCGCGCACGCCCAGCTCGGCGAAGGTCGGCGAGTCGGTGAGCACCGGCGTGGCGGTGGCCTCCAGCGGGTGCGAGGTGTCGTCCGCCGGGAGGCCCGCTTCGCTGTGCTCCAGGGTCACGGGGTCAACGGGGGTCTCTTCGTTCATCGCGGTCAGGGTGATCGCCTCTCTCGTACCAGCGCGCACGGCCTGTACGGGCCGCTCGACCGCGTCACCGCCGCTGGGCCGCCGAGGGCCGGGCGAGTCGCGGGAGGGGCCGGCGAGGTTTGTGCGCGCACCCTCTCCAGGCGGCACGGTGCCGCCGCAGTTCAGCCGTAGGCACCGCTGCGGGCCCCTGCTGGGCCGCGCCGCGCCGGGCGTCGAACAACCACAATACCCGGCGACCTGGACGATCGGGGCACAACGACGACGTCGCGGGTGCGGCGTGCCCGACTAGGCTCCCCGGCATGAGCGAAGCGGAGGCGGGTGGGGCGGTGGCGGCCGAGGACTTCGCCGAGGGGGTCGTGGACCTGCTCGGCGCGATCGCGTACGGCGAGCTGTCGGCGTTCGACCGGATGGCCGAGGACGCCCGCACCGCGCCCACGCTGGCCGGGCGCGCGGCGCTGTCGCGGATGGCCGCGGCCGAGATCGGGCACTACGCGCTGCTGGACGGCTACCTGGCGGAGCGGGGCCGCTCGCTGGAGGAGGCGATGCGGCCGTTCGCGGCGGGCTTCGACGCCTTCCACGCCTCCACCGCGCCACGGTCGTGGCTGGAGTCGCTGGTCAAGGCCTACGTGGGCGACGCGCTGGCGGCCGACTTCTACCGCGAGGTGGCCGAGTGGCTGGACGCGCCGACCCGGGAGCTGGTGCTGACCGTGCTGGCCGACACGGGGCACTCGGCGTTCGCCGAGCGCGAAGTCCGGGGCGCGTGCGAGGCGGACCCGAAGCTGCGCGACCGGCTCACCCTGTGGGGCCGCCGGCTGCTCGGCGAGGCGTTGACGCAGGCCCAGTACGTGGTGGCGGAGCGGGACGGGCTGGCGGAGCTGATCATCCGCGGTTCGGGGGACCTCGCGGGCATCGCCACGCTGTTCCGCCGCCTCCAGCAGAGCCACACGCGCCGCATGACCGCGCTCGGCCTCGGCTAGTGTTGGCTTCGAAAGCCATCAACGCGCGCACGGAGGTCAGCGTGGAGGTCAGGGTCGGCATCGCGGACAGCCCGCGGGAGCTCGTGGTGTCCAGCGGGCTCACCCCCGATGAGGTCGAGGCGCAGGTCGCGGACGCGCTGAAGGCGGGGTCCGGGCAGCTCGTGCTGGTCGACCAGAAGGGCGCCCGCTTCGTGGTGCCCGCGGCGCGCATCGCCTACGTGGAGATCGGTCCGAGCGACTCCCGCAGGGTCGGTTTCGTCACCGGCTGAGCCGTTCGACCGAGCAGCAGACGACCGGAAGGGCACCCGAACGGGTGCCCTTCCGCGTGTCGCGACCCGCTCGGCCGGGGCCGTTCAGCCGACCCGGAACGGCGGGGTGGAGATCCCGGCGACGCGGTAGCGCCGCCACGGGTCCGGGTCGGTCAGCGACCCGTTCGCCGAGCCCTCGGGCGTGCGCAGCAGCGCGGTCCGCGCGCCGCCCTCCACCAGCTCGGCGACCTGCTCGTTCGCCGCGACCCGGCCGTACCAGTGGTAGCGGCCGTCGATGGGCTGGAAGTGGCCGCGCAGCTCGACGCTGACCGGCACCTCCCGCCGGTCGAACACCAGGACGGCCTCACCGCTGTAGCCGTCCTCGTCGTGCCCGTGCTCCCCGTGCTCGTCGTGACCGTGCTCGTCGTGACCGTGCCCGTGCTCGGCGGCCATCACGCCTCCTCGCCGTTGACGAGCCGCAGCCGGGGCTCGGACGGCTCGCCCTCGGCGGAGAACTCCGCGGTCAGCGGCGCGTCCGGGTCGAGCTCGACGCCGGCGGAGCGCAGCAGCCCGTCGATGGCGTGCCAGATGATCGTGGTCAGGTAGTCGCTCAGGCTCGCCCGCGTCATCGACTGCCGGTCGAGCCACCAGTCGCCCGCGTTCTGCACCATGCCGACCAGCGCGTGCGCCCACGGCTCGGCGCCGCCGGAGTCCATGCCGAACGCCCGCAGGTAGTCGCCGAGCAGCCGCGCCAGCGCGTTGGCGATCATGGTCTTGTCCTCGCTGACCACGTCCTGCTCGACGGGCCGGTCCGCGAACGACGCGCGCACCACGAACCGGTACAGGTTCGGGTGCTCCTCGATGACCGACAGGTAGGCGTCGACGATCCGCTTGATCCGCACCCGGATGGGGCCCTCGTGGCCGATGGCCGGGCCGAGCTGGTCCATCAGCACTTCCGTGGCCCGCTGCCCGACCGCCAGGTACAGGTCGGACTTGTCGGTGAAGTGCCGGTAGAGCACCGGCTTGCTCACGCCCGCCTCGGCGGCGATCTCGTCCATGCCCACGTCCGGGCCGTGCTGGGCGACCGCGCGGATGGTCGCCTCGACGAACTCGGCGCGCCGCGCCTCGCGGTGGCCCTTCCACCGCTCGCGCCGCGCGTCCGTGCCGCCCTTGACAGTTCGAGCCATGTGACGCACGCTACCAGAAGTAACCGTTACCTGAAGTAACATGTACCCGATCGGGGAGGGGTCGATGACGAGGGTGTTGAAGGTCACGGACCGTGAGAAAACCGCCGAGAGGCTGCTCAACTCCTCCGCCGACAAGTCCTACGACCCCGAGGTCGACATCGACTGGTCCGCGCCGCTGGTCGACGGCCTCCGGTACACCCCGGAGCACCGCTGCTCGCTCTACGGCACCGCGCTGTGGGACCGGATGAGCCCCGAGCAGCGGATCGACCTGTCCCGGCACGAGGTCGCCAGCATCGCGTCCGTCGGCCTGTGGTTCGAGATCCTGCTGATGCGGATGCTGCTCAAGGAGGTCTACCGCTCGGACCCGACGAGCAGGCACGCGCAGTACGCGCTGACCGAGGTCGCCGACGAGTGCCGGCACTCCACGATGTTCGCGCGCATGGTCGAGCGCATCGGCTGCCCGCCCTACGGGCCCCGCCCGCACACCTACCAGCTGGGCAAGCTGCTGCCGGTGATCGGCTACGGCCCCGCCCTGTACGGGTCGATCCTGGTCGCCGAGGAGGTCCTGGACCGGCTCCAGCGCGAGACCATGGCCGACGAGTCCGTGCAGCCGCTGGTGCGCATGGTCAACCGCATCCACGTGCTGGAGGAGGCGCGCCACGTGCGGTTCGCCCGCGAGGAGGTCGTGCGCGGCGTGGCGCGGCTGACCCGCAAGGAACTGCCGTACCAGCGGTGGCTGCTCGCCACCACGTCCATGTTCGTCACCCGGTCGCTGGTCCACCCGGACGTGTACGCCGCCGTCGGCCTGGACCGGGACGAGGCGCACCGGGCGGCCCTGGGCAACCCGCACTGGCAGGAGACGATCCGCTGGTCGGGCGAGCGCATCATGAAGTTCCTGGACGAGGTCGGCCTCGTCGGCAAGCCGGGGACGCGCGCGTGGCGCCGGTCCTTCCTCCTCGGATGAGCGCGCCGGTGAGGGCCTTCGCCACCTCGGACGGCGCCGAGCTGCACGTGGTGGACACCGGTCCGCGCGACGCGACGACCACGACCGTGCTCGTGCACGGCTGGACCCTCGACCACACCTCGTGGGACGAGGTCGCGCGGGACCTGCCCGGCCGCGTGCTGCGCTACGACCTGCGCGGGCACGGCCGCTCCGCGCCCGCGCCGCCGGGCTCGGCCACCATCTCCCGGTGCGCCGACGACCTGGCCGAGCTGATCGCGGAGCACGTGCCCGAGGGGCGGGTCGTGCTGGTCGGGCACTCGATGGGCGGCATGACGATCATGGCGCTGGCCGAGCAGCACCCCGAACTGGTCGACCGGGTCGCGGGCGTGGTCCTGGTCGCCACCTCTTCGGGTGAACTCGCGGGCACGACGCTGGGCCTGCCCGACCCGCTCGGGCGGGTGTTCCAGGCGGGGGAGAGGGCGCTGAACCGGCGGATCGCCCGGTCCCGGCAGCCGCGGCTGCTCAAGCGCGCCGGCGCGGCGCGGCCGGGCCTGCGCTGGCTGTTGTTCGGCGAGCGGCCGTCGCGGCGGCACGTCGCGATGACGGCGACCATGGTCGGGCGGTGCCACCCGGTGACCATGGTGGCGTTCCGGGACTCGCTCGACGAGCACGACCGGCGCAAGGCGCTGGCCGAGTTGGCGCGGGTCCCGGCGGTGGTGCTGGCGGGCACGGAGGACCGCCTCACGCCGCTGCGGCACGCCCGGGTCATCGCCGACGAGCTGCCCCACGCCGAACTGGTCGTCCACCCCGGCGCCGGGCACATGCTGCCGCTGGAGCGGGCCGGCGAGGTCACGGCGCGCATCAAGGCGCTGCTACCCCCGGAGACGCAACCACGCACGAGGTGACCACCACGCGAGGCCGCGTCGGCAGGTCGCGCCTGATTTCCCGACGATCGAAGAGCGTGATCGCCGGGAAATGAGGCGCGACCTGCCGACTTCCAGGCGGCCGAGCCGAGCCGGCGGAGCCGGCTCAATGATGCAGCGGGAATCCGCCGCCTATTCCCTTCCACGCCAGGGTGGAGATCAGCGAGACCGCGTCCTCCTTGGGCACCTGGCGGTCGTCCGCCAGCCACGCCCGCGCCGTCACCTGCGACAACCCCACCAGGCCCACGGCCAGCAGCCGCGCCCGGTGCTCGTCCAGGCCGGTGTCGGCGGTGATGGTCTCGGTGATCGCGTCCACGCTGTCCGTCGTCGCCCGCTCCACGGCCTGCGCCACGGCGGGCTCGCCCCGCAGGTCGGACTCGAAGACCATCCGGAACGCCTGGCCCTCGCCGTCCACGAAGTCGTAGAACGCGCCGACCGTCGCCTTGACCCGCTGCTTGTTGTCCGTGGTGGACTCCAGCGCGCTGCGCACCCGGTTCACCAGCTCGTCCACGTGGGACTCCAGGAGCGCCATGTAGAGCTCCAGCTTCCCGGGGAAGTGCTGGTAGAGCACCGGCTTGCTGACGCCGGCGCGCTCGGCGATCTCGTCCATCGCGGCGGCGTGGTAGCCGTTGGACACGAACACGTCCTGCGCCGCGGCCAGCAGTTGGGCGCGCCGGGCCGTGCGGGGGAGCCGAACGCCCCGTCCCGCGGCGCCGCCGTGGTGCCCGACCGCAGTCTGGGCCGTCTCCGTCATGGTGCCTCCAGCCAACACACATCATCGCGGAACCGGTGAGGGGTTGCCCCCGCCGGCTCGTCGGCAACCTTACTCGCTGGTAGGAGCGATCCGGGAAAGCTCCTCGTTTCACGGGGCGTCCGGGCAGGCATCCTGGGGTCGTGACCGAGACCTTGGAGGCGAGCAGAGCCGCCATCACCCACGTACCCCTGTCCGCCGCGCCCCTACCACCGCTGGACACAACGATCGGACCGTGGCCGGGTGACTACGCCGAGGTCGCGGGGCACCGCGTGCACGTCCGGCGCACCCCGGGGGAAGGGACGCGGACGGCCGTCTACGTCCACGGCCTCGGCGGCTCGTCGACGAACTGGACCGACCTGGCCGCCCAGCTGGCCGGGCACGCGGAGGGGCACGCCCTCGACCTGCCCGGGTTCGGCCGCTCCGAGCCGATCAACGGTTACGACTTCCGGATGCTCACCCACGCGCAGGTGGTCATCGGCTACATCGAGTCGCTCGACGCCGGCCCGGTGGACCTGTTCGGCAACTCCATGGGCGGCGCGATCACCCTCATGGTGGCCGCGTCCCGGCCCGACCTGGTGAGGACGCTGACGCTGGTCTCGCCCGCAGTGCCCGACCTGCGGCTGAGCCTGCGCCGGGTGTCGGACCGCCGGCTGCCGCTGGCGTTCCTGCCGGTCGTCAGCGCGCGCGTGCGGCAGCAGCTCGCCTCCCTGACGCCGCGCGAGCGCACCCACCAGATGCTGCGCCTCTGCTTCGCCGACCCCTCCGCCGTGCCCGACAACCGCATCCGGCAGAGCGAGGACGAGTACACCGAGCGGTCCGCGCAGGCGTGGGCGGGCAACGCGCTCAACCGCAGCACGATCGAGCTGATCCGCACCTGGCTGGTGCCCCGGTCGAAGTCGATGTGGCTGCTGCCGCCGAAGGTCACCGCGCCGGTGCTGGTCATCTGGGGCACGGAGGACAGGCTGGTCAGCGTGCGCAAGGCGCCCCGGGTCGCCAGGCTGATGCCGCGCGGGCGGCTGCTGGTGCTGCCGGGCACCGGGCACGTGGCGCAGATGGAGCGCCCGGTGTCCGCGGCCCGCGCCGTGCTGGGCATGTGGGAGGCGGCCGACCGGGGCGAATGGTGAGGTGGATCGGTTCAGCGCCCAGCTCACCGGGGTCGGGCCGATCAACGCGGTTGTGGCACCCTGGTGGGCGTGAACCGGACGACGCAGGGCTCGGCGCCCGCCGGGGGGTCCCCCCCGGGTGACCGGCCGTCGCTGTCCGAGGACCGCTACCGCCGGGGCGCGCGGCGCACCGGCGCCGAGCCGCTGGCCGCCTCGTGGGAACCCGCGGGCCGCAGGCCGCGCAGGCGCCGCCGCGGGGTGAAGGGCCTGGTCGCGAACTACGGCTGGCGGATCTACGCGGTGCCGGTGCTGCTGGTGCTGACCGCGCTGGTCGTGCTGGACACCGCCACGCCGGGCGGCACCGGGACGACCACCGCGGCGGACGGCGGCGAGACCGCCGACCGGCTCGCGCCCGTCACCCCCGCCACGCCCGCGGCCAGCGAGAAGCCGCCGGCGGACATCGACCTGAAGAACTTCCCGACCGCCGTGCTGCCCGAGGGGCCCAGGTACTCCGAGCAGGGCGCGGGCACGTGGCAGGTCGTGCCCGGCCGGACCGACAAGGTCGGCGAGGGCAGGCTCTACCGGTACAACATCGCCATCGAGGACGGCGTCGACCCCGCCGACTACGGCGGCGACCGCGACTCGTTCGCGCGCACCGTCGACTCGTTCCTGTCCGACCCGCGCAGCTGGGTGGGCACCGGCCAGACCGCGATGCAGCGCGTCGAGGGCGACGACGTCGACTTCACCATCAGCCTCACCACCACCGGCACCACGCACGCCATCTGCGGCTACTCGATCCAGTTCGAGTCCTCGTGCTGGCACGAGCCGACCGGCCGGGTGATCATCAACGTGGCGCGCTGGGTGCGCGGCGGCAAGGTCTACAACAACGACATCACGGCCTACCGCACGTACGCCATCAACCACGAGGTCGGGCACGTGCTGGACCACCCGCACGTGGGCTGCGCGGAGAACGGCAAGGCCGCGCCGGTGATGATGCAGCAGTCCTTCGGCGTGGCCAACGACTACGTCGCGCAGCTCAACTCGGTGCCCGGCGGCGACAGCGGCGCCGTGCCCGCCGACGGCAAGGTGTGCACGCCCAACCCGTTCCCGGTGTCCCCCTAGCGGGCTTCCCGAGGCGTGGGACGACTTCCCGCGCGGGAAGACGCCGGTGCAGGCTGGTGTTGTCCGTCGGTAGAGGACATGTTTCGTCGAGGAGGACTCAGATGGCGCTTCCGCCGCTCGTGGAGCCCGCAGCGGAGCTGACCAAGGAAGAAGTGGCGCGGTACAGCCGCCACCTGATCATCCCCGACGTCGGGGTCGACGGGCAGAAGCGGCTGAAGAACGCGAAGGTCCTGGTCGTCGGCGCGGGCGGGCTGGGCAGCCCGGCCCTGCTGTACCTGGCCGCGGCGGGCGTCGGCACGCTCGGCGTGGTCGACTTCGACGTGGTCGACGAGTCGAACCTCCAGCGCCAGGTCATCCACGGCCAGTCCGACGTCGGCAGGCCCAAGGCCGAGTCGGCGCGGGACTCGGTCGCCGAGATCAACCCGTTCGTGAAGGTGGTGCTGCACCAGACCCACCTGAACTCGGGCAACGCGCTCGACATCTTCCGGGACTACGACCTGATCCTGGACGGCACGGACAACTTCGCCACCCGGTACCTGGTCAACGACGCCGCCGTGCTGCTGGGCAAGCCGTACGTGTGGGGCTCGATCTTCCGGTTCGAGGGCCAGGTCAGCGTGTTCTGGGAGGACGCGCCGGACGGGCAGGGCCTGAACTACCGCGACCTCTACCCGGAGCCGCCGCCGCCCGGCATGGTGCCGTCGTGCGCCGAGGGCGGCGTGCTGGGCGTGCTGTGCGCGTCGATCGGCTCGATCATGGTGACCGAGGCGATCAAGCTGCTGACCGGCATCGGCGACCCGCTGCTCGGCCGGCTCATGGTCTACGACGCCCTGGAGATGTCCTACCGGACCATCAGGATCCGCAAGGACCCGGAGAGCCCGAAGATCACCGAGCTGATCGACTACGAGGCGTTCTGCGGCGTGGTCTCCGACGAGGCCCAGCAGGCCGCGGCGGGCAGCACCATCACCCCGCTGGAGCTGAAGCAGAAGCAGGACGCGGGTGACGACTTCCTGCTCGTCGACGTCCGCGAGCCGCACGAGTACGAGATCGTGAAGATCCCGGGCTCGGTGCTGGTCCCGAAGGACCGGATCCTGTCGGGCGAGGCGTTCGCGGAGCTGCCGCAGGACAAGCCGCTGGTGCTGCACTGCAAGTCGGGCGCGCGTTCGGCGGAGGCGCTGGCCGCGCTGCACCGGGCCGGGTTCAAGGACGCGGTGCACGTCGGCGGCGGCGTGCTGGCGTGGGCCCGCGAGGTCGACCCGAGCCTGCCGACCTACTGAGCCCCCCTTGACCTCGGCCCCCGCCACCGGGGCCGCCCTCGCCGGCGGCCCCGGTGGCGAGGCGCGGTCGCGGGGTCCGGCGGCGTCGGCGGCCCACGGGGTTACCCGCCGGGGTCGCATGGAGAACGCGGAGGTGGGCGCGATGTCGGTGACCCTGATCACAACGCGCACGCCGTTGCTGAAACCGCATTATTGCGGTTAGGCCGAATGCGTGGACACCACAGGTTGCCGTCGCGAGGTCCACCACCGAGACGGCCGGTGCAGGTAGCGTGCCGGCCGTGAACCCGTCTCCGGAGCCGCCACCGTCGCACGTGCGCGCCGCGTTCGGCGCGCGGGACGCCGAACCGGAGCTGATCGACGGCGGCCCGGTCTGGAAGTGCGGCGACGCGGCCGTCCGGCCCGCGGGCAAACCCGCCGAGGCCACCTGGGTCGCCAAGACCCTCGACGCGCTCGACGTCGACGACCTGCGCGTGGCCAGGCCCCTCCGGTCCACCGACGGCCGCTACGTGGTCGGCGGCTGGGCGGCCACCAAGTACCTGTCCGGCCGCGCCGAGCCCCGGCACGACGAGGTCGTCGAGGTCGCCGTCAAGCTCCACCGGGCCACCGCCGGGCTGCCCAGGCCGAGGTTCCTCGACGCCCGCGCCGACCTGTTCGCCACCGCCGACCGCCACGCGTGGGAGGAGGGCGACGCCGACCTCGACCCCGACCTGGGCGGGCGGCTGTTCGAGCGGTACGCGGCGGAGCGCAAGCCCGTCGCGCTGCGCCCGCAGGTCGTGCACGGCGACCTGTTCGGCAACGTGCTGTTCGCGGGCGACGCGCCGCCCGCCATCATCGACTTCACCGCCTACTGGCGACCCGCGCCCTACGGCGCCGCGGTCGTCGTGGTCGACGCGCTCGCGTGGGGCGGCGCCGACCAGGGCATCCTGGGCCGGTGGGCCCACCTGGAGGAGTGGCCGCAGGTCCTGCTGCGAGCCGTCCTGTTCCGCCTCGCGGTGCACGCCCTGCACCCCCGGTCGGGCCCGCGCTCGCTGGTCGGGTTGGAGCGCGCCGCCGCGCGGGTGGCCGAGCTGCTGTGACCTCACCCGGCGACCGCCGGCGCTGAGCAGTCAAGTTCGCGTGGATGAAACATCGCGCGTTCTGCCGTTAACAGCCCCTTCTTACCGTCGGCCACGTGACCGACTCGACCGCCGCCGGCCTGCCCGTGCTCGACGCACCCCGCGCGAAAGCGATCGGGGTCGACACGCACTGCCCCTACTGCGCGCTCCAGTGCGCGATGACCATCACCGACGGCGCGGTGTCGCCGCGGGAGTTCCCGACCAACCGCGGCGGCCTGTGCCAGAAGGGCTGGACCTCCGCCGAGCTGCTCACCTCGCCCGCCCGGCTGACCACGCCGCTGGTCCGCCGCGACGGCGTGCTCCAGCCCGCCACCTGGGACGAGGCCCTCGACCTGGTGGCCGACCGGCTGGCCGGGCTGCGCGCGGAGCACGGCCCCGACGCGGTCGGCGTGTTCGGCGGCGGCGGGCTCACCAACGAGAAGTCCTACCTGCTCGGCAAGTTCGCCAGGGTCGCCCTGGGCACCTCGCAGATCGACTACAACGGCCGGTTCTGCATGTCCAGCGCCGCCGCCGCGGGCCTGCGGGCGTTCGGCCTGGACCGCGGCATGCCGTTCCCGGTCACCGACCTCGACCGCGCGGACGCCGTGCTGCTCGTCGGCGGCAACCCGGCGGAGACCATGCCGCCGTTCGTGCAGCACCTCAAGGGCGCCGAGCTGATCGTGGTCGACCCGCGCCGCACGGCGACCGCCGAGCTGGCCACCCTGCACCTCCAGTCCGCGCCGGGCACCGACCTGGCGCTCGCGCTGGGCCTGCTGCACACCGCGGTCGCCGACGGGCACCTGGACCGGGAGTACCTGGACGGGCGCACCACCGGCTTCGACGACGCCTGGCGGATCGCCGCCACCTGGTGGCCCGAACGGGTGGAGCGGGTCACCGGCGTGCCGGTCGCCGACCAGCGGGCCGCCGTGCGGATGCTCGCCGAGGCGGACAACGCCTACGTGCTCACCGGCCGGGGCGCCGAGCAGCACTCCAGCGGCGCGGACACCGTGTCGGCGTGGATCAACCTGGCCCTGTCGCTGGGCCTGCCCGGCCGACGCGGCTCCGGCTACGGCTGCCTCACCGGCCAGGGCAACGGCCAGGGCGGCCGGGAGCACGGCCAGAAGGCCGACCAGCTCCCCGGCTACCGCAAGATCGACGACCCGGCGGCCCGCGAGCACGTCATGGGCGTCTGGGGCGTCGACGACCTGCCCGGCCCCGGCAGGTCCGCCTACGAGCTGCTCGACGCGCTCGGCCAACCCGGCGGTCCCCGGGCGCTGCTGGTGTTCGGCAGCAACGTCGTGGTCTCCGCGCCCCGCGCCGGGCACGTCGCCGACCGGCTGGCGGCGCTGGACCTGCTGGTGGTGTGCGACCTGGTGCTGTCGGAGACGGCCGCGGTCGCCGACGTGGTGCTGCCGGTCACCCAGTGGGCCGAGGAGGGCGGCACCATGACCAACCTGGAGGGCCGGGTCCTGCTGCGGCAGCGGGCCGTGCCCGTGCCCGAGGGCGTGCGCAGCGACCTCGACGTGCTCCAGGGCCTGGCCACCCGGCTCGGGCAGCCCGCCGAGCGGTTCCCCACCGAGCCCGAGGTGGTGTTCGAGGAGCTGCGCCGGGCCTCCGCGGGCGGCGCGGCCGACTACTCCGGCGTCACCTACGAGCGGCTGCGCGCCGGCGAGGCGCTGCACTGGCCCGTCGTCGACCGCAGCACGCCGCGGGTCTTCCTCGACCGCTTCGCCCACCCCGACGGCCGGGCCCGGTTCACGCCGGTCGAGCACCGCGGCCCCGCCGAGCTGCCCGACGCCGACTACCCGCTCCAGGCCACCACCGGCCGGGTGCTCCAGCACTACCAGTCCGGCGCGCAGACCCGGCTGGTGGCCGAGCTGAACGCCGCCGAACCCGAGGCCTACGTGGAGGTCCACCCGGACACCGCGGCCCGCGCGGGCCTGCGCGACGGCGACCCCGCGGCCGTGGTGTCGCGGCGCGGCCGGACCGCGGCGCGGGTGCGCTGCGTGCCGTCCATGCGGATCGACGTCGTGTTCCTGCCCTTCCACTACGCCGGCGACGGCCGGGCCAACCTGCTGACCAACCCGGTGCTGGACCCGACCAGCCGGATGCCCGAGTTCAAGGTGTGCGCGGTCCGATTGGAGACGGTATGAGGAACGTTGTCGTCGTGGGCTACGGCATGGCCGGGGCCCGGCTGGCCGACGAGATCCGCCGTCGCGACCCCGGCGCCGAACGGGTCGCGGTGACCGTGCTGGGCGCCGAGGGGCACCCCGCCTACAACCGGGTGCTGCTGTCCAGCGTGGTGGCCGGGTCGCTGACGGCGGACGCGGTGCGGCTCCACGACACCGACTGGGCCGCCCGCCACTCCGTCGACCTGCGGCTCAACGAGGCCGTCACCAAGATCGACCGCACCCGGCGCGTGGTGCACGTGGGCGACGGCGAGGTGCCCTACGACGCGCTGGTCCTGGCCACGGGCGCGCGTTCGTGGGTGCCGCCGACCGAGGGGCTGCTCGACGGCAACGGCGAGCTCGCGCCCGGCGTGGTGGCGTTCCGGTCGCTGGACGACTGCGCCCTGATCGTGGAGAAGGCGTCGCCGGGCACCCCGGTCGCGGTCATCGGCGGCGGCCTGCTCGGCCTGGAGGCCGCCCGCGGCCTGGCCGGCCGGGGCTGCCTGGTCACCGTGGTGCACCCGGTCGGCCACCTCATGGAGCGCCAGCTCGACCCCGGCGCGGGCCGCGTGCTCGCCAAGACCCTCGAAGGGCTCGGCATCGAGTTCCGCCTCGGCGCGCTGGCCGGGCGGTACGTGCCGGGCGAGGGCCTGGAGCTCGACGACGGCACGCACGTGCCCGCCGACCTGGTCGTGGTGTCCGCGGGCGTGCGGGCCGAGACGGCGCTGGCCGAGCAGGCGGGCCTGGCGGTCGACCGGGGCGTCCTGGTCGACGACGCGCTGCGCACCAGCGACCCGCGCGTGCACGCCATCGGCGACTGCGCCCAGCACGTCGGCACGGTGTCCGGCCTGGTCCAGCCCGCGTGGGAGCAGGCGGCCGTGCTCGCCGACCGGCTCACCGGCGTCGCGCCCGCCGCCCGCTACGCGGGCACCACCGTCGTGACCAGGCTCAAGGCCCGCGACGTCGACCTGGCCGCGCTGGGCGACGTGCACGTGGACGTGGACTGCCCGGACGCCGAGGTGCTGTGCTTCCAGGACCCGGCGCGCGGCCGCTACGCCAAGCTGGTGCTGCGCGACGACCGGGTGACCGGCGCGATCGTGCTCGGCGCGCCCGACGCCGCGGCGGCCATCACCCAGCTCTACGACCGCGGCCTGCCCGCACCGACCGACCGCCTGGCCCTGCTGCTGGGCCGCGCCCTGCCCACCGGCGGCGGCGTCGAGGCCAGCCCCGCCGACCTGCCCGCGTCCGCCGTGGTCTGCCGTTGCAACACGGTCAGCAAGGGGCAGCTGGTCGGCGCCTGGCGGGCGGGCGCCACCACGGTGTCGGCGATCGCCGACGCCACCAGGGCGAGCACCGGCTGCGGCGGCTGCAAGGACGCGGTGTGCGGCATCGTCGACTGGCTCGCCGCCTCACAGCCGCAGCCGGCGTGATGTGCGCGGGAGTTGTCGGCCGCGACACCTCTTCCAACGCGGGGGTAATAGGCCGTTCCTACCGTTCCCACCAGTGGAATCCGGTGTCCGGGAGGGTCCAATGAGCACGGTGGTGGAGACCGAGACCGAGGCCGTTGCGCCGCGGGAGAAGCGCGGCGGGCGGTGGATCGAGCACTGGGAGCCGGAGGACCCGGCTTTCTGGGAGCGCACCGGGAAGCGCGTGGCGCGCAAGAACCTGGTGTTCTCGATCCTGGCGGAGAACCTGGGCTTCACGGTGTGGAGCCTGATGAGCATCGTGGTGGTCAGCCTCGGCCCCGTCGGGTTCGACTTCTCGGTGGGTCAGCAGTTCTGGCTGCTGATCGTGCCCAACCTGGTCGGCGCGGTGCTGCGCATCCCCTACACGTTCGCGGTGCCGCGCTTCGGCGGCCGGGCGTGGACCACGATCAGCGCCAGCCTCCTGCTGATCCCGTGCACCATGCTGATCGTCGCGGTGGCGAACCCGGGCACGCCCTATTGGTTCTTCCTGCTCACCTCGGCCGCCATGGGCTTCGGCGGCGGCAACTTCTCGTCCTCCATGGCGAACATCTCGTTCTTCTACCCGGAGGGCAAGAAGGGCCTGGCGCTGGGCCTGAACGCGGCGGGCGGCAACCTCGGCGTGGCGATGGTGCAGCTGGTCGTGCCGATGGTCATCACCCTCGGCGCGGGCGTGAACCTCGCCTACGCGGCCGCGTTCTGGATGCCGTTCGTCGTGGTCGCCGCGGCCTGCTCGTGGTTCCTCATGGACAGCCTGGTGCAGGCCAGGCCGGACGGCACCTCCTACAAGAAGGCGCTGTCCAACAAGCACACCTGGGTGATGTCGTTCCTGTACATCGGCACGTTCGGCTCGTTCATCGGCTTCTCGTTCGCGTTCCCGTCGCTGATCAAGCTGAGCTTCGTCGACCACAGGGGCTTCGTCGCGCTGGCCTTTCTGGGCGCCCTGATCGGCTCGGTGAGCAGGCCGTTCGGCGGGTGGCTCTCCGACCGGTTCGGCGGCGCGCGGATCACCCTGCTGACCTTCCTCGGCCTCGCGGTCGGCACGGTCGGCGTGCTGATCAGCACCGAGGTCGGCAGCTTCGGGCTGTTCTTCGGCTCGTTCATCTGGCTGTTCGTGCTGGCCGGCGTCGGCAACGGCTCCACCTACCGGATGATCCCGGCGATCTTCGCCACGCAGGTGGAGGACCTCGCCTCGGCCAAGCGGCAGGCCGCCGCGGTGGTCGGCATCGCGGGCGCGGTCGGCGCGTTCGGCGGCGTGCTGGTCAACCTGGTGTTCAAGTTCTCGCTGGAGGGCAGCGGGACGCTCGCGCCCGCCCTCGCGGCGTTCCTGGTGTTCTACGCGCTGTGCGTGACCACGACCTGGTGGTTCTACCTGCGTCGACGCGTTTTCGTCCGGGTGCCGAGCCTCGCGTACGCGGGCGTCTGACGCACACCGCGCTGACGTGCGGCGTGAGCCTGCTTTAACCCCTGCGAAACATTCGCGACCTTGGCACGACACGGCGCCCGGTGAGCATAACCCCGGGCATAAGGAGGGGATTGGTCCATGACTCGAACGCTCGTGGTGGTCGGTCACGGCATGGTCGGGCACCGTCTCGTCCAGGCGCTGAGGGAGAAGGACGCGACCGACCAGTGGCGGGTCGTCGTCTTCGCCGAGGAGAACCGCCCCGCCTACGACCGCGTCGCCCTGTCCTCCTACGTCGACACCTGGGACGCCTCCGCGCTCGCGATGGAGCCGCACGACGACGACCTGGTCGAGCTGAACCTCGGCGAGCAGGTCGTGCACCTCGACCCGGCCGCCCGGGAGGTCCGCACGACCGCCGGCCGCACGCAGCGCTACGACGCGCTGGTGCTGGCCACCGGCTCCGTCCCCTTCGTGCCGCCGGTGCCCGGCCGCGACCTGCCCGGCTGCCACGTCTACCGCACGATCGAGGACCTGGACGCCATCCGCGCCACCGTGGAGGCCTCCAGGTCCGCCGGCCGGCACTCGGGCATGGTGCTCGGCGGCGGCCTGCTCGGCCTGGAGGCCGCCAACGCGCTGCGCGGCATGGGTGTGTCGCCGCACGTGGTCGAGCTGGGTCCCCGCCTGATGCCGCTCCAGGTCGACGAGGGCGGCGCGGGCCTGCTCAAGCGGCTGGTGGAGAAGCTCGACCTGACCGTGCACACCGGCACCTCCGCCTCGTCCATCGAGCGCGACGGCGACCGGCTCATCGCCAAGCTGTCCAACGGCACCGAGCTGGACCTCGACGTCGTGGTGTTCTCCGCGGGCATCCGGCCCCGCGACGAGCTGGCCCGCGCGTCCGGCCTGGCCGTCGGCGAGCGCGGCGGCGTCCTCGTCGACCAGGCGTGCCGCACCTCCGACGAGCACGTCTACGCCATCGGCGAGTGCGCCAACCTCGACGGCGTGGTGTACGGCCTGGTGGCGCCCGGGTACTCCATGGCGGAGGTCGTCGCGGACCGGCTGCTCGGCGGCGGCGCGGCGTTCCCCGGCGCGGACACGTCCACCAAGCTCAAGCTCCTCGGCGTGGACGTGGCCTCGTTCGGCGACGCGCACGCCAAGGAGGAGGGCGCGCTGGAGGTCGTGGTCAACGACGCGGTCGCGGGCACCTACGCCAAGGTCGTGGTGTCCGACGACGCGAAGACCCTCCTCGGCGGCGTCCTCGTCGGCGACGCCTCCAAGTACCCGCTGCTCAGGCCCCTGGTGGGCCGCCCGGTGCCCGGCGACCCGGTGACGCTGATCGGGCCGGCGGGCGGCGTCGAGCTGTCCCTGCCGCACGACGCGCAGGTCTGCTCGTGCCACGCCGTCACCAAGCAGCACGTCGTGGACGCGGTGAACTCCGGCGACGCGGTGGACGTGCCCGGCATCAAGGCTTGCACCAAGGCGGGCACCGGCTGCGGCTCGTGCGTGCCGATGCTGAAGAAGCTGCTGTCCGAGTGCGGCGTCGAGCAGTCCAAGGCGCTGTGCGAGCACTTCGACCAGTCGCGCGCCGAGCTGTTCGAGATCGTCCGGTCCACCGGCGTCGCCACGTTCTCCGAGCTGGTCGCGCGCTTCGGCCGCGGCCGGGGCTGCGACCTGTGCAAGCCCGCCGTCGCCTCGATCCTGGCGTCGCTGGACAACGGCCACGTGCTGGGCCGCGAGCAGGCCGCGCTCCAGGACACCAACGACCACTTCCTGGCCAACATCCAGCGCAACGGCACCTACTCGGTGGTGCCGCGCATCCCCGGCGGCGAGATCACCCCGGAGAAGCTGATCGTCATCGGCGAGGTGGCGCGCGACTTCGGCCTCTACACCAAGATCACCGGCGGGCAGCGCATCGACCTGTTCGGCGCGACCGTCGACCAGCTGCCGCGGATCTGGCAGCGCCTGGTGGACGCCGGGTTCGAGTCCGGCCACGCGTACGGCAAGGCGCTGCGCACGGTGAAGTCCTGCGTGGGCACCACGTGGTGCCGCTACGGCGTGCAGGACTCCGTGGGCCTGGCCATCGCGCTGGAACTGCGCTACCGGGGCCTGCGGTCGCCGCACAAGCTCAAGTCCGCCGTGTCCGGCTGCGCGCGCGAGTGCGCCGAGGCGCGCGGCAAGGACTTCGGCGTCATCGCCACCGAGAACGGCTGGAACCTGTACGTGGGCGGCAACGGCGGCTTCACCCCGCGGCACGCCGACCTGATCGCGTCGGACGTGGACACCGAGACGCTGATCAGGCTCATCGACCGGTTCCTGGCGTTCTACATCCGCACCGCCGACCGGCTCCAGCGCACCTCGACGTGGATCGAGGGCCTGGAGGGCGGCCTCGACCACCTGCGGGCGGTGATCGTGGACGACAGCCTCGGCATCTGCGCCGACCTGGAGGCCGCGATGGCCAAGCACGTCGACGGCTACGCCGACGAGTGGCGCGGCGTGCTGGAGGACCCGGAGAAGCTGGCCCGGTTCACCTCGTTCGTCAACGCGCCGGGCACGCCCGACCCCACCATCTCCTTCCGCGAGGAGCGCGGTCAGAAGGTGCCGGTTCCGCTCGGGGTCCCGGCTCTGCGCGGAGCGAACGACCAGGCGGAGGTTTCCCGATGACACCCGTGTGCGAGTTGAGCGCCCTGCTGCCCGACCGCGGCGTCGCCGCCCTGCTCCCGGACGGGACGCAGGTGGCCGTGTTCCTCACCTCGGCGGGCACGGTGCACGCGCTGGGCAACGTCGACCCGTTCAGCGGCGCGGCCGTGCTGTCGCGCGGCATCGTCGGCGACCGCGGCGGCGTGCCGGTGGTGGTGTCGCCCGTCTACAAGCAGGCGTTCGAGCTGTCCAGCGGCAAGTGCCTGGACGACCCGGCCACCGGTGTGCCCGCGCACCCGGTGGAGGTGGTCGACGGCGTGGTGCTGGTCGGTCCGGCCGACGGGGCCCGGGTGGCCGACGTCGTCCGGGTCGGGTCGGCGTGAACGCCGCTCCGCTGGCCGGGTACACGATCGGCGTCACCGCCGCCCGGCGGGCCGACGAGCTGGGCGCGCTGCTGGAGCGCAAGGGCGCCACCGTGCTGCACGGCCCCGCGATCCGCATCGTGCCGCTGCCCGACGACGCGGAGCTGCTGGCCGCGACCCGGACCGTGGTGGAGGAGCCGGTGGACGTCGCCGTGGCGACCACCGGCATCGGCTTCCGCGGCTGGTTCGAGGCCGCCGAGGGCTGGGGCCTGGCCGCCAGGCTGCTGACGAAGCTGTCCGGCGCGACCGTGCTGGCCCGGGGCCCGAAGGCCAGGGGCGCGGTCCGCGCCGCCGGCCTGGTCGAGGAGTGGTCCCCGGAGGGCGAGAGCAACGCCGAGCTGCTGGACCACCTGCTGCGGTCCGGTGTGGCGGGCAAGCGCATCGCGGTGCAGCTGCACGGCGAGCCGCTGCCCGAGTTCACCACGGCCCTGCGGGACGCGGGCGCGCACGTGATCTCGGTGCCCGTCTACCGGTGGACCGGCCCGCAGGACGCGGCGCCGCTGGAGCGGCTGCTGGAGGCCGTGCTGGCGCGCCAGGTGGACGCGCTCACGTTCACCAGCGCGCCCGCCGCCGCGTCCGTGCTGGGCGCCGCCGAGCAGCTGGGCAGGCTGCCCGAGCTGGTCTCGGCGCTCCAGGGCGACGTCCTGGTGGTCGCGGTGGGCTCGATCACCGCGGCCCCGCTGGTGCGGGCCGGCGTGCCGGTGGTGCAGCCCGCCCGCGCCCGCATCGGCGCGCTGGCCCGCGAGCTGACCCTGGAGCTGCCCGCGCGGGCCACCCGCCTGCGCATCGCCGCCCGCGACGTCGAGCTGCGCGGCCAGGCCGTGGTGGTGGACGGCGAGCTGCGCCCCGTGCCGCCCGCGCCGATGGCCGTGCTGCGCGTGCTGGCGGCCGCCCGCGGCCGGGTGGTCTCGCGCCGCGACCTGCTGGCCGCCCTGCCCGGCGGCGGAGAGGAGCACGCCGTGGAGACCGCCATCGGCCGGCTGCGGACGGCCCTGGGCGAACCGCGCATGGTGACCACCGTGGTCAAGCGCGGCTACCGCCTGGCCATGGACCCCGCGGGGGTGGCCGTATGACCCTCGTCCTGGTCGCCCACGGCACCCGCGACCCCGCTGGCGCCGTGGTGGTGGAGGAGATCGCCTCGCTGGTCCGCGCCCGCCTGGGCGGCGTGCCGGTCCACGTCGCCTACGCCGACGTCCGCCAACCGGACGTGACGTCGGTCCTGTCGTCGGTCACCGGCCCGGCCGTGGTCGTCCCGGCCTTCCTGGCCGCCGGCTACCACGTCCGCGTGGACATCCCGGCCCAGGTGGCGGCTTCCGGCCACCCGGACACCGCGGTCACCGCCCCCATCGGCCCCGCCCTGGTCCCGGCCCTGCTGTCCCGCCTGGCCGAGGCGGGCCGGCGTCCGGGCGACCCGGTGGTCCTGGCCGCCGCCGGCTCCTCCGACCCCCGCGCCCTGGCCGACGTGCGCGCCGTGGCCGACGCCCTGTCCCGCCGGGTGGGCCCCGTCACCATCGGCTACGCCGCCACCGCCACCCCCCGCATCGCCGACGTGGTGGCCCGGGCCCGGGCCGAGACGCGGGGCCGGGTGGCGGTGGCCTCCTGGCTCCTCGCCCCGGGCCTGTTCCACCGCGCGGTGGCCGCCTCGGGCGCGGACGTGGTGGCCGCCCCCATCGGCGCCCACCTGCGCGTGGTGGAAGCGGTCCTCCTGCGCTACTACGAGGCCCGCTGCTTCCAAGGCGCGGCCTGAACGCAGAACACGGCGCCCCCGAACGCAGAACTCGGGGTACCTGACCGCACGACTCGCGACACCCGACCGGACGACACGCCGGTGAAAGCCCTTTCCCCCGCGCGTGTCCTCCGCTCGGACATCACGTGTCCTCCACTCGGTCCCGGCGTGTCGCACGTCCAGAACGCGCGAGTCGTACGTCCAGGTCCACCGTGTCGTACGTCCAGGACCCCCGAGTTCAACGCTCGCGCGGAATAGTTGAGGTTTCAACAAGGTTGACGCGGGTGAGCCGCCCGATCCGGGAGGCCCAGCCGAAGGAGGCAGCCATGCCCGCCGTCACCGCCGACACGCTCACCCTGCCCCGCCTCCCCGAGCTGCCCGCCACCGCCACCGCGTGGCGGCCGGTCCGCGAGGTCGTCCGGGCGCGGGAGTCCCTGGAGGGCGAGGGCTTCAAGGTCCGCCGCCCCTTCCCGGGCGTCGACCTCGCCAACGCCGACCCGTTCCTGCTCCTGGACCACATGGGCGCGGTCGAGTACGGCCCCGGCGAGGCCAAGGGCGCGCCCTGGCACCCGCACCGCGGCTTCGAGACCGTCACCTACATGATCGACGGCGTGCTGGAGCACCGCGACTCCGCGGGCGGCGGCGGCCTGATCACCGACGGCGGCACGCAGTGGATGACCGCGGGCAGCGGCGTCCTGCACTCGGAGCTGCCGCCGCAGGACGTCATCGCCAGGGGCGGCCTGTTCCACGGCGTCCAGCTGTGGGTCAACCTGCCGCGCGCCGAGAAGTGGACCCCGCCGCGCTACCAGGACATCGCCGCCCGCGACACCACCCTGCTGTCCAGCGGCGACGGCGGCGCGCTGGTCCGCGTCATCGCGGGCGACGTGGCCGGCTCCCACGGCCCCGGCGTGACCCGCACCCCGATCACCTACCTGCACGCCACGCTCAGCCCCGGCGCCCGCCTCGACCTGCCGTGGCCGGAGGACTTCACCGCCATGGTCTACGTCCTCTCCGGCCGCGGCGACGTCGGCCACGAGCGCCGCCCGCTCGAAGAGGGCCAACTGGCCGTCTTCGGCCGGGGCAGCGCCCTCACCGCGCACGCCGCCACGTCGCACGCCGCCACCGCGTGGGACGTGCTGGTGCTCGGCGGCCTGCCCCTGAACGAGCCCGTCGCGCGCTACGGCCCGTTCGTGATGAACACGCGCGCGGAGATCATCCAAGCCATCGAGGACTTCCAGGCCGGGCGACTCGGGCGGACCCAGGTCCCCCACGTCACCCCGGCGGACGAGGAGCTGTCATGACCGACGTCGTCGAACTGCTGCGCCGGGGCCGCGGGTTCCTGGCCGCGGGCGACCCCAGCGGCGCCGCCCGCTACCTCGCCGAGGCCGCCGAGCAGGCGCCGCGCGACCGCACCGTGCTCACCGAGCTGGCGCTGGCGCACTTCCGGTCCGCCGCGCTGGGCAAGGCCGAGCGCGTGCTGACCGCGCTGGTCGAGCTGGACCCGGCCGACGGCTACGCCCGCCTGCTGCTCGGCCGCACGCTGAGCCGCCAGAGCCGGCACGCCGAGGCGTTGCCGCACCTCAAGCTGGCGGCCGCGCTGACGCGCGACCCGGAGGTCGAGCAGGAGGTGGCACGCGTCCGGGAGCGCGTCACCACAGCCCCGGAGGCTCCTCCTCGGGCTCCTTGACGGCGTCCTCCCACCGGTACTTGCGCAGGTCGACCTTGCCTTCCCGGTCGACCACGCCCTCCTCGCGCAGCCGCTGCAACTGCTCTTCGGCGATGTGGGGCGCGCAAGTGCCGTTGGCGCGCAGCACCCGGTGCCACGGCAGGTCGTGCCCGTCGCCGTTGAGGACCTGGCCCACCAGCCGCGGCGACGGGGCGCGCGCCAGGTCGGCCACGTCGCCGTAGGTGGCGACCCGCCCGGCCGGGATGGAGCGCACGACCTCCCGCACCGCCTCGTGCAACTGTTCGTCCACGGGAAACAGCATTCCACGGCCTGCCGGTGACGGGCCTGTCGGTGGGCCGTGGTTGCATCTCCTGCCGTGGTGGTCAACAGGGCGCCGTTGCTGGTGCGGCCGGAGCGGCGGGAGGAGCCCCGCCGCGACTGGGACGCGCCCGCGCGGGAGGTGTTCGCGCACCCCGGCGGTCCGCTGCGGGTCCTCGGCGGTCCGGGCACGGGCAAGACGACGCTGCTGGCCGAGGTGGTCGCGGACCGGGTGCGGCGCGGCGGCGCGAACCCCGAGCAGGTGCTGGTGCTGGTGGCCGACCGGCGGGCGGCCGAGGCGATGCGCGCCCACGTCACCCGCCTGCTGGCCGAGCCCGCGGGCGACGGCGCGCTGCCCACCACCCAGGAGCCGCTGGTGCGGACCGTGCACTCGTACGCGTTCGCCGTGCTGCGGGCGCAGGCGGTGCTCAACGGCGAGCCCGCGCCCCGGCTGCTGTCGGCCCCCGAGCACGACGCGGTGCTGCGCGAGCTGCTGGCGGGCGACGTGGGCGCGGGCGCGCCGAAGTGGCCCGCCCGGCTGCGGCCCGCCCTGACCCTGCCCGGTTTCGCCCAGGAGCTGCGCGACCTGCTGCTGCGCGCCACCGAGCGCGGCCTCGCCCCCGAGGACCTGACCGACCTGGGCCGCGAGCACGCCCGCGAGGAGTGGGTCGCCGCCGGCCTGTTCGGCACCCAGTACGAACAGGTGAACCTGCTGGCCAGCAGCGGGCAGGGGCACGCGCCGTCGTACGACGCGGCCGAGCTGGTCGGCAGCGCGCTGCTCGCGTTCGACACCGAGCCCGCGATCCTGGAGGCCGAGCGGCGGCGCGTGCGGCACCTGCTGGTGGACGACGCGCAGCACCTCGACCCGCTCCAGCTGGCGTTCCTGCGCGTGCTGGGCGACACCGCGCACGAGTTCGTCCTGGCCGGCGACCCGGACCAGGCGGTGTTCTCCTTCCGCGGCGCGGACCCGACCCTGCTCGGCCGGGCGGGCGGCCCGGTGGTGGTGCTGCGGCGGGGTCACCGGATGACCCCGGAGGTCCGCGCCGCGGTGGGCAGGCTCGCGTCCCGGCTGCCGGGCGCCTCGCCCGCCCGCGAGGTCGACCCGGTCGACGGCGAGGGGCACGTGCAGGTGCGGCTGTTCGCCTCCGCCGCGCAGGAGGCGAGCTGGGTGGCCGACCAGCTGCGCCGCGCGCACCTGGTGGACGGCGTGCCGTGGTCGGGGATGGCGGTGGTGGCGCGGTCCGCGACGCGGGTGCTGCCGGTGCTCCAGCGCGCCCTGCTGGCGGCGGGCGTGCCGGTGGCCGTGCCGCACGACGAGCTGCCGTTGGCGCAGCAGCCCGCGGTGCGGCCGTTCCTGGCGCTGCTGCGCTGCGCGGCCGTGCCCGGGTCGCTGGACGAGGACACCGCGGCGATGCTGCTGTCCTCGCCCCTGGGCGGCGCGGACCCGCTGGCGCTGCGCAGGCTGCGGCGCGGCCTGCGGCGGCTGGAGCTGGCCGCGGGCGGCGACCGGGCCAGCGGCGAGCTGCTGGTCGAGGTGGTCGAGGACGACGACCGGCTGGCCGCGCTGGAGGACGCCGAGGCGCAGCCCGCGCGGCGGATCGCCGGCCTGCTGCGCCGGGCGCGCGAGGGCATCGCGAACGGGCTGACCGTCGAGCAGGTGCTGTGGGAGCTGTGGCGCTCCACCGGGCTGGAGCAGCGGTGGGTGGCTCAGTCCGCGCGCGGCGGCGTCGGCGGCACGCAGGCCGACCGGGACCTGGACGCGGTCGTCGGCCTGTTCGAGTCCGCCGCCAGGTACGTGGACCGGCTGCCCGGCTCCAGCGCCGACGGGTTCGCCGACTACCTGGAGATGCAGCAGATCGTGGGTGACACCCTGGCGCCGGCCGCGCCCGTCGGCGAGGCGGTGTCGGTGCTCACCGCGCACGCCGCCACCGGTCGCGAGTGGACGGTCGTGGCGGTGCCGGGCGTGCAGGAGGGGAGTTGGCCGGACCTGCGGCTGCGCGGGTCGCTGCTGGGCGTGGAGCGGATGCTCGACGTGGTCGAGGGCGACGCGGACACGGCGGCGGTGCTGTCCTCGATCGCGCCGATCCTGGCCGAGGAACGGCGGCTGCTGCTCGTCGCCGCGAGCCGCGCCCGGAAGTCGCTGCTGGTCAGCGCGGTGCGAGGGGAGGACCTCCAGCCGTCACGGTTCCTCGACGAGATCGAGGAGCTGTCCACCGACGCGCCCGAGCGGGCGGTGTTCACCCCGCAGCGCGGCCTGGTGCTGGCCGAGCTGGTCGGCGAGCTGCGGCGCGTGGTGTGCGACGACGACGAGCCCGACGGGCGCAGGCGGCGCGCGTCGGCCCAGCTGGCGCGGCTGGCCGCGGCGGGCGTGCCGGGCGCGCACCCGGACTCCTGGTACGGCTTGGCGGACGTGACCACGAACGATCCGCTGTGGACGGAGGAGCACACGGTCAGCGTGTCGCCGTCGACGGTGGAGGTGCTGACCAAGTGCCCCCTGCGGTGGGTGGTGGAGCGGCACGGCGGCCAGGACCCGGCCGAGCTGGCGTCCGTCACCGGCACCCTCGTGCACGCCCTGGCGCAGGCCGCCGCGGCCGGCGCGGACGAGAAGGAGCTGCGCGCCAAGCTGGACGAGGCGTGGGCGGCGGTGGACGCGGGCGCGCCCTGGTTCTCCCGGCGCGAGCGGATGCGCGTGGAGCGGATGCTCGACACGTTCCTCGACTGGCTCGCGTCCAGCCGCTCCCAGCTCACCCAGGTCTCGGTGGAGGAGGAGATCTCCGTCGAGGTGCCCCGCAAGGAGGGCGGCCCGTGGCTGCGGGTGCGCGGCCGCGTCGACCGGCTGGAGACCGACCGCGAGGGGCGGCCGGTCGTGATCGACGTGAAGACCGGCCGGAACCCGGTGACGAAGAAGGAGGCCCAGGAGCACCCGCAGCTCGCGGTGTACCAGCTGGCGACCGCGCTCGGCGGGTTCACCCACCTCGGCCTGGGCACCGACCCGGGCGGCGCGCGGCTGCTCTACGTGGCCAAGGAGAACAAGAAGACCGGCGCGGCCGAGCTGGAGCAGTCGCCGCTGGACGAGCAGGGCGTGCGGGTGTGGCTGGAGGCCGTGCAGGTGGCGGCCGGGTCGAGCGTCGGCCCCGGCTACCGGGCGGCGGAGAACGGCGACTGCGACCGCTGCCCGGCCCGCACCTCGTGCCCGATCCACTCCTCCGGGCGGCAGGTTAGCCAATGAGGGCCGCCCTGATCAGGCAATAGTTTGTCGCCCTGCGGGTCGCCGTAGGTAGCGGGGCGTGATGTCGAAGAATGCCCCCTTGTGGTCGTGCCGGGTGGGGTCGAGCGAGCGGGTGAGCCGGAGGCGCTCGCCGGCCCGTTCGAGGTCGCCGAAGCGCTCGGGCTGCCGAAGCCGACGCCGGAGCAGGCCGCCGTGGTCGCCGCGCCGGGCGCGCCCGCCCTGGTCGTGGCCGGCGCGGGCGCGGGCAAGACCGAGACCATGGCCGCCCGCGTCGTCTACCTGGTCGCCAACGGCTTCGTCACGCCCGACCGCGTCCTGGGCCTGACCTTCACCCGCAAGGCCGCCCGCCAGCTGTCCGAGCGCGTCCGGACCCGGCTGCGGCGGCTGGCGGGCTCACCGCTGCTGGACCGGCTCGACCCGAGCGGCGAACGCCGGGCCGCCGTGCTGACCACCGAACCCGTCGTCCTCACCTACCACGCCTACGCGGGCCGGCTCGTCGGCGAGCACGGCCTGCGGCTGCCCGTCGAACCGGGCGTGCGGCTGCTCACCGAGACCGCGGCGTGGCAGCTCGCGCACCGCGTGGTGTCGACGTGGGCGGAGGACATCGAGACCGACAAGGTCCCGGCGACCGTGACCAACTACCTGCTGTCGCTGGCGGGCGAGCTGGGCGAGCACCTCGTGGAGCCCGAGCAGCTGCGCCGGCACGCCGAGCTGCTGTGCCGGGCGATCGAGTCCGCGCCGAGGACCAAGCGGCAGGGCGAGGCGCTGCCGCAGTCGTTGCAGGCCGTGGTCGACGCGCAGCGGCTGCGCGCGAACCTGCTGCCGCTGCTGGAGGCCTACCAGGCGCGCAAGCGGCGCGAAGCGGCGATGGACTTCGCCGACCAGATGTCCCTGGCCGCCCGGCTCGCCCTGGAGCACCCCGAGGTGGCGCAGGGCGAGCGCGAGCGGTACGGCGCGGTCCTGCTCGACGAGTACCAGGACACCGGCCACGCCCAGCGCGTGCTGCTGCGGTCCCTGTTCGGCCGGCACGGGCCCATGCCGGTCACCGCGGTGGGCGACCCGGCGCAGGCCATCTACGGCTGGCGCGGCGCGTCGGCGGCCAACCTGCCCAGGTTCGTGCACGACTTCCCGCCCGCCCGCAAGTACGGGCTGCTCACCAGCTTCCGCAACCCGCCCGAGGTGCTGGCCCTGGCCAACGCGGTGGCCGCGCCGCTGCGCGCGATGGGCCTGGACGTGGAGGAGCTGCGCGCCCGCGACGGGGCCGGGCCCGGCGACGTGCGCGTGGCCCTGTTCGGCGACATCCGCCGTGAGCTGGACTGGCTGGCCGACACCGTGGCCGCGCAGTGGGAGGCCCACCTGGACACCAGCGACGAGCCGCCGACCGCGGCCGTGCTGGTGCGGCGGCGCTCCGACATGACCGCCATCGCGGCGGCGCTGCGGGAGCGCGGCCTGCCGGTGGAGGTCGTCGGCCTGGGCGGCCTGCTGGACGAACCGGAGGTGCGCGACCTGGTCAGCGCCCTGCGCGTGCTCGTGGACCCCCTGGCGGGCACCGCGGCCGCCCGCCTGCTCACCGGGTCCCGGTGGCGCGTCGCGGCGCGCGACCTGGCGGCGCTGTGGGCGCGGGCGCGCGAACTGGCGGGCGCGCCGACGCGGCAGGCCGTCGTGGACGACCCGCTGTCCGTGCTGGCCGACGCCCTGCCCGGCGAGCACGCCGAGCAGGCGGGCCTGGCCGACGCCCTGGACGACCCGGGCGACCCGACCGCGTACTCGGCCGAGGGCTACCGCCGCATCCGCAGGCTCGGCGCCGAGCTGTCCGCGCTGCGCAGGCGCCTGGACCAGCCGCTGCCGGAGCTGGTCGCGGACGTGGAGCGCACGCTGCTGCTGGACATCGAGGCCCTGTCCCGCCCCGGCGGCGTCGGCCGGGCGCACCTGGACGCGTTCGCCGACGTGATCAACGACTTCGCCGCCGCCAGCCCGTCCGCGACGCTGCCCTCGCTGGTCGACTACCTGCACACCGCCGAGCAGGCGGAGGACGGCCTGGAACCGGGCGAGGTGGAGGTGGCCGAGAACCGGGTGCAGGTGCTGACCATGCACTCGGCGAAGGGGCTGGAGTGGCACATCGTGGCCGTCCCGCACGTGGTGAAGGACGTGTTCCCGGGGCGCAAGAAGTCGTCGTCGTGGCTGCGCACGGTGCCGGAGCTGCCCGCGGACCTGCGCGGTGACGCCGAGGACCTGCCCACGCTGCGGCTGGCGCCCCACTACGACCGCAAGGAGGTCGAGGAAGCCCTCGTCAAGCACGAGGACGACTTCGACAACCGGAGGCTCGTGGAGGAGCGCCGGCTGCTGTACGTGGCGCTGACCAGGGCCGAGCACAGCCTGCTGGTGTCGGGTTACTGGTGGGGCGAGACGGGGGACAAGCCGAAGGGCCCCTCGACGTTCCTGACCGAGATCCGCGCGGCGGTGCTGGCGGCGGAGCACCCGCCGGCGGACATCGCCGCCTGGGCGCCGCCGCCGGCGGAGGACGAACCCAACCCGCTGGCGTCGCAGACGAAGACGGCCCAGTGGCCGGCCGACCCCCTGGGCAAGCGCCGCGCGGCGGTGGTGGAGGGGGCGGAGCTGGTGCTGGCGGCCCTGGAACGCCTGCTGGAGGAGCCCGAGCCCGTCGCCGTGCCGGAGACCCCGGTGGTCGCCGTGTCCGGCCACACCGACGACGTCGTGCCACCGGAGGAACCCGCCCCGCTCGACGAGCCCGACCTGGAGGAGTCCGACCTGGAGGAGCCCGCCCGGGGTGGTACCGCTCGGGGTGGCATCGCTCCGGGGGGTGCTGTTTCGGGTAGTGCTGCTCTGGGCGGCGTCGTTCCGGATGGCGTGGCTTCGGGCGGTGCTGCTTCAGGTGGGGCTGCTTCAGGTGGGGCTGCTTCGGTCGGTGCTGCTCCGGGCGAGACGCCGCTGCCCGGCGAGCCCTCGCCGTACGACGACCTGCCCCCCGAACCGCTCGACTTCGAGCCGCCCCCGGACCTCGCGCCGCCGTTCGACCACGCGCCGCCGCCGGACTTCGCGTCCCTACCCGATTTCGAGCCGCCCCCGGGCCTGGTGGACGGGCGGACCAGCCCCGCGGACCAGCCGGCCGACCTGCTCTCCGATTCGCCCTTCGACCTGCCCTCCCACGCCCCGGAGCCGAACGGCCTGGAGCCGGACGCCCCGGAGGACGGCCTCCCGGAGGACGGTCTCCCTGAGGACGACCCCGAGGGCTGGTCCCGCGACGTCGACGTCCTCCTGGCCGAACGCGCCGCGGCGGCCGACCGCCGGGAACGCGTGCTGCTGCCCGACCACCTCACGGTCAGCCAGCTGGTGGAGCTGGCCGCCGACCCGGACCAGCTGGCCCGCCGCCTGCGCCGCCCGCTGCCGTTCCCGCCGAACCCCGTGACCCGCCGCGGCACCGCGTTCCACACGTGGCTGGAGCAGCGGTTCGGCGCGAGCCGCCTGTTCGAGCTGGACGAACTGCCCGGGGCCGCCGACGAGGGCGCCGCGCCCGACACCGACTTCGGACGCCTCCAGGAGGCGTTCCTGTCCAGCACCTGGGCCCGACGCACCCCCTACGACGTGGAGGTGCCGTTCGAGGCCGAGATCGAGGGCATGTCGGTGCGCGGCCGGATGGACGCGGTCTTCGCCGACGAGGACGGCGGCTGGACCGTGGTCGACTGGAAGACCGGCTCGGTGCCCGAGGAAGAGCGCCTGCCGGCGCTGTCCGTGCAGCTGGCGGCCTACCGACTCGCGTGGGCGGCGCTCACCGGCACACCCGTGGAGAAGGTGCGCGCGGCGTTCCACTACGTCCGCCACGACCACACCCTGCGCCCAACCGACCTGCTGGACGCCGAAGGCCTCCGCAACCTGATCCGCTCGGTGCCGAACTAGCCGGCCAATCCGGTCCGGGGCCGGCAGGTCGAAGCGGTCCCGGCCTCACCGACCAGGCTGCTGCCGGCCTCACCGATCGGGCCGTTCCCGGATCCGCCGATCAGGCCACCCCTGAACCTCGCCGACCGGTCCGCCCTGTCGACCAGTCCGCCTCGCCGACCGGTCCGTCCCCTAACCTCGCCGATCGGTCCGCCTCTGGACCTCGTCGACCAGTCCGTCCCGCCGGTCGGGCCACCTCACCGACCGATCCACCTCACCGACCGGCTCAGCCGAGCACCCGCGCGTCCGCGGGCACCTCCTTGAGCACCCGCTCGTACAGCACCTCCAGCAGCCACCGCCCGAACAGCGACGGCCCGAACTCGGTCGACCTGTCCTCCGGCGGCACCACCAGCTCGGCCGCGCCCGACGGGTCCACCGAGACGACCCCGATGCCGTAGTAGTCCAGCTCGATCAGCGGCCACGACTGGCCGCCCTGCGGCGCGGGCAGCACCACCGAGCACGGCGCGAGCGTCATCAGCGTCCCGCACGACTGCAACGCGCGGTCCACCGTCGACTCACCCACCAGGACGCCCACGAGCTCTACCGCGGGCACGGGCAGCTGGTCGTGCGCGGCGGGCTCGAACCACGAGCGGAACCAGGAGGGGTCCGCCTGCGGTGGCCAGCCGTTCGCGCTGCGCCACTCGTGCACGTCGGCGCGAACCCGCACGACGGCCGAGACCTGGTGGCCCAACACGGCGACGTCGGGGACGACGATGCCGCGCCAACCCAACGCCGACGCGGCACGGTGGAGGAGCGGTTGCACTCGGGCATCCTAGAACTGGTTGCGGTTTCAATGACAGACCCATCGGCGCGCTGGGTGGCGACCCGGGCGCTGAGGGTGATCAGGGAGCTGAGCGGCCCACGCGCAACGCCCACAGGACCAGCGGCACCTGGAGCGGCAGCCGCCCGTACGCGATCGCCCTGGCCTTCGGCGATTTCGTGCGGTGGTCGAGGGCCATCTTCACGTTCGCCGGGAACACGGCCGCGAAGAACACCGCCGCCAGCTTCCCGCCCAGCCGGCGCGTGCGCGGCACGGCGACCACCGCGGCCAGCGCCACCTCCGCGACACCGGAGGCGTAAGTCCAGGTCCGCGGCTTGCCCGGGAGCGAGCGCGGCACGATCGAGTCGTACGGGCGCGGCTTGGCGAAGTGCGTGACGCCTGCCACGCCGAGCAGCCCCGCCAGCGCCGGCCCCGACCACGACCGGGAACGAGTGGGTTCCATGAGCCCACCCTGTCACGTCGGCCCGCGAACGGCGCTCCCGGGGTTATCCTCCCGCAACGTGAGCGGTGATCCCGAAAAACCGGAACATCCCGAGCGGGCGGCCGTGGCCGCGTCCGCCGCCGACTTCCTGGCCGGGCTGCGCGAGTGGCTGGCCATCCCGTCCATCGGCGCCGACCCGGCGCACCACGGCGACGTGCTCGCCTCCGCCCGCTGGCTCGCGGACGCGCTGCGCCGCGACGGCTGGCCCGAAGTCCAGGTCTGGGACTCGGGGCCCGCGCTGCCCGCCGTGTACGCCTGCTGGCCCGCCGCCGACCCCGCGGCGCCGACCGTGCTGGTCTACGGTCACCACGACGTGCAGCCGGTCGACCCGGTCGAGCGGTGGCGCCACCCGCCGTTCGAGCCGACCGTCGTCGGCGAGGAGCTGTTCGCGCGCGGCGCGAGCGACGACAAGGGGCAGGTCGCGATGCACCTGCTCGGCGTCCGGGCCCACCTCGCCGCGACCGGCGCCACCCGGCCCGCGGTGACGCTCAAGCTGTTCGTCGAGGGCGAGGAGGAGTCCGGCTCGCCCCACCTGACCCGGCTGCTCGACGACCACCGCGACGACCTCGCGTGCGACCTGGTGGTGTTCACCGACACCCCGCTGTACGCGCGGGACGCGCCCACGATCTGCACCGGCCAGCGCGGCGTCTACGGCGCGGAGGTCGTGTTCACCGGCGGCGAGTCCGACGTGCACTCCGGCCGCGCGGGCGGCAGCGTGCCCAACCCGGCCACCGCGATCGCCAAGCTCGTCGCCGCCCTCCACGACGACACCGGGCGCGTCCGGCTGCGCGACTTCTACGCCGACGTGGTGGAGCCCACCGAGACCGAGCGCGCCGACTACGCCGCGCTGCCGTTCGACGAGGCCGTGTGGCTCGCCAACGCGGGCGGCGCGCAGGCCCTGTCCGGCGAACCCGGCTGGTCCACCCTGGAGCGGGTGTGGGTGCGGCCGACCGCCGAGGTCAACGGCATCAACGGCGGCTACACCGGCCCCGGCCTGAAGACGATCGTGCCCGCCGAGGCGTCGGTGAAGCTGTCGTTCCGGCTCGTGCCCGACCAGCGGCCCGAGCGGGTCGCCGACGCGCTGCGCGAGTTCGTGCGGGCCCACACCCCGCCCGGCCTGCGCTCCGAGGTGATCCCGGCCGGCGACGGCGCCCCGCCCTACGCGGTGGACGTGGCGCACCCGGCGGTCGGCGCGGTGCGGGACGCCGTGGAGGCCGCGTTCGAGCAGCCCGTGAGATTCAGTCGAACGGGTGGCTCAGGCCCGGCGGCGCTGCTGCACGGTTGGCTGGGCGTGCCGGTCGTGTACCTGGGGGCGACGTTGCCGGATGATCGCATCCACGCGCCGAACGAGCGCGTCGTCGTGCCCCAGCTGCTCCGCGGCGCCGAAGCCGCGGCCAGGCTGTGGCGGCTACTCCCGGAGAGGTTGTCATGATCCGCCGCTCCCACCACGGCGAGCCGCTGGCCGAACGACCGGGCCACTCGCTCGTCGGCGTGATCAGGATGCCGGACTCGTCGCAGAGCCCGGTCCGCGCGATCGTCAAGCGGGTCATCGGCGCCACCACCGCGCTCACGGCGGCGGTCCTGATCGTCTACCTCGGCCGGGACGGCTACCGGGACGTCAACGAGGACGGCCTGTCCCTGCTGGACGCCGTGTACTACGCGACGGTGTCGCTGTCCACGACCGGCTACGGCGACATCACCCCCGTCAGCTCCCACGCCCGCCTGATCAACGTCCTGGTGATCACGCCCCTGCGGGTGCTGTTCCTGATCGTGCTGGTCGGCACGACCCTAGAAGTGCTCACCGAGCGTTCGCGCCAGGCGTTGCGCATCCAGAAGTGGAGGACCAAGGTGCGAGACCACGT
Source organism: Saccharothrix xinjiangensis (assembly GCF_039527585.1). Taxonomy (NCBI): domain Bacteria; kingdom Bacillati; phylum Actinomycetota; class Actinomycetes; order Pseudonocardiales; family Pseudonocardiaceae; genus Saccharothrix; species Saccharothrix xinjiangensis. The sequence continues at coordinate 64,726 of NZ_BAAAKE010000026.1, read as the reverse complement.
AGTGGTCATCGGCTACGGGACGAAGGGCAGGTCCGCGGTGAGCGCCCTCATGGGCGACGGCATGGAACCCGGCCAGATCGTCATCGTGGACACCTCCCAGGAAGCCCTCGACGCCGCGTCGGCCATCGGCCTCGTCACCGTCCACGGCTCGGGCACCAGCAACGACGTGCTGCGAGTGGCGGGCGTGCCCAGGGCCAGGGCCGTGGTGGTGGCCGCCAACCGCGACGACACCGCCGTCCTGGTCACCCTCACCGCCCGCGAGCTGGCGCCGAAGGCCCAGGTGGTCGCCTCGGTGCGCGAACGCGAGAACGAACACCTCCTGCGCCAGTCCGGAGCCGACTCGGTGGTCGTCTCCAGCGAGACGGCGGGCCGCCTCCTGGGCATGGCGACGGCGACCCCGTCGGTGGTCGACATGGTCGAGGACCTGCTGACCCCGGACGCGGGCCTGGCGATCGCCGAGCGGGACGTCGAACCCTCCGAAGTCGGCGGCTCGCCCCGACACCTCCCGGACATCGTGCTGGGCGTGGTGCGCGAAGGCACCCTCTACCGGATCGACGCACCCGAAGCGGACGCGGTGGAAGCAGGCGACCGCCTCCTCTACGTCAAGAAGGTCACCATGCCGAAGGAGTAGGTGCCGAAGGAAGTAGGTCGGGAAGAGCCAGCCGGGGGAGCGGGTCGGGGGAGCGAGTCGGGGAGCGGCAAGGGGCAGGTGGAACCAGATCCACCAAACACCTGCCACCGCCATACCAACCACACCCCCGCCAGCACCGTCACTCCGCAAGCGGCAACCGCACCACAAACGCCGCCCCACGCCCAACCCACGCCCCCGACCCAGAGCCAACGCCACCCAAAGCACCCGGATCGACACCGCCCAAGCCGTCGGCCCTGTCGGAGCCGGCACTCCCGGAGCTGGCACCGTCCAAGTCGCCGGCACTGCCCGAGCCGGCACCGTCCAAGTCGCCGGCACTGCCCGAGCCGGCACTGCCCGAGCCGGCACTGCCCGAGCCGGCACTGCCCGAGCCGGCACTGCGCGGTCCTCTGCCACCGGCCATCCCGCCATCGGCCATCCCACTACCCGCCATCCCCTGGCCAGGCATCCCGTCATCAGTCATCCCACGCCCGGCCATCCGGTTGCCGGTTGTGCCCTTGGCCGCGTCCACCACCCCTTCCATCCTCAGCGTCGGCTCATCGACGTCGTCCCGCATCAAAGCGTTGACCTGATCGGCATCCGTGCAGGTCAGCTCTCCTCCGTGGGCTCGCGCCACACCACGTGCGATGGCCAGCCCGAGCCCCGAGCCACCTGACCGCCGGTCACGCGCTTCATCCAGCCGGACCAGCCGGTCGAAGATGCGTTCCCGGTCGCCGGGTGGCACCCCGGGCCCGTTGTCGGACACCACGAGGAGCGCGAAGCCACCCGCCGACGACACGGACAGCCTCACCCGTCCCGAGAGGCCGGTGGCCTGCCGGGCGTTGTCGGCGAGGTTCGCCAGCACCTGCGCCAACCGCTGCGGGTCGACGGAGACGACCGCCGACACGCCCTCGACCTCGATGTCGAAGTCGGGTGCGAGCAATCGCGTCCGCCCCACCTCGGCCTCGGCCAGCGCCAGCAGGTCCACGTGTTCCTGGTGCAGTTCGAGCCCGACGTCGATCCTGGCCAGCGCGAGCAGGTCGTCCACGAGTCGCCCGGCCCGCCGCGACTCCCGCACCAGCAGCAGGTTCAACCGCTCCCGCTCCTCGGCGTCCGAGGTCTGCATCAGCGCCTCGGCCACCGCCTGCACACCCGCGATGGGTGTCCGCAGCTCGTGTGCCGCATCGGCCACGAACCTCTTGGTCCTCTCCTCCGATCCCTCCAGCGAATCCAGCATGTCGTCGAACGCGACCGCCGTCCGGCCGAGCTCGTTGTTCGTCGACGAAGGGTTGAGCCGGTACCCGCGCTTGCCCTTGGCGATCGAGCGGGCCAGCGTGGTCATCGCGTCCAACGGCGCCAACGCCCGCCCCACCGCCCACACCAGCGCCGCCGCCGTCACCGCCAGCGCACCGAACCCGACCAGCAACAACAACCGTCGCAGCCGCACCTGCGCGGCGGTGATCACCGACGACTCGGTGTAGAGCGTGATCGTCGACCCGTCCGCCAGCTGCCGATCGACGTGGTTGACCACCCCCTCCGAAGGCGCTTTCCCGAACACCGCCCCGCCCGGCATGACCAGCCGGACCTCCACGCCCCGATCCTCCAGCCGGTTGACCAGGTCCGCCCCGCGCACGTGCTGCTCGACCAGTTGCCGCGCCACCCGCGCCTTCTCCAGCAACGCGGTCTCGACGTCCCGCCTGGACTGGGCCTCGAACAGCCCGTCCACCAGCAGCACGACCCCGAGCAGCACCACCCCGAGCACGCCGATCGCGTACAGCGTGACCCGACGTCGCAGCGAGACGGTCCGCAGGCTCACGTCTCGTCGGCCCTGAGCACGTAGCCCAGTCCTCGCACGGTGTGCAGCAGACGCGGCCCGTGCTCCTCCAGCTTCCGGCGCAGGGCACTGACGTGCACCTCCACCAGGTTGGGGTCGTAGTCCTCGTAACCCCACACCGCCGTGAGGATCTGGGTCTTGCCCACCACTCGCCCGCGCTGCGCCGCCAGGTACCTCAGCAGCCGCAGCTCGGTGGCGGTCAGCTCGACCGGCATGCTCCCTCGGAGCACCACCGCCGAGTCCGCGTCGACCACGAGGTCGCCGATCTGCACGGTGGACGGCGTGCGCCCCAGCCGCCGCAGCACCGCGCTGACCCGCGCGACCAGTTCGGCCAGCACGAACGGCTTCACCACGTAGTCGTCCGCGCCCCGGTCCAACCCTCGCAGTCGATCGGACACGCCGTCCCGGGCGGTCAACATCACCACCCCGGCCCCGCTGGTCCGCCGGATCACCTCCAGCAACGTGAAGCCGTCCCGACCGGGCAGCATCACGTCGAGCACCACCAGGTCCGGGCGGAACCGGTTCAGCTCGCCTTCCAGGTCCCGGCCGTCCGGCCGGACCTGTACTTGGTAACCCGCGTCCCGGAGGGCGGAACTCACCGCCGCACCGATCGCTTCCGCGTCCTCGATCACCAGCACTCTGGCAGCAGTCGACACCTCCTCATTCTGCGACGCCCCGGCCGCGATTCCGTGTCGCTTCGACCTCGGGACCGCCACGGGTCGAATCCGACGACCATTCATTTCTTCCGCGGAGTTCGATGGGAGAGTCCGACGAATCTCGGCGAACTCGCGCTCGGTGGACTGTGCGCTCGTAGTAGGCCAAGGACGGCCACGGTCAGCCGGAACCGCGCGTCCACGGCCGTCGCAGGCCCGCCAGGCCACCCGCTCACCGCCGCCGTGGCCTGGCGAACCAAGGGCTCACGGTGAACCGGCACCTCCGAGCCCGCGCCGGACCCGCTCCGAGAGCCGGTGTGCCCAGGCCCGCTGCACTCGGGCCGGCCGCACTCAGGTCAGCTGTCCTCAGGCCGGCTGCACTAAGCCCGGCCGTGCCCAGGCCGGCTGTGTTCGGGCCAACTGTGCTCGGGCCAACTGTGCTCGGGCCGGGGACCCGTCACCCGACGACCGCGATCGATCAGGCCACCACCGCCCGCGACCGTGGCCGGCGTGCGATGAGGCTCTTCGACCCGGTGGCCCGCTCAGGACCGGGGGATCGGCAGGTGTTCCTCGGGGTCGATGCCCACCTCCTGTAGGGGTTCCCGCCTGTTCGATGATTTCCGGTGTTTTGTTCATGGGTTGATTTTCGAACGGGTGTTCGACGATTGGCAAGATCACTATCGGGTGACTTGAAGAGGTCCGGAACACCCGTCGGCCCCCACGACAACCGCCCCTCCCGTCTGCGACCATCCACGCTGTGGCAGTTCCGCGAAGCCCGGTGAGATGGGTGTTGGTCCTGCTGGTCGCGGGACTGGTGGGCATCGCGACGGTGGTCGCCCTGTGGTGGCCGAACGCCTCGGCCGAGAAGACCCGCCTGGCCTCCGCCACGGTCGTCGAACCGGCCTCCTGCGGCGTCGTGGACGCCTACGACCGCGTCGAGGTCGAGATCGGAGACGAGGTGCGCACCGCCAAGCTCGACGGCTGCGGCCACCAGGAGGACGAGGTCGTCGAGGTGGTCCTCCCCGCCGACACCAACGGCGAGTTCACCGTCCAGGCGGCCGCCAGCGCCCCCGCCGGCCCGCCGCTGGAAACCAGGCTGGCCGCGACGCTCCTGTGCCTGAGCGGTCTCGCCGGAGGCCTGTACGCCTACCTGCTGACCAGGCGTTCTCAGCCGACGGCCGCCGTCGGCGCGGCATAGGTGTTGCACGCTGTCGTCGTGCCCGCGTCGAACCCGTTCGAGGCCCATTCGGCCTGGTTCTCGGGGTTGCCGTGCGCGTTCTCCTCCGGCGGTTCCTCCACCGCGTACTGGAAGTCCTCCGCCGCTTCGGTGGCCAGCGCCGGTCCGATCGACCCGGACGCCGCCGACAGGAACATCCCGGCGAAGCAGTTCGCCTGGAGCTCGATCCGCCGCGACATCTCCAGGCCCGCCGGCGTCCGCTCGCCCGCGGCCACGATCTTGCTGTCCGCCGCGCGCAGCATCCCGCTCAACGCCTGCACGTGGTGCCCGTACTCGTGCGCCAACGTCGCCAGGTGCGACCCGGCGCGCTCACCGCCGCCGTTGTCGCGCAGCCGCCGGGTGGGCATGTAGATGGTCCGGTTGCGGCCGCAGTAGTAGGCCACCGCCTCGCTCTCCGCGGGCGCCGAGCCGCACGGCCCCTCGGCCAACTCCGGGGACGTGTCCAGCGCGGGCGCCGAGAACGGCAGGTTCGCCTGCTCCAGCACGGGCCGCCACGCCTGGTCGAGGCACGCCGTGCCGGCCTTGTAGTACGCCGACAGCTGGGTGTCCGACAGCCCGAACCCCGGCAACGCGCACGCCACCGCGGGCAGCTTCGTGGGCGTGACCAGCAGCGGGTGGTCGGCGAGCCGGTGCACGGCCCGCGGTCGCGGCTCCTCCGTGCCCCTCGCGGGATCCGGGGCGAAGTCCGGCGCGGCCACCGGCCGCCCGCCGATCCGCCGGGACGACTCCAGTTGGGTCACCGCACCGAGGCCCGCCACGCAGGACACGATCAGCGCGAACACACCGATGAGCGCGATCGGGTTGTTCCTGGGCTGCTCGGGTGTGCGCACGGTCCTCCAGTCGGGTCAGCTGACTTCCGCCGCGCCGGCCACCCAAGTGTTGCACGCGCTCGTGTTGTTGTTCTTGAACCCGTGGTTCACCCAGGCGGCGTTCCGCTCGGGCGCGCCGTGGTCCCGGTTGGGGTAGATGGGGTAGTCGCCGCGGTTGCCCGCGTCGGTCAGCGCGACCGAGATGACGTCGCCGGGTATCGCGCCGTGCGACAGCGGCGCCAGGGTCATCCCGCCGAAGCAGGTCGCCTGGAGCTCCTTGCGCCGGTTCAGCTCCAGGCCGACCGGGGTGTCCCAGCCGCCCTGCTCGTACTGGGCCTCGCCGGAGGCGCGCAGGATGCCGGACAGCCACTGGACGTGGTGGCCGTACTCGTGGGCGAGCTGGCCCAGGTACTTGCCGGGGTGGTTGGGGTTGGCCGAGCCCTGCTCGTTGGCGTAGTGGTTGGGCGTCCAGTAGATGGTGCCGTCGCAGTACATGGCGGTGCGGTCGGGTCCCATCGAGCCGCACGTGTTGGTGATCTGCGAGGTCACCATGACCAGCTCGACCGGCTGGTAGGGCAGGTTGGCCTTGGTGAACGACGGCTTCCACATCGCCTCGACGCACGGCAGCGCGGCGCGCAGGAACTGGTCCTGCCCCGCGGGCGAGTAGTCCATCGCGGGCAGCGGGCAGCCGTCGATGTCGAACGCGCCGAGGTCCGCCGAGTGGATGGGGTTGTCGCCCAGCGCGATGACGGCTTTCGGGCCGGTCTTCGGCGTGCTGGTCGACGGGCTCGTGGTGTTGTCGGCGGCTGTTGTCGTGGTGGTGGTCGTGGTCGTGGGTTCAGGCGAATAGGTGTAACTCGAATACCCGGAGTAACCGGAGTCGCCGGCCTGGTTGGAGTCCCGGGTCGCCGCGATGATCCCGATGGTCGCGATGCCCAGCACCACGAAGCCGATCAGCAGCACCGCCACCAGCGGGCCCTTGCTCTTGCGGCGCGGCATCGGCGGGTAGGGCATCGGCGGCGGGCCCCACCCCGGCGGCGGCCCGGGTGGCGGCCCCCAGTTCAGGGGCGGTGGCTGCGGTGCGGCCATCGGCGGTCCGGCGTTCGGTCCGGGCCAGGGCGGCGGACCGGCCGACTGGGGTCCTCCTTGCTGGGGTCCTGCCTGCTGCGGTCCGCCCTGGTAGGGCCCCAGTGGCGGGGGACCGCCGGGCTGTGGACCCTGGGGCGGTCCGGCCGGCGGCGGGGGCTGCTGGGCGGGCCACTGGTGGGTGGGCGGCGGTTGTCGGTGGTGCAGCGGCGCGGGCACCGGAGGAGGCCCAACCGGTCGTGGCGGTGGCCAGCCACCCGGCGGTGGTGGTTGCGTCATCGCTGGTGGTCCCCCATGTCGCGGATGCCCGAATCAGCACTGGAGCTTAGGGGAACTCCGCTATCCTGCGCGGCCGTGTTGAGAAACTGGGGAGCGGCCGCGATCTGCGTGATCGCGCTGGGCACGGGCGCAGGCGTCGCGGCGGCGCAACCGAGCAGCCCGGCCGGGCTGCCCGGGACGGTCAACGCCGACGTGCGCCTGAAACTGGAGCGCGACGGCCGGTTGACCGTGACCGAGGTGGTGTCCGTCCCCGAAGGAAAAACAGCCAATCGTGTGGTCCCGCTACGCATCGCAGTCGGCGGCAACCGCGACCGCGTGTACGAGGTCGTCGACGCGACCGTGGACGGCGAGGGCACGGCTACAGCATCGGCCGACGAACTCTCGATCGCACTCCGGACGGGCACGTCCACCGTCACTTACGCGGTCGTCGGCGCCGTCGCGCAGATCGGCGACACCCTCGAACTGCGCTGGCAGCCCGCGAGCGGCTGGGACGTCGGGCTCGACTCCGTCAAGGTCTCGGTGATCGCCCCGGACGCGCCGCGGTCGGTGAACTGCCTGGCCGGCGAGCCGGGCACGGCGAAACCGTGCACCACCGCCGAGCTGGGGGACGGGCGCGGCGTGCGCGCCACCGAGATCGGCCTGGCGCCCGGCGAGCGGGTCGACGTGGCGGTCGGCCTCCAGGAGGGCGCGGCGCCGGCCAACGCGCGCGTGGTCGAGTCGGCGGGCCTGGCCGCGGCGTTCGCGCTGACCCCGGTGACCGGCGTCGGCCTCGGCGCGCTCGTCCTGCTGCTGCTCGGCGGCGCGGTGCTGCTGTGGTACCTCCGCGGCCGCGACGCGCGGGCCCTGGCGAGCGACGTCGGACCGGTGGACGTGCTGGTCACCGACGCGGCCGGGCGGGTGGCGTTCGCCTCGCCGGACGGCGTGCTGCCGGGACAGGTCGGCACCGTGGTCGACGAGCACGTGGATGTGGTCGACGTGACCGCGACGATCGTCGACCTCGCGGTGCGCAACTACGTGTGGATCGAGGAGGTCGCCGGGCTGGACTGGCGCTTCGTCCGCCGCAACCCGGCCGACCCGTCGCTGTCGGGCTACGAGCGCGCCGTCTACGAGGCGCTGCTGCCCGACGGCGTGGACGCGGTGCTGCTGTCCGAGCTGCGCGGCCGGCGGATCGACCTGTCGCGCGTGCGGGACGAGCTGTACGCCGACGTGGTGGCGAAGAACTGGTTCGCGCGGCGGCCGGACGCCGAGCGGAACCTGTGGTGGTGGGCCGGGGTCGGGCTCGGCGTGCTCGGCGCGGTGCTGACCGCGGTGTTGGCGCTGGTCGGGACGGGTGCGCTGTTCGGTCTGGTGGTGGTCGCGGCGGGTGTGGCGCTGGCCGTGGGCGCGCGCTCGATGCCCGCGCGGACCAAGCGGGGCAGCGCCCTGCTGGAACACGTGCGGGGGTTGCGCGGGTACCTGCACACGGCGACGCCGCAGGACATCCCGGACGCGGACCGGGAGATGGTGTTCTCGCGGTCGCTGCCGTACGCGGTGGTGCTGGGGGAGACGGAGCGGTGGTTGGCGGCGTTCGCCGGGACCCGACCCGGGCTGTACTGGTTCGGCGAGGCGGAGAGTGGCGGTGACCTGGGGCGTTTCGCCCACCGGTTCCCAACGTTCCTCGGCGCGGTGGACGGGGTCCTGGCTCAGGCCGGGCACCTGCGATCGCTGCGGGGCTGATCACTTATCACCCGATGGAGACCTTGCCTCCCGTCGAACACCCGTTCGACAATCAAACCGTCCGGCCAACGACCCCGCGGGCGGCGGGGGAGGGGCCGGGCGGAGCGGCCGAGACCAACCCGGTGCCCAATCGCGTGGCTCCACCGGGTGGGTGGCCGGTCGGTGCGGGCCGCGTTCCGGGTGCACCCGGTCCGGGTCCGGCCGTCGAGGCGGTGGTCGACCGGTCCGAACCCGGTCGGTTCGCGATGGGCGTAGCGAGGTGGTGCGGCCGGCGGGTGACCTGCGGCCCGAGTGGCGGTCCGAACCCGTAGGCTGCGTTCATGGCGCTACCCGAACTGCACAGGTTCACGCTTCCCAACGGCCTGCGGGTGGTGTTCTCACCAGACCGCAGCGCCCCGGTCGTCGGGGTGAGCGTGCACTACGACGTGGGATTCCGCTCCGAGCCGGAGGGGCGGACGGGGTTCGCGCACCTCTTCGAGCACCTCATGTTCCAGGGCAGCGAGAGCCTGGAGAAGCTCGCGCACTTCCGTCACGTGCAGTCCTCGGGTGGCACGTTCAACGGCTCCACGCACCCCGACTACACCGACTACTACGAGGTGCTGCCGTCGGCGGCACTGGAGCGGGCGCTCTTCCTCGAGGCGGACCGCATGCGGGCGCCGAAGCTCACCGAGGAGAACCTGCGCAACCAGATCGACGTGGTGAAGGAGGAGATCCGACTCAACGTCCTGAACCGACCGTACGGGGGGTTCCCCTGGATCCTCCTGCCACCGGTCCTGTACCAGACCTTCCCGAACGCGCACAACGGCTACGGCGACTTCACCGACCTGGAGAACGCCACCGTGGACGACTGCGCCGCGTTCTTCGACACCTACTACGCGCCGAGCAACGCCGTGCTGACGGTGGCGGGCGACTTCGACGTGGACACGACGAAGGCGCTGGTCGAGAAGCACTTCGGTGACGTGCCCGCCCGTCCGGCGCCGCCCCGGCCGTCCTTCGCCGAGGCGCCGCCGAAGGGCGAGCTGCGCGCCGAGCACACCGACCCGCACGCGCCGATGCCCGCGCTCGCCCTGGGCTACCGCATCCCGGACCCGGTGAACGACGTGGAGGGCTACCTCACCTACCTCGTCCTGGCCGGGGTGCTGACCGACGGTGACGGGTCGCGGCTCCAGCAGCGGCTGGTGCACCGCGACAGGCTCGTGGTGGAGGTCGGCTCCGGGTGCGGTCTGTTCGGGCCGCTGGAGGCGCGCGACCCCGACACGTTCAGCATCACCGCGATCCACCCCTCCGAGGTGACCGCCCAGCAGATCATCGCGGTGGTGGACGAGGAGCTGCTGCGGCTGGCCGAGGAAGGGCCGACCGCGCAGGAGCTGGCGAAGGTCACCGCCCGCTGGGCGTCGACCATGCACCGCGAGCACGACCGGTTGACCAGCCGGACGCTGGGCCTCGGATCGGCCGAGCTGCTGTTCGGGCGGGCCGAGCTGCTGTACGAGCTGCCGGAGAAGCTGTCCGGCATCACCACCGACGAGGTCGCCGCCGCGGCCAAGGCGCTGCGGGCGGACTCGCGCGCCGTCCTGATCCTCAACCCGGCCAACGGAGGTAACGAGTGAGCGCCCCGACCAAGCACCGCAACGCCGAGGAGATCGGCCGTACGGCGCTCGGGCCTCGCCCGTTCCCGGAGCTGGGCGAGCAGCGGGCGGCGGCGGACCTGGACACCGTCGACACGACGTTGGCCAACGGCCTGCGGGTGATCGCGGTGCGCCGGTCGTCGGTGCCGCTGGTGGAGGTGCGGATGCGGATCCCGTTCGGGGACCCGGCGTCCTCCAGCACGGGTTCGACGCACACGGCGCGCGCCGAGCTGCTGGCGAGCACGGTGCTGACCGGCACCGCCACCCGCAGCCGGGTGGACGTCGACACCGAGCTGGCGCTGGTCGGTGGCGAGCTGGACGCGGCCGTGGACCCGGAGCGGCTGTCGTTCAGCGGCAACGCGCTGGTGGCCGGCCTGGACACCGTCCTGGACGTGCTGCGCGACGCGCTGACCGGCGCGACCTACTCGAACGAGGAGGTCGAGCGGGAGCGGTCGCGGCTGATCGAGCGGATCCGGCTCGCGCGGTCGCAGCCGAGCGTGATCGCGCGGGAGGCGTTGCAGCACCACCTGTACGGCGACCACCCGTACGCCAAGGAGATGCCCGAGGCGGACGAGGTCCTGTCGGTGACGCGCGACGACGTGCTGGCCCTGCACGCGGCGGCGGTGCTGCCGCGCGGCGCGGTGCTGGTGCTGGTCGGCGACGTGGCGCCGGACGCGGCGGTGCGGGCGGTCGAGAACGCGCTGGGCGGGTGGACGGCCGAGGGCACCGCGGTGACGCTGTCGCCGCTGCCGGTGGTCCGGGGCGGCGACGTGCTGCTGGTGCACCGGCCCGGCGCGGTGCAGTCGCAGATCCGGCTCGCCGCGCGCGCCCTGGTGCGCACCGACGAGCGGTACCCGGCGCTCCAGCTGGCGAACCTGGTGTACGGCGGGTTCTTCTCCTCGCGCCTGGTGGAGAACATCCGCGAGGACAAGGGCTACACCTACCACGCGCGGTCGTACCCGGAGTTCACGCCGGGTGGCGCGGCGCTGCTGGTGGACGCCGACACGGCGAGCGAGGTCACCGCGTCGGCGCTGCTGGAGACCCGCTACGAGCTGGCCAGGATGGCCCTGTCGCCGCCCTCGGAGGCGGAGGTGGGCAACGCCTGCCGGTACGCCGTCGGGTCGCTGCTGACCGCCACGTCGTCGCAGGGCGGGCTGGCGTCGTTCCTGGTGAACCTCGCCGGGCTGGGTCTGGGCGTGGACTGGTTCCTCGGGCACCCGGGGCGGCTGGCCGCGGTCACCGTCGAGCAGGTGGCCGAGGTGGCGCTGGAGTTCTTCGCGCCCAGCGCGTTCACCGGTGTGCTCGTGGGCGACGCCGACAAGCTGACGCCGCGGTTGCGGGCGCTGGGCGGTGTGGCCCTGCCGTGAGCTTCGAGCTGGTGGAGCTGCCGGCGCTCTCGCGGTTCACCGTCGACCGGCGGGAACCGCTGCGCGGTGACGAGCGGCGCATCGCGCAGCTGTGGCCGAAGGCGCGCGTCATCACGGTCGACGCGAACGGCCGGGTGCCGGTGGCCGACCGCGGGACGCGCCTGGTCGACCACCCCGCCACCGACTTCGGCGACGGGCCGCCGGACACCGCCGTGCTGCTCGGCGAGCAGGACGGCGTGGCGTACTGGGCGGTGCCGCTGACCGAGGACGAGACGGACGTGGCGGCGCCGTCCGGGCGGGCGTGGTTCCAGCCGGAGCTGACCGACGAGCAGCAGTGGCTGGACCTGCGGGCCGCCGGCGCGCTGCTGGACGACACCGACGCGGGCCTGTTCACCTCGGCGGTGGCGCTGTTCCACTGGCACCGCTCGGCGAAGTTCTGCGCGGTGTGCGGCGGCCTGACGGAGTCGATCAAGTCGGGTTGGGCGCGGGTCTGCGAGCAGTGCGGGCGCGAGGAGTACCCGCGCACCGACGCGGCCGTGATCTGCCTGGTGCACGACGGCGCCGACCGGGTCCTCCTCGCCCGCGGCGCGGGCTGGCCGGAGGGGCGGTACTCGGTGCTGGCCGGGTTCGTCGAGGCCGGCGAGTCGCTGGAGGCGTGCGTCGCGCGGGAGATCGAGGAGGAGGTCGGCGTCGAGGTGCGCGGCATCCGCTACCTCGGGAGCCAGCCGTGGCCGTTCCCGCGGTCGCTGATGGTGGGCTTCGAGGCGGTGGCCGACCCGACCGAGCCGCTGCGCCTGGCGGACGGCGAGATCGCCCAGGCCAAGTGGGTCGACCGGGCCGACGTGCGGCGCGCGTTGGCCGAGCCGGGCAGCGTGCCGGACCTGCTGCTCGCGCCGGGCGCCTCCATCGCCTACCGGATGATCCAGTCCTGGGTGGCCGCCGGCTAGGACCGCTCCCGGGACACCACTGTCACCTGGGCGAGCGATGGAGTGCCCGGGTAGATGGGGCCTGGGATGTGGCGCATGAGGCTGTGGTGGGCGGGCGGGGCCCCGTGGTGGATGGGGCGCGGCGCACCGACAGCGGCAGCGGCAGTGAGTGGCAGTGGCAGTGGCAGCGCGGACGATCGGCGGCGCGAGCCCGCGACAGGGCCGGGGCGACTCCGGCACGGCGGTGCGGTAGGCGGCCGGTCTGCGGTTGGCGGTGCCGGGTGGGTGTCGGTGGTGCCGGTGGCGGTCTGTGGCTGTGGCTCGCTGTGGCGGTCGCGGTGGGCGACGTGGTGATCACGGTGACGATCCGGGGTGGCGAAACGGACGCCATTCGGGTGCTTCGTGCGGGTGGTTCGGGCGGAAAGTGTTGGTGGCGCACGGCCAATCGGGCTCTTCCAGGGGGTACGGGGAGATAACGTCGTGTGTCCACCGCGCCTCGTGGCGGGACATCGCCCACTGGCCTGATGGGGGTCGCCGTGCACCGCAAGCTGACAGTGCGCGACCTGCGCGCCGGCAACCGGGCGCGAGTGCTGCGCGCGCTGTACTTCGACGAGCCGCGCAGCCGGCAGGAGCTGGCCGGGATCACCGGGTTGAGCCAGGCGTCGGTCAGCAACGTGGTCGGTGAGCTGATCTCCGAGGGCGTCGTGGTGGAGGCCGGGCAGGTCGACTCGGATGGCGGGCGGCCTCGCGTGCTGCTGCGGGTCAACCCCGCGTTCGCGGCGGTGGTCGGGGTCGACGTCGGTGAGACGCACGTGCTGGTCGAGGTGTTCGACCTGACGTTGCGGCGGCTCGCCGTGGCCACGTCGCCGATGGAGCCGGACCTGCACTCGGCCGACGACGTGGCGGGACGGGTCCTCGACGGCTTGGACCGCTGCTTGCGTGACAGCGGGGTCGAGGACGTCCTCGGCGTGGGCATCGGCGTGCCCGGGTTCGTCGAGCGGGGCTTGGTCTACGCGCAGACCGTGGGCTGGCACGGCGTCGCCCTGGAGCGGATGCTGCGCGCGGGCACCGACCTGCCGTTGTTCCTGGACAACGGCGCGAACACGTTGGGGCAGGCCGAGGTCTGGTTCGGGGCGGGCCGAGGCGCGGGTGACGCGGTGGTCGCGCTGATCGGGTCGGGTGTCGGTGCGAGCGTCATCGCGGGCGGCGTGCTCTACCGCGGCTCGTCGGGCGGCGCGGGGGAGTGGGGGCACACGACCGTCGCCCTCGACGGCAGGCCCTGCCGGTGCGGCGCCCGCGGTTGCCTGGAGGCGTACATCGGCGCGTCCGGCGTGGTCGAGCGGTACCGGGCGGTCCAGCCGGACGTGCCCGCCGAGCAGGAGGCGGCGTTAGCCGCGCTGGTCGCCGACCGGTCGGAGGCCGCGCGGGACGTGCTCACCGAGACCGCCCGCTACACGGGGCTCGGCATCGCGAACCTGATCAACCTGTTCAACCCGTCCCGCGTCATCGTCGGCGGCTGGGCCGGGCTGCTGCTCGGCGACCGCATCCTCGACGACGTCCGCGACGAAGCCGCCTGCCACGCCCTGCACCGGCCGTTCGAGCAGGCGTCGATCACCCTGTGCGAGCTGGGTCCGGAGTCGGTGGCCCTGGGCGCGGCGACGCTGCCGGTGGCCGAGTTCCTCGCCGCGGGCGGGGTGCGCCGCCACGCGCCCAGCCGAGCGGGCTGACCGGTCCGACCGGTCCACCGGTCAGCCCGGAGCGGACGCCACCCGGGAACTGCCGGAGCCGGAGAACGCCGGGGACTGCCGGAGCCGGAGAACGCCGGGGACTGCCGGAGCCGGAGACCGACGCGGTTGTGAACCGGCAGAGCCTGGCTCAGGGGTCGATGCGGTCGAGCGCGGCGCCGTCCCAGGTCGTCTGGATGCACGCGACACCGCGACCGTTGCGCGGGCGCAACACGTCGTAGATGTGCATGCGCGGGATCTTGTCGGACACGCCCCAACCGCTCGGCCAGGTGATCACCCAGTCCATGTCGAGGTCCACCAGCAGGCCGAGCATGCGCGCGATCGTCGGGTCGTCCAGCCGCTCGAACGCCTCGTCCAGCAGCACCAGCCGCAACGGCGAGAAGTCATCGCTCACCGCGTCGTAGAACGAGGCCGCCGCCGCGAACAGCGTGACGTACGAGATCAGGCGCGTCTCACCCGACGACAGCTGCCGCAACCGGCGTTCGCGCGGCCCGCCGTCCGGGCCGGTGTCGGCGACCGTCACGGTGAACTGGTGCCACGTCCGGTAGTCCAGCGCCCGTGACAGCACCTCCGCGTAACCGCCGCTGTGGGTGTCGCGCTCCTGCTCGATCCGCTCGGTGAACACCTTCCGCAGCGTCGCGTCCTGTTCCGGGTCGCGCTCGGCGTAGGGCAGCCGGACCAGGCCCAGGGCGTCGCGGGTCTCCTCGTCCAGCGCCGCCGAGTGCTTCCACGCCAGCTTGACGTGCACGCCCTGGCTGGACTTGGCTCGGGCGAGGACCTCGTTCATCCGCTTGCACAGGTCCTCGGCCACCGCGATCTGGCTGCGCAGCCACTCGGCGAGGTCGCGGATGAGGTAGTCGGCGAAGATCCGCTGGTACTGGTCGTCCAGGAAACCCCTCTGCTCGCCCAGCTTCGCCGCCACCCGGCGCGCGGCGGTGGCGACCGGCCGGGCGCCCTCCTCGCCGGTGACCATGACCGTCAACAGCCCCGCGTGCTGGTCGGCGGCGATGTCGTGGCTGCCCGCCAGCGATGTTTGCAACGCCTGGAGCTTGGCGATCACGGTCGCCTCGCTCGCGGTCCGGCGGTCGCCCGTGACCAGCGCGGCGCGCACGGAGGTCACGTCCGCGGGCACGTCCGGCAGCGCTGCGGCCAGGATGCCCGGAGCCTGGACGGTGGCCCTGAAGTGCTCGGCGGCGCGGGTCGAGGCCTCGCGCGCGTCACCGAGCTGCTCGGCCGCGGTGTCGAGCTGGGCCGACAACTTCGCGGCCTGCTCGCGGGCGGCGGCGACGTCCTCGCGCACCCGCTTGATCTCGGCGCGCATCTCCCGCCGCGAATGCTCCAAAGTGGACAGTTGGTCCGCGATCTCGCGCGCCTCGCCGCCGATGGCGTCGGTCAGCTCGGCCAGCGCCGACGCCTGCGTCGCGTAGTCCTGGCACCGCGACTCCGCCTCGGCCTCGGCCGCCACGCGATCTTCCACCGCCGCGTGGTACCGGTGCCCGGCATCGGTCAGGTCCGCCACCGTGCCGCGGCACTGGCGTCCCAGCACATCACCCAGCCGGTCCGCGGTGCGCTGCGCCTCGGCGGCCGCGGCGCGGGCCTCGCGGAGCCCTTCGGTCGTCGCGGGCAGCCCGGCGTCGCCGGCCTGCCGGACCAGCGCGCCGCGCGCCGCCTCGTTGCGGGTCTCCGCCTCCGCCAACTCGGCCCGCAGCTGCTCCGCGCGACGGGTGGCGCGGTCGGCGGACTCCTGGGCGCCCTGGAGGCGGCCGTGCCGGGCGACCAGGTCGCGGTCGGCGGGGAAGCGTTCCAGGTGGGCCTCCCACTGCTCGACCTGGTGACGCGCGGCGGCCAGGTCCGACTCGGCGGCGCCCAGGTCCGCGCGCAGGGTCGCGAGCTCGTCCTCCAGCTCGGCGATGCGGCGCTGCCGCGCGGCCTCGCGGGCGCCCGCGCCGATGAACTCGGCCGCGTCCTTGTGCCAAGTCCCGGTCAGCACGCCTGCCTGCCAGTGGCCGCTCGGGGTGACCGTGGACGTGCCGCGATCGAGGGAGACCGAGGCGAGCAGGTCGGCCACGGTTCGCGCGGGCACCGGGGAGTCCGGCTCGACTGCCGGGACCAGCACCGATGCCAGCGACGGGTCTGGCGCAGGCTCTCCGGCCACGGCGAACACGTCGCTGGTCAGGGCGAACGTGGCGGTGGACGGGGTGGTCGTGGACCGGGTGGTGGTGGACGGGATGGCGCTGGACCGGATGGCCGTGGGCTGGGTGCTGCTGGACCGGGTGGCGGTGGGCTGGGTGCTGCTGGACGAGGTGGCGGTGGGCTGGGTGCTGCTGGACGAGGTGGCGGTGGGCTGGGTGCTGCTGGACGGGGCGGCTGTGAATGGGGACGGGGTGGGGGTGGTGTGGTCTGGGTGCTCCGGGGTGGTTTCGGCGTCCGATTCTCTCAACCGATGGTTGGTAACGGTGTTTCCGTACATTTTCGGGCCATCTTCACCCCATGGTGTGACCCAGGCGTCGAGCAGGCCGGAGGCTTCCAGGGCCGCTTCCAGGCCCGCTCGGTCCTCCGGCGTCACCGACGGGTGGAAGTCAACCAGGCGGTAGAACGGCGCGCCCGTTGAAGGATCCCGGTCGGGTGAGGTGAACCGCGTCCGCTCGGGCACCCGCGACGTGCCCGAGCGCAGGGCCGCCAGTTCCGCGTCACGCGCGTTGATCAGCTCGGTCAGTTCCGACCGGCGCCGCGCCGCGGCGTGGGCGCGGTCCCTGGCGGTCGACACCAGGGGGCTCACCCACTCGCGCGCCGTGGTGGTCAGGGCTCGGGCGGCTGTCGGGTCGGTTGAGGTCGGGAGGGGCAGGGTGGTCGCCGGTCGGGTGTCGGAGAGGGGGCCGGTGGTTCGCCACGCGTCCACCTCCGCCAGCCAGGACTGGGCGACCTCCGCCAGTTCCCGCGCCTCCTCGTCCCTCAGCGCCGCCGCCTCGGTCGCGGACCGCTGGGCGTCCTGCGCGGTCTGGTGCAGCGCGTCCACCCGGCGCTGGGCCTCGTCCAGCGCCGCCGCTTCTTCGGCCAGCGCCAGCGCGAGCGCGCCGCGGCGCCTGGCCGACGAGGCGATGTCCGCGGCGCTCGCGATGGCGGGTGACAGGGGCAGGTCGGTCGTGGCGGGTGGCACGCGGCGTTCGATGGGCAGCGGGTCCGCTTCGGGGTCCGGTTTCGCCCTCACCGACTCGGTGCGCGTCTCGGCCTCGACGACGCCGGTGTGCGGCACCCCCAGCAGCGGCACCTCCAGCAGCGGCACCTCGGGCAGCTGCAGCTCCAGGCCCGCCGTGCGCAGGTGGTGGCGCAGCGGCTCCACCAGCTCCTCCGCCGCGCCCAGGTCCTCGGACAGGCGTCGCTGGAGGCGCAGCACGCCGTCGACCGCCCCGTCCTCCTGCGACCGCTGCTTGGCCGCCACCTCCAGCGCGGCCAGGGCCGACGAGCGCTTTTCCGCCACCAGCTTCTCGCGCGTCCGGAGGTCTTCCAGGTCCCGGAACGCGGGCAGCTCCTTCAGCGCGCCGATGGTCTCCTCGGCCTGCTGCTCCGACGCCTCCAGCGACGTCAGCGAGTGCTCGGCCGCCGCTCGCGCGGAGAGGGTCTCCTCCAGCGACGCGGACAGCCGGGCCGTTCCGCGTTCCAGCTTGCGGACGTTCTCCTCGGCCGCGCCGAGCTTGTCCGAGGCGGTCCTCAGGCCGCCGGACGCGTAGTCCGAGTAGGTCTTCAGGAACGTGCCGAGCGCGGCGTCCGCGGTGGTCAGGCGGGTGATGTTCTCGCGGATGGACTCCAGGTCGTCGAACGACGTGGCCAGCTGCTCGACCATGGACTGGTCCAGCGGCGGGAGGGCGTCGGACAGGATCTGCTCCAGCTGGCCCTCCAGCACCTTCAGCCCGACGTCCGGGTTGCGGAGGGTGCGCTGGAGGTGCAGGAGGTCGCCGTAGCGGGCGGCGGGCACGCCGTAGACCCGCTCGGCGACCTTCGCCCGGAACGCGGCCTCCTCCAACACGCAGTCCGCGCCGATCAGCTCGCGCAGCTGCGCCGGGCCGAGGGGGGTGCGGTCGAACGTCAGCGACAGGTCGTGGCCGACGCGGGCCGGGGTGACGAAGCGCCACGAGTCGGTGATGGCCTGCGACGTCTTGGACGCCTTCACGCCGAGGCCGCAGGTCAGGAACTCGCCGGAGTCGCGGGTCAGCTCGACCCACGCGTACCCGATGCGGTTGGGGCCGCCGTCGTAGTCGTCGAGCATCAGGCGTCGCAGCGACACCGTGTCGAAGCCCTTCGAGCCGACCTGCCGCAGGTCGCCGTCCAGGCACAGCGGCAGCAGCAGCTCCAGGGTGCGCGACTTGCCGGAGCCGTTGGTGCCCTGGAAGATCGCGCGCCCGCCGGAGAAGTCGAACACCTGCTCGGTGTACTGCCAGATGTTGACGATGCCGCCCCTGTGCAGCCGCCACCTGTTCACGCGATCTCCTCGTCGAACAGCGACCAGCTCGGCTCTGCCGGGGCGGTCGCCGGTTGTTCCGCTTCGCGTTCCGGGTCGCCGTCGGGCACCGGGACCCAGCGGTGCGCGACCGGGTTGAGCAGCCAGCCCCCGTCGGAGCGGGCCGCCAGGCCGGTGCGCCGCAGCAGTTCCAGCACCTCGTCGACCAGCCGGTCGAGGTCGTCGGTGACCTGCCTGGACCACGCGGTCGGGTAGTCCTCGACCAGCCGGGCGCACACCGCCCGCAGGTCGGCCGCCGCCACCGGGTGCCGACCGTCCGCGCGCGGCGGGGCCTCCAGCAGCTCCGGCAGGGCCAGCAGGGCGATCCGCGAGACCGTGGAGGTGCCCGGGAAGCCCAGGTCGGTGAGGTAGTCCTCGGGGTCGGCGGCCAGCACGCCCTCGGCGCGGCGCTCGGTGCGCAGCCCGAAGCACGTCTCCAGCAGCGCGGACTCCTTGCGCTGGTTGCGCCGCAGCCACTCGGCCTGCTCGGGCGGCAGGTCGGCGTAGAGCACGACGGGGTTCTCCACGAGCTTGCGCCGCACCGCGTGCTCGACGCCGCGCGGGCCGGGTCGGGCCGCCAGCTCGACCAGCCGTTCGGGTGAGGTGGCCTCGGCGACGGGGCCGGTGAGCAGCTGCCCGAGCAGGTCGGTGTCGACGGTGATCAGGGCCTCGGTGTGCACGTCGACCGTGCCCTCGGTCTCGTGCAGCACGCCCAGCGACACCAGGTGCCGCAGCGCGGCGGTCAGGGCGCGCCGGTCGGCCACGTCGTCGACGACGTCCACGCCGGCCTCGGCGGCGGCCGCGCGGATGTCGGCGACCAGCCGGGACAGCAGCGCCTGCCTGCCGATGCCGGTGAGCACCGCCAGGGTGAGCGCCAGGTACGCGTAGCCGCGCGGCGACATGCCGGGCACGCCGCGCGAGTCGTCGTCCGCCGGTCCCGACTTGTAGAGCCGGGCGAACCGCCGCTCCACCACCAGCCGGTAGCCGAGCAGCCGCGCGAACAGGTCCTGGAGGGTGACGCGGTGGCGGTGGACCAGGGTGACCAGTTCGCCGTCCGGCCCGTCGGCGCGCAGCAGCGGTCGTCGCAGCAGGGTGCGGGCGCAGCGCACGGCGTTGGCCGCGTCGATCTCGGAGAGGCCGTCGAACATCAGTCGAGCACCAGCGCGGAGTCGTGGAGGGTGAGGGTGCCCGCCGCGGACCTGATCCGGGTGACCTGCCCGGCGGCGGGGGAGACGGTGACGCGCAGCCCGCGCACGGGGTCGGTGGCGGAGCCCGGTTCGGCGGCGGTGTCGCGCTGCGCCATGGCCAGCGTCAGCAGCTCGCACAGCACGCCGAGCGCTTCGCCGGACAGCGTCGCCGTGGCCAGGGCGGGCGCCGCCGCGGCCAGTTCGGCGACGGACGCGGCCCGCCGCTCGTCGGCGTCGCGCGCCTCGGCCAGCAGCGACTGCTCGGTCATCGGGTCGTCGAGGATGCGGGAGGCGCGGCCGCGGCCGCTGCGGTCGGCGCGCGACCGCACGCTCACCGGCACGTCCACCGCCGGCCCGTCGCGCCACGGCGTGCGCTCGTCGTCGCGGTCGTGCTCCGGCTCGGGCGAGACGTGCCGGGCCGGGTGCAGGCCGAACGCCGCCGCGTACAGCCGGTGCCCCCGGGACGCGTCGCCCCGGTCGAACCACGCGGCCAGCTTGAGCAGCTCGGCGCGCCTGCCGGGCAGCAGCCCGCCGCCCGAGGTGGCCCGCTTCACGCTGGCCAGCAGCGACCCGATGGCCCGCGCGGTGGCCTCGCGCAGCGCCGTCACCTGGCTCGGCCGCCCCGGCCGGTCGACGAACCAGTCGGTCAGCTCCTGCCAGTCCTCCGCCGACCGGCCGCGCGCCCGCTCCACCCGTTCGCCCAGGTCGGCGCGGTCCAGCAGGCGCAGCAGCCCGTCGCGGGCCGCGTTCAGCCGGGCCAGCGCGGCGGCGATGGCGGGTGTGTGCCGCAGCACGTCCTCCACGACCATCTGGATGTACTCGACGAGCAGGTCGCGGAAACCGGAGATCTCCTCCGCCGCCAGGTGGTGGCGGGTCACGACCTGCCCGAGGTAGGCGTAGAAGTCGCGCACGGTGGCGGCCAGCTCGGCGTGCTGGAGGAACAGGGTGGTGACCTGCTCGGCCAGCGCCTCCCGGGACCGCCGCGCCTCGCCGGCCAGCGCCTCGGACAGGGTCTGCCCGAGCCGGCCGAGGCCGCGTTCCACGGCGGGCAGCAGCTCCCGCGACACCTCGCGCGCGCCCTCCGGCACGCGCAGCAGCTCGTCGACGTCGCGCTGCACCCGCACGGCGAGCTTGCCGACCTGGTAGCGCACGCTGCCGTGCTGGAACTCGGCGATGCTGGAGGCCACCACCTCGCGCCTGCCCTGCACCAGGTTGCCCCACTCGACGAGCTGCTTGAGCCGCTTGATGACGTTCTCGATCTGCGACTCGCCGGGCTCGACCCGGCCCTCGCGCTCGGCGCCGGCCAGGGCGCCGGCGACCTCGCCCGCGGACAGGTCGGCCAGCAGCGTGGACGTGAACAGCCGCATGATCGCCAGGTACGTGCGCTGGTGGTCGCGCGCGTCCAGGTACGCGTAGAGCTTCAGGCGGGCTGGTTCCACGCCTGCCCACCCTAGTGCCGGGCGCGGACGGGCCCGGGGATACCGTGCCCCTGTGAGTCTGGGGCGGGCTGTGGGGCTGGTGTTGGGGGTGGCCGCGGACGCGGTGCTCGGCGATCCGCGGAAGTACCACCCGGTGGCGGGGTTCGGGCGCGCGGCGTCGGCGCTGGAGCGCGGGCTGTACCGCGACCACCGGGCGGCCGGGGCCGCGCACGTGGCCGTGCTGGTCGGCGGCGCCGTCCTGGCCGGTGTCGCGGTCGAGCGGCTGGCCGGGCGGGACCAGGCGGTGCGGGCGCTGACCACCGCGGCGGCCACGTGGGTGGTGCTCGGCGGCGCGTCGCTGGCCGACGAGGGCACCGCGATGGGCCGCGAGCTGGACGGCGGCGACCTGGCGGCGGCCCGCGACCGGCTGCCCGGCCTGTGCGGGCGCGACCCGTCGAGGCTGGACACGATGGGCCTGGCCAAGGCCACCGTGGAGTCCGTGGCGGAGAACACCTCCGACGCCGTGGTCGCCCCGCTGTTCTGGGGCGCGGTCGCGGGCGTGCCCGGTCTGCTCGGCTACCGGGCGGTGAACACGCTCGACGCGATGGTCGGCCACCGCAGCCCGCGCTACCGCCGGTTCGGCTGGGCCGCCGCGCGCCTGGACGACGTGGCGAACCTGCTGCCGTCGCGGCTGGCGGCGGTGCTCACCGCGGCGGGCGCGCCGGTCGTCGGCGGGTCGGCGGGCGAGGCGTGGCGGACGTGGCGGCGGGACGCGGCGGCGCACCCGAGCCCGAACGCCGGGCAGGTGGAGGCGGCGTTCGCGGGCGCGCTGGAGATCCGGCTGGGCGGTCGCACGGTGTACGCGCACGGCGCGGAGGACCGGCCGGTGCTCGGGCACGGCCGCAACCCGGACGCGGGCCACGTGACGCGGGCGGTGGAGCTGTCGCGGGTGGTCGGGGCGTCGGCGGCGGCCGTGACCGCGCTCATCGCGCTGGTGCGGCCTCGTCTTCGGCGAGCATCTCGGCGACGGACTTCCGCCTGACGCGCGGCCCCTCGTGCAGCGCGCCGCCGGGGCGGACCTCGCGGACGGTGAAGTACAGCCAGCCGCCCAGGGCCATCGCGCCGAACGCGATCCACTGGAGCGCGTAGGAGAAGAACGGGCCGGCGTCCAGCTTCGGCAGCGGCAGCGCGCCCTCCACTCCCGGCTGGTCCTCGGTGAGCTGGAAGTAGCCCGGCCGGACGTCCAGGCCGGCCGCCCGGCCCACCACGGCCGGGTTGATCGCGTACACCTGGCGGTGGCCGTCCTCGGTGAACGCGTCCCGATCGTCCGACTCGCCCGCGCGGGTCCACGCGACCAGCGTCACCTCGCCGGTCGGCGTGGGCTTCAGCTCCGGCACCCGGATGCCGTTGACCGGCCGCACGTAGCCGCGGTCGACCAGCACGACCGGGCCGCCCGCCAGCTCGAACGGGGTCAGCACCTCGAACGCGGCCTCGCCCTGCACGGTCCGCAGCCGCGCCACCGCCTGCGCCTCCGGCAGGTAGCGGCCGGTGAGCGTGACGCGACGCCACTCGAAGTCGGTGTTGGGCCGGTCCAGCAGCCCGTCGACGGGCACCGGGTCGGTGCGCACCGCGGTGGTGACGGCGCTGTTCTGCGCGTCCCGCTCGGTGTCGCGGTCGAACTGCCAGGGCGCGAGCAGCGCGAAGCAGGCGCCCGCGAACACCCACACCGTCAACGTCAGCGCGAGCCAGCCGGGACGCAACAGGAACTTCAACCGCACGCCACCACGGTAAGCCCTACGCCGATGTGACCTGGATCCGGTCGAACCGGACGGTGAAACCGCCCCCGGTCGGCGCCGCCGCCATCACCCCGACCAGCGCGGGCACGTCGGGCGGGAAGTACGCCAGGCGCAGCAGGTTGACCGGCTCCTCGTCACCGAGGCCGTAGCGGAGGGTCACCGCGTCGCCCTCGCGCGCCGCGGAGATCGTCATCCGGTCGGCCCGAGCCACGCCCACCACCGACCAGTCGGAGAACTCCCTGGTCACGACGGTGCTGATCTGGAACTCGCCGTCCACCAGCTCGGCGCCCGCCTTGATCCAGTTGCGGTCGTCCACGCGGAGCGCGACGCCCGCCTGGTCGTACTGGGCGGCGTAGTCGGCGGTGAACGAGGCGGTGAAGGTGGCGTCGCCGATCACCGGGACGCCCAGGAGGTGCCCGGAGTCGCGGTCGTACCCGTAGTGGGTGGTGCGCCAGAAGTCGGTGTCCGGGTCCGCGGTGATGGTCAGGCCGTCCTCGGCGGACCAGGAGCGGGGCTCGTTGATCCAGCGCCAGTCCTCGTGCCCGAAGAGTCGCATGCCCATCGAACCATCATGTCAACGCACGGGCCGCAGCCAAGGCCTGTTGGGCGTAACTC
The DNA here is from genome assembly GCF_039527585.1 of Saccharothrix xinjiangensis. Classification (NCBI taxonomy): domain Bacteria; kingdom Bacillati; phylum Actinomycetota; class Actinomycetes; order Pseudonocardiales; family Pseudonocardiaceae; genus Saccharothrix; species Saccharothrix xinjiangensis. The sequence goes on along the minus strand of NZ_BAAAKE010000026.1, from coordinate 41,310 downwards.
CGACCGGAAAACGCGGAGTGCGCCGGGAGGGGAAGGGGGACGCGGTCGCGCCGGCCGTCGGGGTCGATGCGACCGCGCGCGGCGGTCGGGTGCCCGACGTCACAACCGCTCGCGCGCCCACGCCAGCAGCCCCGGCACGGCCGCCTCCACCATCGCGATCACCCGGTCGAACCCGGCCTCGTCCCCGTAGTACGGGTCCGGCACGTCCACCCCGTCCGCGTCCGGGTCGAACGACCGCAGCAGCCGCACCCGCGACGGGTCGGTCACCAGCCGCCGCAGGGCGCGGGCGTGGCCCGAGTCCAGCGCCACCAGCAGGTCGGCGTCCAGGTGGTCGTCCGCGACCTGCGCGGCGGCGTGCCCGGTCGGGTAGCCGTTGTCCGCCAACGACTTCGCCGCGCGCGGGTCGGCCGGGTCGCCCACGTGCCAGCCGCCGGTGCCCGCGCTGGTCACCTCGACGAGGTCACCCAGGCCCGCTCGCCGCAGGTGCTCCCGGAATATGATCGCGGCCACGGGGGAACGGCAGATGTTGCCGGTGCAGATGAAGGTCACGTGCAAGCCCACGGCAGCGGAGTCTGCCAGGTCGCGGCGCACGCGGGACCGGTCGGCCGGCGCTCGTGGGGGGTTCGATGTCCGGGGTCGTGGTCGGTGTCGTCGTGCTGCTCGCGGTCGGGGTGGTCGTCGGGGTGGCGCTGCGGCGCCGGTCGTGGCCGGAGACGCCCGCGTTCGCCCGGCCCCGCCCGGTGACCTCGCCCGGCGGGCTGGCGCCCGACCCGAACGCCGGATTCTTCACCGATCGCGGTCCGCTGTTCCGGAAAAGGCTTTTCTTCGTCGGCACGGGATGCCCGCCGAGCCTGGTCGCCGATTTTCCGTCACTGGACGTGTCGCAACGGGAACAGCCCGTGCGCATTGCCAGGCACGGCATTAGGTCGTGGTGGTGGTTCGAGGGCGAGTTCTACCGCGAGGCGGCCGCCCTCCAGGCCGACGACGTGCGGACGTGGGTCCGGGAGCGGCAGCGGCGGCAGCGGATCAGGCAGGACCGGGCCCGGTTCCTGTCGGCCGCGGAGGAAAGCCTGCGAAAGCGCGAGAACGGGTAACGGACAGGCGTTCAATTCCGACGACAATGTATGTGGAATGTCGGGGAAGGGACGCGTATGTCCGACAAGTGTGTCGTGCGCCGCACTCGTCCGCTCACCGCCGGGCAGCCCGTCCACCGGGGTTCGCCCGGTCGGCCGCGGAAGGCCGGCGACCGGTGAACGAGTCGACGCTGTGCCGGTTGACCGGGTGCGAGGCGCCCTCGCTCGCGCACCTGGTGCTGAGCGCGGCGGTCGTGCTGTTCGCCATGTTCGCCTCGGTGGTCTCCTCGCTGGGCTGATCCTCGCTGGGCTGATCGCCTTGAGATGATCTCAGCGGGCTCTCAGCCGGGCCGCGCGACGATCGCCGCGTGTCCACCGTGAAGCCCATGCCGACCATGCCCGCCCTGGCCGCGGCGCTGCCGCTGGTCGAGGACGAGGTGCGGCGGTTGGCGACGTCGTCGTCGCTGCCGGTCGTCAACGCCCACGCCGGCCGCATCACCGCCGCGGGCGGCAAGCGGTTGCGCTCGATCCTGGTGCTGGCGGGCTCCCTGGCCGTGGCCGGCTCCGTGCCCGACAAGGCGATCACCGCCGCCGCCTGCGTGGAACTGCTGCACGCGGGCTCGCTGGTGCACGACGACCTCATGGACGGCGCCACCGAGCGGCGCGGCGTGCGCACGGTCAACGCGGCCTGGGGCGACGGGCCCGCCGTGCTCGTCGGGGACTTCATGCTGGCCCGCGCCAGTCAAGTAGCGCTCGACCGGATCTCGCCCTACGCCGCGAGCAGGCTCGCCGAGGCCGTCGCCGCCCTGGTCGAGGGCCAGGTGCTGGAGGTGCTCGACCTCTACGACGCCCACCGCTCGCCGGACGACGCGCTGCGCTCGATCGAGCTGAAGACCGGCGCGCTGTTCGAGGTGGGCTGCGTGCTGGCCGCGCACTGCGCCGACGCCGACGAGGCGACCACCGCCGCCCTGGGCCGCTACGGCGCGCTGTTCGGGGTGCAGTTCCAGGTCCTCGACGACCTGCTGGACCTGGCGTCCACGTCCCGGCGGCTGGGCAAGCCGGTCGGCAACGACATCCGCCAGGGCGTCTACACGCTGCCGCTGCTGCGCGCCCTCGACGCCGACCAGCGCCGGCTGCTGGAGGAGCGCGGCCGCGAGCTGACCGACGACGAGGTGGCCGGGCTGCTCGCCGGGCTGCGGCGCACCAGCCTCGTCGCGGACACCCTCGCGCACTGCACGTCGCTGGCCGCGCGGGCGGTGCGGGAGCTGCCCGACCTGCCCGACCCGGGAGCGCTCGGCGTGCTGCGCGAGCTGCCGGGGGCCTACCTCGACTGGGCGGCCTCGCAGATCGCCTAGACTCCCGGCGATGACCAGCCAGGATCCCGGCCGGGCGCTGCTGCGCCACCACGGGGACGTCGACGCCGCGCCCGGACTCGCGGACTTCGCGGTGAACGTGCGGGTGCCCGCGCCGCCGCGGTGGCTGCGCGACCGGCTGGCCGCCGCCCTGGGCGCCCTCGGCTCCTACCCGGGCGCCGACGCCGACCTGCGGGCCCGCGAGGCCGTCGCGGCGCGGCACGGCCGGTCGCCGGACGAGGTGCTGGTGCTCAACGGGGCCGCCGAGGGCTTCGCCCTGCTGCCGCACCTGCGCCCCGGCCTGGCCGCCGTGGTGCACCCGTCGTTCACCGAGCCCGAGGTGGCGCTGCGCGACGCGGGCGTGCCCGTGCGGCGGGTGCAGCTGCGGCCCGAGGACGACTACCGGCTGCGGCCCGAGCTGGTGCCCGACGAGGCCGACCTGGTGGTGCTGGGCAACCCGACCAACCCCACGTCCGTGCTGCACCCGGCCGAGGTGGTCGCGGCGCTGGCCAGGCCGGGCCGGGTGCTGGTGGTGGACGAGGCGTTCGCCGACGCGATCCCCGGCGAGCCCGAGTCGCTGGCCGGCCGCGGCGACCGGGCCGGGCTGCTGGTGCTGCGCAGCCTGACCAAGACGTGGGGCCTGGCCGGGCTGCGCGCGGGCTACTTCCTGGGCGCGCCGGAGCTGCTGGCGCAGCTGGCGCTGCCCCGGCCCCAGTGGCCGGTGGGCAGCCTCGTGCTGGAGGCGGTGGCGGCGTGCTGCTCGCCGGAGGCCGTGGCCGAGGCCGACGCGCTGGCGTGGGAGGCGCGCGAGCACACGTCGTTGGCCGTGGCGCGGCTGGGCGACCTGGTGGTCGTGCCGCCGGCCGCGCCGTTCGTGCTGCTGCGCGTGCCCGACGGGCCGCGGGTGCGGCAGGCGTTGCGCGACAAGGGGGTGGCGGTGCGGCGCGGCGACACGTTCCCCGGCCTGACCGCCGACCACCTGCGGGTCGCGGTGCGCGCGCCGGAGGAGTTCGCGCTGCTGGTGGACGCGCTGCGCGTGGTGCTGGAGGACGCGTGACGACGACGCTCGGGGACGTGCCGGCCGTGCTGGAGGACGTGTGACGACGACGCTCGGGGACGTGCTGGCCGTGCTGGAGGCGGCCTACCCGCCCGCCACCGCCGAGTCGTGGGACGCGGTCGGCCTGGTCTGCGGCGACCGCGCCGAACCCGTGACGAGGGCCCTGTTCTGCGTCGACCCCGTCGAGTCCACAGTGGACGAGGCGCTGGAGGTCGGCGCGCAGCTGCTGGTGGCCCACCACCCGCTGATGCTGCGCGGTGTCAACGGCGTGCCCGCCGACGACCCCAAGGGCGCCCTGGTGCACCGGTTGATCCGGGCGGGCGTGGCGCTCTACACCGCGCACACCAACGCCGACGCCGCCAACCCGGGCGTGTCCGACGCGCTGGCCGGCGCCCTGGGCCTGCGGGTCACCGGGCCGCTGTCGCCCGCGCCGGCCCGGCAGCTGGACGTGCTGGCCACCTACGCGCCGGTGGACCGCGCCCAGCAGGTCCTGGAGGCCCTGCACGCCGCGGGCGCGGGCGCCCTCGGCGACTACCGCGACGCCGCGTGGACCGTCGACGGCACCGGCCAGTTCCGGCCGCTGCCCGGCGCGAACCCCGCCGACGGCGCTGTCGGCGAGCTGCGGCGGCTGCCCGAGACGCGCGTCGAGGTGGTGCTGGAGCGCCGCCGCCGCGCCGAGGTCGTGCGCGCGCTGCGCGCCGCCCACCCGTACGAGGAAGTCGCGTTCAACCTCAACGAGGTCGCCGAGCTGCCGTCCGGCACGGGCATCGGCCGCGTGGGCGAGCTGGCCGAGGCCGAGCCGCTGCGCGAGTTCGCCCGGCGCGTCGCCGACGCCCTGCCCGCCACCGCGTGGGGCGTGCGCGCCGCCGGCGACCCCGACCGGCCCGTGCGGCGGGTCGCGGTGTGCGGCGGCGCGGGCGACGGCTACCTGTCCGCCGCGACGCGGGCGGGCGTCGACGCCTACGTGACCGCGGACCTGCGCCACCACCCGGCGGGCGAGCACCTGGCCGCCGGCGGGCCCGCGCTCGTCGACGTGGCGCACTGGGCCAGCGAGTGGCCGTGGTGCGGGCAGGCGGCCGAAGTCGTGCGCTCGGCCCTCGGCGGTACGGTCGAGGTCGTCGTCTCGACCCGCCGGACCGACCCGTGGACCGTCGGCGCGACGAGCCGAACAGGAGGAACCCAGTGAAAGCCGATCCCGCCGTGCAACGCCGGTTGCTCGACCTCGCCCGGGTCGACGCCGAGCTGGCGCGCGTGACCCACCGCCGCCGCACGCTGCCCGAGCTGGCGGAGATCGCCGAGGCCGAGAAGGTGCTGCGGGCCAAGCAGGACGCGTTGACCACGGTCGAGACCAACCTCGGCGACCTCAACCGCGAGATCAAGCGGCAGGAGACCGAGATCGACCAGGTCCGGGCCCGCGAGGAGCGCGACCGCAAGCTGCTCCAGGGCGGCACGGTCGGCGCCAAGCAGCTCACCGACCTGGAGCACGAGCTGGCCACCCTCGGCCGCCGGCGCGGCGCGCTGGAGGACGACCTGCTGGAGCTGATGGAGCGCCGCGAGGCCGTCGAGGCGAACTCGCAGCACGCCCGCGTCGAGCTGGACAAGGCCCAGGAGGCGCTGGCGGACGCGGCCCGCCGCCGCGACTCCGCGCTGGCCGACCTGGAGTCCACCGAGACCAAGCGCACCGCCGAGCGCACGACGATGGTCGGCCAGTTCCCCGGGCCGCTGCTGGCCCTCTACGACCGGGTGCGCCTGCACAAGGGCACCGGGGCCGCGCTGCTCCAGTCCCGCCGCTGCGGCGCGTGCCGGATCGAGCTGGACCGCAACGCGCTGTCCAACGTCAAGGACGCGCCCGCGGACGAGGTCGTGCAGTGCGAGGAGTGCGACGCGGTCATGGTCCGCACCTCGGAATCCGCCCTGTGACGGGTGGGGTGAAGGTCTTCGTCGAGGCGGACGGCGGGTCGCGCGGCAACCCCGGGCCCGCCGGCTACGGCGCCGTGGTGCTGTCCGCGGTCGGCGAGGTGCTCGCCGAGCGGGCCGAGGGCATCGGCGTGGCCACCAACAACGTCGCCGAGTACCAGGGCCTGATCGCGGGGCTGCGGGCGGCGACCGAGGTGGGCGCCGACGAGGTGGTCGTGCGGATGGACTCCAAGCTCGTGGTCGAGCAGATGTCCGGGCGCTGGAAGGTCAAGCACCCGGCGATGCAGCCGCTGTTCGCGACCGCGCGCGAGCTGGCGCGGGCGTTCCGGCGGGTGAGCTACGAGTGGATGCCGCGCGAGCGCAACAAGCGCGCCGACCGGCTCGCCAACCAGGCCATGGACGACCAGGCCGGCGTGGCGCGGCGGCCCGAGCCCCAGCAGCCCGAGCCCCAGCGGCCCGAGCCCCAGCGGCCCGAGCCCCAGCGGCCCGGGACCGGGCAGCTGGAGTTCGGCGAGGTCGAGGCCGGCGGGACGGGGCAGGCGCCGCCGGCGTCGTGGACCGGCGCGGTGGGCGAGCCGACCCGGCTGCACCTGCTGCGGCACGGGCAGACCGAGCTGTCGGTGGCCCGCCGCTACTCCGGGCGCGGCAACCCGCGGTTGACCGAGGTCGGCCGCGGGCAGGCCGAGGCCGCCGCCCGCAGGTTGGGCAAGCTCGCCGGCGTCGCCGCCGTGGTGTCCTCGCCACTCGCCAGGGCGCAGGAGACCGCGCGCGCCGTCGCCGCCGCCACCGGCGCCGAGCTGACCACCCACGAGGGCCTGGTCGAGACCGACTTCGGCGAGTGGGAGGGCCTGACCTTCACCGAGGCCGCCCAGCGCGACCCCGACGTGCACGGGCGGTGGCTGTCCGACCCGACCGTGCCCGCGCCGGGCGGCGAGAGCTTCGACGAGGTGCTGCGGCGCGCGCGGCGGGTCAAGACCGACCTCATCGCCCGCTACGGCGGCGCGGACGTCGTCGTGGTCAGCCACGTCACGCCGATCAAGCAGCTGCTGCGGACCGCGCTGGACGTCGGCCCCTCGCTGCTGTTCCGGCTGCACCTGGACCTGGCGTCGCTGTCGGTGGTCGAGTTCTACCCCGACGGGCACGCCTCGGTGCGGCTGGTCAACGACACGTCCCACCTGGCCTAGCCGGCAGGTCACCGCCGCCAGGTCACCGCCGGCGGGGCGAGCCGGCTACCCCGCGACGCGCAGGCGCGGGCGCGCACGCCGGAACCGGGCCTCCGCGACGGCGTGCGCGAACCGCTCCACCGCGCCGCGCACCGCCGCGTCGGCTTTCGCCTCGATCACGTCGCCGGTGATGTCGCCGTCGAGGACGAATTCACCGCGCAGCACGTTGTCCGCGCCTTTGCCGGCGAGCAGCGGGTTGAGCGCGTAGTCCATCGCGACGAGGAAGCCCTGGTTGCCGCCGGTGGCCAGCGGCAGGACCGCGCGACCGCGCAGCGCGCGTTTCGGCAACAGGTCCAGCAGCGCTTTCACCAGGCCGCTGTAGGCGGCCCGGTAGACCGGGCTGGCGACCACGATGCCGTCGGCGCGCAGCACGGCGGCGACCGCGTCGCCGATCTCCGGGTCCCGCAGGTCCTCCATGAGCAGGGACAACGTCGGGAGTTCGCGGACGTGCAGGGTGCGGACGTCGTGCTCGGACCCGCGCAGCAGCTCCTCGACGCGGGCGACGAGGATGCCGGTGCGGGACACGGGCGAGGGACTGCCGGAAATCACCAGGACAGAGGACATGGATTCCTGACACCTTTCGGTGTGAAAAGGATCGGTGTACGAGGTAAATGCGTCAGCGACAACAGATCGCGGCGGCGGTGCGACCGAAGTCGACGTGACGACGTCGAGTCAGTCCACCCATTCCCGGCATGTTCCGAGTAGAGCAGCAATTCCACACCCCGACAAGCTTCGGGCGACCTGGTTCCACTGCCTGGGAGCGGGCCGACTACGCTGGTGGGAGCGGATGAGTCGGCAGGGCGGCCGCGTCGGCGGATTCACCTCCGCCGCCGAGGAAAGTCCGGACTCCACAGGGCAGGGTGGTTGTCAACGGCAACCAGGGGCGACCCTCGGGACAGTGCCACAGAGAACAGACCGCCCCGGTGAGAGCCGGGGTAAGGGTGAAACGGTGGTGTAAGAGACCACCAGCGCCCCCGGTGACGGGGGCGGCTAGGTAAACCCCACCCGGAGCAAGGCCAGGAGGGTGCCCCCGGGCACCTGCGCAGGCGTTCGAGGACGGCCCGTCCGATGCCTGCGGGTAGGCCGCACGAGCCTGTCGGCAACGGCAGGCCGAGATGGATGGCCGCCGAACGGGAGCGCCGCGAGGCCCCCGGGAACAGAATCCGGCTTACATGCCGGCTCATCCGCCCCAACCCCGGTGCCGGCCCGGCCCCGGTCCCAGTTGCGGTGCCGGCCCTGGCTCCGACCCCCAGCCCCAGCCCCAGCCCCGGTTCAGGCTTCGGGCTCCGACTTCGGGCTCCGGCTCCGCGCGCCCGCTCCGGCCCTCGGCCGACCCCGGCCCCCGGCTCCGGCCTCAGCTCCCGCCCCAGCCCCGCCCCGGTCCTCGACCCCAGCCCGGCCCCAGCCCCGCCCCGGTCCTCGCCCAGGCCCGCCACCGGCCAGAAGGCGCACTGGTCCGCCTGTAGATCCCCCTCTCCCCGGTCGCGTTACAGAAGTGACGCCGTTCGAGTGATCTTGCGTATCAGCCCCGCCGATCGACCCTCCTCCCGGCGAACCGCGGGCCCTGCCCCGCGGCCCAGAAGGAGGAAACGCATGTCCACCACCAGACGTCAGGGAGCAACGGTGCTCGCCCTGACCGGGCTGCTGGGCGCGGCGGCGCTCACCGGCGCCACCGGCGCCGGCGCGGCCCCGGCGGACGAGTTACCCGTCTACGCGGTCCGCTCCGAGGGGATCTCCGACGCGCAGGCCGCCGCCCTCCAGAAGGCGTTCGGGCTGAGGTCCGTCGAGCGCACCCCCGAGGGCGTCGTCACGTTCACCGACGAGGAGCGCCACCTGCGCGTGCCCTCGATCGACCGCGGCGCGGGCCAGCCCGACGAGAGCGGCCAGGCCACCACCCAGACCGCGTTCGACGTCGCGGCGATCCGCGCGATCAAGGCCGTGCCGCCGGAGGACGCGACCAAGCGCGTCGCCGAGACCCTGCGCGGGATCGGCCTGCTGCCCGCCGAGGCGACCCCCGGCGCCTCGCACTCCACCCTCGACATCGTCGACGCCAACGGCGGGACCCTGGCGAGCGCGGCGCTGGACACCACGGTGACGTTCGACTTCAAGCTCGGCGGCGTGCCGCTGGAGGGCCCGGGCTCGAAGGTCCGGGTCTCCCTGGACGGCTCGGGCGCGGTCACCCAGCTCACCTACGCCTCCCGCGAGGTCGTCCCCGTCGGCTCCAAGCCGGTGCTGGACCTGGACCACGGCTACCAGAAGTGCGTCGAGGTGCTGGGCGGCGTGCCGCTGGGCGCGGTCCAGTACGTCTACTCCTCCGGTCCGCTGGGCTCGGGGCAGACGCACCTGGAGCCGTTCTTCCGCTGCGAGGGCGTCGACCCCGGTGAGAACGCCCCGGTGTTCTTCCTGCCCGCCCTCGTGGGCTCGTCCCTGCCCGCGCCCGACGCCACCGTGCCGCCGCGCCGGGCCTCCGGGTCCACCGCGCCCAACCCCTCCGCGGCCGACGCGGGCGACGTGGGCGCCAACTGGATCCCCCGGATCGACGTCGGCAGCGAGGGCACCGGCTCCTGCCAGGGCCTGTACGGCGTGCCCAGCAGCATCACCGGCTTCAACAACCGGTTCACCTCGGCCGCCGTGCCGGTGCAGTTCAGCTGGACCGGCCCGAACGCGTGGGAGCAGGACTTCAAGGACCCGGCGTTCGCCGGCGGCCAGGACCACCTCTACACCGACGACGTCGACATGACCTTCTACCACGGCAACGGCGGCCCGTTCGGCCTGTCGTTCGCCCGGTGCAGCTCGGTCAACGACACCACCCTGCGCAACACCGAGGCCCGCTGGGGCAACCGGGACTCGGAGTGGATGAGCCTCTACACGCCGAGCCTGCTCCAGACCACGGCGAGCGGCCAGGCGTGGTGGCAGCGGTGGGGCCGGGCGTTCCGCGGCCTGCACCAGATCAACAGCTTCGAGACCGCCATCGTGCAGCCGGGCGCGTTCGTGCCGACGACCAGCTCGTTCGGCGGGCGCTACTCGAACTACCTGCTGCGGTCGTCGCTGCGCCCGTTGCAGCGGCCGATGCGGGTGCGGGACGCGTGGGCGCAGGCGTCGATCGACACGCAGCCGTCGTACGTGCGGTGGGCGACCATGGGCGCGATGAGCAGCTCGGGCAACCTGGCCAACTTCAACGACTACTTCTGGAACCGGGGCGCGGTCGGGTCGGACATCACGACCCCCGGCGGCTACTGGAAGATCTCCGGTCCCAGCTGACCGGCGTGACGGGCGCGCCGTGACCCGTGGGGTCCCTTCCGGCTGCTGGGGGTCGGAAGGGGCCCTTTCACGTGCGCCGGGACGGCCGCCCCGGCTGCATCCGGATCACCGGGCGGAACGCCTCGCCGTCGTTGTAGCGCTCCTCCAGCTCGGCCACGTAGGCGGCCACGGCCGGGTTGACGATGTCGGCGAGGCTGCGCACCCCGGCCGACGCCTCGTACGCCGCGAGGTAGGTCGCCGCGGCCCTGGCGCGTTCGAGCACCTCCTGGTCGAAGTTGACCGTCCGCTGCACCCGCCGCCCCGCGGGCCGCTCCGGGCCGGTAACCTGATCAACACCCGAGACGGCCACCGCCACCGTGATCTCGTTCACCCCGGCGGCTGGTTCGGGCGCGGCTTCCGGCGGTTGGGCCATCTGCGGCCTCCTCGGCGTCGTCACTCGTGTGGGTGCGGACCGTTCGGATCTGACACTGGGCCGAACGGTGCACCCGGTGTTGGCAGGCGGATGGGGGGCACCGGATCTTGCGTACTATCCGTGACCAGGAAGTTCGCAGTCGAGTGAACTGTCCCAGCAATCGGGAGAATCCGGACTCCCCGGTTCTCCACCGGCTTCCCCGGACCCATCATGTCTGTGGCTAGATTAGACGTAATCGACAGTCAGGGGAATGGTTGTTGATCTACGCACCGCTAACGGACCGATACACCTCGTGACGAAGACGTGTTCTACTCGATAACGCACACCCGGCCGGACACCCCTCGGTCCGACCGGCGAAGTCCTGCGTACTCAGGAGTACTGCAATGACGGCCATGACCCTGGTAACACTCGCGCAGCAACAGCCCGCCCTGGGCACAGGCGGGGTGCGCCAGTGGATCCTCGACAACCTGCTGCCCCTGCTCCTGCTCACGGTCGCCGTGCTGCTGCTGTGGCTGGGCGGCGGCAAGGGCGACAACGCCGGGGTCATGCGCCGCCTGGGCGGTGTCATCGTCGCGCTGGCGATCGTCGGACTGGCCGTGACCACGGACGCGGGCGCCAACATCGGCTCGTGGATCGCCGGCCTGTTCACCGGCGGGTGACCCTTGCGGGTACGCACTGACGACGAGGTCTACCGGGTCGACGCCGTCTGGCTCGGGCCGCCCAGGGCAACGTTCCCCTGGCGTGCGCGCTACGTCGCGTGGGGCGTCGGCATCGTGGTCTTCCTGCTGGTCACCGCGGTCCAGCGGCAGATCGGGTTCGGGTTCGACTTCATCAACACCGGCTGGGGCTTCGTGATCACGGTCGCCCTGACCCGCTTCATCTGCGCGAAGATCAGCCACGAGCGCCCGCTGTCGTCGGTCACGACGATGTGGGTGCGCGAGCTGACCTCGCCGCGCGAAACGACCTCCGGCCGCGGCGGCGCCGCCAGCGCCGCCCGGATCCGGGTCAGCCAGCACCGCCCGCGCAAGCGCGTGAAGCGGAAGGGCCCAGACCGCCGTAAGAAGGAGGTGCGCGGTGTTCGGACGCCGGCGTGACCGCAACCGACGCTCCGCTGCGCACGTCGCCCAGCACGCAGCCGCCGCCCGCGACGACCGCAAGGTCTACAGCAAGCGCGGTCGCCGCCTGCCCGGCGAGCAGGCAGTGCCCAGCTACACCCCGTCGATCTCGGCCCGCAGCATCGACGGCCACCTGCTGCGCACCGGCCAGGAGGTGTACGCCTGGTACAAGCTCGCGCCGCAGCGCTGGTCGTTCCGCTCGGACTCCCAGCGGCAGGACCTGATCGCCGCGATCGCGGGCCAGTACGCCGAGCTCCAGGGCCGCTGGATGCACCTGCGCGTGACGAACCGGCCCTACCCGATCCGGATGTGGGCCGAGGCGCACGTGCACAACGCCGTGCGCCGGCTGCCCGACACCCCCGGCACGCTGAGCTTCGACGACTACATGGTCGGCGAGCAGCAGCAGCTGATGGGCCGGTCGATGGCCGAGAAGGAGGTCTACCTCGGCGTCCAGGTGCAGACCCGCAACATGATGGACCGCGCGGTCGAGCGCGCCGCCCCCGTGCTGCGCAAGGTCTTCCCGGACGCGGTGGACGCCGAGCTGGTCGCGATCGAGTCCGAGATCGACCACCTGGACCAGGTGATCGGCTCCGCCGGCCTGGAGGGCCGCCCGGCCACGGCCGAGGAGATGTCCTGGCTGATGCACCGGTCGTGCTCGCTGGGCCTGCCCGCGCCGCGCAACCTGCCCGCCGTGCCCGGCGCACCCTGGGAGCCCGAGGACCTGGCGTCGTTCACCGACGCCGCCGACTTCCACCAGGAGCCGTACTCGCCGACCGTGGTGGTGCGCGGCCGCACCGGCTCGAACGCGGGTATCCGGCGGCACGTCGCGGTGCTCACCGTGGGGTTGATGCACGGCCTGCGGATCCCCGAGGTCGACGACCCGTGGGTGCAGCGGTCCGACCGGCTGCCCGCCTCGGTGGAGTGGTCGGCGCGCATCTACGTCCGCCGCCCGGAGGAGGTCTCCGGCGAACTCCAGCGGCAGATGAGCAAGGTCCGCTCGCAGGTGCGCCACTACACCGACGAGCACGAGCTGGAGCCGCCGCAGTCGCTGGCCCGCCAGGCGTCCCGGGTGCTGGAGATCGACGACGAGATGACGTCGGGCTTCACCGCGCTGGGCACCAGGGTGCGGTCCTGGTGGCGGCTGGCGGTGTCCGGGCCGACCGAGCGCGAGGCGCTCAAGCTCGCCCAGTCCCTGCTCGACCTCTACAAGCCGAAGATCGCCATCGAGCACCCCGAGGCGCAGTACGCGATCGCCCGCGAGTTCATCCCGGGCGAGCCGCTGTCGTCCTCGGCCTACCTGCGCCGCGGCTCGGTGCTGTGGGCGGCCTCGTCCGTGCCGACGGCGACCGCCGAGGTGGGCGACCGCCGGGGCATCCTGCTCGGTGAGACGGTCACCGCGACCCGCCGCCCGGTGGCGTGGGACCCGTGGATGGCGCAGGAGCTGCGCGACGCCTCCGGCCTGACCGCGATGGTCGCCGGCCTGGGCGCGGGCAAGTCGTTCCTCGGCGGCGGCATCGTCTACAAGACGCTGCGCTCCGGCGCGCACTGGACGCTGCTCGACCCGTCGGGCCCGCTGGCCGCCCTGTGCGAGCTGCCGGAGCTGCGCCCGTACGCGCGGCCGATCAACCTGCTCAACGCCCAGCCCGGCATCCTCAACCCGTACCGGGTGGTCGCGGAGCCGCAGCTGGAGCACTTCACGGACGAGGACGACCCGGAGCGGGCGTGGCGGCGCGAACGCGCGCTGGCCGCGGCCACCCGGCGCCGCCTCGTGCTGGACGTGCTCACCGGCCTGCTGCCGTTCGAGGTGGCCAGGCTGCCGCAGACCCGGATCGTGCTGCTGCGCGCGGTCCGCACGGTCGGCGGCCGGCCCGACGCGCACCCCGGCATGGTGTTCGAGGCCCTGCGCCGGGACGCGAGCGAGCACCACGAGCACGCGGTCGTCGTCGCGGACTTCCTCGACGAGATGCGGGAGCGCATGTCGCTGCTCATCCCCGAGCAGGACCTCGACCCGTACGACGAGCAGCGCGACGACCGGCTCACCGTGCTCACCATGGCGGGGCTGAACCTGCCGAAGGACGGCGTGGGGCGCGAGCACTGGACGGACGCGGAGTCCCTGGGCGTGGAGATGCTGAACCTCGCCGCGTGGCTGACCCAGCGGTCGATCTACGAGCGGCCGAAGGACCTGCGCAAGGGCGTCTGGATCGACGAGGCGTTCTTCCTGTCCGAGGTGCCCACCGGCCGCGTGCTGATGAACCGCTTCGCCCGCGACTCGCGCAAGTGGAACGTGCGCGTGCTGCTGTCGTCGCAGATCCCCGCGGACTTCCTGAGGATCCAGGGCTTCGTGGCCCTGCTCGACTCGGTCTTCGTCGGCCGGCTGGACGACGACCAGGCGCAGGAGGACGCGCTGCGGCTGCTGAAGGTGCCGGTCGGCGCGGGCTACGAGCAGGTGGTGGCCTCGCTGGGCCGGCGCCCCGGCGGCGTGCGCAACAGCACCGAGCGCGACCGCGCGCCGCGGCAGTTCATCTTCGCCGACGGCGCGGGCGGCGTGGAGCGGATCCGGATCGACTTCTCCGGGCCGCACCTGGAGCACCTGCGCACCTCGCTGGACACCACGCCGGACGCCCTGCGCGAGGGCGCGGAGCCCGCCGAGCTGGAGGCCGCGCCGCCGCGGGACCCGTTCGCCCACGAAGAGCAACACCCCGACGACTACGACGACGAACTGGCCGCCGACCTGGAGGTCGGCCTGGTGGACGACCTGGTCGACTCGGCGCACGGCGAGGGAGGAAACCGCCGTCCGGGACGGGAAGGCGTGGCATGAGCACGCTGCTGCTGGTGGCGCTGGTGGCCGCCGCGCTCCACGCGCGGCGGCGGCACGCACGCGCCCGTGAGGAAGGGACGCCGGCCCGCGCCGGCTCGGGTCGCTGGCGCGCGATGACCGTGGTGGTGGCGCTCGTCGGCCTCCAGGTCGTCATCGGCGCCACCCCCGCCCAGGCCGCGCCGTGCGGCGAGGCGCCGAACCCCGAGCGCCCCGGTTCGGGCATGGTCGGCGCGATCGACCCGCCGATCGGCAACGGCCTGCCCGACACCCCGTACCTCACCTACGGGTACGCGGGCATGGTGTGGCACACCTACCAGCAGAAGTGCTCGCTGCCCAACGCCACCCCGGTGCTCGACACCTGGATGGGCAACGAGCTGTTCAACGTCGGCAAGAACATCGTCGGCGCGACGAACGCCCTGCACTACACGGTCGTCGGCCAGGGCCTGCTCCAGCCGCTGGACCAGGCGGTCAAGGACGGCGTCCAGAAGGTCTACGACAACGTCTACCTGCGCTGGTTCGGCCTGGTCGCGCTGGTCCTGGCGATGCTGATGTTCCGCCAGATCTGGCAGGGCGACCTGGCCTCGATCAGCAAGCGCGGCCTGTGGGCGCTGGCCGCGATGTGGCTGGCGACCTCGACGCTCGCGCTGCCCCAGTTCTACGACCTGCTGGACAACACCCTGGTCACCAGGACCTCGGAGATCCAGGCCGGGTTCATCGACGTCGAGGACGACAAGGACACCCTGGACGTGCTGCCGTCGCGGCTGCACGACTCGGTCGTCTACCAGAGCTGGCTGCGCGGCGAGTTCGGCTCGCCCGAGGCGCCGCAGGCCGCCGAGTTCGGCCCCAAGCTGCTCAACGCCCAGGCGTGGACGGTGCAGGAGCTGACCGAGAGCAAGGACGGCGACCAGAACGCGCTCAACGCGAAGAAGGCCGAGTTCACCGGCATCTACAACCAGCTCGGCCCCACCCAGGGCTACTTCACCGGCGACGACGGCGGCCGCACCGGCGCCGGGTTCCTGTCGCTGCTCCAGGCCGTCGCGTTCTCGCTGTTCCAGCTGTTCGCCAAGGCCGCGGTGCTGCTCGCGCAGCTGCTGCTGCGGGTGTTCACGCTGGCCGGCCCGCTCATCGGCCTGGTCGCGCTGATCCACCACGAGCTGCTGCGCAAGGTCGCCCGCGCCGCCGCCGTCACCGTGTTCAACGTGCTGGTCCTGGCGGTCCTGGCGGGCGTGCACGCGCTGCTGCTCCAGGCGATCTTCAGCGCGACCGGGCTGTCGCTGCTCACCCGCACCCTGCTGGGCCTGATGCTGACCCTGGTGTGCTTCATGGTCGGCAAGCCGCTGCGCCGCATGTGGCAGATGGTCGAGATGTCCGTCGGCACCGCGAGCAGCGCCCTGCCGATGCGCGGCGGCGTGCTGTCCAGGCTGCGCGGCAAGAAGGAGGGGCCGACGCCGCAGGACGAGTTCTGGGACACCGTGCGCGACACCGACCCGGACGGCCCCGAGGTGCCGCAGCGGGACCGGCGGCGGGTGCGGCCGGAGGCGGCCAACCCGGTCGTCGCCACCGCCCAGCGCCTCGACCGCAACGGCAACAGCGTCGGCGAGCTGGTGCCCGGCTCCGGCGGCGCTCCCGCGCCCGCCCTGCCCGCGGGCTCGCGGGGCGGACCGGCGGCGCTGCCGGCCGGCCGCTCGCGCGTGGTCGACGCGCCGCCCGTGGCGGACCGGGGCTGGGACCGGGTGGACGACGCGGTGCTGGTGCCCTCGCGGGTGACCGGCGGCGCGGCGCGGGTCGCGGACACCCAGCTGCCGAGTCCGCGCCGGGCCGAGACGGAAGTGGTGGCGGGCAGGCAGGTCCACGTGATCTACCGGCCGTCACGCGGGCTGGAAGTCAGGGACAGCTGATGCCGATCAGGACCAACCGCGGCCGGACCGCGGTCTACCGACGCCTGTGGGGGTGGCCGCTGCGGTCGCCCCGCCACCTGGCCATGGCGATCATCGGGTTCGCCGCGGTCGTCGCCGCGACCAGCGTCCTGATCGACAACGCGGTCGGCCCGGGTAAGGGCAGGGGCCCGGCGGCCACCGCGCCCAGCACCACGGTGGCGTCCGGCGCGGGCAACCAGGTCGGCGTGCTGCCGCCGCCGCGCACCTCGACCCCGCTGCCGACCAAGGCCCCCAGCCCCACGCCCGGGGGCGCCACGGTCCCGGTCAACCCCAACGCGCAGCTCGTCGCGGACATGTGGGTCGACGCGTTCTCCGACTTCGAACCCGGCCGCACCACCAAGGAGCGGTGGCTGGAGGGCCTGCGGCCGCACACCTCCAACGAGGTGTTCCCCCAATTGGAGTCCGTGGACCCGGTGGACGTGCCGGTCGTGATCGACCAGCCGGTCAAGGCGGTCAAGTCGTTCACCGATTCGGTGGAGTTCGAAGCGCCGTTGGAGGACGGCAAGCTCTACGTGGTCGTGGTGCGTCTCCCCGAGGGGTGGAAAGTGCACAAGTTCGACAAGGTGGGCTGAGGCGTGCTGAAGATCGTGGTGGCGGTCGCCGCGGTGGCCGCCGTGGTGGTGGTCGTCGTGACCAACGGGGTGTCGACGGTCATCCGGGAGAACACCCCGGCCGAAGGGGCGGCGGCGTTCCGGATGGCGAGCTGCAACGCGTCCATCGGGCCGTGGACCGGCGGCGGCGAGGAGAAGGGCCGCGGCGACGCCGACCGGCTCGCCGACGACCAGCTCACGACCGTCGCCAACATCATCTCCATCGGCCGCGAGCGGCAGCTGCCGCCGCTGGCCTGGCAGATCGCCATCCAGGCGGGCATGACCGAGTCGGGCCTGCGCAGCCTGGATTACGGCGACCGCGACTCGCTGGGCATCTTCCAGATGCGCCCGTCGATGGGCTGGGGCACGCCGCAGCAGGTGACGGACCCCCACTACGCCATCAACAAGTTCTACGACGTGCTGCTCAAGCTGCCCGACTGGGAGGAGCAGCGGCCCGGCGACTCGGCGCAGGACGTGGAGCGGTCGGCGTTCCCGGACCGCTACCACAAGTGGGAGGCCATGGCGGCGTTCCTGATCGGCCAGGAGGGCGACGTCAGCGACCCGGCCGGCTGCGGCGAGGCGGCGGGCGACTTCCTGCTCGCCTCCAACGCCGCGGGCACCGCCATCGAGTTCACCCGGCAGCAGCTGGGCGAGCCGTACCTGTGGGGCGGCAACGGCCCGGACGCCTGGGACTGCTCCGGCATCCTGGTCAAGGCGTTCGCCGCGGCGGGCGTGAAGATCCCGCGCGTGGCCAACGACCAGTACGTGTCCGGCGGCGCGCACCTGCCCGTGCGCGACGCCAAGGCCGGTGACCTGATCTTCTGGGCGACCAACCCGGCGCAGCCGGTCACCGTGCACCACGTGGCCATGTACCTGGGCAACGACGAGTACATCCACGCGCCGCAGACCGGCGACGTGGTCAAGATCAGCAAGGTCAACTGGGACTACCACGAGTTGATGCCGCTGGCCGTCCGGCCGGGCGTGTAGGGAGGCACGACGGTGTTCAACCACGACCCGATCCAGCGACCGGCCGGACCGCCCGCGACGAGCACGCCCGCGCGGGACTACCTCAACACCCGGCCGCCGGGCACCGACGCGCAGTACGCGGTGCTGCCGAGGTCGCTGGTGGAGGCGATGCCGCTGCCGTGGCAGCAGCAGATGGCGCACCTGCTGGCCGACTTCCACCGCGCCTACGCCCACCTGGGCTGGCCGGTGTACCGGGTGGTGCCGTCCCGGCGGGAGCGGCTGGTCGACCTGGACGAGGAGCAGCTGGCCGAGGTCGGCGTGCTGGTCGAGATCGACTCGGACGGCGAGCTGGTCTACCGCGACCGCGGCGGCCAGAAGATCCCCGACCCGGAGCACCGGACGGCGCTGGTGTCGGTGCTCGACCCGATCCCGGGCGAGCACGCCAACGCCAACCAGAGCACGCCGCCGCGCGGCTTCCCGCAGCCGCCCGGGATGCCGCAACCGCCGATGGTGCAGCAGCCGTCCGTGGCGCCGCAGCCGACCTACCCGCAGTCGGGCCCGCTGCCCGTGCAGGCGCCGCCGCCGCACTGGCGGCCGTGACGCCGCGCCGCGCACGGGTGCGGAATTGCGCATGGATCCCGGACCGGGGTGGAAACCTGGTCCCATGGCTGCTGATCCGAACGCGTGGTACTACTGCCTGACCCACCGCACCGTCGAGCACGGCGTGGGCTGCCGCGGCTCCGACCGCATGGGCCCGTACCCGGACGAGGCGACCGCGCAGCGGGCGCTGGACCTGGCGCGGCAGCGGACCGAGTCGGAGGACGAGTCCGACCGGGAGTGGGGCAAGCGCTGAACTCCCGGCCGACGCGCCGGCTCCGAGCCGGTCCGCCGGTCTAGGGTGCACCCATGGTGGTGATCCGCACCGTCCGCGCCGAGTCGGACCCCGGCCTCGACTTCGGGGGCATCCGGACCGAGTTCGACCTGCCCGAGGAGTTCCCGGCCGCGGCCCTGGCCGAGGCGCAACAGGCCGTGTCCGGGGACGTCGACCACGCCGACCGCGAGGACGCCACGGCGCTGCCGCTGGTGACCATCGACCCGCTCGGCTCGAAGGACCTGGACCAGGCGCTGCTGGTGGAGCGGGTCGGCGACGGCTTCCGCGTGCACTACGCGATCGCCGACCTGGGCGCGTTCGTGGCACCCGACGGCGCGCTGGACGCCGAGGTGCGCCGGCGCGGCCAGACGCTGTACCTGCCGGACGGCAACGTGCCGCTGCACCCGCCGGTGCTGTCGGAGGGCGCGGCGAGCCTGCTGCCCGGCCAGGCGCGGCCCGCGGTGCTGTGGACGTTCGAGTGCGGCCCCGACGGCGAGCCGCGCGAGGTGCTGGTGCGGCGTGCCGTGGTGCGGTCGACCGCGCAGTTCGACTACCGGGGCGTGCAGGCGTCGTTCGACGCGGGCGAGCCGCACCCGTCGATCGAGGCGCTGCCCGACTTCGGCAGGCTGCGCCGGGCGCGGGCGGCCGACCGCGGCGCGGTGGAGCTCCAGCTGCCCGAGCAGGAGGTCGTGGCGACCGGCGACGGCGACTGGGAGCTGGTGATCCGGCCGCGCGCCGACGTGGAGACCTGGAACGCGGAGGTCTCGCTGCTCACCGGCATGGCCGCGGCGAAGATCATGCTGGAGGCGGGCGTCGGCGTGCTGCGGACCCTGCCGGACGCGGACGACGGCGCGGTCGAGGAGCTGCGGCGGTCCGCGCAGGCGCTGGGCGTGCCCTGGCCGGACGGCGCGACGCCCGCGGAGCTGCTGGCGGGCCTGGACCCGGCGCGGCCGGAGGCGCTGGCGCTGTTCGTGGACGCGACCCGGCTGCTGCGCGGCGCGGGGTACACGGCGTTCGACGGCGAGGTGCCGGAGGTGATCGGGCACGCGGGCCTGGGCGCGCCGTACGCGCACGTCACCGCCCCGCTGCGGCGGCTGGTGGACCGGTTCGCCACCGAGGTGGTGCTGGCGGTGACCGCGGGCGAACCCGTGCCGGGGTGGCTGCGGCGGGCGCTGCCGCAGCTGCCGGGGCTGATGGGCGGCTCGGACGCGGTGGCGGGCAAGGTCGACCGGGCGTGCCTGGACCAGGTCGAGGCGTGGGTGCTGGCCGACCGGGTGGGCCACGAGTTCGACGCGGTCGTGCTGCGCGCCGACGGCAACGCCGCGGACGTGTTCGTCGCGCAGCCGCCGGTGATGGGCCGCTGCACCGGTCCGGACCTGCCGGAGGGCGAGTGGATCAGGGTGCGGCTGGTCGAGGCGGACGCGGATCGCCGGAAGGTCGTCTTCGAACGCGTGTGATGTGATGGCCCGGTGACTGACATTCGCGAGCTGACCATCGGCGTCCTGGGCGGCACCGGCGCGCAGGGCAAGGGCCTGGCGCTGCGGTGGGCCAAGGCGGGCCTGGAGGTCGTCATCGGGTCCCGCGGCGCCGAGCGCGCCGAGGCCGCGGCCGAGGAGGTGCGCGCGGCGACCGGCGTCGGGCACGTCAGCGGCGCGGACAACGCGGGCTGCGCGGCGCGGGCGGACCTGGTGCTGGTCGCGGTGCCGTGGGAGGGGCACGCCGACCTGCTGGCGTCGTTGCGCGACACCCTGGCGGGCAAGGTCGTGATCGACTGCGTGAACCCCCTCGGCTTCGACAAGCAGGGCCCGCACGCGCTGCCGGTGCCCGAGGGCAGCGCCGCCCAGCAGGCCGCCGCGCTGCTGCCGGGGTCTCGGGTCACGGCGGCGTTCCACCACGTCTCGGCGGTGACCCTGGCCGACCTGTCCGTCGAGTCGGTCGAGGAGGACGTGCTGGTGCTCGGCGACGACCGCGAGGCCACGGACCTGGTGCGGGCGCTGGCCGACACCGTGCCGGGGTTCCGCGGCGTCTACGGCGGCCGGCTGCGCAACGCCCACCAGGTGGAGGCGTTCACCGCGAACCTGATCGCGATCAACCGCCGGTACAAGACCCACGCCGGCCTGCGGATCACCGGCCTCTGATGACGCCCGTCGACGACCTGGGCGAGCCGGTGCCGCTGACCGGCCGGCCCCGGCGGGTGGTGAGCCTCGTGCCGTCGCTCACCGAGGCCGTCCTCACCGGGGTCCTCGACCCGACCTCCCTGGTCGGCGCCACCGACTACTGCACCCACCCGCCCGACCTGGGCGCCGCCCGGGTCGGCGGCTCGAAGTACCCGGACGTGGACCGGGTCCTGGCCCTGCGCCCGGACCTGGTGCTGGCCAACAGCGAGGAGAACCGGCCCGAGGACGTGGCGCGGCTGCGCGCCGACGGCATCCCCGTCTGGGTGACCGAGGCGCCCGCCACCGTCCCGACCGCCCTGGGTTCGCTGCGCCGCCTCCTGGCCACCACCTGGGACGTGGAACCACCGTGGCTGCCGGCGGCCGAGGACCTCTGGCGCGAGGTCACCCCGCCGTGGACGCGGGCCGTGATCCCGGTGTGGCGCAAGCCCTGGGTGGTCCTGGGCCGGGACACCTTCGCGGGCGACGTCCTGCGCCGGCTCGGCGTCCTCAACGCCTTCGCCGACCACCCCGACCGCTACCCGCGCCCGCCCCTGCCCGACCTCCAGCGCGCGGACGCCGTGATCCTCCCCGACGAGCCCTACGCCTTCACCCCGACCGACGGCCCCCAGTTCTTCCCGACCCTGCGCCCGGCCCACGTCTCCGGCCGCCACCTGACCTGGTACGGCCCCTCCCTGGTAGCAGCCCGCCCAACCCTGGAATCAGCCCTGACCACCCAACTAGCAGACCCCGAACGCACAACTCGCCAGACCGGAGTGGACGACACGTAACACCGGACCGGAGGACACGCCGGTTTTTGCGCGTGTCCTCCACTCGGACATCGCGTGTCCTCCACTCGGACATCGCGAGTCGTACGTTCAGGTCCACCGTGTCGTACGTTCAGGACCGGTGAGTTCTGCGTTCGGGACAGGTGTTCAGGCGCGGAAGCGGTCGGTGGCGTTGACCAGGGAGCGCCGGATGCCCGGTTCGTCGAAGGCGTGGCCCGCGTCCGGCACGACCACCAGCTCGGAGCCCGGCCACGCCCGGTGCAGCTCCCAGGCCGACACGGCGGGCGTGGCCACGTCGTAGCGGCCCTGCACGATCACCGCCGGGATCCCCGCGAGCCTGCCCACGTCGCGCAGCAGCTGCCCCTCCTCCAGCCAGCCCCGGTGGTGGAAGTAGTGGTTCTCGATGCGCGCGAACGCCAGCGCGTACCTCGGGTCGGCGTGCGCCTCGACCAGCTCCGGCCGCTCCAGCAGGGTGATCGTCGAGGCCTCCCACACGCTCCACGCCAGGGCGGCGGGCCCGTGCACGGCCGGGTCCGGGTCGTTCAGCAGCCGCGCGTACGTGCCGATCACGTCGCCGTCGGGCGCGAGCGCCGCCACCCGCTCCCACCGCTCCGGGAACAGGAACCCGGCCCCGCCGCCGTAGTACCAGTCCAGCTCCTTGCGGCGCAGCAGGAAGACGCCGCGCAGCACCAGCTCGGTCACCCGCTCCGGGTGGGTCTGCGCGTAGGCCAGCGCCAGCGTCGACCCCCACGACCCGCCGAACACCTGCCACCGGTCCACGCCGAGGTGCTCGCGGAGCTTCTCGACGTCCGCCACCAGGTGCCAGGTCGTGTTCACCGACAGGTCCGCGCCGTGGTCGGACGCGTGCGGCGTCGACCGCCCGCAACCCCGCTGGTCGAACAGCACGATCCGGTACGCGGCGGGGTCGAACAGCCGGCGCTGCGCCGGGGTGCAGCCGCCGCCCGGACCACCGTGCAGGAACACGACGGGCTTGCCGTACGGGTTGCCGCACACCTCCCAGTAGACGCGGTTCCCGTCACCGACGTCGAGCAGGCCCTGGTCGTGTGGCTCGATCTCGGGGTACATGGTCCCCACTCTGCCCCAGCCGGCGGCGAAGTGGATCACACGGGGTTCGGGGCCGCCGCGTCCCGGGCGGCCCCGCCCGCGATCAGTGGAAGGTGTGCTCGGGTCCGGGGAACTGGTGCCCCTTGACCTCGGCGGCGAACTGCTGGGCCGCGTTCACCATCAGGCCCGCCATGTCGGCGTACCGCTTCACGAACTTCGGCGCGCGGCCCCGCCGCAGGCCCATCATGTCCTGCCAGACGAGCACCTGCGCGTCGGTGTCCGGGCCCGCGCCGATGCCGACGGTCGGGATGCGCAGGTCGTGCGTGATCTGCTTGGCGACCTCGGCGGTCACCATCTCCAGCACGACCGCGAACGCGCCGGCCCCCTGGACGGCGTGCGCGTCGGCCACCACGGAGTCGAACGCGTCGTTGCGGCCCTGCACCCGGTACCCGCCGAGCTGGTGCTCGCTCTGCGGGGTGAAGCCGATGTGGGCCATGACCGGGATGCCCGCCCGCACGATCGCCTCGACGTGCGGCGCGAAGTGCCGCCCGCCCTCCAGCTTCACGGCGTGCGCGCGGCCCTCCTTCATGAACCGCACGGCGGTCGCCACGGCCTGCTCGACCGACACCTGGTAGGAGCCGAACGGCAGGTCGGCCACGACCAGCGCCTGCTTCACCGACCGCGTGACGCCGCGCACGAGCGGGATCAGCTCGTCCACGGTCACCGGCAGCGAGGTGTCGTAGCCGTAGACGTTGTTGGACGCGGAGTCGCCGACCAGCAGGACCGGGATGCCGGCCTCGTCGAACAGCTCGGCGGTGTACATGTCGTAGGCGGTGAGCATGGGCCACGGTTCGCCGCGGTCCTTCATCGCCTGGAGGTGGTGGATCCGCACCCGCTTTCCAGTCGGGGCGCCTGCTGCCCCGTTCCCGTAAGGGGCGGTTACCTCGGCGGAAGCCATTTTCGACCGTCCTCCCTCGGGGCCTGCTCCGTCGCGGGTCCCCGGGCGTCGTTGCACGGTTACGAGGCCCAGGGTGGCACCGCCGAAAGGCAATGTGCCAGGAGTGCGAGTAGCTTCACACGTCATGGCGTGCCGGATCACCGAAATCGTGCTGGACTCCGACAACCCCGAAGCGCTCGCCCGCTTCTGGTGCGAGGTGCTCGACTACGAGATCGTCACCGAAGAGGACGGCGTCCTGGAGATCGGCCGGGAGGGCAACTACCCGACGATCATCCTGGAGCCGGCCGGCGAGTCCAAGCGGCAGAAGCTGAGGCTGCACATCGACGTCAACGCCACCGACCGCGACCAGGACGCCGAGCTCGAACGGTTGCTCGCGATCGGCGCCAAGCAGGTCGACGTCGGTCAGCACGACGTGGACTGGTACGTGCTGGCGGACCCGGAGGGCAACGAGTTCTGCCTGCTCAAGAGCCGCGTCGAGGACTGATCAGGCCGGCCCGTGCCCGCACGGCCGAGGTCGCCGCGGCCAGCTCGGCCGGATCGGCGATCGTGGTGTTGCCCTCGTAGGTGACACCGGCGGGCACGGTGTCGGCGCCCACCGGGTCGGCGTCGAAGAAGTTGCCCCGGTAGGTGACGTGCTCCAGCGGCGGGCTGACGTGCAGCACGGAGGTGTTGTCGGCGCGGGCGACCACGTTGCCCTCGACCACCACCCACGTGGCCCCGTAGTCGGTGTAGAGGCCGAAGTTGTACGGCGTGCGGGTGTCCTCGATGACGTTCCCGCCGATCAGCGCCCCGCTGTCGGCGTCGTCACCCTGCGGACCGGACAGGTAGACCCCGCCGCCGTCGGCCAACGCGCCCATGGAGCCCGTGACGAGGTTGCGCAGCACGCGGGTGCCGCGTCCCGGACCTGCGGCGATGCCGTTGTGCGGCACGTCGCGGACCTCGTTGTTCGCCACGGTGCAACGCTCGGTGTCGAGCAGCGCGACACCGGGCGAACCGGCGTGGTCCAGGCCCGCCCGCCGCACCAGGTTGTCCTCCACCAGCACGTCCCGCGCGCCGACCACGGAGACGGCGGACGCGGCGAGGTCGTCGAAGTCGCAGCCGCGCACCACCACGTCCGCGCCGCCGGTCACGCCGAGCGCGGTGGCGCCGAGCCGGGTGAAGCGGCAGCCCTCGAACCGCACGCCGGCGGCGTCGTCGACCCGCACGGCCGCCGGGACCTGCACCTGCTCCTCCGGCACGGTCAGCCACGCGCCCTCGCCCACCACGACCTTCCCGATCGCGCCGCCGTCGTAGCAGCCGTTGGCGTGGTAGTGCAGGAACCCGCGCTCGCCGCCGGGCCGCAGCCACGTCGTGTCGGCGAACACCAGGCCGCGGAAGGCCACGTCCCGCACGCCGGCGGCGTGCACCAGCACCTCCAGCGCGGGCACGACCGCGCGCACCCGCTCGCCGGGGCGGGGCAGGTAGTGCAGGACGTGGTGGCCGGGGCGCGAGCGGTCCAGGGCGAAGGTGCCCGGTTCGGCCAGGAACGAGGGATCGCCCTCCACCCGCGTCGGCGCGTCCGGACCGGTCGTCACCTGCCCCTCCCACTCGGAGCGGTAGACCTCCAGGGACCAGCCGAAGGCGGGCTGCGCCATGGTGATCGCGGTGGAGTCCCCGTCCCGGTCGAGCGCGGCGACGGCGAGCCGGGCCTCGGTCCACGGGTAGACGCCCCGGTGCACGAACTCCACGCCCGCGTGGTCGACCCAGTCCAGCGGGGCGTCGGTGGCGTAACCGGTGTCGGTGCGGCGCACCTGACCGGGCAGCCCGTCGACGCCCGCGCGCTCGACCCGCCCGCCGTTCACCGTCAGGTGCCGGGTGACCAGGTCGCCGACGTCGGCGAGCAGCACGCCGTCCCGCTCGCGCCACCCGTCGACCTCGCGCCCGCCGCTGACCACCACCTCCTCCTGGGCGTCGGTGCCGTAGCCGAACGCCTGGTAGACGACCCCGGAGTCGGCTTCGGTCAACCGGAGCGGCCCGGTGAGCCGGTGCGTGCCCGCCCTGAGCAGCACGACCCCGCCGCCCGCCTCCTCGGCGGCCCGCCGGGCGCGCTCCAGGGTGGCGAACGGCCGGGTGGCGGTGCCCGTGGCGGCGTCGTCCCCCGTGGGGGAGACGTAGAACTCGGCCATGACGGCTCCTGTCTGTTTACGGCATAAACAAGAGGGATGTATATCATGACCGCCGGAGGTGTGGGATGGGAGAAGCAGGCGACCCGGATCTCGGCGTCGAGCTGCTGTGGGGTGAGCGGCCTGCGCTGAACCTGGCGCGGATCGTGGGCGCGGCCGTGGCGGTGGCCGACGAGGAGGGGTTGGCCGGGCTGTCGATGCGCAAGGTGGCCGAGCGGTTGGGCTTCACCACCATGTCGCTCTACCGCCACGTGCCCGGCCGCGATCACCTGGTCGACCTCATGTGCGACGCGGTGCTGGGTGAGCTGCCGGGGGACGGGGTGGGCGAGGGTGGGGCTCGTGCTGCCGAGATCGGCGGTGGCGAACGCCCCGAGGGCGGGCCGCTTGGCGGCGAGCCGGCCGGTGGTGGGTCGGGTGGCGGCGAGCCGGACGGCGGGTTGGAAGGTGAGGGGCCGCAGGCCGGGAGGTCCGATGGTGGTCCGGGTCATCCGGGTCATCCGGGTCATCCGAGTCATCCGGGTGGCTGGCGGGCTGGGTTGGAGGCGTTCGCCAGGCGGGGCTGGGAGGTGCGCCGGCGGCACCCGTGGCTGGCCGAGGTGCCCGTCAACCGCCGCGTGCCCGGCCCGAACGCGCTGGCCCACTACGAGCACGCCCTCGGCATCCTGGCCGGCACCGACCTCGCCCCGGCCGAGGTGGTCGCGTCGGTCGGGCTGCTCAGCCGCTTCCTGGACGCGGAGGCGCGTGCCCTCGCGGACGCGGTGCGGGCCGAGCGCAGCACCGGCGTCGGCGACGACGAGTGGTGGGGCGCCCGCGACTCGCTGTTCGCCAGGTTCGACCGCTACCCGGTGCTGACCGGGCTGTGGGAGGCGGGCGGGTTCGACCAGCCGGAGTCGTTCGAGTTCGGCTTGGCCCGCGTGCTCGACGGCATCGAGTTGCTCGTGGAAAAGCGTGATGTAAAGCGTGATGAAACCTGTCAGGTGTGTGGTGGGCCGGTGGTCCAGCCGGCGTCGGGACGGCCGCGCGCGTACTGCTCCCGCGCCTGCCAGCAGCGCGCCTACCGCAAACGCAGGCCGGGGCCCGCCGACCGGTAGTCGACGGGCCCCGAGGCGATCAGGTCTGCTGGATCAAGTCCCCTGGACCTGCCCAGATCAGATCGGCCCAGATCAGACCTGCACGGTCGGCAGCACGATCAGCTGCCGCAGGTTCACGTGCTTGGGTCGGCTGGTCGCGAAGCCGATCACGTCGCCGATGTCGGCCGGGTGCAGCGGCGGCACCTGCTCCCGCCACGCCGCCAGGTGCGCGTCCACGTCGGGGTTGTCCATGTGGTCGCCCAGCTCGGAGCTGACCAGGCCGGGTTCGACGTTGGTCACCCGCACGCCCAGCGGACCGAGTTCGGTGCGCAGGTTCGCCGACAGGTGCGTCACCGCCGCCTTGGTCGCGGTGTACACGGCGTAGGTGGGGAAGGTGCTGTGCGCGCCCACGGACGAGATGTTCACCAGGTCCGCGACACCGTCGCGCCCGGCGGCCACCAGGTCGTCGGTGAACGCCCGGGTCACGTTGAGCAGGCCCGTGACGTTGGTGTCGATCATCCGCCGCCACTCGTCGTCGCGGCCGGCGGTGATCGGGTTGGCCAGCATGACGCCCGCGTTGTTGACCACCAGGTCCACCGGTCCGAACGCGGCGTGGACCGCCTCGACGGCGGGGGTGAGGTCCTGGGTGACGTCGGCCGACACCGCGAGCGCGCGCCCACCCTCGGCCTCGATCTTCGCGGCCAGCTCGGTCAGCCGCTCGGCCCGGCGGGCCAGCAGCGCGACCTTCGCCCCGGACCTGGCCAGGACGAGGGCGATCTCGGCGCCGATGCCGCTCGCGGCGCCGGTGACAACAGCGGTGCGGTTGTTCAGGTCGTAGGTCATGGCAACAACATTGGCCCTGGTCGGACCTGTTACGAGAGGCACCGCTCAACCCCGGTACCGCGTTCCCTGGGTCTGCCAGTACCCAGGTTGGGCAGGGCCGGCGCACCCATACTGGAGGGGTGAACCACGACCTCGGCGAATTCCTCCGCACCCGCCGGGCCCGGGTGCGCCCCGACGACGTCGGCCTGCCCGCCGGTGGCCGGCGGCGGGTCCCCGGCCTGCGCCGCGAGGAGCTGGCGATGCTGGCCGGCGTGAGCGTGGACTACTACATGCGCCTGGAGCAGGGCCGCACCCCGTCCGTCTCCGACTCGGTGCTCGACGCGGTCTCCCGCGTCCTGCGCCTGGACGAGACCGAGCGCTCCCACCTGCGCAACCTCGTGCGCCCCACGCCGGTCAAGCGCCCGGGGCCGCAGCGCGTGCGCCCCGGCCTGCGGCGGCTGCTGGACATGGTCGGCGACGTGCCCGCGTTCGTGATGGGCCGCCGGTCGGACGTGCTGGCGTGGAACGCCCTGGCGGGAGCCCTGTACGGCTTCGACGAGGCGCGCCCCGAGGACCTCAACTCGTCCAGGCACACGTTCCTGAGCCCCGAGGCCCGCACGTTCTACCGGGACTGGCCGACGGTCGCCGCCGACATGGTCGCCTTCCTGCGCCTGGACGCGGGCCGCTACCCCGACGACGCCCGGCTGGCCGCGCTGGTGGGCGAGCTGGCGGTGAAGGACGAGACGTTCCGCAAGCTGTGGGCGCAGCACAAGGTCATGGAGAAGACCCACGGCACCAAGCTGATCCACCACCCGGTCGTGGGCGACCTGGACCTCGACTACGAGGCCCTGAAGCCGTCCGGCGACCCGGACCTGACCCTCGCGGTCTACACCGCCCGCGTCGGCTCGCCGTCCGAGGAGCGCCTCAAGCTGCTGGCGAGCTGGAGCGCGTCGGTCGACGCCTGAGCCTGGTCAGACCTGAGCGGGGCACCCCGAGCCGAGCCCCGAGCCGGGTCAGGGCGCCCAGCGGGCCCGCAGCACGCCGTCCGGATCGGGCAGGACGCCGGTCAGCAGCGAGCGATCCCCGTCCTCCAGGACGGACACGACCAGCACGGCGTCGGCGTCGCCCACCCCGCAGCATCACCCGCACCAGCTCCAGCCCCACGGCGACCGGGACCCGCGCGCCGTCGTGGTAGCCGGTCAGGTCGGGTGGGAACAGGCCGGGCAGGCCGTGCGGTTCCTCCGCCGGCTCGGCGTCGGAGGGGACGAGGCCGTGGACCTCGGCGTCCCGGACGGTCAGCTCCTCCACCCCGCTCTCCCGGGCGAAGGCGGCCAACGCGTCCAGGTACGCCGCCTCCACCGGACCGCGGTCGCCGACCGCGTCCCCGGGACCCCGGGACCGGCCGTGCTCGTCCCGGTCGGCGGGGTCGTGCTTCGTCACGCGGAAGACGTGGGTCGGCGGCGCCTCGGAACGCTCTCAGGAGCAGCGCGTGCCCTCGGCGGGCAGCGCCAGG
Source organism: Saccharothrix xinjiangensis (assembly GCF_039527585.1). NCBI lineage: Bacteria > Bacillati > Actinomycetota > Actinomycetes > Pseudonocardiales > Pseudonocardiaceae > Saccharothrix > Saccharothrix xinjiangensis. The sequence continues at coordinate 12,187 of NZ_BAAAKE010000026.1, read as the reverse complement.
TCGACCAGGTAGGCGTGCCCGGCCGCGTCCACGCACGCGTTGCCCTGGAGGTACACGGTGTGCTGGTTGCCCTCGAACGTCAGCAGCCCGCCGCCCAGCTCACGGGCGAGGCTGACGCCCGCGTCGTACGGCGTGGCCGGGTCGCCGGTCGTGGACACCACCAGCACCGGGGGCAGCCCGGACACCGGCTCGGGCTCCTGCGCGGTCGGCGGCACGGGCCAGAACGCGCACGTGTCCAGCACCGCCGCCGCGGGCTGCCCGTCGTCCAGGAACGGCGCGGCCTCCTTGTACCGGCGGGCGAGGTCGGCGAGCGCGCCCCGGTCGGTCGTCGGCGCCTGGTCCACGCAGTTGATCGCGGTGAACGCGTCGTTGACGGAGCCGTACCGGCCCTGCTGGTCGCGGTCGAAGTAGGCGTCCGCGAGCAGCATCAGCACGTCGCCGCGACCGCCCTTCAGCTCGGTCAGCCCGGTGTTCAGCGGCGCCCACAGCTCCTCCGAGTACATCGCCTTGATGGCGCCGTAGGTCGCGTCGGTGTAGGACAGCTGCCGGTCGCCGGCCGGCACCGGCCGCTGGACCAGCGGCACGGTGAGGTCGCGGAACGCCTGGTTGGCCTTCGAGGCGTCGGCGCCGAGGGCGCAGTCGGGCCGCTGGGCGCACCACGCGGCGAACGCGTCGAACGCCTTCTGGAAGCCGGCGCCCTGCGCGACCAGCGAGTCCACCAGGCTTTGCTTCGGGTCCACCGCGCCGTCGAGCAGCAGCGCCCGCACGTTGCCGGGGAACTCCTGGGCGTACTGGGAGCCGATCTGGGTGCCGTAGGAGTAGCCCAGGTAGGTGAGCTTCTCGTCGCCCAGCGCCGACCGCATCACGTCCAGGTCGCGCACCACGTCGCGGGTGCCGACGTTGGCGAGCAGCTCCGTGCCGCTGGCCTGCGCGCACTTCCGGGCGAACTCCTGGTTCTCCGCCTCGGTCTGCGCGATGCCCGCCGGCGAGGTGTCCGCGTCGACGTCGAGCCGCTCGGCGTCGCGCTCGGCGTCGGTCAGGCACCGGACCGCCGGTTCGCTCGCGCCGACCCCGCGCGGGTCGAAGCCGACCAGGTCGAACCGCTCGCCCACCGGCGACGAGCGGATCGAGGTGGCCAGGCTCGCGGCGGCGGTCATCCCGGACGCGCCCGGACCGCCCGGGTTGACCAGCAGCGACCCGGTGCGCTCACCGCTCGCGGCCTGCCGCAGCAGGCCGATCCGGGCGACCTCGCCCTCGGGCTCGGTGTAGTCGAGCGGCACCTCCAGGCGGGCGCACTCGAACTCCGGCCGGCCCTTCAGGAGGGTGATCGAGGCGCCGGTGGTGGCGTAGTCGTCGCAGTCCTCCCAGGCCAGCTGCTGGCCGTAGTACCGCTCCAGCCCGGCGGGCACGGCGCCGGCCGGCCCTCTCCGCTCCAGCGCGGTCCCCGCCCCGGGTGAACCGGCCACCACCGACGTGCAGGAGGCGAGGACCGGCAGGACCAGGAGCAGGAGGGGGGATCGGCGCACGTGTCGATCGTAGGTGTGACTCGTCGGCCACAACGCCCGCCGCCGGCGCGTCGGGTGAGCGAGAATGCCCCCATGCCACAGCTCCGACTCGCCCTCGCCCAGGTCAACGCCTGTGTCGGCGACCTGGCCGGCAACGCCGAACTCGTCGTCGACTGGTCCCGCAAGGCCGTGGAGGCCGGGGCGCACCTGGCCGTCTTCCCCGAGATGGCGCTGACCGGGTACCCCGTGGAGGACCTGGCCCTGCGCGAGTCGTTCGCGGAGGCGTCCAAGGACGCCCTGGTGCGACTGGCCGGGGCGCTGGACGAGGCCGGGTGCGGCGAGCTCGCCGTGTTCGTCGGCTACCTGGACCGCGACGCCGCGGGGATGCGCAACTCCGCCGCCGTGCTGCACCGCGGCCGGGTCGCCGCCCGGCAGCACAAGCACCACCTGCCCAACTACGGCGTGTTCGACGAGCGCCGCTACTTCACGCCGGGCGAGGAGCTGGACGTGGTGCGCGTCCACGGCCTCGAAGTGGGCATGGTCATCTGCGAGGACCTCTGGCAGGACGGCGGCCCGGTCGCCGCGCTCGGGCGCGCCGGCGTGGACCTGGTGGTCTCGCCGAACGCCTCGCCCTACGAGCGCAAGAAGGACGACGCCCGCCTGCCGCTGGTGGCGCGGCGCGCGGCCGAGGCGAAGGCGCCGCTGGCGTACGTCAACCTGATCGGCGGCCAGGACGAGCTGGTGTTCGACGGCGACACGATGGTGGTCACCGCGGACGGCGCGCTGGTCACGCGCGCGCCGCAGTTCGTGGAGCACCTGGTGGTGCTCGACCTCGACCTGCCGGGCGGCGCGTCCCGCGAGGAGGGCTCCTTCGCCGGGTTCGCCGTGCGCCGCCGGACCCTGTCCGAGGACCCGCTGCCCGCCTACGAGCCGCTGCCCGCGCCCGCGCCCGCCGAGCCGCTCCCCGACGAGGCCGAGGTGTGGTACGCGCTGGTCACGGGCCTGCGCGACTACGTGCACAAGAACGGTTTCCAGTCGGTGGTGCTCGGCCTGTCGGGCGGCATCGACTCGGCGGTGGTGGCGGCGCTGGCGGTGGACGCCCTGGGCGCCGACCGCGTCCACGGCGTGTCGATGCCGTCGGCGTACTCGTCGGACCACTCGAAGTCCGACGCGGAGGACCTGGCGCAGCGCACCGGCGTGCGCTACTCGGAGCAGCCGATCGGCGGCATGGTGGACGTGTTCGTCGACCAGCTGGGCCTGACCGGCCTGGCCGAGGAGAACGTCCAGGCCCGGTGCCGCGGCGTGACCCTGATGGGGTTGTCGAACCAGCACGGGCACCTGGTGCTGGCGACCGGCAACAAGACCGAGCTGGCCGTGGGCTACTCGACCATCTACGGCGACGCGGTCGGCGGCTTCGCGCCCATCAAGGACGTGCTCAAGACGCTGGTCTGGGCGTTGGCGCGGTGGCGCAACGCGGAGGCCGAGAAGCTGGGCGAGCTGCCGCCGATCCCGGAGAACTCGATCAGCAAGCCGCCGTCGGCCGAGCTGCGGCCGGGGCAGGTCGACACCGACTCGCTGCCGGACTACGAGCTGCTGGACTCGGTGCTGGACGACTACGTCGAGGGCGACAAGGGGTATCGGGACCTGATCGCCATGGGCTTCTCCCACGAACTGGTGGACAAGGTCCTCCGGATGGTGGACCGGGCCGAGTACAAGCGCCGCCAGTACCCGCCGGGCACCAAGATCACCTTCAAGGCGTTCGGCCGCGACCGCCGGTTGCCGATCACGAGCGGCTGGCGCGAGGGCTGACCTTCGCATCTCCTGACCTCCTTCTTCCGTCCCTGCCCTTCCGCTCTGTCAAAGCGGGTGGGGACGGGAGGAGGGACGGCACACCATCGGGTGGTTTGCCGCCCGCGCCGCGACGTCGTTCCCGACCGCTCTGACAGTGTCGAGCCCGCGAGCCCGTGACCTGGCACAACAGGGTTCGCGACCGGTCGAGCTCCTCGGGAGGACGTCATGCTGAAGAAGGTCGGCGCGCTCACCGCCGCCACCGCGCTCACCACGCTCCTGCTCCAGGCCCCCGGCGAGGCGGCGCCCGCGGAGGCCGCGTTCGTCGGCGGCAGCGGCACCAGCGCGCTGGGCACGGGCTTCGGCTTCGCCGTCTTCCCCGTCGAGGGCGAAGGGGGGAAACCGACCGGGTTCGCGCTGTTCCGCAACACCGCCGAGGGCGTCGAGGAGCGGCTGGGCGGCGTCACCTGCGTCAACGTCGTCGGCAACGCCGCCATCTTCAAGATCAAGGACGTCGGCAGCGAGGGCGGCACCCACCGCCAGTTCTTCGTGCGCGACAACGGCCCGACCGGCGAGGGCGAGCCGACCGACGAGCTGAGCGCCTACGGCGTGCCGTCCAACGAAGCCCCCGACAAGTGCGACAAGCCCGGCGACGACGTCAAGGGCAAGGCCATCAAGGAGGGCGACGTCGTGATCACCGCCGGCGAGGAGTGACCCCGGCCCGGTCCGCCGCCCGCGGCAGCAGCAGCGACACCAGCGCGCCGACCCCGCAGACGACCGCCGTGATCAGGAAGATCTCGTGGTACTCGGTCAGCAGGGCGTCGGTCAGCGCCCGCTCGTAGGCCGCCGCCGCGGCGGCGAACTCCTCGGCCGACACCCCGAACGGCAGCGGCGTGTCCAGGTCGGCGGTCAGCTCCCGGAACCGGTGCAGGCCCCACGCCGACAGCCCGGACACGCCGACCAGCATCCCGGTCATCCGCGCCACCACGACCGCCGCCGACGCCACCCCGTGCTCCGCCGCGGGCACCGCCCGCAGCACCGCCGCCGACACCGGCGCGATCACCAGCCCCAGCCCGAACCCGGCCACCGCCAGGTCGCGCCCGACCACGAACGACGTGACGTCGGCGGGCCACCGCGCGATCAGCAGGTACGCCGCGCAGGCGACCGCCGACCCGGTGAACGACACCCACCGGTCGCCGACCCGCCCGGCCGACCACCCGCCGACCAGCGCGCCCACCGGCAGCGCGACCAGGAACCTGGCCAGCATCGCCGCCGCGGCCGCCGAGTCGCGCCGCAGCACCGTCTGCGCGAACAGCTCCACGTCCACGAGCGTCACCATCAGCGCCGCGCCCGCCGCCAGCGACACGCCCAGCGACGCCAGGAACGGCCGCCACCGCACGCCCGCCGGGTCCAGCAGCCGCACCGGCGACCGCCGCTCCCACCACAGGAACGCGGCGAACACCGCCACCGACGCGCCCAGCACCGGCCAGCCCCACGGCGGCAGCACCGCCCGCGACGGGTCCGGGTTGTAGAGCCCGACCACCACCAGGCCCAGCGACAGCGCCAGCAGCCCGCCGCCGACGAAGTCGACCCGCACGCCCGCCCGCGCCGACCGGGGCACGGTCCGCTGCACCACCACCGACGCCACCACCGCCAGCGGCAGGTTCACCCAGAACACCCACCGCCAGCTCTGCGGCTCCAGCGACTCGAACACCGACCACGCGTTGAACAGCGACGCCACGCCGACGCCGTACAACGTGCCCAGCACGCTGCCCAGCTCCTGCGCCGCGCCGACCACGCCCAGCGCGGAGGCCCGGCGCTCCGCCGACCACAGGTCCGCCACCAGCGCCATCGTCACCGGCAGCAGCGCGCCGCCCGCCAGGCCCTGCACCACCCGCCCGGCCACCAGCAGCGGCAGGTCGCCCGCCAGCGCGGTCACCGCCGACCCGAGCGCGAACCCGGCCAGGCACGCGTGCAGCACCAGCCGCCGCCCGAACCGGTCGGACAGCTGCCCCAGCAGCGGCATCCCCGCCACGTACCCGAGCAGGTACCCGGTCACCACCGGGGTGGCCCGCTCCAGCTTGTTCACCGGGATGCCCAGGTCGCGGACCATGTCGACGAGCACGCCGACGACCACGTACGCGTCCAGCGCGCCCAGCAGCACCGCGCCGGCCCCGGCGCCGATCGCCAACCGGCGCGACCCGGGGTGACCCACCGCGCTCACTCCGGCGCGGAAACGGAGACGGGCTCGTTGAAGTCGGACAGGTCGATGGTGACCTCCGCACCGCTGGGCAGCGTGAACACCGCGTTCACCAGCCTGTCCTCGCGCACCGAGAACCGGGACGCCACGTCCGCGTCGATCCCGGGCACCAGGCCCGCCACGACGTCCCGCGGCACGGTCGCCTCGACCACCGTGACGCCGCCGTCCGCGCTCACGGTCTTCTCGTCGCGCGCTTCGGCCAGCACCCTGGCCACGCCGCGCTCGGGGTCGAGGATCGCGGTCGGGTCGTACACCTGGCCGGCCAGCGCCGCGGGCAGCTTGGTGAACCCGCCGGTCGGGCCCTTGAAGTACAGGTCCTGGTCGACCAGCACGTACTCGACCTCGATCAGCTGGCCGAACTGCTCGACCTTCGCCCGCCCCCGGGACTGCCCGTCGGCGTTCAGGTCGCCCTCGGCGTCCTTGACCGTGACGTCCGGCAGCTCGCCGTCCACCTTGATCACGAAGTGCGTGCTGCTCACCGACTTCATGCCCGAGGACGCCCCGTCGAGCACCTCGGACCCGGCCGGCAGCCCGCCGCCGTCACCGGAGGAGGTGCAGCCGGCCGCGAGGGCGAGCAGGAGCGACCCGACCAGGGCGCGTCGAGGGAACATGGGCAGATCGTAGAGCCACCGCCCGCCGCGCACGGGCCGTCACGGGCGGAAGCCCTTGACCTGCGGGTAAGCTCGCGGGGTGCGACAGGGCAGGTGCGTACCGGCGAGGCGGCCACGCGGACCCGGCCGCTCTTACCTAGGCTTCGTGCCATGAACCGCCAGCAGGAGTTCGTGCTCCGCACCCTAGAGGAACGCGACATCCGGTTCGTCCGGCTCTGGTTCACGGACGTCCTGGGCTTCCTCAAGTCCGTCGCGATCGCCCCGGCGGAGCTCGAAGGCGCCTTCAACGAGGGCATCGGCTTCGACGGTTCGGCGATCGAGGGCTTCGCCCGCGTGTACGAGTCCGACATGGTGGCCAAGCCCGACCCGTCGACGTTCCAGGTCCTGCCCTGGCGCACCGCGGAGAAGAACCACTACTCCGCCCGCATGTTCTGCGACATCGCCATGCCGGACGGCTCGCCGTCGTGGGCCGACCCGAGGCACGTGCTGCGCCGCTCGCTGGCGCGGGCCAGCGAGGCCGGGTTCACCTGCTACGTGCACCCGGAGATGGAGTTCTTCCTGCTCAAGAGCCTGCCCGACGACGGGGGCGAGCCGGTGCCCGCCGACAACGGCGGGTTCTTCGACCAGACCAGCCACGAGACCGCGACCCACTTCCGCCGCCACGCCATCGAGGCGCTGGAGGCCATGGGCATCTCGGTCGAGTTCAGCCACCACGAGGGCGCGCCCGGCCAGCAGGAGATCGACCTGCGCTACGCCGACGCGCTGACCATGGCCGACAACGTGATGACGTTCCGCTACGTCATCAAGGAGGTCGCGATCACCCAGGGGGTGCGCGCCTCGTTCATGCCCAAGCCGTTCACCGACCAGCCGGGCAGCGGGATGCACACGCACGTGTCGCTGTTCGAGGGCGACCGCAACGCGTTCTACGACGCCGAGGACCCCTACCAGCTGTCGGACACCGGCAAGATGTTCGTCGCCGGCCTGCTCAAGCACGCCCGCGAGATCTCCGGCGTGACCAACCAATGGGTGAACTCCTACAAACGCCTGATCGTGGGAGGCGAGGCGCCCACCGCGGTGTGCTGGGGCCACGCCAACCGGTCGGCGCTGGTGCGCGTGCCGATGTACTCGCCGGGCAAGTCCTCGTCGCGCCGGGTGGAGATCCGGTCCCTGGACTCGGCGTGCAACCCGTACCTGGCGTACGCGGTGATCCTGGCCGCGGGCCTGAAGGGCATCGAGAAGGGGTACGAGCTGCCGCCGCCCGCCGAGGACGACGTGTGGTCGCTGACCGATCGCGAGCGGCGCGCGGCCGGGTACGACAACCTGCCGCAGAACCTGGGCGAGGCGCTGGCCGAGATGGAGAACTCCGAACTGCTGCCCGAAGCGCTCGGCGAGCACGTGTACGACTTCTTCCTGCGCAACAAGCGCACCGAGTGGGACGCGTACCGGCGGAGCGTGACGCCGTACGAGTTGCGCACCCTGCTGCCGGTCCTGTGAGGGGAGCTCCCGTGCGGGTGGTGCGCACCGAGCACTCGGAGAAGCTAGGTTTGCAGACCGTGACCGAGGTGCCCGCCCGATCGGAGACCCGTCCCGCGTTCATCGCGTGCACGGTGGCCAAGGCCGCCGAGCTGCCCGCGGTGAAGGTGCTGTCCAGCTCGTTCCTGGCCGCCCACCCGGAGGCCAGGTTCCTGGCCCTGGTGGTCGACGCCCTGCCCGAGCACTCGGGCCCCGGCCTGGTCACCCCGGCCGACCTGGGCGTGCCGGCCGAGGAGCTGGCCGAGCTGGCCACCGGCTGCACCGCGGCGCAGCTGTGCGGCCTGCTGCGGCCCGTGCTGCTGGAGCAGCTGCTGGGCCAGGGCGTGCCGGTGCTGTACCTGGACCCGTGGGTGAAGGTCCTGCGTCCGCTGACGGACCTGGTCCTGGACGCCGTCGGGCGCGGACCGCTGGTCCTGCTGCCCAGGTCCCTGCGGCCCCTGCCGGACGACGGCCTGCGGCCCACCCCCGCCGAGCTGCTGGAGACCGGCGTCTTCGACCCGGGGTTCCTGCTGGTGGCGCCGGGCGCCGAGCCGTTCCTCCGCTCGCTGGCCGAGCAGCTGCGCCGCGCGCCGGACGCCACCAAGGCCGTGCTCGACATGGCCCCGGCCCTGGTCAACCTGCACGTCCTGCGCAACGCGACCGTGGGGCTGTCGGCGTGGAACGCGGCGCAGCGCGTCCTGCACCGCCAGGACGACGGCACCCTGACCACGCTGGGCGAACCGCTGCGCAGCGTCCACTTCGCGGGCTTCGACCCCCAGCGGCCGTGGCTGCTGTCGGCGGAGTTCGCCGACCGGCCGCGCGTGCTGCTGTCCGAGCACCCGCACCTGGCCGAGCTGTGCACCGCGTACCGCGCCGACCTGATCCGCAAGGGCCACTCGCCGCAGCGGGTGCGCTACGGCTTCGGGCAGCTGGCGGACGGCACCGCGATCCCGGACGAGCTGCGCGCGGACTACCGCGAAGCGGCCCGCGCCCAACCCGGTTCGGCTTTCGGCACCGAGGCCTGGACCGCGCCGGTGGCGCCGGAGCGGGCGGGGGAAGAGGCCGCTGACGGGGAAGACGCCGCCCGGGGAGATGCCGCCGGGGAAGACGCTGTCGAGGGGCCCGCTGAGGAGCCCGCCGAGGCGACCGACTCCGCGTGGGCGCCGATCAACGGCCACGTCAACGGCCAGGTGAACGGTTACGCCAACGGCAGCCCGCAGCCCACCCCGCGCCCTCCCGCGGCCGACGTCCCGCCCGCCGACACCTCGCCCTCTGAGGAAGCGCCCGCCGACACCTCGCCCTCTGAGGAAGCGCCCGCCGACACCCCGCCCGCCGAGGAAGCGCCCGCCGAGGAAGCGGCTGCGACCTCCGTCGAGGCTCCGGCTCCTGAGGCTCCGCCTGCCGGGACTTCGCCTGCCGAGACTTCGCCTGCCGAAGCTCCCGCCGCCGAAGACCTGTCGTCCGAAGACGCCGCCGTGGAGGACCCTGCCGCCGGAGTCCCGGCGCACGAGGACCCGGTTCCCGCCACCGGCGCCACCCCGTCGGACACCCCAGCACCCCCGGCCGGCCGGATCCCCACCCCACCACCGGCCTTCGGCCCGGACGGCGGCGCGGCGTTCGTGGCCTGGGCCTGCGAACCGGTGCCCGACCTGCCCGGCAGCACCCGCTGGGCCGCCGCGCTCTGGCGGTCCGACCCCGCGCTCCGCACCCAGTTCCCCGACCCGTTCGGCGAGGACGCCAAGGCCTTCCGCGACTGGTGCGCCGGGGCCGGCGTGGCGTCCGGCCGCCTGCCCGCCGCCGCCGTGCCCAGGTCGCGCGCCGAAGCGCCCGTCCTGCACGACCAGCTCGGCGTCACCGTCCTCGGCTCCGGCCCGGTCGCGCAGCTCGTCCACGCCGCCGCCCGCGCCTCGGGCCTGCCCACCTCCACCACCGCCGGCTACCCGGTGGTGGTGCGCGTCGGCACCAGGCAACCCGTCCCGGACAGCCGCTTCGTCGTCGACTACCTCCTCGACGACGAGCAGCCCGGCGGCGCGAACGAGGTCTGGGTCCCCTCCGAGACCACCCGCGCCGCCCGCGAGCGCCAGGGCGGCCCGGTCGCCCGCGTCCTCCCGCTGCCCGTGGCCGAGGTCGACACGCGCGAACCCGAATCGCACGATCGCGTGATCTTCGGAGCCGTGGCCGACCACGCCGTCGACCGCGAGGGCAACGTCCTCGGCGCGGTCTCGGCGTTCCTGTCCGCGTTCCCCGACCGCTCGGACATCACCCTCCGCATCGAGGTCGGCAACGCCAGGACCCACCCGGAGGCCGCCGAGCGCCTGCGCCTCGCCACCGCCGCCGACCCGCGCATCGAACTCGTCGACGACCTCGGCCACGTCGACTGCCTGGTCCAGCTCCACCGCGGCGGCGCGGACGACCGGATCGCCCACACCCTCGGCGCGCACGCGGCCGCGGGCACCCCGATCCTCACCTCCGAGCACGGCGCGGTCGCGGAGCTGTTCGACAAGAACTCGGTGATCTTCGTGCCGTGCCGCCAGGGCGTCGAGCCCGACGTGCAGGCCGCCGCCAAGCTCCTGCGCGCCATCGCCGCCGACGGGGCCGCCGCCGAGGCCATCGGCCTCAAGGGCCGTGAGCGCGTCCGCGCCACCCGCGGCACCGCCGTGGTCGGCGAGGTCCTGCGCGAACGCGTCGAGCACGCCTACCGGACCTGGCGCGCCCGCCGCCCCAAGACCGCGCCGACCGTCGACCCGATGACCGCGCTGCACTCGGCCAAGCACGCGCTGCTGCGCCAGCCCGACGTGGGCGTCGCCAGCCGCACGCCCATGGCGCCGCAGTTGCGCAAGGTGGTCCTGCGCGTGCTCGACCACTACGACAACCACATGCGCGACGTGCTCGGCTCCCTCGTCGACGGGGTCGAGCGGACCGTGTCCGAGCTGGTGCGCCGCCAGGACGACATCTCCACCGGCATCGGCCTGGGCGAGCTGGAGGTGCTGCGCGCCGAGCTGGAGCAGCACGCCGAGAACCAGGGCCACCTCGCCGACCAGCTCGTCGGCGTCGACGACGGCGTGGTCCGGGTCCGCGCGGACATGGCCGGGCAGGGCCGCAGGCTGCGCGAGATCGAGGACGCGCTGGTCGCGGAGGCCGGCAGGCGCGCCAAGCAGGGCGACGCGCTCGCCCACCGCATCGACAAGCTCACCGTCGCCCTCGAACGCACCCTCGACCGCATCGACTCGCTGGAGTCCAAGGTCGTCGACGTGCTGCGCGAGCGCGACACCAGGCTCGACGCCGGGCTGCGCGCCGCCAACCAGGCCCAGCAGACCGCCGACGCCCTGCGCCGGGTGGTCGTCCGCGAGCACGAGCGGCACAGCGACGCGGTGCCGCGCAGCTCCCTGGTGCTGAGCGACGTAGGCCTGCTGCGCCTGCCGTCCGACGACGCGTTCATGCTGCCGCTGCTGTCGAGCAACGGCGTGTGGGAACCGGGGCTGTCGGCGCTGATCGACGAGGTCGTCGAGCCGGACGGGATCTTCCTCGACGTCGGCGCCTACGTGGGTTACCAGACCGTGCGCATGCTCAGCCGGTTCGGCGCGGGCGGCGCGGTGGTCGCGGTCGAGCCGTGCCCGTCCGCGCGGGCGCTGCTCAAGCACAACGTCGAGGTCAACCTGCCCGAGCGCGTCGCCCGGCAGCTGGTCCTGGTGGACGCGGCCGCGTGGGAGAGCAGCGGGGAGCTGGTCACCCAGCCCGCCCTGACCGGCGGGGTGTCGGTGGCGCCGGTGCCCGAGGACGCGCCGGAGGACGTCGCGAAGGTCCGCGCCACCCGGCTCGACAAGGAGCTGGAGGCGGTGCCGGACCTCCAGGGCCGCAAGCTCTCGGTCGTCCGCGTCGACGCGCCGGGTCGCGGTCACCGCGCGCTGGCCGGACTCGTGCGGCTGCTCCGCCGGGACCGCCCGCACGTGTTCATCGAGTTCTCGGCCTCGGCGACGCAGGGCTTCGGCGACGATCCGGTCACGGTCCTCAAGGAGTTCCGGATCTGGGGCTACGACCTGGTGCCGGTCGCCACCCGCGAGGCGGCGTCGCCGGAGCAGATCGTGGCCGCGATGGAGGGCCTGCGGACCATCCCGCTGTGGCTGCGTCCCCGGCCGGTGGCGCCCAAGAGCCCGGCCCAGCAACTCGCGAAGCCGCTCCGGCAGCCCGCTGACCAGGCGATTTGACTTGGGCGAAGGTCATGAGTAACTTTTACCGAGTCGCCAGCAAGGACCCCGGAACGAGCGGTTGACACCGCGAATCGGGCCGGGTAGAGTTCTGCGGCGTCAAGCTCCCAGAAGCGAATAAGCAGCACAGCGCGCTGCCTCGGGTCTGGAAGACGAAACAAATTGAATGCGAAGCGCGTTTCAGGACGTCGTGGAGCCGAGGAAGCCGAAACCGGCCGATTTGACACCGCGAAAACGAACGAGCTAAGCTTCAAACACAAGCGAAACACCGGAAACACAAAGCCCCGGAATGAACCGCGGTAAGAC
>NZ_BAAAKE010000025.1:0-162183 GCF_039527585.1 Saccharothrix xinjiangensis | reverse complement strand
GGGTCGACTGGTCGTCGGGCGCTGTCCGGGTGTTGACCGAGGCGGTGCCGTGGCCTGAGGTGGGGCGGCCGAGGCGGGCGGCGGTGTCGTCGTTCGGCATCAGCGGGACCAACGCCCACGTGGTGTTGGAGCAGGTTCCGGCGGACGAACCCGCGCCGCTCCGGGAGTCGATCTCGCCGGTGGTGCCGTGGGTGCTGTCGGGCCGTTCGGACGGTGCGGTGCTTGAGCAGGTGGACCGGTTGCGGTCGTGGGTGGAGTCGCATCCGGACGTGTCGTCGGTTGATGTGGCGGCGGGGTTGTTGTCGCGGTCGGTGTTCGGGTCGCGTGCGGTGGTGTGCGGTTCGGCCGAGGTGGTGTCCGGCTCGGTCGTCGCCGGTGGTGTGGCGGTGGTGTTCTCGGGTCAGGGTTCGCAGCGCGTGGGGATGGGTCGGCAGCTCTACAGCTCGTTCCCGGTGTTCGCCCAGGCGGTGGACGAGGTCTGTCGCGAGTGGGGGATGAGCCCGGACGACCTCTGGCGGTTGGTCGGTGACGGTGATCTGTTGCGGGAGACGGGTTCGGCTCAGTTGGCGGTGTTCGCGGTCGAGGTCGGGTTGTTCCGGCTGGTGGAGTCGTGGGGACTGCGGCCGGACTTCGTGGGTGGTCATTCGGTCGGTGAAGTGGTTGCCGCCCATGTGTCCGGGGTGTTGTCGTTGTCGGCTGCGTGTCGGTTGATCGAGGCGCGGGCTCGGTTGATGCAGGCATTGCCGCCTGGTGGCGTGATGGTCGCGGTGGAGGTGTCCGAGGAACGGGCACGTGAGGTCGCGGCCGGTGTTGATGTGGCTGCGGTGAACGGTTCGCGTTCGGTGGTGCTGTCCGGCGCTGAGGACGCGGTGCTGGAGGCGGTCGGGGAGCTGGACTGCCGTCACCGCCGCTTGGACGTGTCACACGCGTTCCACTCGGTGCTGATGGAGCCGATGCTGGACGACTTCGCCGCCACGTTGGCCGGTGTGGAGTTCGGTGGGATCGGCATCCCCCTCGTCTCGATGGTGTCGGGTGGCCTGGCCGGTGACGAGGTCCGCTCGGTCGACTACTGGGTCCGGCACGTGCGCGACTGCGTGCGCTTCGCCGATGGCGTGGACGTCCTGCGGGACAAGGGCGTCACGACGTTCGTGGAGTGCGGTGCGGGCGGGGTCCTGTCCGCCGTGGGCGAAGGGGAGTGGGTGCCCCTGCTCAGGTCCGCCGACGAGGCCGAATCCCTGGTCGAGGGCCTGGCCCGGCTGTGGGTGCGCGGCGTCGGGGTCGAGTGGGGCGCCGTGCTCGGGATCGAGGCGGCCGGCTGCCGTGCCGCCGACCTGCCCACCTACGCCTTCCAGCGGGACCCGTACTGGCTGGACTCCGACGTCGCGCTCGGTGACGTCTCCGCCGCCGGTCTCCTGCCTTCCCCGCACCCGCTGTTGCGGGCCGAGAGCACCGTGCCCGCGAGCGGGGCGACCCTGCTGACCGGGCGGCTGTCGCTGCGCGACCACCCCTGGCTGGCGGACCACGTGGTGGCGGACGCGCTGATCGTGCCGGGCACCGCGTTCCTCGAACTGGCCTGCCACGCCGGGCAGCGGCTGGGCGTCCCGCACGTGCGGGAGCTGACCCTCCAGTCCCCGCTGCCGCTGCCCGAGCGGGGCGGGGTGGCGGTGCAGGTGGTCGTGGACGCGCCGGACGAGCACGGCGCGCGCCGGGTGACCGTGCACTCGCGACCCGAAAGCCCCGAAGACCTCGGGGACCCGGGCGGTCCCGGCGGCCCGGACGCGGCCGGCTGGACGTGCCACGCCACGGGTGCGCTCGTGGCCGATGGACCGGTGGCGCCCACCGAACCCCTGACGTGGCCGCCGCCCGACGCCCACCCGGTGGCCGTGGACTACGAGCGCCTGGCCGACTCGGGCTACGCCTACGGGCCCGCGTTCCAGGGCTTGCGCGAGGTCTGGCAACGGGGCGCGGACCTCTTCGCCCGCGTCGAGCCGGGCCACGGCGCCGCGCCGGACGGGTTCGGGCTGCACCCCGCCCTGCTCGACGCCGCGCTGCACGCGGTCGTCGTGGCCGCCGACCCCGACGCGGTCCGGCTGCCGTTCTCCTGGAGCGACGCCCGCCTGTCGGCCTCCGGCGCGTCGAGCCTGCTGGTGCGGTTGACGCGGACCGGCGCGGACACCGTGTCGGTGACCGCCGTGGACGGCGCGGGCAGCCCGGTGTTCTCGGCCCGCTCGCTGGTCTCCCGTGAAGCGCCCCGGGGCGGGCCGGCCACCGACCTGCCCCTGTACCGCGTGGACTGGGTCCCGCTGCCGCTCGGACCCGCCGGCCCTTCGCGGTGGGGGCGTCTCGACGAACCGCCGGGGGATGCCCCGGTGCTGCTGCCCGTGCGGGCGCGGGGCGAGGGGATCGAGGCCCTGCACGCCTGCGCGACGGCGGTGCTGGAGCAGGTGCGGGCGTTCCTCGCCGATCCCGGGTTCGCCGCCTCCAGGCTGGTGGTGCTGACCGAACGCGCGGTCCCCGTCCACCACGGCGAGGTGCCCGACCCGGTCGCGGCGGCGGTGGTGGGCCTGGTGCGCTCGGCGCAGACCGAGCACCCGGGCCGGCTGCTGCTCGTCGACGTGACGGGCGACGAGGCGGACGACGAGGCCGGGGTCGTGCCCGCCGGGGTCGCGGCAGCCGTCGCGGCGGCGGTCGAGGCCGGTGAACCGCAGGTCGCGGTGCGGGCCGGCGAGGCGGTGGTGCCTCGGTTGACGCGCGCGCCCGCCGACCTGCTGCCGGTGCCCGAGGGGCCGTGGCGGCTGGACGTCGACGCGCCCGGTTCGCTGGACGCCCTGGCCGCCGTCGCCGCCCCGGAGGCGGTGGCCCCGCTGGGGCCCGACGAGGTGCGGGTGGAGGTGCGCGCCGCCGGGGTGAACTTCCGGGACGTGCTCATGGCGCTCGGCGTGTACCCGGGGCGGCCGAGCCTGGGCGCCGAGGGCGCCGGCGTGGTCGTCGAGGTCGGGGCCGGGGTCACCGGCCTGGCGCCGGGCGACCGGGTCCTCGGCCTGCTGACCCGCGGTTTCGGGCCGCTCGCGGTGACCGACCACCGGACCCTCGTACCGATGCCCGACGACTGGTCGTTCGACCGCGCCGCGAGCGTGCCGATGGTGTTCCTCACGGCCCTGTACGGGCTGCGCGACCTCGGCGGGCTGCGCGCCGGGCAGTCGGTGCTGGTGCACGCGGCGGCCGGTGGCGTGGGCATGGCCGCCGTGCAGGTCGCCCGGCACCTGGGCGCCGAGGTGTTCGCCACCGCCGGACCCGGCAAGTGGGACGCCGTGCGCGCGCTCGGCGTCGACGACGCGCACCTCGCCTCCTCCCGGGACACGGGGTTCGCCGACCGGTTCCGGCGGGTCGACGTGGTGCTCAACTCCCTGACCGGCGAGTTCGTCGAGGCGTCGCTGGGGTTGCTGCCGCCCGGCGGCCGGTTCGTCGAGATGGGGCTCGCCGACGTGCGGGACGCCGACGAGGTGGCCGCGCGGCGCCCCGGGGTGTCCTACCGGGCGTTCCAGCTGCTGGAGGCCGGCGTGGACCGCGTCCAGGAGCTGCTGCGGGAACTGATGGCGCTGTTCGAGTCGGGCGCGCTGGCGCCGTTGCCGGTGCGGACCTGGGACGTGCGGCGGGCGCCGGAGGCGTTCCGGTTCATCTCGCAGGCCCGGCACGTGGGCAAGGTCGTGCTGCGGGTGCCGCGCCGACCCGACCCGGACGGCACGGTGCTGGTCACCGGCGCGTCCGGGCGGCTCGGCGGCCTGGTCGCCCGCGACCTCGCCGACCGGGGCACGCGCCACCTGGTGCTGCTGAGCAGGCGGCCCGCGCCCGCGGAGCTGGTGGCCGACCTGGAGCGGGCGGGTGCGGGTGTCACGGTCGTGGCCGCCGACGTGGCCGATCGGGGAGCGGTGCGCGCCGCGCTCGCGGAGGTGCCCGCCGACGCGCCGCTGACCGGTGTCGTCCACGCGGCGGGCGTGCTCGACGACGGGCCGGTCGAATCGATGACGGCCCCGCGCCTGCGCGAGGTGCTGCGGGCCAAGGTGGACGGCGCCTGGCACCTGCACGAGCTGACCCGGGACCGCGACCTGGCGCTGTTCGCGGTGTTCTCCTCCGCGTCCGCAGTGCTCGGCTCGGCCGGGCAGAGCGCCTACAACGCGGCCAACGCCGCCGTCGAAGCCCTGGTCGGCGCACGCCGCGCCGAGGGTTTCGCGGGCCTCGCGCCGGCCTGGGGTCCCTGGGACGCCGAGGGCGGCATGACCGCGCGGCTCGCGGACGCCGACGTGGCGCGGGCGCGGCGCTCGGGCGCGCTGCCGCTGTCGTCGGACGACGGCCTCGCGCTGTGGTCGGCGGCCCTGGAGCGGGACGACCCGGTGATCGTGCCGATCCGGTTGGACGTGGCCGGGTTGCGCCGCGCGCCCGACCTCCCGGCCGTGCTGCGGGCGTTCGCCGGCGCGCGCCCGCCCCGGACGGCCGACAACACCACCGCGTCGCGAAGGCCCCTGGCCGAGCGGCTCGCGGGCCGCGGCGCGGACGAGGCCGAGCACGTGCTGCTCGAACTGGTCCGGGCGGAGGCCGCCGCCGTGCTCGGCCACGCCTCGGCGCACCTGGTCGAGCCGGACGAGGCGTTCCGCGCCCTCGGGTTCGACTCCCTGACCTCGGTGGAGCTGCGCAACCGGCTCCAGACCGCCACCGGGCTCGTGCTGCCCGCGACCGCGGTGTTCGACCACCCCAGTTCCCGCGAACTGGCCGGGTTCCTCGCCGCGGCGCTCGTCGACGCGGACCCCGCGCCGCCACCGGCGCTGGCGGAACTGGACCGGCTGGAGGCCGTGCTGGCCGCGCAGCAGCGCGACGAGGCCGTGGACCGGCAGGTCGCCGAACGGCTCCGCCGCCTGCTCGCGGCGTGGACCGGCACCGGCCGGGCCGACCGCGGCAGCCGGTTCGCCCAAGACGTCGCGGCGGCCGACGCCGACGGGATCCTCGCCCTCGTCGACTCGACCCTCGGCCGCCGCAGCAGGACCTGACCGCACCCCGGGGCCCGCCCCACCCAGCCGGAAGAAGGACTGGTTCTCCCCATGGCGGAAGAAGAAACCCTCCTCCACTACCTCAAGCTCGTCACCGCGGACCTCCACGCCACCCAGGAGCGGCTCCGCGAGGTCGAGGAGGCCGAGCACGAGCCCGTCGCGATCATCGGCATGGCGTGCCGCCTGCCCGGCGGGGTCGGCGCGCCGGAGGACCTCTGGCGGCTGGTCGCCGAGGGCGCGGACGCGATCACCGGCTTCCCCGACGACCGCGGCTGGGACCTCGACCTGCTGTCCGGGATCTCCAGCGTGCGCGAGGGCGGGTTCCTGCCCGGCGCGGACCGGTTCGACGCCGGTTTCTTCGGCATCAGCCCGCGCGAGGCGCTGGCGATGGACCCCCAGCAGCGCCTGCTGCTGGAGACCGGCTGGGAGGCCGTCGAACGCGCGGGCATCGACCCGACCTCGCTGCGCGGTACCCGCACCGGCGTGTTCGTCGGCAGCAACAACCAGGACCACGTGATCGTCCTGGCGAACGCCGGTGAGGACGTCGCCGGCTACGGCGTGACGGGCGCGACGGCGAGCGTGCTCTCCGGCCGCGTCGCCTACTCCCTGGGCCTGAGCGGTCCGGCGCTCACCGTCGACACCGCCTGCTCGTCGTCGCTGGTGTCGATCCACCTGGCGGCGCTCTCGCTGCGCCGGGGCGAGTGCTCGCTGGCGCTGGCGGGCGGCGTGGCGCTGATGGCCACGCCCGCCATGTTCGTGGAGGCGGGCCAGCAGGGCGCGCTGGCCTCGGACGGCCGGTGCCGGGCGTTCGCCGAGGGCGCGGACGGCACCGGCTGGGGTGAGGGCGTCGGCTGGCTGCTGCTGGAGAAGCTGTCCGACGCGCGGCGCAACGGCCACGAGGTGCTGGCGCTGATCACCGGGTCGGCGGTCAACCAGGACGGCGCGTCCAACGGCCTGACCGCGCCGAACGGGCCCGCGCAGCAGCGGGTCGTGCTGGCCGCGCTCGACGACGCGGGCCTCACCCCCGACCAGGTGGACGCCGTGGAGGGGCACGGCACCGGCACCGCGCTGGGCGACCCGATCGAGATCCAGGCGCTCCAGGCCACCTACGGGCGCGGCCGTGCCGCGGACCGGCCGCTGTGGCTGGGGTCGCTGAAGTCGAACATCGGCCACACCCAGGCCGCCGCCGGGGTCGCCGGCGTGATCAAGCTGGTGCTGGCGATGCGGCACGGGCTGCTGCCCCGGACGCTGCACGCGGACCGGCCCACGACCGCGGTGGACTGGTCGGCGGGCGCGGTGCGGGTGCTGCGCGAGCCGACGCCGTGGCCGGTGACGGGCGCGCCCCGCCGCGCGGCCGTGTCCTCCTTCGGCGTCAGCGGCACCAACGCGCACCTGGTCCTGGAGCAGGCCCCCGAGGTCCGGGAACCGGGGGACGGGTCAGACGGCGACGCGGAGCACCAACAGGCCGACGTGCCGGGGCACGACCCCGGGGCGGCCCCGGTCGGACTGCTGCCCTGGGTGGTGTCGGGCCGGACGGAGGGCGCGCTGCGGGAACAGGCCCGGAGGCTGCTGGCCTTCGTCGAGGCCAACCCCGGCGCGACCGCGCTGGACGTCGCCCACTCCCTGATTACCACCCGCACCGCCTTCCGACACCGCGCGGTGGTGCTGGGTGGCGACCGCGGCGAGCTGGTGGCCGGCCTGGCCGCCCTCGCCGCGGGTGAGTCGTCGGCCGCCGTGGTCGAGGGCGTCGCCGAGCACGGCGACAAGGCCGTGTTCGTCTTCCCCGGCTACGGGTCGCAGTGGCCCGGCATGGCGGTGGAGCTGCTCGACGCCGAACCGGTGTTCCGCGAGGAGTTCCTGGCTTGCGAGCGGGCCTTCACGCAGTGGGTCGACTGGTCGCCGACCGACGTGCTGCGCCAGGCGCCCGGCGCGCCGGACCTCGACGGGGTCGACGTGACGCAGGTGGTGCTGTTCGCGGTGACGCTGTCGCTGGCCGCGCTGTGGCGCTCCTACGGCGTGGAGCCCTCCGCCGTCATCGGCCACAGCCAGGGCGAGATCGTGGCGGCGTGCGTGGCCGGCGCGGTGTCGCGCGAGGACGCGGCGCACGTGGTCGCGGTGCGCGCCGCGCTCCAGGAGAGCCTGGGCGGCGCGGGCGCGATGGTGTCGGTCCGCTCGGGCGTCGCCGAGCTGCTGCCGCGCATCGCGCGGTACGGCGACCGGATCTCGGTCGCCGCCGTCAACGGGCCGGCCGCCGTGGTGCTGTCCGGTGAGCGCGAGGCGCTGGACCGGGTGCGCGCCGAGCTGGCCGCCGACGGCATCGGCGTGCGGGACCTGCCCACCGACGTGGCCGGCCACTCGGCGCACATCGACCAGATCCGCGACGACCTGCTCGACGTCCTGACGACGCTGTCCGCGCGGCCGAGCCCGGTGCCGTTCTTCTCGACCGTCACCGGCACCCGCCTGGACACCGCCGACCTGGACGTGGACCACTGGTACCGCAACGTCCGCGACACCGTGCGGTTCGCCGACGGCGCGCGCGCCGTGCTCGACCACGGCTACCGGCTGCTGCTGGAGATCAGCCCCCACCCGGTGCTGGCCATGGGCCTCCAGGACATCGCCGAGCACAGCGGCGTGCCCGCGGTGGTGTGCCCGACGCTGCGGCGCGGCGAAGGCGGCCGGGACCGGTTCGTGCGCGCCTTGGCGCATGCGTACGCGCACGGCGTCCGCGTCGACTTCTCCCCGCTGTTCGCCGGCGCCGCGCCCCGGACCACGACCCTGCCCACCTACGCCTTCCAGCACGACCGGTACCGCCTCCAGCCCGCGCCGCGCGCGACCGACGCCTCGTCGCTCGGCCTGGCGCCGGGGCGGCACCCGCTGGTGGACGCGGAGACCGCGCTGCCCGGCGCGGACGGCGTGCTGCTGACGAGCAGGCTGTCCCGGCGGACCCACCCGTGGCTGGCCGAGCACGCCGTGTTCGGCGCCGCGCTCGTGCCCGGCACCGCCTACCTGGAGCTGGCGTTCCGCGCGGGCGACCTGGTCGGCGCGGGCTCCGTGGACGAGCTGACCGTGCAGGCCCCGCTGCTGCTGCCCGAGCACGGCGGCGTCTCGGTGCAGGTGTTCGTCGGCGGGCCGCACGACGGGCGGCGGTCGATCGCGATCTACTCCCGGCCCGACGACCAGGCCGACGACCGGACCGACGGCGGCCGGGCCGGTGAGCCGTGGACGTGCCACGCGACCGGCCGGCTGGGCGCCGGGTCCGACCGGCCCGAGGCGGACCTGCGGCAGTGGCCGCCCACCCGGGCGCGGTCGGTTGACCTGGACGGCCTCTACGAGCGGCTGGCGGACGAGGGCTTCGGCTACGGCCCGCTGTTCCAGGGGCTGCGGGCGGTGTGGCGGCGGGGCGACGAGGTCTTCGCCGAGGTGGAGCTGCCGGAGCCGGGTCACGCGGACGTCGGCGGGTTCGGGCTCCACCCGGCCCTGCTGGACGCGGCGTTCCACGCCCTGCTCGCGGTGTCCGCCGACGAGGACCGGCCACCCGCGATGCTGTTCTCCTGGTCCGACGCGCGCCTGCTCGCGGCCGGTGCGACCCGGCTGCGGGTGCGGCTGGCGCTGCGCGCCGACGGCTCCCTGTCGCTGCTGGCCGCCGACCAGGGCGGCGATCCCGTCGTCACCGCCGGGACCGTGCTCGTGCGCGAGGTGGACCCGACCGCGCACCGCCGGGCCGCGGCGCCCCGCCGGTCGCTGCTGCGGCCGGACCGGGAACCCCTGGCCCTCGGGCACGCCGAACCCGTGGCGGCCCCGGTCGTGCGCGAGCGGGCCGAGCTGTCGGAGTTCCTGGTGGACGGCGAACCGCCGGTGCTGGTGCTCCAGGTGGGCCCGGCCGGGACGGCGGAGGCGGCCACCGCGGAGGTGACCGCGTTCGTCGACGACTGGCTGGCCGGCGCGCGCACCGGACGCCTGGTCGTCCTCACCACGGACGCCACCGCGCCCGCGCCCGACCCCGCCCACGCCGCCGTGGGCGGCCTGATGCGCTCGGTGCAGGCGCGGCACCCCGACCGCGTGCTCCTGGTGGACACCGACGGGGCGGCGGAGTCGTTCGACGCGCTGCCCGACGTGCTCGGCGCGGCCTTCGCGGCCGGTGAGCCGGTGGTCTCCGTGCACGGTGGCGCGGCGTCGGTCCCGCGCTTGGTCCGGGTCCCCGCCGGGCTCGACACCGCCGGGCTCGACACCGCCGGGCCGGATGCCGCCGGACTCGACACCGCCGGGCCGGCTGCCGCGGGTCCGAGCACCACCGCGCCGTGGGCCGGCACCGTGCTGGTGTGCGGCCCGCCCACCCCGGTCACCGCGCCGCTGGTGGCGCACCTGCTCGACCGCGGCGCGCGGCGCGTCGTGCTGGCCGGCCCCGGCGCGGCGGCCGTCGACCTGCCCGGCGAGGTGGTCGCCGTCGACTGGGACCCCGCCACCGCCGACGCGCCCGCGCTCGACGACCTGCTGGCCGACCTGCCCGCCGACGCCCCGCTCACCGCCGTGCTGCACGTGCCCGGCGACGACACCGCTCCCGGCGCACCGGCCGCCCTGGACGCGGCGACCCGCGACCGGGACCTGTCGGCGTTCGTGCTGTTCTCCTCCACCGCGGGCCTGCTCGGCGCTCCGGGTGACGGCGTGGCGGACGCGGTCGCCGAGGCCGTGGTCCGCGGTCGCCGGGCCGCCGGGTCGCCCGCCCTCGTGCTGGCCTGGGACCCGGACGGGCCCCCGGTCGGGGACGAGCTGGTCCTGCTCGACGCGGCCGTGCTCGGCGCGGAACCGGTCCTGGTCGCGATGCGGCCCGTGCCGCGCGGCGACGTGCCGCCCCTGCTCCGCAACCTCGTCACCGCCCCGAACCGCCGCACGGTCGACGTGGCCGCGTCGGGCGCGGCGACCGGGCTGGCGCGGCGGCTGGCCGGGCTGCCCGCGGCCGAGCGCACCAGGGCCCTGGTGGACCTGGTGCGCACCGAGGCCGCCGTCGTGCTCGGCTACGCCGACGCCGCCGCGGTGCCGCCGCGGCAGCCGTTCCGCGAACTCGGGTTCGCCTCGATCACCGCCGTGGAGCTGCGCAACCGCCTGCGGGCCGCGACCGGCCTGCCGCTGCCCGCGACGCTGGTGTTCGACTACCCGTCGGCGGGCGCGCTCGGCGAGCGCCTGCGGGCGCTGCTGGACGGCGCGGACCTCCCCGCCGCGCGCGAACCCGCGGCGCCCGGCGCGGCCGACGAGCCGATCGCGATCGTCGGCATGGCCTGCCGACTGCCCGGTGACGTCCACTCGCCGGAGGACCTGTGGCGGCTGGTGGCCGACGAGGTCGACGCCGTCACCGACCTGCCCGCCGATCGGGGCTGGGACGTCGCCGCGCTGTACGACCCGGAGCGCGGCCGGCCCGACACCTCCTACGTCCGCACGGGCGGCTTCGTGCGCGGGGCGGGCCTGTTCGACGCGGGCTTCTTCGGCATCAACCCGCGCGAGGCGCTGGCCATGGACCCGCAGCAGCGGCTGCTGCTGGAGACCGCGTGGGAGGCGTTCGAGCGGGCCGGCCTCGACCCGGCCGCCGTGCGGGGCGCCGACGCCGGCGTGTTCGTCGGCAGCAACGGCCAGGACCACGCGCTGGTCCTCGCCGCCAGCTCCGACGACCTGGCGGGCTACCGCGCCACCGGGGTCGGCGCGAGCGTGATGTCCGGCCGCGTCGCCTACGCCTTCGGCCTGGAGGGCCCGGCGATGACCGTGGACACGGCGTGCTCGTCGTCGCTGGTGGCGCTGCACCTGGCGGCCGAGTCGCTGCGCCGCGGCGAGTGCTCGATGGCGCTGGCCGGCGGCTGCTCGATCCTGTCGACGCCGACCCAGTTCGTCGAGTTCAGCAAGCAGGGCGCGTTGTCGGCCGACGGCCGCTCCAAGGCCTACTCGGCCGCCGCGGACGGCTTCGCCGTCGCCGAGGGCGTCGGTTGGGTGCTGCTGGAGCGGTTGTCGGACGCGGTGCGTCATGGTCGTCGGGTGTTGGCGGTGGTGCGTGGGTCGGCGGTGAACCAGGATGGTGCGTCGAATGGTTTGACGGCGCCGAATGGTCCGTCGCAGCAGCGGGTGATCCGTGCGGCGTTGGCTGGTGCGGGGTTGTCGTCGGCTGATGTGGATGTCGTGGAAGGTCATGGCACGGGCACGGCGTTGGGTGATCCGATCGAGGCCCAGGCGTTGTTGGCCACCTACGGGCAAGAGCGTGAGACCCCGCTCTGGCTCGGGTCGATCAAGTCGAACATCGGTCACGCGCAGGCCGCCGCGGGTGTGGCGGGTGTGATCAAGATGGTGATGGCGTTGCGGCAGGGGGTCCTGCCCCGCACCCTGCACGTCGACGAGCCGACACCGCAGGTGGACTGGTCCTCCGGCGCGGTGGAGGTGCTGCGCGAGTCCCGGTCGTGGCCGGAGACCGGCAGGCCGCGCCGGGCCGCCGTGTCCTCCTTCGGCATCAGCGGCACGAACGCGCACGTCATCCTGGAACAAGCCGAGGGGGCGACCGACACCGGTCCCACGCCATCGGAGCCGATCGCGGTGCCGTGGGTGTTGTCGGCTCGCACGGAGCAGGCGTTGCGGGCCCAGGCGGCGCGGTTGCTGGAGTTCGTCGGGAACGACCCTGATCTGTCCACAGTGGACATCGGGTATTCGCTCGTGGCGACCAGGTCCGTCCTCGACCACCGGGCCGTGGTGGTGGGTCGGGACCGGGACGAGCTGGTGCGCGGGTTGACGGCGCTGGCGGGGGGTTCGGCCGCGGCGAACGTGGTGTCGGGTCGGGCGGGTTCGGACGACCGGGTGGTGTTCGTGTTCCCGGGTCAGGGTTCGCAGTGGGTCGGCATGGCGGCCGGGTTGCTGGACACCGAGCCGGTGTTCGCGGAGGAGTTCGCCGCCTGCTCCGCCGCGCTGCGGGAGTGGGTGGACTGGTCGCCCGAGGAGGTGCTCAGGGGCGTCGAGGGCGCGCCGGGCATGGACCGGGTGGACGTGGTGCAGCCGGTGCTGTTCGCGGTGATGGTGTCGTTGGCCGCGTTGTGGCGCTCCTACGGCGTGGAGCCCTCGGCCGTCATCGGCCACAGCCAGGGCGAGATCGCGGCGGCCTGCGCCATCGGCGCGCTGTCCCGCGCGGACGCCGCGAAGGTCGTCGCGTTGCGCAGCCGCGCCCTGGTCAGGATCGCCGGCCTGGGCGGGATGATGTCGGTGCGGCTGGGGCACGACGAGCTGCTGCCGCAGTTGGAGCCGTGGGGTGACCGGATCTCGGTCGCGGCGGTGAACGGCCCGCAGGCCGTGGTGGTCTCCGGCGAACCCGACGCCCTCGACGAGCTCCAGCGGCACCTGACCGACCAGGACGTCACCGCCCGCCGCATCCCGGTGGACTACGCCGCCCACTCCGCGCAGGTGGACCTGATCCGCGACGAGCTGCTGACCGTGCTCGCCGACGTCGTCTCCACCGCCGTGGACACGCCCTTCTTCTCCTGCGTCGCGGGTGACCGGCGCGGCACCGACGACCTCGACGCCGACTACTGGCACCGGAACCTGCGCGACACCGTGCTGTTCGACCGGGCGGCCCTGGCGGCGCTCACCGCGGGCCACCGGCTGGTGCTGGAGGCCAGCCCGCACCCCGTGCTCGTGATGTCCGTGCAGGACGTGGCGGACGCCGCCGGCGTGGACGCCGCGACCTGGGGCACGCTGCGGCGCGACGACGGCGGCGCGGACCGCGTGCTGCTGTCGCTGGCGGAGGCCCACGTGCACGGCGCGGCGGTCGACTGGACGCCGGTGTTCGCCGGCGCGCGCGTCGCGGACCTGCCGACCTACGCGTTCCAGCACGAGCGGTACTGGCCCGCCCCGGCCGCCGCGAGCGCCGACGCCGCCTCGATGGGCCTGGTCGGCGCGGGGCACCCGATGCTGGGCGCGGAAATCCCGCTGCCGGACTCGGGTGAGCTGGTGCTGACCGGCCGGATCTCCCTGCCGACGCACCCGTGGCTGGCCGACCACGTCGTGTCCGACATGACGATCGTGCCCGGCACGGCGTTCGTGGAGCTGGCGTTCCGGGCCGCCGCGCAGGTCGGCTGCGACCGGGTCGAGGAGCTGACCGTCCAGGCGCCGCTGCTGCTCGACGAGCGGGGCGCGTTCGCGGTGCAGGTCGTCATCGCGGCGCCCCTGGACGACGGCCAGCGCCGGGTGACCGTCTACGCGCGAC
Organism: Saccharothrix xinjiangensis; assembly: GCF_039527585.1. Taxonomy (NCBI): domain Bacteria; kingdom Bacillati; phylum Actinomycetota; class Actinomycetes; order Pseudonocardiales; family Pseudonocardiaceae; genus Saccharothrix; species Saccharothrix xinjiangensis. The sequence goes on along the minus strand of NZ_BAAAKE010000025.1, from coordinate 148,917 downwards.
CGGTGCCGACCGGTGACGAGCTGGAGGACGAGGACTGGACCTGCCACGCGACCGGCTGGCTGGCCCCGGCGGCCGGCGAGCCCGACGTCGGCGCGCTGGCGGTGTGGCCGCCGGTGGACGCGCGGGCGGTGACCGCCGAGGAGGTCTACCGGCAGCTCGTGGCCGCCGGCTACGGCTACGGGCCGATCTTCCAGGGGCTGCGCGCGGTGTGGGTGCGGGGCCGCGAGGTGTTCGCGGAGGTGTCGCTGCCCGCCGAGGCGAGCGGCGACGCGGGCGCGTTCGGCCTGCACCCGGCGTTGTTCGACGCCGCGTTCCACGCCCTGATCGCGGGGCAGCCGCGCACCGACGACCAGCCGCTGCGGCTGCCGTTCGCCTGGACGGGCGTGCGGCTGTTCGCGGAGGGCTCGCGGGCGATGCGCGTGCGGATGGACCTGACCAGCGAGGAGACGGTGTCGGTCACGGCCGTCGACGAGCTGGGCCGCCCGGTCGTCGCGGTGGACTCGCTGCTGGTGCGGGAGATCGCCGCCGCACCGACCGCGGCCGCCGCGGGCGGGCACCACCGGGGCCTGTTCCGGCTGGGCTGGGAGCCGCTGGCGGTGACCGCCCCCGAACCCGCGACCGAGCGCTGGGCCGTGGTCGCGGACCGGCCCGTGCCCGGCCTCGGGTCGGCGCGGTGGTTCCCCTCCTGGTCGGACCTCGCCGACGACGGCGAACCGGTCGACGTGGTGGTGCTGCCCGTCGCCGCCACCGGGGACGGCGACGTGCCCGGCGCGGTGCGCGAGGTGCTGGCACGCGTGCTCGGCGACGTCCAGCGGTGGCTGGCCGACGAGCGCTTCGCCACCGGCCGCCTGGTGGTGCTGACCCGGCGCGCCGTGACCGCGCCGGGCGACGGCGCGCCCGACGCGGCCCAGGCGTCGGTGTGGGGCCTGCTGCGCTCGGCGCAGTCGGAGAACCCGGACCGCGTCGTGCTCGTCGACCTCGACGGGGAACCCACTGCGGACTTGCCTCGCCTTGACGGGGAACCCGCCGCGGACCTGCCCCGCGTGGTGGCCGCCGCGACGGCCGCGGGCGAGCCGCAGGTCGCGGTGCGCGGCGCCGCCGCCTCGGTGGCCAGGCTGGCCCGGGTGCCCGCCGCGCCCGCCGAACCCGCGCGGTCGCCCGACCCCGACGGGACGGTGGTGGTGACGGGCGCGTCCGGGATGCTGGCCGGGCACGTCGCCCGCCACCTGGCCGCCGGCGGCGCGCGGCGCCTGCTGCTCGTCAGCCGGCGCGGCCACGACGCGCCGACCACGCCCCGGCTCGTCGCGGACCTCGCCGACCTGGGCGCCGAGGCCACCGTGGCGGCCTGCGACGTAGCCGACCGGGAGGCGCTGGCCGCCGTGCTGGCCGCGGTGCCCGCCGAACACCCGGTCACCGCCGTCGTCCACACGGCCGGCCTGCTGGACGACGGCGTGCTCGGCTCCCTGACGCCCGAGCGGGTCGACGCCGTGCTGCGGCCGAAGGTCGACGCGGTGTGGCACCTGCACGAGCTGACGCTGGACCTGGACCTCGCCGCGTTCGCGGTCTTCTCCTCGGCGGCGGGCACGCTGGGCGGCGGCGGCCAGGGCGCCTACGCCGCCGCGAACGCCTGGCTCGACGCCTTCGCCGCGCACCGCCACGCGCTCGGCCTGCCCGCCGTGTCGCTGGCGTGGGGCATGTGGGCGGACAGCGCCGACCCGGACGCGCCGGGCATGGCCGGGCACCTCGGCGCGGCCGACCGCGGCCGGGTGAACCGGGGCGGCCTGCGGCCGATGGGCTTCGAGCAGGGCATGGCCGTGTTCGACACCTGCCTCGGCCTGGACCTGCCCGCCGTGCTGCCGATGCGGCTGGACGTCGCGGCGCTGCGCGCGCCGGACGGCGCCGTGCCGGCCCTGCTGCGCGGCCTGGTCCGAACCCCGGCCCGGCGGCGAGCCGACGCGGCGCCGCCACCGGCGTCCGGGCTGGTCGACCGCCTCACCGCGATGTCGCCCGCCGAACGGGGCCGGTTCCTGGTCGAGGTGGTCCGCGAGCAGGCCGCCGCGGTGCTCGGCCACGCCTCCGCCCGGCAGGTGCCCACCGACGAGGCGTTCCGCGACCTCGGGTTCGACTCGCTGACCGCCGTGGAGCTGCGCAACCGGCTGAAGGTCGCCACCGGGCTCACCCTGCCCGCGACGCTGGTCTTCGACCACCCCACCCCGCGGGCGCTGGCGGACTTCCTGCTGGCGGAGCTGGCGCCCGGCGGTGGCGGCGCGCGGGCGCTGCCGGCGCAGGCCGAGTTCGACCGCCTGGAGGCCGCCCTCGCCGCGATCCCGCAGCAGGAGGCGACCGGGGGACAGGTGGCGGAGCGCCTGCGCGCCCTGCTGGACCGGTGGACGCGCGGTCGGCGCGCGGCGGAGCTGACCGCCGCACCGGCCGCCGGCGCCGGCGGGAGGACCGACCTCGGCGCCGCGTCGACCGACGAGATCTTCGCCTTCATCGACAACGAGTTGGGGCGCAGCCGCGCCTGATCGCCCCGTCGACGCGTGGCGACCGGACAAAGGACTGAGCAGGATGACGAACGAGGACAAGCTCGTCGACTACCTCCGCTGGGTGACCGCCGACCTGGACGACACCAGGCGGCGGCTGCGCGAGGCCGAGGACCGGGACACCGAGCCCGTCGCCATCATCGGGATGTCCTGCCGCCTGCCCGGCGGGGTGGCCTCGCCCGAGGACCTGTGGCGGCTGGTCGACGACGGCGTGGACGCCATCTCGCCGTTCCCCCGCGACCGCGGCTGGGACGTGGGGGCCGTGTTCGATCCCGAGCCCGGCAAACCCGGCAAGTCCTACGTCCGCGAGGGCGGTTTCCTGCTCGGCGCGGGCGACTTCGACGCCGCGTTCTTCGGCATGGGCCCCAAGGAGGCCGTCGCCACCGACCCGCAGCAGCGGCTGCTGCTGGAGACGGCGTGGGAGGTGCTCGAACGGGCCGGCATCGACCCGGTGGCGCTGCGCGGCAGCCGCACCGGCGTCTTCGTCGGCAACAACGGCCAGGACCACGTGATCGGCCTGTCCCGGAGCGAGGCGGGCGGGTCCGGCTACGGCGTCACGGGCGCGACCGCCAGCATCCTGTCCGGCCGGGTGTCCTACACGTTCGGGTTCGAGGGCCCGGCGATGACGGTGGACACCGCGTGCTCGTCGTCGCTGGTGGCGCTGCACCTCGCGATCCAGGCGCTGCGCCGGGGCGAGTGCCCGCTGGCGCTGGTCGGCGGGGTCACGGTGATGACCACCCCGACGCTGTTCGTGGGGTTCAGCGGGCAGCGCGGCCTGTCGCCGCAGGCGCGGTGCAAGGCGTTCTCGGCCGACGCGGACGGCACGTCGATGGGCGAGGGCGTCGGCTGGCTGGCCGTGGAGCGGCTGTCGGACGCCCAGCGCCACGGCCACCGGGTGCTGGCGCTGGTCCGGGGCAGCGCGGTCAACCAGGACGGCGCCAGCAACGGCCTCACCGCGCCCAGCGGGCCCGCGCAGGAGCGGGTGATCCGGCAGGCCCTGGACCACGCCGGCCTGGCGCCGCTCCAGGTGGACGCCGTCGAGGCCCACGGCACCGGGACGAGCCTGGGCGACCCGATCGAGGCCGGGGCGCTGCTCGCCGTCTACGGCGCCGACCGGCCCGCCGACCGCCCGCTGCACCTGGGCTCGGTGAAGTCGAACATCGGCCACACCCAGGCCGCGGCGGGCATCGCCGGGGTCATCAAGCTGGTGCAGGCCCTCGGGCACGGCGTGCTGCCCAAGACCCTGCACGTCAAGGAGCCCACCCCGCAGGTCGACTGGAGCTCGGGCGCGGTGCGGCTGCTCACCGAGCGGCGCACGTGGCCGGAGACCGGTCAACCGCGCCGGGCGGCCATCTCGTCGTTCGGCGCGAGCGGCACCAACGCCCACGCCGTGCTCGAACAGGCGCCGCCCGCGCCGCCGCGCGAGCCGGCCGCCGAGTCGCCGCGCGACCCGGCCGCCACGCCGCCGCTGCTGCCCTGGGCGCTGTCCGGCAAGACCGGGCCGGCGCTGCGCGCGCAGGCCGCCAGGCTGCTCAAGCACGTCTCGGGGCGCACGGACCTGGCGGCCGGGGACGTCGGCCGCGAACTGGCCCGCCGCAGCTCCTTCGAGCACCGGGCCGTGGTCCTGGGCGCGGACCGGGACGAGCTGCTCGGCGGCCTGGCGGCGCTGGCGCTCGGCGAGGGGTCGCCAGCCCTCGTCCAGGGTCGCGCCGGTGGCGGCCTGGCCGTGCTGTTCACCGGCCAGGGCGCGCAGCGCGCCGGCATGGGCCGCGAGCTGCACGCCGCGTTCCCGGTGTTCGCGGCGGCGTTCGACGCGGCGTGCGAGCACCTGGGACCCGGCCTGCGCGAGGTCGTGCTCGGCGGCGACACCGCGCTGGAGCGGACGGAGTTGGCGCAACCCGCGCTGTTCGCGTTCGAGGTCGCCCTGTTCCGGCTCGTCGAGTCGTGGGGCGTGCGGCCGGACGCGGTCGGCGGCCACTCCGTCGGCGAGATCGCCGCCGCCCACGTCGCCGGCGTCCTGTCGCTCGCCGACGCGTGCGCGCTGGTGTCCGCGCGGGGCCGGCTGATGGGCGCGCTGCCGACCGGCGGCGCGATGGTGGCGGTGGCCGCGGCCGAGGACGAGGTCCTGGAGGTGCTGGCCGGGCACCCCGGCGTGGACGTGGCCGCGGTGAACGGCCCGGCGGCCGCGGTGCTCTCCGGCCCCGAGGACGCGGTGCTCGCGGCGGCCGGCGCGCTGGCCGGGCGGGGTCGGCGCACCAAGCGGCTCGCGGTGAGCCACGCGTTCCACTCCTCGCTGGTCGACCCGGTGCTCGCGGACTTCGCGGAGGTGGTGCGCTCGCTGGCGTTCCACCCGGCCGAGCTGCCGGTGGTGTCGCTGCTGTCGGGCCGCGTCGCGGACCCGGCGGTGTCCACGTCGGACTACTGGGTGCGGCACGTCCGCGAGACCGTGCGGTTCGCCGACGGCGTCCGGGCCCTCGCCGACGACGGCGTGACGGCCTTCCTCGAACTCGGCCCCGACGCCGTGCTGACCGGCCTGGGCGCGGAGGGCGGCGTGACCGGCGCGGCCTGGGTGCCCTCGGTGCGCCGGAACCGGCCCGAGGCGGCGGCGGTGCTGGAGGCGGTAGCCCGGGTGGCGGTGCGCGGTGCGGCGGTCGACTGGGCGGCGCTGTTCCCGGGCGCGGGCCCGGTGGACCTGCCGACCTACGCCTTCCAGCACGAGCGCTTCTGGCTGCTGCCCGACCCGGCGGGTTCCGGTGCGGTGGAGCCGGGCCCGGTGGGGACGGGCGCAGTGGGGTCGGGCGCAGTGGGAACGGGCGCGGACCCGGTGGACCGGCGGTTCTGGGACGCGGTCGAGCGGGCCGACGTGGCGGAGCTGGCGGACGGGGCCGACGAGGACGCCCGCTCGGCGCTGGACGTCGCGCTGCCCGTGCTGGCGCGCTGGCGCCACCGCAGGCGGCAGGAGGACGCCGTGGGCGGCTGGTTCCACCGCGTCGAGTGGACCGCGCTGCCCGACCCCGCGCCCGGCGCGCTGACGGGCCGCTGGCTCGCGCTGGTGCCGTGGGACCGGGCCGAGGACGGCTGGGTGCGCGAGGTCGTCGACGGTCTCGTCCGCCGCGGCGCGGACGTCGAGCGCCTGGAGGTCGACCCCGGCACGAGCCGCGCCGCCCTGGCCGAGGAGCTGGCCCGGTGCGCGGGCGACGACCTGTCGGGCGTCGTGAGCCTGCTCGCGCTCACCCGGCCCGGCCCGGAGCCGGTCCCCGCCGGCCTGGCCGCGACCGCGGTGCTGGTCCAGGCCTTCGCCGACGCGGACGTGGCGGCCCCGCTGTGGTGCCTGACCCGCGAGGCCGTGCACGTCCCGCTGCCCGACCCGGACCAGGCGGCGGTCTGGGGCCTCGGCCGGGTCGCCGCGCTGGAGCACCCGGACCGCTGGGGCGGCCTGGTGGACCTGTCCGCCGCGCTCGACGAGGCCGTCGCGTCCCGGCTGGCCGCCGTGCTCGGCGGCGCGACCGGTGAGGACCAGGTGGCGGTGCGACCGGGCGGCCTGGCCGGCCGACGGCTCGTGCGCCTGGAGACCCCCGCGCCCGGCACGTTCCCGGCGAACACGCCGGCAGGTACCGCGCCGGCAGGTACCGCGCCGGCAGGTACCGCGCCGGCCGGCGTCGAGTCGGCAGGTACCGCGCCGGCAGGTACCGCGCCGGCCGCCGGCGAGTCCGCCGGCACCGTGCTGATCACCGGCGGCACCGGCGGGATCGGCGGGCTGGTCGCCCGGCGGCTGGCCGAGCGCGGCGCGCGGCACCTCCTGCTGACCAACCGCACCGGCCTCCGCGCGCCCGGCGTCGAGCGGCTGGTGGAGGACCTGGCGGCCCTGGGCGCGATCGCCGAGGTGGTCGCGTGCGACGTGGCCGACGGGTCCGCGCTGGCCGGGCTGCTCGCCGGCGTCCCCGCCGACCGGCCCCTGACCGCCGTGTTCCACACCGCGGGCGTGATCGAGACCCGCGACCTCGTCGACACCACGCCCGAGGTGCTCGACGCGGTGCTGCGCGGCAAGGTCGCGGGCGCGCGGAACCTCGACGCGCTCATCGGCGACGAGGTCGGCACGTTCGTGCTGTTCTCCTCCATCTCCGGGGTGTGGGGCAGCGGCGGGCACGGCGCGTACGCGGCGGCCAACGCGTTCCTCGACGCGCTGGCCGCCCGCCGCCGCGCCTCGGGAGCCGCCGCGACCTCCGTCGCCTGGGGACCGTGGGCCGGGGGCGGCATGGCCGCCGGGCCCGACGCGGAGCGCGCCGCCGTCCGCCACGGCCTGCCCGCGATGGGGTCGGCCGCGGCGCTGGCCGCGCTCGGCGTCGCGGTGGAGCACGACCTGGGCTGCGTCACCGTCGCGGACGTCGACTGGTCGCGGTTCGCGCCGCTGTTCACCGCGCAGCGCCCCAGCCGGCTCCTCGGCGACCTGGCCGCGCCGCCGCCACCCGCCGAGCCGGTGGCGGGCGACGACGTGCCCGACTGGGTGCGGCGGCTCGACGGCCTCGGCGCGGCGGACCGGGAGGCCGAGTTGCGGAAGCTGGTGCGCCGGGAGGTCGCCGCGACCCTCGGGCACGTCGACGACCGCGCGGTCGAGGTCGACCAGGCGTTCCGGGACATCGGCTTCGACTCGCTGGCGGCGGTGGAGCTGCGCAACCGGCTCGTCGAGCGGACGGGCCTCGCGCTGCCGAGCAGCCTCGTGTTCGACCACCCGACCACGGCGGTCCTGGCCGGGCACCTGGCGGGCGAGCTGGACCGGTCCGGTCCCGACCCCGCCGCCGACGTGCTGGCCAGGCTCGACGAGCTGGAGGCCGCGCTCGCGCGGCTCGGCCCGGCCCGGGACGTGGTCGAGCCCCGGCTGCGCGCCGTGCTCGCCGGAGCGGGCGCCGGTGCGGCCGGCAACGGGACCGGCGGCGCGGCCGAAGACGTGGTCGAGACCCTGCGGGACGCGAGCCTCGACGACCTGTACTGGTTCGTGGACAACGAGTTCGGTGCCTGATCACCGGTCCGCGACGCGCCACGCCGGCGCCGCGGTTCCCCCTGACCCCGCGCGGCTGCGCGTTCCGGTTCCCCGATTGGTGGTAACAGCCTGATGTCCGAGGACTCCAAGCTCGCCGACTACTTCAAACGCGTCACGGCCGACCTGTACCAGACCCGGCAGCGGCTGCGGGAGGTGGAGGAGCGCGCCGCCGAGCCGATCGCGATCGTCGGCATGGCCTGCCGCTTCCCCGGCGGCGCGGCCTCGCCGGAGGAGCTGTGGCGGCTCGTCGCCGACGAGGTGGACGCCATCTCCGGGTTCCCGGTCAACCGCGGCTGGGACGTCGACTCCCGGCACGACCCCGACCCGGACCGCACCGGGACGTTCTACGTGCGGGAGAGCGGGTTCCTGCACGACGCCGACCGCTTCGACCCCGCCTTCTTCGGCATCAGCCCGCGCGAGGCCCTCACCATGGACCCGCAGCAGCGGTTGCTGCTGGAGACCGCGTGGGAGGCGTTCGAGCGGGCCGGGGTCGACCCGGCGGCGCTGCGCGGCAGCCGGACCGGCGTGTTCGCCGGCGTGACCCACAACGACTACGTCTCCCGCTTCCGCGAGGCGCCCGAGGGCTTCGAGGGCCAGATGCTCGCGGGCGGCGCGGCGAGCGTCGCCTCGGGCCGGGTGTCCTACACCTTCGGCCTGGAGGGCCCGTCGGTGGCCGTGGACACGGCGTGCTCGTCGTCGCTGGTGGCGCTGCACCTGGCCGTGCAGTCCCTGCGGCAGGGCGAGAGCTCGCTGGCGCTGGCGGGCGGGGTGACCGTGATGGCCACCCCGGCGACCTTCGTCGAGTTCTCCCGCCAGCGCGGCCTGGCCGCGAACGGGCGCTGCAAGCCGTTCGACGCCGCCGCGGACGGCACCGCCATGTCCGAGGGCGCGGGCTGGGTGCTGTTGGAGCGGTTGTCGGACGCGGTGCGCCACGGTCACCGGGTGCTGGCGGTGGTGCGGGGCAGCGCGGTGAACCAGGACGGCGCGTCCAACGGCCTGACCGCGCCGAGCGGCCCCTCGCAGCGGCGGGTGATCCGCCAGGCGTTGGCCAACGCGGGGCTCTCGACGACCGAGGTGGACGCGGTGGAGGCCCACGGCACGGGCACGGCGTTGGGCGACCCGATCGAGGCCCAGGCCTTGCTGGCCACCTACGGGCAGGGTCGTGAGACCCCGTTGTGGCTCGGGTCGATCAAGTCGAACATCGGCCACACCCAGGCCGCCGCGGGCGTGGCTGGTGTGATCAAGACGGTGATGGCGTTGCGGCACGGCCTGCTGCCGCGGTCGCTGCACCTGGAGGAGCCGACACCGCAGGTGGACTGGTCCTCCGGCGCGGTGGAGCTGTTGCGCGAGTCCCGGTCGTGGCCGGAGACCGGCAGGCCGCGCCGGGCCGCCGTGTCCTCCTTCGGCGCCAGCGGCACCAACTCGCACGTCATCCTGGAGCAGGCGCCCGACACCGCCGCCGACACCGCGCCGGCGGGCCGCGCGCTCCCGGCGGTGCCGTGGGTGTTGTCGGCTCGCACGGAGCAGGCGTTGCGGGCCCAGGCGGCGCGGTTGCTGGAGTTCGTCGGGAACGACCCTGATCTGTCCACAGTGGACATCGGGTACTCGTTGGCGACCACGAGGTCGTCGCTGGAGCACCGGGCCGTGGTGGTGGGTCGGGACCGGGACGAGCTGGTGCGCGGGTTGACGGCGCTGGCCGAGGGCTCCACCGCCGCGAACGTGGTGTCGGGCCGGGCCGGCCCGGACGACCGGGTGGTGTTCGTGTTCCCGGGTCAGGGTTCGCAGTGGGTGGGCATGGCCGCCGGTCTGCTGGACACCGAACCGGTGTTCGCCGAGGAGTTCGCCGCCTGTGCGCGCGCCTTGGCCGACTGGGTGGACTGGTCGCCCGAAGACGTGCTCAGGGGCGTCGAGGGCGCGCCCGACATGGACCGGGTGGACGTGGTGCAGCCGGTGCTGTTCGCGGTGATGGTGTCCTTGGCCGCCCTGTGGCGCTCCTACGGGGTCGACCCGTCGGCCGTCATCGGCCACTCCCAGGGCGAGATCGTCGCCGCGCACGTCGCCGGCGCGATCTCCCGAGAGGACACCGCCCGCGTGGTGGCGCTGCGCAGCCGGATGCTCGCGCCGCTGTCCGGCCTGGGCGGGATGATGTCGGTGCGGCTGGGCTACGACGAGCTGCTGCCGCAGTTGGAGCCGTGGGGTGACCGGATCTCGGTCGCGGCGGTGAACGGCCCGCAGGCCGTGGTGGTCTCGGGAGAGCCCGACGCCCTCGACGAGCTCCAGCGGCACCTGACCGACCGGGACGTCACCGCCCGCCGCATCCCGGTCTACCTCGCCGGGCACTCCGTGCAGGTGGAGCGGGTCCGCGACGAGCTGCACGCCATCGTCGCGGACCTCGCGCCGACCTCCGTCGCGGTGCCGTTCTTCTCCACCGTCACCGGGCAGCAGGAGGACACCGCCGGGCTGGACGCGGACCACTGGTTCCGCAACGTGCGCCACACCGTGCGGTTCGAGGGCGCGACCAGGACCGCGCTGGAGCGCGGTTTCCCGCTCCTGCTGGAGATCAGCCCGCACCCGGTGCTCGTGGTCGGCATCCAGGGCACCATCGACGACACCGACGCCCGCGCGCACACCTGGGGCACGCTGCGGCGCGACGAGGGCGGCCTGGACCGGTTCCTGCTGGCCGCCGCGCAGGCGCACGCGCACGGCGTGCGGGTCGACTGGGCCAGGGCCTTCGAGGGCGGCGACGCCCGTGCGGTCGACCTGCCGACCTACGCGTTCCAGCAGGACGGCTACTGGCTCGCCGACGAGGCCGGCGCGGGCGACGCCGCGTCGATGGGCCTGACCGCCACCGGGCACCCGCTGGTCGGCGCGGAGATCTCGCTGCCCGACTCCGGCGGCGTCCTGCTCACCGGGCGGCTCTCGCTGCGCACCCACCCCTGGCTGGCCGACCACGCGGTGCTGGGCACCGTGCTGGTGCCGGGCACCGCGCTGCTGGAGCTGGCCGTCCGCGCCGGCGACCGGGTGGACCGCGGGCACGTCGAGGAGCTGACCCTCCAGTCGCCGCTGCCGCTGCCGACCTCGGGCGGCGTGTCGATCCAGGTCGCCGTGGGCGAGCAGCAGGTCGACGGCGGGCGGCCGTTCGCGGTCTACTCCACGCCCGAGGACGCGGCGGACGCCGAGGAGGACTGGACCTGCCACGCCACCGGCCTGCTCGTCGCGGCGGCGGGCGGCGGCGCGGACGGTCGGCTGGGCGAGTGGCCCCCGCCCGGCGCGGAACCGCTGCCGGTCGAGGGCCTGTACGAGCGGCTGGACGCGATCGGCTACCACTACGGCCCGGTCTTCCGGGGCCTGACCGCCGCGTGGCGGTCGGGTGACGACCTGTTCGCGGAGGTCGAGCTGCCCGAGCAGGCGGTGGGCGACGTCGAGCGGTTCGGCCTGCACCCCGCCCTGCTGGACTCGGCGCTGCACGCCGTGCTGCTGTCGGCCGCGGACGAGCTGGAGCGCGGCGGGGCCGCGCGCCTGCCGTTCGCCTGGACCGGAGTGCGGCTGCTGGCGACCGGCGCGACCGCGCTGCGCGTGCGGCTGACCCGCACCGCCGCCGACTCGGTCGCGGTGACCTGCTACGACCCGGGCGGCGAGGTCGTGCTGACCGCGCGGTCCCTGGTGTCCCGGGAGGTCTCGCCCCGCGACCTGGAGCCGGCGGGCGGGCACCACCGGTCGCTGTTCGCGCCGCGCTGGTCGCCGCTGCCGGTGGCGGGCGCCGCGCCGGGCACGGGCCGCTGGGCCTCGCTCGGCGACTCGCCGGTCACCGCGGCGCTCGGCGCGACCGACACGGCGATGCGCCCGTTCGACCGGTGGTCCTCGCTGGCGTCGTTCGTCGCCGAGGGCGCGGTGCCGCCGGCCGTGGTCGTCCTGCCGGTCGACCCGCCCGCCGGGGACGACGTGCCGGCGCTGGTGCGCGAGGTCGCCGCGCACGTGGTGGACGTCGTCAACGCGTGGCTGACCGACGAGAACTTCGCCGGGTCGAGGCTGGTCGTGGTGACCACGGGCGCGGTGGCCGTCGAGGACGGCGAGTCGCCCGACCTGGTGACCGCGCCCGTGTGGGGCCTGCTGCGGTCCGCGCAGACCGAGAACCCCGACCGCGTCCTGCTCGTCGACGTCGACGAGCTGCCCTCGGGCGCGGCGGTCCTGCCCGCGGTCGTGGACACCGCGTTCGCCGCCGCCGAACCGCAGGTGGCCGTGCGCAAGGGCGTCGCGTTCGCCGCCCGGCTGGCCCGGGTCGCCACCGACGGCCTGCTCGACGCGCCCGCGGACGGGCCGTGGCGGCTCGGCCTGACCGGGGCGGGCACGCTGGAGAACCTGCTGCTGCAACCCGCGCCCGAGGCCGCGATGCCCCTGGCCGAGGGGCAGGTGCGGCTCGCGGTGCGCGCGGCGGGCGTCAACTTCCGCGACGTGCTGATGGCCCTGGGCGTGTACCCGGGCACGCCCCGGCTCGGCGGCGAGGGCGCGGGCGTCGTCACCGAGGTCGGCCCCGGCGTCACCGACCTCGCGCCCGGCGACCCCGTGATGGGCGTGTTCGACAGCGCGTTCGGCCCGACCGCCGTGGCTGACCGGCGCGCCCTGGTGCGCGTGCCGGAGAACTGGACGTTCGAGCAGGCCGCGGCGATCCCGGTCGCCTTCCTCACCGCCCTCTACGGCCTGCGCGACCTCGGCGGGCTGCGCGCCGGGCAGTCGGTGCTGGTCCACGCCGCCGCCGGCGGTGTCGGCATGGCCGCCGTGCAGCTCGCCCGGCACTACGGCGCCGAGGTGTACGCGACGGCGAGCCCGGCCAAGTGGGACGCCGTGCGCGCGCTCGGCGTCGACGACGACCACCTGGCGTCGTCGCGCACCACGGACTTCGCGGACGCCTTCCCGCAGGTGGACGTGGTGCTCAACTCGCTGACCGGCGACCTCCTGGACGCGTCGCTGGACCGCACGGCGCCGTCCGGGCGGTTCGTCGAGATGGGCCTCGCGGACGTGCGGGACCCCGAGCGGGTCGCCGCCGAGCACCCCGGCGTGTCCTACCTGCCGTTCCAGCTGATGGAGGCGGGCATCGACCGCGTCGAGGAGATGCTGGCCGAACTGGTCGGGCTGTTCGAGTCGGGCGCGCTGGCGCCGTTGCCGGTGCGGGCCTGGGACGTGCGGCGGGCGCCGGAGGCGTTCCGGTTCATCTCGCAGGCCCGGCACGTGGGCAAGGTCGTGCTGCGGGTGCCGCGCCGACCCGACCCGGACGGCACCGTCCTGGTCACCGGCGCCTCGGGGATGCTCGGCGGCGTCGCCGCCCGGCACGTGGTCAAGCAGGGCGCGCGGCACGTGGTGCTGCTCAGCCGCCGCGGCGCGCCGGCCGACCTGGTGGCCGAGCTGACCGCGTCCGGCGCGGAGGTCGTGGTGGCCCGCTGCGACGTGGCCGACCGGGACGCCTTGGCCGCGGTGCTGGCGGCGGTGCCGCCCGAGCACCCGCTGACCGCCGTGGTGCACACCGCGGGCGCCCTCGACGACGGCGTGTTCGGCTCGCTGACCCCCGAGCGGCTCGACGTCCCGCTGCGCCCCAAGGTCGACGGCGCGTGGCACCTGCACGAGCTGACCGCGGACGCCGACCTCGCGGTGTTCGCGCTCTACTCCTCGGCCGCCGGCGTCCTCGGCACCGCGGGCCAGGCGAACTACAACGCCGCCAACGCCTTCGTGGACGCCATGTCGCTGTGGCGCAGGGCCCGCGGCCTGCCCGCGGTGTCGCTGGCGTGGGGCTTCTGGGGTCAGCTCAGCGAGATGTCCGGGCACGTCGGCGAGGCCGACAGGTCGAGGATGACCCGCGGCGGCATCACCCCGCTGGGCTTCGAGCAGGGCATGGCGCTGTACGACACGGCCCTGGAGGTCGACGAGGCCGTGCCGGTGCCCATCGGGCTGAAGCCGAGCGCCTCCCGCCTGCCCGACGGCGGTGTCCCGGCCCTGCTGCGCGACCTGGTGCGGGTGCGCACCCGGCGCGCGGTCGACCGGACCGCGCCCGGCGCGGGCGGCGAGGGCACCTCCGACCTGCTGCGGCGGCTGGCGGCGCTGCCCGCCGGTGAGCGCGCGCGGGCGCTGGCCGACGTGGTCCGCGCCGAGATCGCGGTCGTGCTGGGCCACGTCTCCGCCGACGGCGTCCCGACCGACAGCACGTTCCGCGAGCTGGGCTTCGACTCGCTCACCGCGGTGGAGCTGCGCAACCGCCTGAACGCCGCCACCGGCGTCCGGCTGCGGGTGACCACGATCTTCGACTACCCGACCGCGGACGAGCTGGCCGGGTTCCTCGTCGGGGAGCTGGAGGTGCCGGACGACGCGCGGCCGGAGGCGCCGGCGACGCCGGCCGCCGAACGGGCCGCGGGGCCGGAGGACACGGTGGTGTCCCTCTACCTGCGCGCCGTGGAGGAGGGCCGCTTCGAGGACGGCATGGTCATGCTCACCGCGGCGGCCCGGCTGCTGCCGGTGTTCACCGACGTGGCGTCGGCGGGCGCGCCGCGGCTCGCGCGGCTGGCGTCGGGCTCGGCCCGCCCGTCGCTGACCTGCGTGGTGCCGCCGATCGCGCCGATGCTCGACACCGCGTACTCGATGTTCGCCGCCGGGCTGCCGGAACCGCGCGACGTGTCGGCGCTGCGGCCGCTCGGCTTCACCGAGGGCGAGCCGGTGCCCGCCGACCTCGACGCGCTGTTCCGGGTCTGCGGCAACGCGGTCCTGGAGGACGCCGGGATCGACCCGGTCGTGCTCGTCGGGCACTCCTCGGGCGGCTGGATCGCCCACGGCGTCGCGAGCCACCTGTGCGACCTCGGCCGCCCGCCGGCCGCGGTGGTGCTGCTGGACACCTACTGGCCCGGCGAGATGGTGGTCACGGTGCGGCGTGACTTCATGCGCGCCCAGGCCCGCCGCCACGAGCTGCTGTCCGAGGACAGCGGCGCGGCGCCGCTCGGCCACCAGCTCATCGCGATGGGCGGCTACCTCGGCATGTTCGACGACTGGCGGCCCGCGCCGACGCGGGTGCCGACGCTGCTGGTCCGCGCCGGGCAGTACATGTCGGGCGAGGACAAGCCCGCCGAGGTGCGCGAGCAGCCGTGCACCGACGGCACGTACCACGACGTCGCGGTCGTGCCCGGCAACCACTTCTCGATGATGTCCACCCACCCCGGCACCACGGCCGCGGCCGTGCACGGGTGGCTGGAGCGGGTCCTGTGACCGACCGAACCCCGTTGACGAACCCGGGAGAGCAGGCCAGATGAGCACACCACAGACCGGGCGACCGGTGCTGCCCGCCCCGCCGGAGCAGCTCCGCGCGCTCGACTTCCTGCTGGGGCACAACGAGTGCGTCGGCAGGCCGCGACCGGACGGCTCGCCGCCGACCGTCATGCACATGCACGGCACGCCGGCGCTCGGCGGGAGCCACCTCCAGGTCGACGTCACCTGGCCGGGCACGATGGCGGGCCGCTGGACGTTCGGCTGGAACCCCGTGGACGGCGAGCTGGGCGTGCACTACATCGCCGACTCCGGCAGCCGGGGCTCGGGCTCCTCGCCGGGCTGGCGGGACGGCGAGCTGGTGGTGACCGGGCACTACGCGGTGGTGGAGCTGAACGCCCACCGGTACGTCCGGGACGTCTTCCACCGCATCGACGACGACCACTTCGTCTCCCGCTCCTACGCGCGGGCGACGCCGGAGGAGGAGTGGCGGCCGATCGACGTCTTCGAGTGCCACCGGGTCGGGGACCCGGCGGCCTGGTGAGGGGGGACCCCGTGACCGTCAGCGAGACTTCGCCCGAGCGTGCGCCGGAGGCGTACGGGCCGGCTTTCCACCTCGACCCCTACCCGACCTTCGCGTGGCTGCGCGACCACGCGCCGGTCCACCGGGTCACCACCTACCGCGGCCTCACCGCCTGGCTGGTGACCCGGTACGCCGACGTGCGGGCGCTGCTCGCCGACCACCGGCTCGCCAAGGACGGCCACCGCATCGGCGAGCTGATGGCCGTGCACAGCGCGGTGTCCGGCAACGCCACCGGCTTCCCCGCCGGGCTGACCGCGAACATGGTCAACAGCGACCCGCCGGACCACACCCGGCTGCGCAACCTGGTCGGCCGGGAGTTCACCGTGCGCCGCGTGGAGGCGCTGCGCCGGCGGGTCGAGGGCATCGTCGACGACCTGCTCGACCGGATGGCCGCCCACACCTCGGTCGACCTCGTGCCGGCGCTGTCGCTCCAGCTGCCCATCGCCGTCATCGGCGAGCTGCTCGGCGTCCCGCCCGACGACCGGGAGGACCTCTTCCGCTGGGCGGACACCCTCTACGCGGGCAAGGTGCCCCCGGCGGAGCTGGGCGCCGCCTACCAGGCGCTCGTCGGCTACCTCGGCCGGCTGTGCGAGGCCAAGCGGCACGAGCCGACCGACGACCTGCTCACCGACCTGGTGCGGGTCAGCGACGACGAGGACCGGCTCGCACCGGACGAGCTGGTGTCGATGGCGCTGCTGCTGCTCATGGCGGGCCACGAGACGACCAGCAAGCAGATCACCAACGGCGTGCTGACGCTGCTGCTGCACCCCGGGCAGCTCGCCGCGCTGCGCGCCCGACCGGAACTGCTGCCCGGCGCGGTCGAGGAGCTGATGCGCTACGAGGGTTCCGGCCTGTCGGCCAGCATCCGGTTCACCACCGAGCCGGTCGAGGTCGGCGGGGTGGTCATCCCGGCGGACGAGTTCGTGCTGCTGTCGCTGGCCTCCGCGAACCGCGACCCGGACAGGTTCCCGGACCCCGACCGGTTCGACATCACCCGCTCGACCTCCGGCACCATGGCCATGGGCCACGGCATCCACCACTGCGTCGGCGCGGCGCTGGGCAGGCTGGAGCTGGAGGTCGCCTTCGGGCGGCTGTTCGACCGCTTCCCGGACCTGGCGCTCGCGGTGGACCCGGGCGACGTGGACTGGCTGGTGCACTCGTTCTTCCGCGGCCCGGTGTCGCTGCCGGTGCGCCTGCGCCCGTGAGACCGTGGGTGCCCCGGCGGGGATCCCCGCCGGGGCACCGAGGAGGCACGGCAGTGGAACTCATCCGGAAGAAGTACGCCCGCTACTTCCGCGGGCTCGACGCCGACGACAACGGCGTCCTGCAAGCGGACGACCTGGCCGCCACCGCCACGCGGTTCTGCGCCCGGCTCGGCTACGAGGAGGGTTCGCCGCAGGCGGTGGACCTGCGGGAGTCCTGCCTCGCCCTGTGGCACCACGTCATCGCCCCGATGGACGGCGACGGGGACGGCCAGGTGACGTCCGAGGAGCTGATCGCGGCCTTCCTCGGGCAACTCGCCGCGGACCCGGACGGGTTCGACGCGGCCATCCGCGGCATCGCCACCCGGTTCTTCACCCTGTGCGACCGGGACGACGACGGCTGGATCAGCCAGGACGAGTGGGTGGCGCTGTTCTCCTCCACCGCCCTGGTCCCCGAACAGGAGTGCCGCCGGGCCTTCGCCGCCGTCGACTCCGACGGCAGCGGCAGGGTCTCGTTGGAGGAGTTCCAGCGGGCGAGCCGGGAGTTCTTCAGCGGCGCCGACCCGGACGCGCCCGGCAACCTGATGTTCGGCAGCGGCTGAGCACGCGTCGCCGGGCGCGCGGCACCTGGCCGGCGGATCCGCGACCCCGCCTCGAACTCCCCGGCGCCCGGCCGCGACCCCTCCCGGGTCAGGGCCGCGGTTCCCCGACCCGCCCGGTGCCGGGCACGTCCGCCAGCGCCGCCACGACGTCGGCGAGCACGGGGCCGACCGGCAGGTCCAGCCGGACCCGGTCGGCCACGCCGGCGCACCGCTCGACCAGCGCGGCGGGCAGCCCGGCGTGGGTGGCGCTGACGCAGAACAGGTCCAGCACGTCGTCGGGCACGGCGGCGGCGCGCTCGGCGAGCGGCAGGTCGGCCCGAGCGGCGGCCACCAGCCGATCGCCCACGTCGCCGAGGCCGTGGTGCCGGAACACGGGGTGGTAGGCGGGCACCGACCCGTAGGAGGCCACCTGGGCGCGGATCCACTCGCGCTGCCGCGCCACGGCCCCCTCGTCCTCCCCGGTCGCGACGAACACGTTGAGCACGGTCTCGAACCCGTCCAGGGAGCGGCCGGCGTCCGCGGCCCCGTCCGCCACGTGCCCCCACATCACGTCCCGCAGGTAGTCGGGCGTGCAGAACCGGTGCACCACCAGGCCGTCGCACAGCGCGCCGGCGGTGCGCAGGTTGTACCGGTTGAGCGCGGCCAGGTGGACGGGCGTCACGGGCGCCCGCACGGCCTGCCCCGGCACGGCGGCGAAACCGGGCACGGGCACGACCCGGTGGTAGCGCCCCTCGTACCGCATGTCGCCGCCGGCCCAGCCGAGCTGGATCGCCCGCAGCGCTTTCACGTAGTCCCGCAACCGGGGACCGGGAGGGGCGTACTCGCTGTCGTAGTGCGACTCGACGACGGGCCGCACCGACGTGCCCAGCCCCAGCACGAACCGCCCACCGGACAGCTCGCTGAGGTCGCGCGCCGCGCGGGCCATCGCCATGGGCGTGCGCGCGAAGGTGATGGCGACGGCCGTGGACAGCCGGAGGCGGTCGTCCGCCAGCGCCGCCACGGCCAGCGGCACGAACGGGTCGGTCTCCAGCTCGGGCTGCGCCACGCCCGCCAGCCCGATCGCGGCGGCGCCCCTGGCGAGCTCCGCGACGTCGACGCTGGTGGTGCTGTGCCTGACCACTTCAACCTGCATCGGTGCTGCCCTCCGGGCTCTCGGTGCGGCGCCGACCAGCGGCGGGCACGTGACGCTAACCGCGCCCGGCGGCCGTGCCGATGGGCCGGACCCACCGCGCTCCCAGCACCGGGTAACCCGCCGCGCGGCCGGCCGGCCGGTTACCCGCCGGTGGTCGCGGGACATCGCCCGCCGATCCCGCCGGTGGATAGCGTCCGCCGCGACCGACCGCCCCGGCCGGTGTCCGGGGGCCACCCAGCAGGACGGGGATCCAGCGTGACCGACCGACCGACCGTGCACACCGCCCGCGGCCCCGTGGTGGGCCGCCGCGCCGGGGACGTGCTGCGCTTCGCGGGCATCCCGTTCGCGCGCCCGCGCCGCTTCCGACCACCGGAGGACGTGCGGCCGTGGCGGGAACCGCGCGACGCGGGCGGGTTCGGCCCGGACGCGCCGCAACCGGCCGGGTCGTCCCTGGACGGGCTGGTCGGCGCGCCGACCCGGCCCTGGGACGAGGACGACTGCCTGACGGTCAACGTGTGGACGCCGGCCGCCGACGCCGGGCGGCGACCCGTGCTGGTCTGGTTGCACGGCGGCGGTTTCCTCAGCGGCTCGGGCAGCGAGCCGTGGTACGACGGCACGCGCACGGCCGCCGCGCACGACGTGGTCCTGGTGACGCTGAACTACCGGCTGGGCGTCTTCGGCTTCCTGCGCCTGGCGGGCCTGCTCGACGGCGACCACGCGGCCTCGGGCAACACCGGCCTGCTGGACCAGCTCGCCGGGTTGCGCTGGGTCCGCGACAACGTCGAGGCCTTCGGCGGCGACCCGGGCAACGTCACGCTGTTCGGCCAGTCCGCGGGCGCGTCGAGCGCCGCCGCGCTGCTCGCCGCGCCGGACGCCCGGGGCCTGTTCGCCAAGGTCGTCATCCAGAGCGGCGGGGTGCTGGAGCCGAACGGCGCGGAGGAGGCCGAGTCGGTGGCGGACCGCTTCCTCCGCTCCGCCGGGCTCGACCGCTCCACCGCGGCCGAGCTGCTGACCGCGCCCGCCGAGCAGGTGCTGCGCCGGCAGGCCGCGTTCTGCGCGACCACCATGCCGGACAAGCTCGGCGGCCAGCTCTTCAAACCCGTCGTGGACGGCGACCTGCTGCCCACCGGGCTGCTGGACGCGGTGCGGGCCGGGCGGACCGCGGCCGTGCCGCTCGTGGTCGGCGCCAACCGCGACGACGCGCGCACCGCCACCGGCGTGGGCCCACCCCGGCCCGTGCTCGAACACGTCGTGGGCGCGCTGCTGACCGGCCTGGGCCACCCGGTCCGCGAAACCCTGGCCGATTACGCCGCCCCCGGCCGCGACCCGCTCGTGGACGTCATGACCGACTGGGTGTTCCACCGGCCCGCGACCGAGCTGGCCGACGCGCACGCGCGAGCCGGGGGAGCGGTGTGGGCGTACCGGTTCGACTGGTGCCCGGACCCGGCGGAACGACCGCTCGGCGCGTGCCACTCGATGGAGCTGCCGTTCGTGTTCGACGCGCTGGACCACCTGGGCGCGACCGATCTGTACGGGTCGGCCCCGCCCCGGCACCTGGCGCGGCGGGTCAACGGCGCGTGGGCGCGCTTCGCCCGCACCGGCGACCCGGACCCGGGCGCCTGGCCCCGCTACGGCGAGGACCGGGTGACGATGGTCTTCGACGACGAGTCGCGGGCGGTGGCCGACCCGAACGGGGCGGCGCACGGGCGGCTGTGGCGCGTCGCGGTCGGCGGCGACCGGTGACCGCTTCCGGGCCCTCGGGCACCTACGTGGACCACGTCCTGGACGGGTGGAGCCGGGAGGACGACCGGGAGGCGTTCGTCCACGGCGCGCGGCGCGTCACCCGGGCCGAGGCGCGGCGGCGGCTGCTCCGGCTCGCCAACGCCCTGCTCGGCCACGGCGTGCGCCCCGGTGACGCGGTCGGGCTGTTCCTGTCCAACCGGCCCGAGTCGGTCCTCGCCCAGCTCGCCGTGCACCTGCTCGGCTGCCGGGCGGTGCTGGTCCGCCCGGTCGGCACCGGTGAGCTGGCCGCCCACCTGCGGCTGACCACCCCGGTCGCGATCGTCTTCGACGACGTGCACGAGCACCGGGTCGCGGAGCTGGCGGAACTCGGCGCGTGCCCGCCCGTGCTGCTCGGGCTCGGCCCCACGCGCCTCGGCGCGGACCTGCTCGACGCGGCGGCGGCGTGCCCCGCGCGGTGGCCGGAGCGCCACGACCCCGCCGCGGGCGTCCCGGCCGGCGAACCGGTCACGGTGCTCTACACCGGCGGCACCACGGGCCGGCCGAAGCTCGTCGCGCACACGCGCGTCGTGTACGACCTGATGGCGGGCATGGTCGGCCGCGCGTCGCCGCCGGGCACCCGGTCGCTGCTGGCCCGGCAGGTCACGTTCGTCGCCGGGCACTCGATGTCCGTGGCGGGCGCGCTCGGCGGCTGGACGCAGGTCGTGCTCGACGGGTTCGAGGTCGAGCGGGTGTTGGCGGTGCTGCGGGACGAGCGGATCACCACCGCCGGGCTGGTGCCGCCGATGGTGGCGGAGCTGCTGGACCACCCGGACTGCCGCGCGGGTTCGCTGCCCGCGCTGCGGGCGCTGAGCATCGGCGGCGCGGCCACCCCGCCCCACCTGCTGCGGCGGGCCGTCGAGCGGTTCGGCCCGGTCGTGTCGACGGTCTACGCGCTCACCGAGTGCCTGAACATCGCCAGGCTGGACGCCGCGGCCCTCGCGGGAGCGGACGACCGGGTCTGGGGCAGCTGCGGCCGGCCGTTGCCCGGGGTGGAGCTGGAGGTCCGCGACCCGGCGGGCGCGGTGCTGCCGACCGGCGGCACGGGCGAGGTGTTCGTCCGCTCCCCGCTGGTCATGGCGGGCTACCTCGGCGACGCGGAGGCGACCGCCGAGGTGCTGCGGGACGGCCGGCTGGCCACCGGCGACGTCGGCCGGCTGGACCCCGACGGGTTCCTGCACCTCGTGGACCGGGTCAAGGACGTCGTCGTCACCGGCCGCACGAGCAGCAACGTCTACACCCGGCTGCTGGAGGACGTCCTGGTCGGGCTGCCCGGCGTGCGTGCCGCCGCCGCGGTCGGCGTGCCGGACGAGCGGTTCGGCGAGGCCGTGCACGTCTTCCTGGTCGCGGAACCCGGCCGCGCGCCCGACCTCGCGGTCGTGCGCGCCGAGGCCGCGGCGCGGCTGGGCCCGCTCTACGAACCGCGCTACTCGTCCACCTTGGACTCCCTGCCGCTGACCGGGGGAGGCAAGGTCGACAAGCGGGAGCTGCGCCGCCTGGCGGCGTCGCGCGTCCCGGCCGGCGCGGCGTTCACGACCGACGACTGAGGGGATGACGATGACGGAGCACCAGGCGGCTCTCCTGCTGGTGGACTTGGCGTTGATCGTGGGGCTCGCGGGCGCGGCGGGCGCGCTGGCGCGCCGGTTCGGGCAGCCCGCGGTGATCGGTGAGATCGTGGTGGGCATCCTGCTCGGGCCGACCCTGTTCGCCGGGGCGATCCCGGCCACGCTGTTCCCGGCGGACGTGCGACCGCTGCTGGCCGCGGTCGGCAACCTCGGCGTCGTGCTGTTCATGTTCATCGTCGGCTACGAGCTCGACCGCTCGCGGCTGCGCGGCTCGGGCCGGCTGGCCACGGTCACGGCGCTGGGTTCGGCGCTCGTGCCGTTCCTGCTCGGCGTGCTGCTGTCGCTGCACCTGGTGCGGCACCACGAGACGTCGAACTGGCTGGGTTTCGTGCTGTTCATGGGCGTGGCGCTCGCGGTGACCGCGTTCCCGGTGCTCGCCCGGATCATCGCCGACCGGGGCATGAGCGGGAGCCGCCTCGGCACGATCGCCCTGTCCGCGGCGGCGGTGTGCGACGTAGCGGCGTGGTCGGCGCTGGCGCTGGTGCAGGCGATCGCCGGGCGGGACGGCGTGCCGCACTGGCAGGTGCTGCTGGTCGTGCCCTACGTGGTGCTCATGTTCGTGGCGGTCCGCCCGTTCCTGGCCCGGCTGCTCGTGCCGGGAGCGCCGCTGACGCTGGGCAACTTCACGGTCGTGCTGATCGGCGTGCTGGCCTCGGCCGCCGCCACGCAGCTCCTCGGGCTGCACTTCATCTTCGGCGCGTTCCTGTTCGGGCTCGTGATGCCCAGGGTCGCCGACGACGTCGTGCGCGAGGACCTGATGCACCGGATGCAGGTCGGCACCGCGCTGTTCCTGCCGGTCTACTTCGTGGTCGCGGGCCTGAACGTCAACCTGTCCGGCCTCGGCGCGGGCGGTCTCCTCGACCTGGCGCTGATCATGGTCACCGCGGTCGTGGGCAAGATGGCGGGCACGTACCTCGCCGCCCGCTCGCAGGGGCTGTCGGGCAACGACTCCGCGGTGCTGGCCACGCTGATGAACACCAGGGGGCTGACCGAGCTGATCGCGCTCGGCGTCGGCCTCCAGATCGGGCTGCTCAACCAGGAGCTGTACTCGCTCATGGTGGCGATGGCCGTGATCACCACCGCCATGTCCGGTCCGCTGCTGACCTGGCTGAACGCGCGGGCCCGGAAGGGGGCGGAGGACGGTGCGGACCGCGCCGAGCCGGATTCGGCCGAGCGGTCCGGGACCCGGGGTTGACGGCCGGCCGGGGCTGCCCACCTCTCCCGCTCTTCTCGCGCCGATGAGCCGCCGCCCCCGGGACTGGTCCCGGGGGCGGCGGCCGGCTACGCGGCCACCGAGGTGTGCTCCAGCGCCGCGGCCAACCGCCGGTGCTGGGCGGGCAGGTCGGGCAGGTGCCGCGCCGCGCCGTCCAGCCACGAGGCCGCCAGCCGGTGCTTGCGGACCCGCGCGGACCGCGGCAGCCGCTGGTAGGCGGCCTCCCGTTCGAGCGGGTGGCAGAACACGTAGGAGGGTCGGCCCGACACCCCGGGGTGGCACCGGCGGAGGAACTTGCGGCGTTCCAGGTGGGCCAGCCAGCGCGCGGCCTCCTCCGCGGTGCACCCGCCCAGCGCGGCCACGGCCTCGTCGCACACGCCGTCGCGGAGCACCGCCGCGTCGAGCAGCACGGCCTTGGCCGGCGCGGCCAGGTCGTCCAGCCGCGAGGCGAGGATGCCCCGGACCCGGTTCGGCAACGGCCAAGGACCCGACGCGCGTTCCCCTCCCGGCGCCCGCCGCAGCATCCGCGCGTACTCCACCGCGAACAGCGGGTTGCCGCACGCCAGCGCGACGAGGCGGTCCCGCGTCCGCGCGCCGCCGACGGCGTCCGGCCGCGGGCCGGGCGAGGCGGCGCCCCGGTCCGGGGCGAGGAGCGGGTCGAGCACCGCCGCGATGTCGGCGTCGGCCAGCGGTTCCAGCGTGGTGGTGCAGGTCTGGGGCTTGCCGCCGCCCCAGCCGGGGTGCTGCTCGTGCAGTTCGGGCCGGGCGGTCACCACGACGACCAGCGGGGCGCAGGCCGCGCTCTCGACCAGGTCGCCCAGGAAGTCCAGCACGGCGCCCGTCGCCCAGTGCGCGTCCTCCACGACCACCACGAGGGGCCGCACGGCCGCGGTCTCGGTGAGGAAGAGCCGCACCGAGGGCCACGCCGAGGTCGGGTCGGGCAGCTCGCCGCCGACCGCGGCGCGCAGGTCGGCGAGGACCGCCGCGGCCTGGTCGCCCAGACCGGGCAGCCGCGCCACGGCTCGGGCGAGGGCGCGGTCCACCTCCGCGGTGTCCGCGCCGGGTGCGACGCCCGCCGCACCGAGGACGATGTCGGCCGGCAAGGACAGCCGCGCGGCCCCGGCGGGCCAGGACGGCACGCGGCGCACGACGCACCGCGCGGCATCAGACGCGCCCACGCCGACCACGCCGACCACGTTGCCCGCACCGCTTGCGCTGCCAGCGCTGCCCGCACTGCCCACATCGCCGGGGCTGCCCGCGCCCGCGCCGAACACACCCGCGCTGCCCGCGCCCGCGCCGAACACACCCGCGCTGCCCGCGCCCGCGCCGAACACGCCTGTGCCGGCAGTCCCCGAGCCGGGTGCTCCCGCGCCGACAGCCCTCGCGCCGAGCGCGTCCGCGAACTCCCGCACCAACCGGCTCTTGCCGATCCCGACCCCGCCCAGCACCGTCGTCAGCTGGCTGCGCCCGCCCCGAACCGCCTCGTCGACCTGCCGCAGCAGCATCCCCAGCTCGCGGTCGCGGCCGACGAACGGCACCCGCGCCGCCGGGGAGTGCGCCGGCGTCGGGAACCCGACCGCACCGTCCGAGGCGATCGCCCCCTCCTGACCTGCGGTGATCCGCTCGGTCGCGGGGCACCGCGCCACCAGGCCGGGCGTCGCCGACAGCAGCAGCCGCATCCCGGTGTCCAGCACCTCGCCACTGATCGCGGGCGCGGCGGACGGCAGGTCGGGGTGCGGTCGGACCAGCACCTCGCCGGTGGCGACCGCGACGGTCGCCGCCAACCCGGCGGCGAGGGCGACGTCGGCGCGCAGCCGGTCACCGATGGCGTCGGCCGCCAGCACGGCGCGCTGCGCGTCGTCGTCCCTGCTCCTGGGCACGCCGAACACGGCGAGCCACACCGAGCCGAGCGTGCCCGCGACCGTCCCGCCCCACCGCTCCACCTCGCGCCCCAGCACCTCGTCGACGTGCCGGCGGGCGCGGTCGACGTGTTCGAGGTCGACGTCGCCGCCCACCGCGGGCCGGACCGTCGCGAACAGCGCCGTGACCTGCTTGACCTCGGGGTCGCGGCCCAGGGCCGCCGCGCGCGGGGCGGTGTCGGCGGTCGGGGCGGTCCCGGGCGCCACCGGCGCCGGGTCGTCCCGCACGACCGCGACGGCGGGCTCGGCCGGCCGCGGCGCCCTGAGCTGGTCCGGGACGAGGTCGTGGTTGAGGATGGCGCGTTGCAGCTCCTGGAGCTCGCTGCTGGGGTCCAGGCCCAGCTGCTCGACCAGCGCGGTCCTGGTCCGGTGGTAGAGGGTGAGGGCGTCGGCCTGCCTCCCGCAGTGGTAGAGGGCCCTCATGAGCTGGCCGCACAACCGCTCCCGCAGCGGCTCGGCCTGGACCGCCAGTTCCAGCTCGCCGATGGCCTCGGCGTGCCGCCCGCAGGCGAGTTCCGCCTCGATGAGGTCCTCCAGCGCGCCGGTCCGGGCGTTCTGGACGGCGGTGACCTCCGGCCAGGAGATGCCCACCTCGACCAGGTCCGCGAGGACGGGGCCGCGCCACAGGTCCAGCGCCTCGCGCAGGGTGCCGGCGGCCCGCTGCGGGTCGCCCGCCAGCAGCTCGGTGCGCCCGCGGTCGGCGAGCGCCTCGAAGTTGGCCAGGTCGATGTGGTCGGGGTCGACGTGCAGCAGGTAGCCCGGCGCGTGGGTGATCAGCCGGAACGGGGCGTCGTCACCGGCCTCGGACAGCATCGTCCGGATCCGGGACACGGCGTTGTGGAGCATCTTGCGCGCGGTCGGCGGCGCCCCCTGCGGCCACATGGCCTGGATCAGCGCGCTGGCCGGCACGAACGAGTTGTTGTGCAGCAGCAGGAACGCGAGCGTGGCGCGTTGCTTGACGCCCCCCAGGGGGACTTGCCGAGCGCCGACGAGGACCGTCAGCTCTCCCAGGACGTTGAATCGCATCTGCCCCTCGCACTTAGGGTGAACAACCTGCCACCGACCGTAGCCGCTGTCGGGGGCGGCGAACGCCGGCGACGGCGTTTCTAAGGTGTGCACTAGTGGCGCTCGGTCGACCGGGTGTCCCGGGGGCCGCGCAGCAGCGAGGCGAGGCCGGCCAGCACGCACAGCCCGGCGGCGGTGGCGAAGACCACCACCAGGCCCTGGTGGAACGGGGCCGAGATCAGCCCGGGGAAGAACTCCCTGCCGGTGAGCGTCGCCTGCTGCGCCGGGGGCAGCGAGGCCAGCACACCGGGGTCGACCAGCTGCTGCACCGGGTTGGCGCCCAGCATCGCGGCGAACAGCGACGACACCGGCGGCAGGGCGTCGGCGGTCTCGACGGCGCCCGCGGGCACCCCGTTCTCCCGCAGGCCGGTGGCCAGCGCGGTGGGCAGGGCGTTGGCCAGCCCGGCGGTCATGAGCGAGAAGAACACCGCGACGGAGATCGCCGTGCCGGAGTTCTGGAACGTCGAGCGCATCCCGGACGCCGCGCCGCGCTGGTGGGCGGGCACGCTGCTCATGATGGAGGAGGTGTTCGGGGCGGCGAACATGCCGCACGCGATGCCGGCCAGGGCGATCAGCACGGCGAAGGCCCAGTAGGGGAAGTCGATGGGCAGCAGCAGGAGGCCCACGAAGGTGGCCGCGAACAGGGCCATGCCCGCGCTGGCCATGCCCCGCGCGCCGAACCGGTCGGACAGGCGTCCCGAGACGGGGCCGGAGGCCAGGAGCCCGGCGGTCAGCGGCAGCAGCAGGATGCCCGCCCACAGCGGGGTCCGCTCGTAGTCGTAGCCGTGCAGGGGCAGCCAGATGCCCTGGAGCCAGATGATCAGCACGAACTGGAGGCCGCCCCGCGCCACGGACACCAGGAACCCCGCCAGGCTGCCGAACGCGAAGGCCCTGATGCGGAACAGCCCGAGCTGGAACATCGGCTCGGCCACCCTCGTCTCGATCACCACGAAGGCCGCCAGCAGCGCCGCGCCGCCGAGCAGCAGCGCCACCACCAGCGGGTTGGTCCACCCCATGGCCCGGCCGCCGTACGGCTGGATGCCCTCGGTGACCGCGACCAGCGCCGCGCCGAGGCCGAGGGTGAAGGCGGCGCCGCCCCACCAGTCGACGCGGCCGGGCCGGCGCACCCCGTTGTCGCGCAGCCGCAGGTAGGACCACACCGTGCCGAACACGCCGACCGGCACGTTCACCCAGAACACCGCGCGCCAGTCCAGCTCGACCAGCAGGCCGCCCGCGACCAGGCCGATGGCCTGGCCGGACAGCCCGGCGACCTGGTTGATGCCCAGCGCGAAACCGCGCTGCTCGCGCGGGAACACGTCGGTGAGGATGGCGGCCGAGTTCGCCTGGAGCATCGAGCCGCCGAGCGCCTGGAGCAACCGCCAGCCGATCAGCCACAGCGCGCCGCCCGAACTCTCGAACGGGCACACCGACAGCAGCACGGAGGCGATGGTGAACACCACGAAGCCCGCGTTGTAGATCCGGACCCGGCCGTACATGTCGCCCAACCGGCCGACGATGACCACGAACACCGCCTGCACCATCCGGTAACCCATGATCATCCACAGCAGGTAGGCGATGTTGCCCGGGTCCAGCGGGTCGAGCCGGATGCCGAGGAAGATCGCCGGCAGCGCGATGATGATGATCGAGCCGTCGAGCTGCGCCATGAACTGCGCGGCGGTCGTGTTGGTCAGCGCCACCCAGCGGTAGCGGTCCACAGAGGACCCCCCGCTCGCGGACTTCGTGGGCGCACCGGTCATCTGAGGTCCTTTCGACGGGCCCGTTCGCCGGAGCGGGGCAGGGCGGGGCGCAGGCCTGGCAACGGGGTTCCGGCGAAGCGGGCGTCGTGGGCCGGTGTGCTCGGGCACGCCCGCGCCCACGGTAGTGCCGGCGAGCGCCGGTCCGCGCCGGTGCGCGGGCCGCGATTACCGCCCGGTGATCACGCGGTGCCGCGCGGAACTGCGCCCACCCGCCACCGCGCTGGTTCAATCCCGGTGCGACCGGTCGGCGGCGCCATCGAACAGACCTTGGGGGCGGACTTGTTCCTGTTGCTACTCGGGGCCGGGTTGCTGGCGCACGTCGTCATGTACCTGGTCACCCGACCCCGGTACCTGACCCTGAGCTTCGCGCCCGCGCTGGGGCTGCGCCTGCCGCGCCCGCTGTTCACCGCCCTCCAGGTGGCCGGGATCCCGGTCTTCCTGGTCCTGCTGGCGACCGGGGACCGGGTGGCGGGCGTGCTCGCCCTGGCGGTGTACGCGTGCTGGGTCGGTGCGCAGAACCTCCGCATCTCCAACCACCTGTGGCTCGCGTTCCTCGGCGCGGCGGTCCTGGTCTTCCTCCCGCCCGCCGAGCAGGTGACCGCGGCCCGGCTGCTGCTCGGCTGCGTGTACCTGATCTCCGGCCTGGTGAAGTGCAACCGCGCCTTCCTGTTCTCCGAGACGAGCGTGGGCAGGTTCGTCCTGGCGGACGGGCTGGACAAGGTGCGGCTGCGCTCGCCCCGGTGGTTCGCGGTGACGAGCCCGTTCGTGGTCGTGCTCGCCGAGCTGGGCTCCGGGGTGGCGCTGCTGGCCGACCGCGGCGTCCTGGCCGCGTTCCTCGCGTGCGTCGCCCTGCACTTCTTCTTCGGGGTGGTCGGCAACTACCACTTCTCCCTGGTGTGCCTGGCTTTCTGGTACCAGGCCACGGGCGCCCACCTGCCCCTGGGCGAACTGCTCGGCGGCGGGCACCTGGTGGTGCTGGGAGTGGCCGCGGTGCCGGCCGTGGCCGCCTACTCGGTGGTGCGGCGCGTGCTGCGCTCGGGCCCGAGGTTCGCGGCGGGCCTCTCGGTCACCGTCGTGCTGACGGCCGTCTACGGCATGGCCGCGGTGGCGGTGTGGCGGTCCATCTCCGCGCCGGGCGGCGAGCCGGGCGCGTGGGGCGCCGGCCCGGTGGTCGTCCTGGTGGTGGTGGTGGCGAACTTCGCCCTGCTGCTGCTCGGGGTGAAGTCGGAGTGGGCGTTCGCGATGTTCTCCAACGTGCGGCCGTACAGCAACGCCCGCGTCTTCGGGTACCGGCCGCCGTGGCGGACCACGTACTTCCGCGTGTCCTGGGAGGGCGGTTCCCCGGAGGACGCCTCGGGCGCGGTGCCGGAGCACGTGCTGGACCAGTTGCGGGACGGGCGGCACGTGGTGTCCGGCCCGGTCGCGGGCGAGCTGGCGCGGATCGCCCGGGAGGTGGGCGCCGACGTGCGGCTCGTCCCGCTGGTCTTCGACGACGCCGCCCAGTCGTTCGTCGACGACCCGCGCGCCGGCGCGCCCGCGCGTGGCGGCCCGATCCTGGTCGCGCCGATCATCAACGTGGACCCGGCGGCCGTGCACGCCGGTTGAGCGAGGAGGAGGAGCGGTGGCTCCGGACGTCGTGGTGGTGGGCAGCGGGCCGAACGGCCTGGCCGCGGCGGTCACCGCCGCCAGGGCCGGCCTCGCCGTCGAGGTGCACGAGCTGGCCGACGACCCCGGTGGCGGCCTGCGCTCCCGGGCGCTGTTCCACCCGGACGTCCGGCACGACATCTGCGCGGCCGTGCACCCGATGGCCCCGGTGTCGCCGTTCTTCCGCGAGTTCGACCTGGCCGCGCGCGGCGTCGAGCTGCTCGCGCCGGAGATCAGCTACGCGCACCCGTTCCCCGGCGGGCGGGCGGCGCTCGCCCACCGCGACCTCGACGAGACCTGCGCCCGGCTGGGCGCGGACGGCCCGCGGTGGCGCGCCCTGATGACGCCGCTGCTGGAGCACAGCCGGGGCCTGGTCGACTTCCTGCTCTCCGCCCAGCGCGGCCTGCCGGCCGACCCGGCGGTGCTGCCCCTGCTGGCGCGGGGCGTCCTCGCGCACGGCACCCCGCTCGCGGCGCGCCGCTTCGCCGGCGAGGAGGCGGGGGCGCTGCTCGCGGGCGTGGCGGCGCACGTGGTCGGCGCGATGCCCACGCCCACGTCGGCCGCGGTCGCCCTGCTGCTCGGCCACCTCGCGCACGGCGCCGGGTGGCCCGTGCCGCGCGGCGGGAGCGCCCGCATCGCGGAGGCGCTGGTGGCGGACCTGGTGGCGCACGGCGGGAAGGTGGTCACCGGCCACCGGGTCACCGACCTCCGGGAGTTCCGGGACGCCCGCGCCGTGCTGCTCGACGTCGGCCCCCGGGGGTTCCTCGCGCTCGCCGGCCCGCTCCTGCCCGAGCGCTACCGGCGGCGGTTGCGGTCCTACCGGTACGGTCCGGGCGCGGCGAAGGTGGACTTCCTGGTGTCCGGGCCGATCCCGTGGACCGACCCGGAGGTGGGCCGGGCGGGCACGGTCCACCTCGGCGGCACGCTCCGGGAGGTCTTCCGCCAGGAGACGGCGGTGGCCGGCGGCAGGCCCGGGACCGAACCGTTCGTGCTGGTGGTCGACCCCTGCGCGGCCGACCCCGATCGCGGCGCGGGCGACCTGCGCCCGGTCTGGGCCTACGCCCACGTGCCCAACGGCGACCCCGCCGACCCCGTGGCGCCGGTGACCGCTCGGATCGAGCGGCACGCGCCGGGGTTCACCGACACCGTGGTGGCCCGGCAGGGGACCAGCGCCGCCGCGCTGGAGCGGTACAACCCGAACTACGTCGGCGGTGACATCGCCGCCGGCGCCATGACGCTGCGGCAGGCCGTGTTCCGGCCGACGCCGCGCCTCGACCCGTACCGGACCCCGCTGGCGGGCGTGTACCTGTGCTCCTCGGCCACCCCGCCGGGACCGGGCGTGCACGGCATGTGCGGGCACCTGGCCGCGCGGTCGGCGCTGCGGCGGGAGTTCGGCCTCCGGTCCGCGCCGCCGCTCTCACCCGGCGGTGGTCACCGGTAGTGGCCCTCGGGGTCGAGCGCCCGCAGCACGGCCAGCTCGTCCGGGCGCACCGGTTCCTCCGCGACCGCGCCGGAGGTGTCGCACCCCCACCCGGTGCGCTCGGCCACCAGCGACCGCGCGGCGCCCGGGTCGAGGGCGCTGTCGAGGTGGAACGGCGCGTCGCCCGACTCGCGGCGGAACACGCCGAACTCGGTGACCGCGGTGAGCACCCGCCGCCCGCTGGTGGTCACCGCGGCCACCTTCGGCACGTAGCGGTGCCGGCCGGAGGCCGCGACCACCACGCAGTCGCAGGACGCGGCGATGTCGTGCGCGCCGCCCGACCCGGTCAGCCACCCGCCGTCGGGCAGGAACGAGGTGTTGACGTCCCCGCTCTCGTCGATCTCCGCGGCGGCCAGCACGCCCAGGCAGCGGTCGTTGGCCGCCACCATCCCGCCGAGCACCTCGCCGATGGAGGACAGCTGCTGGGAGCGGTCGGCGTGCCGCTGGCTGAACAGGAAGACGTCGCCCTCGTGCGGCCGGGTGCCGTAGAAGCCCAGCTCGGCCACCAGGGCGATCTCACGCCCCTCCCGGCGCAGCAGGTCGGCCGCCAGCCACGCGGCCAGGTGCGACGCGCCGATGCCCGCGAGGACGGTGTCGAAGCCGCGCTCGCGCACCTGCCGCGCCACCGCGCGGGCGCCCAGGACGACGAGCGCTTCCCGGCGGGTCGCGGGCGCGGGGTTGGTCCGCGCCCGCGCCGGGTCGGTCCGCGCGTCCACCCGCGCCGGGTCGGTCCGCGCTCCCGCCCGCACCGGGCCGACCCGCGCTCCCGCCCGCGTCGGCCCCGGCGCATCGTCCCGGGTGAGCCCGTCGTCCCGGGTGAGCGCGGCGAGCCGGTCCGGGCCGAGCCGGTCGAGGTACGCGCCGTGGCCGCCGTCGAGGTCGATCCACTCGTCGAACCAGGTCCGCGCGGTGCCCGGGTCCGCGCACGCCAGCGCGGTGGCGGAGAGGAACGCGTAATCGTCCCGGTAGCCGGGCACGCCGCCGATGCCCTGGGTGCGCAGCGACTGCGGGTGCGCGCCGAACGGGGCCTCGCACAGCCCGAGCACGCGTTGCCCGGGGATCACCACGTCCTGCGGGTGGGCGTCGACCACCGCGTCGTCGACGATGCGCTCCACCGAGGCGATGACGCCGAGCCGCGCGGCGTAGGCCGCCCACGGGCCCTCGCCGGAGGGCCGGCACAGCACGACGTTGCCGCGCCGGTCGGCGCACGCGCCGTGCACCAGGGTCAGGTCCGGCCGCAGCGGTCGCAGCAGCGCCACCGGCTCGCCCGTCCACGGGTCGGCCGCCGGCGCCAGCGCGTGCTCCTTGCCCTCGGCGAGCCAGGTGCCCAGCAGGGCCGACGTGGCGGCGGCGGGCTGGCCGCTCCCGGCCGCGACCAGGCGCTGGGTCAGGGTGAGCAGCGACCAGGCCTC
The DNA here is from genome assembly GCF_039527585.1 of Saccharothrix xinjiangensis. Classification (NCBI taxonomy): domain Bacteria; kingdom Bacillati; phylum Actinomycetota; class Actinomycetes; order Pseudonocardiales; family Pseudonocardiaceae; genus Saccharothrix; species Saccharothrix xinjiangensis. The sequence goes on along the minus strand of NZ_BAAAKE010000025.1, from coordinate 116,684 downwards.
CAGCGTGAACGGCTCGCCGGCCAGCACGTCCCGGTACAGCGGGCAGGGGCGCGGCGTGGGGTAGGTCTCGCCCAGGAAACCGGTGATCATCAGGTCCACCGCGCCGGCCAGGGCCAGCGCGTGCGCGTTGGAGTGCACCGCCGGGACGCTGACGGTGAGCCCTCGCGTGCCGCGGAACCGGCGTGCGACGGCGTTCAGCAGCGCGTTCGGCCGCGACATCGTGGCGCTGAAGTGCAGGTGCATGCCGTGGCGGACGTGGCGCGCCACCAGCTCGTCCACGTCCGCCGCGACCTCCGGCGCGCTCACCGGGCCGCGCCGAGCGCCACCACCGACACCTGGCTGCCGATGGCGAAGGACAGCGAGACCGCCAGGTCGAACTCCGCCGCGCGGGCGGCCGTGACGTGGTCCTGGTCGCACTCCGGGTCGACCTCGTCGAGGTTGATCGTGGGCGCCAGCTCCTGGTGGGCCAGCATGAGCGAGGTCGCCGCGATGTTGACGATCCCCGACATGCCCAGGGTGTGGCCGAAGATGGGCTTGTTCGAGCCGAGCGGCGGCAGCTCCGCGGGCTCGCGCCCCGGGTACAGCAACCGGATCGACCGGCACTCCGCCAGGTCGTTGTGGTGCGTCGCCGTCCCGTGCCCGCAGTAGTAGCCGACGTCCTCCAGCCGCCTGCCCGCCGCCTCGACCACCTCGGTGATCAGCTCCGCGGTGGGCTTGCCGGTCAGGTTCATCGAGGTGGCGTGCCCGGCCTCGTTCATCGCCCGGTGCTCCAGGACGTGCGCGTACTGCCGGGCGCCCCGCTCCCGGGCGGTCGAGGCGCGTTCCAGGCACAGCGCCAGCGCGCCCTCGCCGAGCACCATGCCGTTGCGGTCCCTGCTGTACGGGCGCACCGCGCGCCCCGGTTCGTCGCGCTCGGTCGACAGCACGCCGAGGCCGAGCGCCTCGAAGCTGCGCAGGACCGGCGGCACCAGCGGGAACTCGTGCCCGCCGACGAGGACCGCGTCGCTGGCGCCGCTGCGCAGCTCGCGCAGCGCCAGGCCGACCGCGTGGTGCCCGCCGACGCACGCGCTGCTCAGCGTGGTGACCAGGCCGCGCGCCCCCAGGTGGATCGCGGCCAGGGAGGCGGCGGAGGCCGGCAGCCCGCGGAACATCGCGCCGCTGCCGAGCCCGTCCTGACCGTGCCGGTCCGCGCCCTCGGTGACCCACCACTGGAGGCCGCCGCGCGAGCTGGACTCGATCACGCTGAGCCGCCTCGGGTCGACGTCGCCCTCCCGCAGGTCCGCGTCGCGCAGCGCGAGGGTGGTCGCGGACATGCCCGCCAGGATCTCGGTGCTGTACTTCGATGCGTGCCGCGGCGCGAGGTCCGGCAGGTAGCGCCGGTGGTCGAAGTCGGTGATCGCGCCGCCGACGCGGACGCTCAACCCCTCCTCGGCGGGGTCGAAGCGGGTCAGGCCGCCCAGCTGGGAGCGGCCCTCCCGCAGGTGGCCCCAGAACCGGCCGACGTCGTCGGCGCCGGGCAGCACCAGGCCGATGCCCGTGACCGCGATCGGCTCCTCCACCGCGGCCGCGGTCATCGCGCCTCCTCGTCCCCGACCGCGACGGGCCGCCTGCCACCGGACAGCGCGACGAACTTCTCGCCCTGCGGGTCGACGTCCACCGCCAGGCTGGTGAGCACCCCGGCGAGCATCCGGTAGTGGCCGACCACCACGAGCACCTCGACCGCGCGCTCGTGCCCGAGCCGCAGGTCGAGGAACCCGACCAGCTCCGGCGGCGCGGCGGCGGCGCGGTGCAGCGCGTCGGCGGCCTCCAGCAGCGCGTTCTCCACGTCGTCGAACGCCTCGTGCGGGACCTGCCCGCGCCAGGCGGCGTCGACCTCGTCCTCGTCCAGGCCCAAAGCGAGGGCCATCGTCCGGTGCTGGGCGTGCAGGTACTCGCAGCCGGTGTTGCGGGCCACCCGCAGGATCAGCAGCTCCCGGTGGCGCGCGGACAGCGCCAACCGGGTCAGCAGCGTGGTGCTCAACGAGAGCAGGGGCTTGACCAGCATGGGTGCGTGGGCGCACATGCGCATGAGGTTCAGCGGTGCGGCCATCTTCCCCAGCGCGACGCGCGCGTGCTCGGGCAGCCGGTCGACGTCCGGGTAGGGGATCCGTGCCATGGGTTGACTTCCGATCACGGGTCGGGGTTCGGTCCACATCGCCTGCTACCGGCGGTCAGGTGGATCGTCGCCGCACCCGCTCGCGGGACCAATGGCCGAGGACCACGGCCGGCACACCGCGCGACCACTGGCCCCGCGCCCACGGGCAGGGGAGCAGCGCGGTCCGCGCCGACACCACCGACGAGCCGGCCCCGCGCCCACGGGCAGGGGGACTGCTCGGGCACGTCCGGGAACCCGGCCCGGAGCCGCGGCTCCGGGCCGCTGAAGGTCGGGGTACCGGCCGGCCCGCCACTCCTCGACGTCGCCGCCGCACGCCCGCACGAACACCGGCGTCACCGGCGGGCTGGGCAGCCTGCGCCCGCCGGCCGCGGCCGACCGCGCGGCGGCGGAGTAGTTCGCGCGCCTGCCGAGCTCGCGGTACGTCGGCCCGCCCGCAGCCGCCGCAGGTCGCTCGCGAACCGCAGGAGTGCGGTGTCCTCGGGACCGAGCGGGGTTTCGCGCCGTGCCACCAGCACCCCTCCCGCGGCTTCATTGTCCACACAACGTTGTTCAGTGCTCGCGCTTCGAACATGAACAGCGGCCGTGGCCCTAGCGTCAGGCCGGTTCGACCCCGGAACCGCCGGATGCCACACCGCCGCTCGTCCGGCGGTTCCTCCCGATGCCGGACAACACTGGGAGACGACTGTGCCACACCCCCGAACACCTCGGCGCGCCGCTTGGGCGGCGACCGCCGTGGTGACGACCCTGTTAACGGGCAGCACCACCGCGATCGCCACCACTGCCGCCGCCACCGCCCCGGCGACCGCGGGCGGCCAGATCACGGCGGTCACCTTGGTCACGGGCGACCGCGTGGTGCTCGACGGCGACCGCGTCGTGGCGGTCAAGCCGGGCGCCGGGCGCGAGGACGTGCCGTTCCACGCGTTCCACCGCGCGGACCACGTGCACGTCGTGCCCGCCGACGCCACCCGGCTGCTGGCCCAGGACCGGCTGGACCCGCGGCTGTTCGACGTCACCGGCCTGGTGGAGGCGGGCTACGACGACACCCGCCGCGACAGCGTGCCGCTCATCGTGACCCGCGGGAACGACTTCACCACCGCCGAGGCGCCCAAGGCCGAGGCGGCGGCGGGTTCCGCGTTCCGGGCCCTGGTGGACGACCCGGGCGTGCGGAAGGTCTGGCTGGACGGCGTGCGCCGCATCTCGCTGGACCGCTCCACCGCCCAGGTCGGCGCGCCCGCCGCGTGGGCCGCGGGCCACACCGGCGCGGGCGTGAAGGTCGCCGTGCTGGACACCGGCGTGGACGGCGACCACCCGGACCTGGCGGGCAAGGAGGTCGCGGAGCGCAACTTCACCAGCGAGCCGGACACCGTCGACCGGGTCGGCCACGGCACGCACGTCGCCGCCACCGTCGCCAGTTCCGGCCCGGAGTACCGAGGGGTCGCGCCGGACGCCGAGATCCTGGACGGCAAGGTGTGCGAGGCGAGCGGCGGTTGCGCGGAGTCCGCGATCCTGGAGGGGATGCGGTGGGCGACCGAGCAGGGCGCCGACGTGGTGAACCTGAGCCTCGGCGGCCGTGACCGGCCCGGCATCGACCCGTTGGAGGAGGCCGTCAACGCGCTGTCCGCCCAGACCGGCGCCCTGTTCGTGATCGCCGCGGGCAACTCCGGTTCACCGGGCAGCGTGGGCTCGCCGGGCAGCGCGGACGCCGCGCTCACCGTGGGCGCGGTCGAGCGCGACGACAGCATCGCGCCCTTCTCCAGCCGTGGCCCGCGCGTCGGCGACGGCGCGATCAAGCCGGACATCACCGCGCCCGGCGTGGACATCGTCGCCGCCAAGGCCGCCCACTCCACCATCGGCACACCTGTCGGTGACGGGCACCTGGCCCTGTCCGGCACCTCCATGGCGACACCGCACGTCGCGGGCGCGGCGGCGCTGATCGCCCAGCAGCACCCGGACTGGACCGGGGCGCGGATCAAGGCCGTGCTCACCGCGTCGGCCGAGCCGAACGCCGACCTGACGGCGTTCGACCAGGGTTCGGGTCGGCTCGACCTGGCCCGCGCCATCACCACCGCGCTCACCACCGACCCGGTCGGCATCAACCTGGGCGTGCAGCAGTGGCCGCACCAGGACGACACCCCGGTCACCCGGGAGCACACCTACCGCAACGCGGGCGACGCCCCGGTGACCCTCACCCTCGCCGTCGAGGCGAAGGCGCCGGACGGCGCGCCCGCGCCCGCGGGGATGTTCAGCGTCACCCCGACCGAGCTGACCGTGCCGGCGGGCGGCGAGGCGACGGCGAGCGTCACCGCCGACACCAGGCTCGGCCCGCTGGACGGCGCCTACTCCGGCGCGGTCGTGGCCACCGGCGGCGACGAGCCGCTGCGCACGCCGATGGCCGTGGACCGCGAGGTGGAGAGCTACGACGTCCCCTTCGAGCACGTCAACCGGTCCGGCGCGCCGGAGGGGACCTACTACACCTCCGTCTTCGGCCTCTCCAACGACCGGACCGCCTTCCTCACCACGGGCCAGGACACCCTCCGGCTGCCCAAGGGCGACTACCTCGTCGTGTCCGAGCTCGGGCCGGTGGACGGGCTCACCCTGCTCGTGCAGCCCCACCTGGCGGTCACCGGCGACGGCTCCGTCACCCTGGACGCCCGGGTGGCGGGACCGCTGCGCGTCACCGCCCCCGACCCGGCCGCCGCGCCCGGTCTCCACGCGGTGGACGTCACCAGGAGCTACGACGGTCGGCCGAGCGGCATCGTCGGCATCTACCCGCGGGGCTTCCCGGCGGGCATGACCATCGGGCACGCCGGTCGGGAGCTGCCCGAGGACGAGCTGAGCGTCGTGGTCGGCGCGGAGTTCATCGGAGCGCCCGTGAACGGCGCGCCGGTGACCTACCGGTTCGCCTGGGAGGAGCTGGGCCGCGTGCCCACCGGGCTGGTGCGCGCGCCGGCGTCGCGGGACCTGGCGCGCGTGCGCACCTCGTTCGGCCCGGCGCTGCCGGGGAAGGTCTACGTCCACGGCATGTCCGCGAGCAACTCCCTCGGCTTCGGCGGCGTCGCCGGGCTGGTCGAGGTGCCGCCGTCCGGTTCGGGGATCGACCACGTCAACACCGACGGCAACCCGTGGCGGCGGGTGTTCTTCCAGGACGGGGATCAGCTCAGCGAGACCGGTTTGTCCTCCGCCGAGGAGCGCTACCGCGCGGGCCGGACCTACGACAGGTCGATGCACCACCCGGTGTTCGGGCCCGCGTTGGCCGCGGGGCGCTACCCGTACCTGTCCCGGGCCGGCGACGAGATCGACGTGAGGTTGCCGCTGTTCGGCGACCGGGAGGGCAACGAGGGCTTCTCGCAGACCTCGTCCGCGCGCGTCGAGCTGTACCGGGACGGCGAGCTGGTCGGCGGGGCGGACGGGGAGTCCGCCCTGTTCCCGGTGCCGCCGGGCCGGGCCGGGTACCGGGTGGCGGCGAGTGCGGTCCGCGCGCCCGGCATCGCGGAATTCGCCACGGAGGTCGGGCTGAGCTGGACCTTCCGCTCCGACACGGTCCGCGGTGACGAGGCCCGGCCGCTGCCGCTGTCGGTGGTCCGCTTCACCCCGGAGCTGGACGGTTCCGGCGCGGCGCCCGCCGGCCGGGTCCTGCGCGTGCCGCTGGTGGTGGACGGGCAGGAGGGCGCGGAGCGGGTGCACCTGAGGCGCTTCCGGGTGGAGGTGTCCTTCGACGACGGCGAGCGGTGGACCCGGGTCCCGGTGGCCGGCTCCACCGCGCTGGTCCGCAACGACGCCGGCGCGGGCGCGCACGCCTCGCTGCGGGTGGAGGCGACCGACGGCAGGGGTCACGTGCTGCGGCAGACCGTGATCCGGGCGTACCGGCTCGGCTGAGCACGCCGAGGGGGCCGCCACCGCCGCGGCCCCCTCGGCTTTCGCCGGTTCCCCCGCTGCCGCTCACTGCCTCCCGCCGCCGCTGCCTCCTGCCGCCTCACAGCAGGTGGCTGTCCTCCCCGGTCTCCACCAGCCGCCGGGCGAGGTCGCGCAGCTTGGTGTTGCGGTGCTGCGAGGTGGTGACGAGCCGGTCGAACGCGGCCCGGTCGGTCAACCGGTGCCGCTCCATGTCGCGGGAACGCGGGCCGCCGACCCGCTGTCCGCGAGGCCGCATCGAACGGTGTGCCCTCGTCGTTGTCCGGGGCCGGTGCGCGCATCCCGACCGTCCGCCGACGCCGCGGAGCTCGTAGCCGTTCCGGGTCGGCGGTTGGACCAGCGCGGCACACGCGAGCGCCGGTTCGACCGACGCGGTCGCGGCACCGGCCGGGCCGAGGGCCGCGATCACGGCGGCGGCGGTGATCACGCCGAGGGTCCGGGAGCGTTTCACCGTGGTCTCTTCCTGTGGTCGTCGTCCTCCGGTTGGCACGTCACGCCCAGAGCGCGGCCCTCGATCGCACCCGGGGCGCCGCGCGGTGCCGCTCCACCGGTTCGGGGACGAGATTCACTCGCCGGCGTGGGCTCGAGTGGTGGTCCGCGCGTCCGGCACCGCAGGGGTGTCCGGTGACCGGTGGGGGTTGTGGGATCGGTCCTGCGTCGGGACGCGCGAGGTCACCCCGCAGGTGGATTCGGTGGGCGTCGGAGGGACGCCACTGTCACTGTGAGGAGGCGTCTGGTTACGTGGGGTGCAGGCGGGGGTGTGGTGCCCGTGCCCTGATCACGGAAAGGGTGTGGGGCCCTGTGGCCGCGCCGACTTCTGGAACGCCGCTGACCGACCCGGACTCGGGCACGGTGATTCCCGGGCAGTCCACGTCCGAGCGGCGGGCGGGGCCGTTGACCGGGTCGTTGACCTCCGAGCAGCGGCTGGCCAAGGTCGAGGCGATGCTGTCCGGCGCCGGCGCCTGGTCGCAGTCGCGGGGCGCGCGCCGGTTGTAGCGCAACCGCCCGGCGAACGTGCTGGTGGGGGCGTTGCTGCACGGCGCCGACCGACGGGCGCGGGGCTTGGAGCCGACCGATCTGGAGCAGCGGCTGCTCGACCTGGCCGAGGCGTACCTGCCGGGCGACGAACTGGTCGCGTTCGGCGGGGTGTACCGGGACGCGGTGACGCGGGGCCCGGTCGACGTGCTGCCCGAAGCGGTCACCGGCCTGCCGGTGGAGACCGGGTACGGCCTGGCCGACCTGCTGGACGCGCTGCCCGCGATCGGGGAGCACGCCCTCGCGCAGCCCAACGTCCGGGTCGTGGACGTGACCGCGTTGGACGGCGACGCCCCGATCGATGACGAGGAGTTCGCGGCGGCGCTGGTGGAGTACGGGCGCGGCACGACGATCCTCACCGCCCCCGGGCCGCAGGCCACGGACGTGGGGCCGGCGTCGGCGCCGTTGCGGCTGCACTCCTTCCACTGCGACAGGAAGTCGGGCGAGGTGGGCCGCGACGAGATCTACTGGGCGCTGGCCGCGGGCAGCGACGGCCGGGCCAAGACCTCGGGCAAGACCCGGGAGTACGGGTCGACCTCCACCAGCACCTGGCACACCTTCGACGCCAACACGTTCCTGTTCAACGGCGAAGTCGAGAAGTACGTCTCCTGCGAAATCCAGTGCTGGGAGGCCGACGACAGCAGCGGCGGGTTCTACAACTCCCTGCGCGGCGCGCTCGCCGACTTCGCCGAGGCGGCCCTGGACCTGTCGGTCCGGATGGCCGAGGCCGGCGACGACGAGAGCAAGAAGGCCGCCGGATTGGCCGCCTGGTTCGCCATCGGCGCCGGGCTGCTCAACGCGATCCTGGGCTGGCTGACCAACGACGACGACCTGGTCGTGGAACGGTCCTTCACGTTCGACCGCGCCGCCCTGGCCGAACTCGCCTCCCGACCCAAGGGCGAGTTCGCGCTGCTGTTCGACGGCGGCGGCGGAGGCCGCCACACCCTGTACCTGCACTGCGGTCCCTTCGTCGAACGCGGCGGCCCGCTGCGCACCACGACCCTGGGAGCCTCCGGCGGCTGGGCACCCGGCCCGGCCGTTACCTCGGGCACCACCGCCCACACCCCCGCCCTGGCCGCCTACCGGGGCGGGATCCACTGCCTGGTCCGCGGCCTGGATGCGCACCTGTGGCACAACAGCTTCGACGGCACCCGCTGGACCGCGTTCACCCGACTGCCCATGGCCAGCACCGTCACCCCCGCCCTGGCGGCCCTGGGCGACAGGCTCCACGCCGTGCACCGCTCCAGCCACGCCACCGGCACCCTGTACTGGAACCACTTCGACGGCACCCGGTGGAGCGCCGCCGTGGCCCTGTCCGGCACCACCACCGACCACGCCCCGGCCCTGGTCGTCTTCAACGGCAGGCTCCACTGCCTGGCCGTCGAAGCCGGCAGCGCCCGGGTGACCTGGAGCAGCTTCGACGGCACCCGTTGGAGCGCCTTCACCGGGCTGCCCAACTACGCCGCCGGCACCGCCGCCCCGGCCGCTGCCGCCTTCGGCGGGAAGCTCCACCTCGTCTGCCGCGGCCACGGGGACTCCGGCGTCCTGCGCTGGTCGACCTTCGACGGCACCACCTGGACCCCCTCCGACCCGCTGCCCTCGGGCACCACCGGCCACGCCCCCGCCCTGGCCGTCGCCAACAACAAACTGCACTGCCTGGTCCGCGGCTCCGGCGCCAACCGCACCCTGTACTCGTGCAGCCACGACGGCACCCGATGGAACAACTTCACCCCTCTCGGCGTCACCAGCCCCCTCCCACCCGGCCTCACCACCCTCAACAACACCCTCTACGCCGCCTACATCGCCTGAACCCGACAGGAACGGGCCGCCCGCGCGCCGCGGACGGCCCGTTCCCACCAGATCACGCCACAGGGACCGGGCACGAGAACCCGAGATGATCTTGAGCGACACGTGCCGAAAAGCCGTGGGTTCGCCATGATCAAAGTTCAGTCGCGCTGAACTCACGTGGGACTGCACGGCAAGGTACAAGGCAGGCAGGGGGCGTCTGCATGATGAGTTGGTGGACCACCCGGGTGGCACGGCGATGGGCAGCGGGCGGCCTGCGGCATGCGGTGGGCGACGCGCGGTGGGTGGCGCGTGACGGGCGGCGCGTGACGGGCGCATGGCCTGTCGGACCGTCAACGGGCCTGGCGGTGGTCGCGGGGCGGGACCCGCGAGCCGGGCCGGGAGGGCGCGAGCAGGCCGGCGGCACGCGGCGGGGGCGCCCGGCCCGGGGTCGCGCTCCCCGGGCCGGGCGCTGTTCAGAACGCCTGGTTCGCGAAACCGCGGCGGGCCGCCGCGGACAGGAACGACTGCCACGCCGCGCTGCTGGAGTGCGGGTCGCCGGTCACGCCGAGCCGCGACTTGGCGGTGGTGAACGCGCTCTGCGTCTTCGGACCCCAGATGCCGTCCACGACCAGGCCGGAGCTCATGAAGTTGTTGCACAGCGCCTGGACGAACTTGGTGTCGCTCTCCGACCCGGTCACGCAGCGGACCGGCAGGCCGCCGAAGTCGGAGTGGATGTGGTCCTCGTGGGCGGCGTTGTACCAGCCGTCCAGCGCGAACCGGAACCGCCGCCGGCACACCGCGTCCACCGCCAGGTAGCGGCGGCGGGTGGCCAGGGTGCCGGAGGCGTGCTCGCGGTCCAGCGGCGAGCAGGTCTGGCCGCCGCTCCACCGCACGTGGTCGAGGTCCATGGCGGTGCCCGCGCCGTGCTCGCCGGGCTTGTTCACGTAGAAGCCCGCCGACACCAGGTAGGTGATGCTGCCGTAGGCCGACGACAGGGACCGCAGGTCCCGGATCCACAGCACCAGGGTGTCGTAGAACCCCTGGGTGGCCTGCCAGTTGCGCAGGGTCGTGTTGCCGCGGCCGGACCGCCAGTAGTAGACCGGGGTGCCGTCGATGCGCTGGAAGGTGATCATCGGGCCGCCTCCGCGGTGATCAGGCGGCCACCGGCCAGCCAGGCCGAGCGGTCGCCGACGACGCCCAGCGCCTTCGCGTCCGCGGGCACGGCGGGTTGCCGCTGCCCCGCGTCGAGCACACCGGTCAGCGGGGTGGCCTCGACCAGTTCGTTGCCGACCCAGCGCACGCCGCCGCCGAGCGCGGCCAGGCCGCGCACCGCGACCCCGTCGAGCCGGGGCCGGGCGGTCCAGGAGACGCCGTCGCGCGAGGTGTGCAGGACGGTGCCCGCCTGGTCGACCGCCGCCGCGACCCAGCCGTCGGCGGTGCGGGCCACCGCGGTGGCGGCCAGGCCGTCGGTCCACTCCAGACCGCGCACGGGCACGGTCGCCCAGCCGGACGCGGTGCGGCGGGCCGCGATGCGGACCACGGAGGCCCGTTCGGCCTTGACCACCGAGCCGAGCGCCAGCCCGCCGCCGACGGCGGTGAACTCCGAGCGCAGGCCGTGCAGGCGGCGTGCCTCGTGCCAGGTCGTGCCGTTGGTCGACTCCCAGATCACGGCGGTCGGGTCGTCGTCGCCGAGCGAGCCGACGGCGACCAGTCGGCCGCCGTCGTCGGCCACGTCGACCAGGGCCGCGCTGCCGAGGCCTTCGGTGATGCGCACCGAACCGCGCTCGTCGAGCAACACCCACTGGCCATCGGACCACAGGAGGAGGTAAGGGTTTCCATCGGGGGCGAGCAGGGCGCCCGCGGTCTTGCCCGGCACGGCGGCTGCCGCCGTCGCGTGGGCCGGTGCTGCGGTGACGAGTGCCGCTGTCGCGGCGGCACTCAGCACGAACGTTCGCCGATCGAGCACGTCAGTCCTTTCGGAGCAGGGGGAAGTGCTGACGTGGCACAGGGCCGGTTGGAAGATTTCCAACCCTGAGTATTGGGTTGGGGCGCAGGGAGGGCAATGGTCCGTTCCGCCCAATGCGTCCACGGGACGGCGCGGCGTGAACGCGCGGCGGGGTAGGATCGGCGCGTTCGCGACTGGCGTGACGAGGGTGGGATCGACCACCGGGGAGCGTGAGGCCGGAACGCACCGCGCGCCTGGGTGCCACGGCAGCGCCCCCGCGCGCGTGGAGGACGTCGTGCACGACCCCGCCATCCCGTCCCTGACCGGCGCCGACCCCGAGGTCGCCCGGCTGCTCCAGGCCGAGGCCCGCCGCCAGTTCGAGAAGGTCCGGCTCATCGCCTCGGAGAACTACGTGTCCACCGCGGTGCTGGAGGCCACCGGCTCGGTGCTGACCAACAAGTACTCGGAGGGCTACGCGGGCCGCCGGTACTACGAGGGCCAGCAGGTCGTCGACCCGGTGGAGGAGCTGGCCGTCGCGCGGGCCAGGACCCTGTTCGGCGTCGACCACGCCAACGTCCAGCCCTACTCCGGCTCACCGGCCAACCTCGCCGTGTACCTGGCGTTCCTGGAGCCCGGCGACACCGTCATGGGCATGGCCCTGCCCGCGGGCGGCCACCTCACCCACGGCTGGGGCGTGTCGGCCACCGGCAAGTGGTTCCGCAGCGCCCAGTACGGGGTGCGGAAGGAGACCGGCGTGGTGGACCTCGACGAGGTCCGCGACCTGGCCCGCGCCGAGCGCCCGAAGGTGATCTTCTGCGGCGGCACGGCCATCCCGCGCACCATCGACTTCCCGGGCTTCGCCGAGATCGCCCGCGAGGTCGGCGCGGTGCTGGTGGCCGACATCGCGCACATCGCGGGCCTGGTCGCGGGCGGCGCGCACCCGTCGCCGGTCGGGCACGCCCAGGTGATCACCACGACCACGCACAAGACCCTGCGCGGCCCGCGCGGCGCCATGGTCCTCAGCGACGCCGGGCACGCCAAGGCCGTGGACAAGGCCGTGTTCCCGGGGTTGCAGGGCGGACCGCACAACCACACCACGGCGGCGATCGCGGTGGCGCTGGGCGAAGCGCTGGACCCGGGCTTCGGCCTGTACGCGCACGCGGTCGTGCAGAACGCCCGCGCCCTGGCCGCCGCCCTGCTCGACCGCGGCTTCGAGCTGGTGTCCGGCGGCACGGACAACCACCTGGTCCTGCTCGACCTGACCACCAAGGGCATCGGCGGCAAGCCCGCGGCCAAGGCCCTGGACCGGGCCGGGATCGAGGCCAACTACAACACCGTGCCGTTCGACCCGCGCAAGCCGTTCGACCCGTCCGGCGTGCGCCTCGGCACGGCCGCCGTCACCACGCGCGGCCTGACCGCGGAGCAGATGCCGCGGGTCGCGGAGTGGATCGACCGCGCCGTGGCCGCGGCGGGCGACGAGCGGGAGCTGGACCGCATCGCCGGCGAGGTGGCCGAGCTGATGTCGGGCTACCCGATGCCGGGCTGGGCCTGAGGTCGTCGGCCGCGCCCGCCCGGTCGCTCGCCGGGCGGGCGCGGCGGTGCCCGAGGTGCGGGGCGAGCCGTCAGGACCGCGCGCGCCCGACGTGGTTGGCGTGCTTGCGCGCGGCGAACCCGTGCGCCTCGGCGAGCAGGGGCCGCAGGGTCTCGAACGTCGCCTCGCTCGGCGTCACCACGCAGACCCAGTGCTGGGAGGCGTAGACCGGGTGCGGCACCAGGCGGTCGCGCTCGGCGTGGTCGTACCCGGTGTCCAGGACGTGGTCCGCGTCGCGCCGCGTGGGCGGTGCGCCGAACAGCGACGTGTAGGTGGCCTTGGTGAGGCCGATGTTGAGCCGGTAGGCGCCGGGGCGGTCGAGGTCCGACACCCGGTCGTGGCGGTCGCCGGTGACGAGGGTGGCGAAGGGCAGCTGCCGCTCCGGCGGCAGGTCCCGGTCGGGGTCGAAGAGGAAGTAGGTGTCGCCGTCGCTTTCGAGCGCGTTGACGCCCTCGAACGCCTCGCAGATGTGTCGCTGGACCTCACTGGCTTCCATGCTTCAAGTGTTTCATTGAACTCCTTGTTGGGACTTCGAGGCGCAAAGCCCCAGGGGAGGTCGCCAAAACCCTCAAATCGCACTTCAAGGTGACGGGGGAGTGCCGGTCAGCCCGCGCCCGGCCGGGCGTACCGGATCGCGTCGGCCAGCCGCGCCACGTCCTCGCGGAACGTCTCGTGCCGCACGCTGACGCCCTCGGCGCCCGGCAGCTGGTCGTGGGGCAGCTCGGCGCCGTCGACCAGCACCGGGATCACCGGCACCGACCGCGTCCGCGCCGTCTCGACGTGGCCCAGCACCGCCTCGGTGGGGGTCCACCCCGGCGCGATCACGGCGAGCAGCACGTCGCACTGCGCCACGTCGCCCACCACCGGCCGGCCGATGTCGCCGAGCCGGTCGGCGATCCGGCCCGCCACGTGCAGGTCCTGCGGCCGGTGGCTGAGGAACAGCCGCGCCGGCCGCCAGGCGGGTGGCAGCTCGATCCCGGCCAGCACCGCGAACGCCCGGTCCCGCACCTCGGCGGCGTCGACCCCGCAGCGGGTCAGCACGTCCAGCGCCAACCCGTCCTCCTCGGTCAGCAGGCCCAGCAGCAGGTGCTCGGTCCCGACCCGCCGCTGCCCCAGCGCGAACGCCTCCCGCACCGCCGCCGCCAGCGCCCGCTTCGCGCCGGGGGTGAACGGCAGGTGCCCGGCTACCACCAGGCCGCCGCGACCCTCGATGGTCCGGACGTGCTCCCGGCAGCCGGGCAGCGACAGGTCGAACGACGCCAGGACGGCCGCCGCCGCGCCGCCCTCGCCGAGCAGGCCGAGCAGCTGGTGCCCGGTGCCGATGGAGGTGTGCTTCAACCCCCGCGCCTCGCGGAGCGCCAACGCGGAGACCTGTCGCGCCCCCTCCGTGAACCGTTCCACCGTCACCCCCTCGTCACGGCTTCGCCCAGCCGGGCCACGTCCTGCCTGAAGCTCTCGTGCCTGATCTCCAGGGCGTTGCGGAACGCCAGCGGGCGCAGGCTCTCGGGCAGCTCGTCCACGCGGGGCATCCGCGCACCGTCCACCAGCACCGGGATCACCGCGACGTCGCGCCGCAGGGCGGCCTCGACCTCCAGCCGCACCACGTCGTCCGCCTGCGCCAGCCGCTGCCTGCCCCGGTCGTCGGTGAGCCCGGCCCACCCGGGCCCGATGACGGCCACCAGCGCGGTGCACCCGTCGACCGCGGTGTTGATGGCCTCGGTGAAATCGGCGCCGGGCCGGATCGAGTGCACGTCGAGGAATACCTCGGCGCGGTCGGCGAGCCAGTCCGCGATCCGACCCGCCACGTGCCGCGCCTGCTGCCTGCGGTAGCTGATGAACACCCTCGGCGACGGCGCGGGCGGCCGGTCGTCGTTGGCCGCCGCCAGCACGCGGTCGCGCAGCACCCGCGGCGGCACGCCGGCCGAGGTGAGGAGGCGCCGGACCCCCGGGTCGTCCACGTCCACCAGCGCGAGCAGCAGGTGGTGGGCGTCGACCGGTTGGGCCGGGGGCACGTCCGCCCGCGCGCGGGCGAGCACCCGCAGCACCTGCGGCGACAGGGTCGGTCCCTCGGGGTCGCCGGGTGGACCGGAAGCCGGGTCGGCGGACGGGTCGCTGGGCAGGCCGTTGGGCGAGGCGTTGCGTGGGTCGCCGGGTGGACCGGAGGCCGGGCCGGCGGACGGGTCGCCGGCCCCACCGCCGGCCGGGTCGGGCGCGGCGGCGGGGAGCCGCCGCCGCACCGCGGCCGACGTCACCCCCAGCTCGCCCAGCACCCGACCCGCCGGGCCGCCGGCCGGCACCAGGCCCAGCAGCAGGTCCGGGAGCAGCACCTCCGCGCCCGCGCGCTCGCTCGCCGTGCGCCGGGCGTCCGAGAGCACCCGCCGGGCGCGCGCGGTGAAGCTGGTGTGCACCCGGCCCCCTCCGTGCTCAAGCTGTCATCAAACCATCGCACCGAGTTTCGGGGTGTTACCGGTATTTGTCAGTAGCCGCGATGCGGGCCTCCGTCATGGCGGCGTTCCCGCCGTGGTCGGTGTCGGGGATCATCACCAACTCCGCGTCCGGCCAGACCCGCGTCAACCGCCAGGGGATGCCGATGAGGTTGCCCAGGTCAAGCACCCCTTGAACGATCACGCCCGGGATGCCGGCGAGCCTGTCCGCCCCGTCGAGGACGAGGTTGTCGGGCAGCCAGGAACCGTGCGCCCAGTAGTGGGTGACGATCCGGGCGAACGCGAGCCGGTGCTCCGGGGAGTCGAAGCGGTTGGGGCCGGGCGCGGGCGGCACCACGGCCTCCTCCCACCGGCACCACTCGTCGGCGGCCGGCTGGTGCACGGCCGGGTCCGGGTCGAGCAGCAGCCGGAGGTAGGCGGCCGACAGGTCGTCGCCTTCCGGCGCGTGCGCGCGGAACCGGGCCCACGCCTCGGGGAACATCGGGGCGAGGCCCTTGGTCAGCAGGTCGGTCTCCTCCCGCAGGCCGACGGCCACGCCCGCGTGCACCATCTCGCTGACCCGGTGGGGGTGCCGCACGGCGTAGACCAGGGCGAGCACCGAGCCCCACGACGCGGCGAACAGCAGCCAGCGGTCGACACCCAGGTGCTCTCGGAGTCGCTCCACGTCGGCGAGCAGGTGATCGGTGGTGTTCGTCGACAGGTCCACCACGGGGTTGCTCGCGTGGGGCGTGCTGCGCCCGCAGTTGCGCTGGTCGAACTGGATCACCCAGTAGGCCTCCGGGTCGAAGTGCCGGCGGGCCCTGGGCGACGACCCGGAGCCGGGCCCGCCGTGGACCACCAGGGCGGGTTTGCCGTCCGGGTTGCCGCTGACCTCCCAGTACACGTGGTGCCCGTCGCCGACGTCGAGCATGCCGCTGTCGTGCGGCTCGATCTCCGGGTACAGCACGACCAACCTCCTCGAAGAGATACAACAGTGCTGTTACATTAGCCCGCCCGCATCCGGGGGCCGAGCGAATATCGCGCCCGCTCACTCACCGTGCCGTAACCCGCGAGTCGTGCCCGTACCTCTATACGGACCAGCGACTCCTGATCTTTCCGTAACTTTTTCGCTCTTTTCATCGGTCGCGGAAGCACCGGCTCGCCCGTTCGCCGGAAGCCTGGGTTACCGTGCGTGTCGATCAGGGGAAATCGAGTGGAGGTCCGGCGGGGTGAACATCGACGAGACGCTGCGCGAGGCGATGACCGTGGAGGGCGCGGTCGGGGTGTCGCTGGTCGACTACGACAGCGGCATGACCCTCGGCTCGCAGGGCGGCCACGCGCTGCTGGACCTCGAAACCGCGGGGGCGGGCAACACCGAGGTGGTGCGCGCGAAGCTGCGCACCATCGCGTCCCTCCAGCTGGACGACACGATCGAGGACATCCTCATCACCCTCCAGCGCCAGTACCACATCATCCGGCCGCTGGCCGAGACCCGCGGCTCGCGCCTGTTCCTCTACCTGGTGCTCGACCGCGCCCGCGCCAACCTCGCCCTGGCCCGGCTGCACCTGCGCCGGATCGAGCAGGCCCTGGTCGTATGACGGCCGACCGCGTCCAGATCCGCCTCCAGGACCCCGAAGCCCTGGGCGAGCTGCTCGGCCGGGTGCGCGCCGACGTCGAGGGCGTGGCGGGCCTGGTGGTGACGAGCCGCGACGGGATCGTGGTCGCCGCGGACCTCGACCCCGGCACCCCGAACCCCGGCGACGCGGCCGACCAGTCCGCCGCGATGGCCGCCGCCTCGGCGGGCATCGGCCAGCGCTTCGTCCAGGCCTCCGACCACGGCCGCCTCCAGGGCGTGGTGCTGGAGGGCGAGCGGGGGTGCGTGGGCGTGCAGCCGCTGAGCGGCACGCTGCTGCTGGTCGTGCTCGGTTCGCGGGACACCGTGATGGGGCGCTTCACGGTCGCGGTCAAGCAGGTGCTGAACCGGCTGCTCGCGCCGACCGGCTGACCTGGCCGGCCGCGCCGACCGACTGCCCGCGCTGACCGCCTGCCTGCGCCGCCCGGCCGACCGCGCCGACGCGCCGACCGACTGCCCACCTGACCGCACCGGCCCTCAGCTCTCGATCGTGATCACACCGCCCTCGCCGTCGACCTGCGGGACGTCGTCGTCGTCGAACCAGTGGCCGTCGGCGGCGAGGTACCGGAAGCGGTGCGTGCCCGGCGGCAGGACGACCGCCACCGTGCGAGTGCCGTCGCGGCGGGGGATGAGCTCGTGCACGCCGGGCGTCCAGTCGTTGAACGAACCGACCACGCTCACCGGGCCGTGCGGGTCGTCCAGCGGCAGCGAGAAGGTCACGTGGCGCTTGCCGCCGAACAGGCGGGTGCTGCGGAGCATCGCGGTCCCTGCGGGTTGATCTTGCTGGAGGCGCTGACAGCTTCCCGGCGACGGGCTGGTGTTTCAAGTGGACGGTCACACGTCCGGGTGAGCGCGCTGGTCAGGCCGGCCCGTCGAACTCACCGCGCCCGGCGCCGCGCAGGAACGCGGCGACGCCGCCGCGCCCGAACGCCAGCACCGGACCGCGCTCGCCCAGCTTGCTGTCCCGCACGGCCAGTCCGCCGCTCGGCAGCGCGGCCAGCTCGACGCAGTTGGACTGGGACTGCGAGCGGGGCGACTTGCGCCAGGACAGGGAGGACGGCTTCATCGATCACACTTCCATCTCGGCTCGCAGTTCGATGACGCGTCGGAGCGACAGTGTGGCACTCAACGCCGCCTCGCCGAGCCGTCCCGCGCGCCGCAGGTAGGGCGTGGTGAGCGACTCGTCCTCCAGGAACACGCCCGATCGGGCCATCTCCACGTGCACGACGACCGCCGGCAGCGCGTCGAGCAGCATGAACGCCTCCACGCGGCCGAGCCGCGGCATCGACCGGACCGGGACGACCCGGATGGTCACGTTGGGCCGCTCCGCCGCCGCGACCAGGGCCTGCAACTGGTCGTGGTGGATGTCGTCGTTGCCGATCAGCGCCGGTTCGCCGATCAGGGCGGTGTACCGGACGTCATCGCGGCGCAACCGCTCCTGGCGGCGCAGCCGCGCGGCCAACCGGGCCTCCACCTCGGCCGGCGCGACACCGTCGTCGAGCATGAACGCGCGGGCGTAGTCGGGGGTCTGCAACAGGCCGGGCACCAGCAGCGGCGACCAGTCGGTGATGTGCGCGGCGCGGTCCTCGTAGTCGGCCAGGAGCGCCGACTCCGGCGTCAGGCCCGGCGCGTTCAGCTCCCACCAGCCGGGGTCGTCGAGCGTGCGCGCCACGGTCAGCAGCTGCTCGCGGCGCGGCCCGGTCACGTCGTAGAGGCCCAGCAGGCCGACGACCTCGTCCGGCGCGATGTTGCGCTTGCCCGTCTCCAGGCGCGACAGCACCTGCTTGGACAACCCGATGGCCACCGAGGCCTGCTCCAGGGTGATCGCGGCGTCCTTGCGGAGGGTGCGCAGTTCGGCGCCGAGTTCCTTCGCTTTCGGACCGGGCGATTTTCTCGGCATGGGTCCCCCGTCCTGGTGGCATAGGGTGCTTGATTCCCGAGAAGGTGGAAATTTTCTCGGGAACTTTTCTGTGATCACCGCGATCCTCTCACGAAGCGAATTGCCCGGTACGACCGTGCGCAGCGGCTGTGCCAGCACTTTTGACGAAAAGCGCGGCGATGAGAGGCTCCTACACGATGGGGTGAAATTTGTGCTGGGGATGACTACGCGAAGAAACCGCGCCACCGGGCGCGTCCGGCGCGCCGTGCCCCCTCGGCCGTCCCCGGCGCACCTGGGCGAGCGGGCCAAGCCCCTCCCGCGCCCGCGCGACCCCGCTCACCGCCGCGCAGCGCGAACCGGCCCGCTCCCGCGGCGTCCCCAGCCGGCCCTCACCCCGGGGACCCGTCGTCGGCGCGGTCGAGCGCGTCGAGCTGCTCGCGCACCCGTTCGGCCTGCTGCTCGCGCCCCTGCTGCCGGAACAGGTCGCGCGCCTCCCGCCACACCGCGCGGGCCTGTTCGCGCTGCCCCAGGGCGGCGTGGGGGCGGCCGAGCGCGTCGAGGGTGTCGGCGACGGCGTTCGTGTCGCCGTGGGCGCGGAACAGGGCCAGGGCCTCCCGGTAGTGCTCGACGGACTCGTGGTGGCGGCCGGTGCGGTGGTCGATGAGGCCCAGGCTGTCCAGGGTGTCCGCCTCCCCGACCGGGTTGGGGTGGCGGCGCAGCAGGTCCAGGGCGGCCCGGCAGTGCTCGCGGGCGGTGTCGTGGTCGCCGAGCAGGACGGCGTACCAGCCCACCGCGTTGAGCGCGCGGGCCTGCCAGACCGGTTGGCCGAGGGTGCGGAACAGGTCCAGGGCGAGCCGGGCGTGGTCCAGGGCCCGCCGGTGGTCCCCGCGCAGCGCCCAGGCCCGCGCGCACTCCCGGTGGGTGTGGGCCAGGTGGTCGGTGTCCCCCTGCCGCTCGGCCAGGGCGAGTGCCCGTCGCAGGTGCTCGGCGGCCTCCTCGTGCCGCCCCAGCTCGGCGCAGGCGCTGCCGAGCAGCCGGTGGGCGAGGGTGCGGGCCGCGGGGTCGGGCAGGTGCTCGGCCGAGGACAGCGCGGCCCGCCACGCGGTCAGGGCGTCGTGGAGGTGTCCCCGCCGGTACAGGAAGGTGGTCAGGGACCAGGCCAGCTGCCACGTGGTGGCGTGCCACCGGTGGGCCGCGGCGGTCTGCTGGGCGGCGAGCAGGACGCGGTGCTCGGTGTCCAGCCAGGCCAGCGCGGCGGGGACGTCGGGCAGCGGGTGGGGCCGGGTCAGGGGTGGGTCGAGGTCGATCGGCCGGAGGTGGGGGTTGAGGAGCCGTTCGGCGGCGTGGGCGGTGCGGGTGCAGAAGTCGACCACCCGCCGCAACGCCGCCGTGCGCCGGTCCGCGTCCAGGTCCCGGTGGGCGGTGGCGGCGGCGTAGCCGCGGATCAGGTCGTGCATCCGGTAGCGGCCGGAGGCGTCCCGGGCGACCAGCGACGCCTGCTCCAGGTCGTGCAGCACGACCTCGGCGCGGTCGGGGGACAGGCCGGTGAGGCTCGCGGCGGCCGGGAGGCCGATGTCGGGGCCCGGCGCGATGCCCAGCAGCGCGAACGCGGTGGTCTGGTCGGCGGTGAGGTCGTGCAGGGACCAGGACAGCACCGCGGGCAGGCTGGCGGTCGGGTCGTGGTCGTCCAGCGTGCCCAGGCCGAGGTCGCGCAGTTCCGCCGCCAGCAGGGCCAGCGGGAGGTCGGGGTGGGTGTGGGCGTGGCCGGCGACGATGCTCAGCGCCAGCGGGAACCCGCCGCAGAACCCGGCCAGCTCGTCCACCGCGGCCGGTTCCGCCGCCGCGCGGTCCGCGCCGAGGCGGTTGGCCAGCAGGGCGCGGGCCTCGTCGTCGGCCAGCACGTCCAGCGGCAGGTGGAGGACCTGTTCGGCGGCCAGGCCGGTCAGCTGGTTGCGGCTGGTCACCAGCACCGCGCACGAGCCGCCGCCGGGCAGCAGCGGCGCGACCTGGGCCGCGTCGACCGCGTTGTCCAGCACCAGCAGCACCCGCCGGTCGACCACCAGGTCGCGGAACAGCGCCGTCCGGCCCGCCGGGTCGACCGGCACGCGACCGGGCGCCACGCCGAGCGCGTCGAGGAACCCGCGCACCGCCACCGCCGGGTCCATCGGCTCGCCCTCGGGGCTGAACCCCCGCAGGTCCACGAACAGCTGCCCGTCGGGGAAGCGGTCCGCGTTGCGGTGCGCCCAGTCCAGCGCCAGCCAGGTCTTGCCGATCCCGCCCGAGCCGGCGACCACGGCGACCCGGGCGGACTCGTCCAGGCGCTCCAGCTCGGTGGCCCGGCCCGTGAACCACCACGGTCGCGCGGGCAGCTGCCGAGGCGCGGGCGCCGCGGCCAGGACCTGCCGGTGCAGGGCGCGCAGGTCCGGTCCCGGGTCGGCGCCCAGCCCGTCGGCCAGGCGCGCCCGGATGTCCTCGAACCGGGCGAGCGCCTCCTCCCGGCGACCGCTGCGGTGCAGGGCGAGCACCAGCTGCCCGGCGACCCGCTCGTCCAACGGGTGCGCGTCTGCGCGTTCGGCCAGCTCCGCGCACAGCTCCGCGTGCCGCCCGCGCGCGAGCGCCAGGTCAACCCGGTCGACGTCGGCGGCGAACCGCTCCCGGGCCAGCCCCTCGCGCACGGCCGCCAGCCACGGCGCGTCCAGCCCCTCGAACGCCTCGCCCCGCCACAGCCGCGACGCCTCCTCCAGCAGCGCCAACGCCCGCGCGTCGCCCTGACCGCGCGCCCGCGCCACGAGCAGGCGGAACCGGTGCAGGTCCACCGACGCCGGGTCGACCTCCAGGGAGTACCCGCCGCCGCGCCGCGCGATCACCGCCTCACCCGGCAGCGCGCGCCGCAGCCGCGACACGTAGTTGGTCACCACCTGCCGCGCCTTGTGCGGCAGCCGGCCCGCCCACACCCGCTCCACCAGCTGCTCCGGCGTGACGACCCGGTTCGCCTCCACCAGCAGCACCGCCAGCACGCACCGCTGCCGCGCGTGGCCGACCTCGACCGGCCGGCCGTCGACCAGCAGCTCGACCTGACCGAGCACCCGCAACTCCACCGCCATGGGACCCGCCTTCCCGCCGGCACTTCATACCCGGCCCGAGCCCTTCTCATGACTCGCCGCCCCGTTCCCCGGACGAGCGTCCGCGGAGTGACCCCCGCTGCATCGCCCGGATTCGATTGACCGGTTCCCTTCGCGAGGCGAAGGATCCTCGTCATGACCACCCTCCGGGTCGAGGACGCCGCCGCGTGCGCCGAGCGGTTCGCCTGCCTGGCCGACGCCACGCGCGTGCGGCTGCTGCACGCCGTGGCCGCGGGCGAGACGGCCGTCGGCGCGCTGGCGGACCTGCTCGGCGTCACCCGGTCGACGTGCTCGCACCACCTCCGCGAGCTCGCCGCCGCGGGCCTCGTCCGGCTGCGCCGCGAGGGCGCCGCGACGCTCGCCTCGATCGACCCGTCCGGGCGGGCGCTGCTGCCGCAGGCCGTGGACGCGGTCCTGGGCACGGTCGTCGCCCGCCCGCTCGACCCGCCCGCGGACGTGGCCGTGCGCGCGATGACCGACGCCGACTGGGATGACGTGCGGCGCATCTACGGCGAGGGCATCGCGACCCGTCAGGCGACGTTCGAGACCGCCACGCCGAGCCGCCGCGCGCTGGAGGCGAAGTGGCTGCCCGACCACCGGTGGGTGGCCGAGGTCGGCGGCGAGGTCGCCGGGTGGGCCGCGGCCACCCCGGTGTCGCCCCGCGAGTGCTACGCCGGCGTCGCGGAGACCTCGCTGTACGTGGACGCGCGGCATCGCGGTCGCGGCGTGGGCAAGGCGTTGCTGCACCGGCAGGTCACCGCCGCCGACGCGGCCGGGCTGTGGACGCTCCAGGCGGTGGTGTTCCCGGAGAACCGGGCCAGCGTGGCGCTGCACCGCTCGGCCGGCTTCCGCACCGTGGGCATCCGCGAGCGCATCGCCGCGCACCACGGCACGTGGCGCGACACGGTCGTGCTCGAACGCCGGGCGTAACGGGTTCACCCGTCCGGGGTGGCTGATCGTCGACGGGTGACTCCGCGTGCCGAGCGCCGAGCCACCGGAAAACCCCTCGCCCGCCACTCGCCCGCCGTGCGATCGTGCTGCTCACGTGGTAAAGGAGAGCTGGATCACAAACGTGCAGTCTCTGCAAAGTTGCAGTGAGTGCATCTTTTTCCCTACTCTGATCGAGTGACCAAGGCGGCGGGCGAGGGGCTCCGCGACCGCAAGAAGCGGCAGACCCGCGAGGCGCTCAGCCGCGCGGCCGTCGACCTGGTCGCCGAGCACGGGCTCGACGGCGTCACGGTGGAGGACATCAGCGCGGCGGCCGACGTCTCGCCGCGCACGTTCTTCAACTACTTCACCGGCAAGGAAGAAGCCGTCCTCGCGCCCGACCCCGAGATGGGCGCGCGCCTGCGGGCGGGCGTGCTCGCCCAGCCCGCCCGGTTGTCCGCCGCCGAGGCGGTGCGCGAAGCGCTGCTGGCCGAGGTGGGCGTCGAGCTGAACGAGGACCGCACCTCCTGGACGCGGCGGATGTCCGTCGTGCAGCAGCACCCCGTGCTGCTGGCCAGGGTGCTCGCCGGTGGCGAACAGGTCGAGCGCGAGGTCGTGGCGGGCATCGCCGAACGGGTCGGCCTGCCCGTCGACGCCACCTACCCGATGCTGCTCGCCGCGGCGACGGGCGCGGCGTTCCGCGTCGCCGTCGCCCGCTGGTCCGCCACCGGCTCCGCACCCCTGCCGACCCTGCTCGTCGAGGCCCTGGACCTGCTCGCCGCGGGCCTCGCCAACCCACCACAGTCCTGAACCCGGGGGGATCATGTCCACCGAAACCGGCACCCATTCGCGCCGGGACGTACTCCAAGCGATGTCCGGCCTGATGATGGGCATGTTCGTGTCCATCCTGGCCTCGACCATCGTGTCCAACGCGCTGCCGCGCATCATCTCCGACCTGCACGGCTCCCAGTCGGTCTACACGTGGGTCGTCACCACCGAGCTGCTGGCCATGACGGCGACCGTGCCGCTGTGGGGCAAGCTCGCCGACCTCTACAGCCGCAAGCTGCTCATCCAGCTGTCCCTGGGCCTGTTCGCGGTGGGCTCGCTCATCGCCGGGTTCGCGCCCAACGTCGAGGTGCTGATCGGCAGCCGCATCGTGCAGGGCCTCGGCGCGGGCGGCATGACCGCGCTGGCCACGATCGTGATGGCGGCGATGATCCCGCCGCGCGAGATGGGCCGCTACGCGGGCATCTTCGGCGCGGTGTTCGGCGTCGGCACGGTCGCCGGCCCGCTCATCGGCGGCCTCATGGTCGACACCTCGTGGCTGGGCTGGCGCTGGTGCTTCTTCATCGGCGTGCCGTTCACCCTCGCCTCGGTCTTCCTGCTCCAGCGCACGCTGAACCTGCCGGTGGTGCGCAAGGAGGTCACCATCGACTGGGCGGGCGCGGTGCTGATCATGGCCGGCGTGTCCACGCTGCTGGTGTGGTCCACGCTGGCGGGCCACCAGTTCGAGTGGGCCTCGACCTGGACCGCCGTGCTGGTCGCCGCGGGCCTGGCGATGCTGGGGCTGGCGGTGTGGGTCGAGTCCCGGGCGGTCGACCCGATCGTGCCGCTGACCATCTTCGCCAACCGCACGGTCGCCCTGACCACGCTCGCCAGCGCCCTGGTCGGCGTGGCGATGTTCGGCGGCACTGTGTTCCTGTCGCAGTACTTCCAGATCGGCCTGGGCAAGACGCCGACCCAGGCGGGCCTGATGAGCCTGCCGATGATCTTCGGCCTGCTGGTGTCGTCCACCGTGGCCGGTCAGCTCATCACCAAGTGGGGCAGGTGGAAGGTGTTCCTGGTCGCGGGCGGCGCGATCATGGTCGGCGGCATGCTCCTGCTCGCCACGATCGACGCCAACACCAGCGTGTTCGTGGTGTCGGTGCACATGGCGGTGCTGGGCGTCGGCGTCGGCATGCTGATGCAGAACCTGGTGCTGGCGGCGCAGAACGACGTGCCGGCCAAGGACCTGGGCGCGACCACGTCCACGCTCACGTTCTTCCGCTCGCTCGGCGGCGCGATCGGCGTGAGCGCGCTCGGCGCGGTGCTGGCCAACCGGGTGACCACCCTGTCCGAGGAGAAGTTCGGCCCGGCGCCCGACGGCCAGGCGGGCGAGGTGCCGGACCTGGCGCTGCTGCCCGAGCCGGTGCGGGTGGTCGTGCGGGAGATCTACGCCACGGCCACCGCCGAGCTGTTCCTGATCGGCGCGCCGATCGCGGTGCTGGCCCTGGTCGCGGTGCTGTTCATCAAGGAGAAGCCGCTCAAGACGCTCAGCGGTGACGAGCGCCTGGCCGCCGAAGCCGAGATGGCCCCGCTGCACTGACGCGCCACCCTCTGGCGCCTGACACGCCAGGGCACCCTGACGCGCTTGCACGCGCCGACCCGCGAGGGCGCGTCGGTCGTTCACGCCTGATCCCCCGGCGATCACGCTTTTCGATCGTCGGGGGATCAGGCGCGAACGACCGACTTCCAGGCGCCCTCGCCGCCGTCTGCGGAGCAGCGGCCATGTGCACAGTGCGACACTCTTGCCGTGTCCGGGCTCAGGGAACGCAAGAAGCAGGCCACGCGCGCCGCGTTGGCCGATGCGGCGCTGAGGTTGTGCGTTGCGCACGGCCTGGACGGGGTGACCGTCGAACAGGTCGCCACCGAGGCGGGCGTGTCGCTGCGCACCTTCTTCAACTACTTCTCCTCCAAGGAGGAGGCGGTCGTCGCCGGTGACGTGGCCACGGCCGCCGCGTTCGTGCGCGCCTTCGCCGAGCGGCCCGCCGCCGAACCGGTGCTGGACGCCCTGCGGTGGGCGCTGGTCGAGGTCGTCCCCGAGCACGTCGACCAGGACCGGGTCGCCCTGCGGCGGGCGCTGCGCGGCACACCGGCGCTGCTGCCGCACCAGATCGCGGCCTTCGCCGCGCAGGAGCGGGAGCTGGCCGCCGCGGTGGCCGCGCGGGCCGGTGTCGACGCGGACGCCGACCTCTACCCGGCGCTGCTCGCGGCCACCGTGATGGCGACCCTGCGGGTGGTCGTCGGCCGGTGGCTGGACACCACCGACCCGCCCCGGCTGGTCGACCTGATCGACGTGCTGGTGGACCGGCTGCGCACCGGCTTCGCCGAGCCCGCGGCGGTCTCGTGACCACCAGGCGGGCCCCCGAGCGCTAGCCCCAGGCCACCGGCAGCGAGTGCACGCCGTAGACGATCATGTCGCAGCGCAGCGGCACCTGCTCGGCCGGCACGGCGAGCCGCAGGTCCGGCAGCCGGCGCAGCAGCTCGGTGAACCCCACCGCCAGCTCCACGCGCGCCAGTTGCTGGCCGAGGCACTGGTGCACGCCGTGGCCGAACGCCAGGTGCGGCCCGCGCGGGCGGGTCACGTCCAGCTCGTCCGGCCGGTCGAACCGGCGCGGGTCGCGGTTGGGCGCGATCACCGAGATCAGCACGTCCGAGTCGGGCGGGATCACCTCGCCCGCGACCCCCACCTCCTCCAGGGTGAGGCGCAGCACGCCCAGGTGGATGATCGACAGGTGGCGCAGCAGCTCCTCGACCGCGCCGTCGACCAGCGCGGGGTCCGCCCGCAGCCGGGCGAGCTGGTCGGGGCGCTCCAGCAGCGCGAAGGTGCCGAGGGCCAGCATGTTCGCGGTGGTCTCGTGGCCCGCGACCAGCAGCAGGTTGGCGATGCCGACCAGCTCGTCGTCGGTCAGCGAGGGGTCCGCCCCGATGAGCCCGGACAGCACGTCGTCGGTCGGTTCGGCCCGCTTGCGCCGGACCAGGTCGACCATGAACGCCCGCAGCCCGTCGGCGACCCGTGCGACCTCGTCGAGCGGGGTGTCCAACCGCACCAGCTTCGCGCTGCGCTCCTGGAACTCGTGGCGGTCGGCGTCGTCGACGCCCAGCAGTTCGCAGATCACCAGCGAGGGCACGGGCAGGGCGAACGCGGTCACCAGGTCCGCGGTCGGGCCCGCGGCGACCATCGCGTCGATGCGCTCGGTGACGACGCCCTCGACGCGCGGCGCGAGCTGCCGCATCCGCCGGACGGTGAACTGGCCGGTCAGCAGCTTGCGGTAGCGGGTGTGCGCGGGCGGGTCCAGGGTGACGAAGTTGCCCGCCCGCCGCCGCGGGTCGGCCGCCCGGTCCCGGAACCGCTCGGGCAGCTTGGCGACCACGCGCTCGCTGCGGAACCGGTCGGAGCTCAGCCGGGGGTCGGCCAGGGCGGCGCGGGCCTCGTCGTGACCGGTGATCAGCCACATCGGCTCGCCGTCGGCGAGGGTCAGGCGGTGCACGGGTCCCCGCCCGGCCACCCTGCTGATCAGCTCGGGCGGGTCGAAGGGGCCGGACTCGCGCGCGGTCAGCTCCGGCGGGATGCCCAGCGAGGGGCGGTTGGTGTTGGGGCGTTGGGGTGCGGTGGTCATGGCCTGGTCCGTTCCCGGCCCGGAGGCGGTCGGGCCGGCGCTCGGCGTCGTGGTGGCGCCGCTGTCGTGGTGGTAACCCACCGTACGCACGCGTGTGCGCACCGTGCACGACCTATCCCTCGTTCGTGTTCATCTCCATCGCCTCGGCGACCACCTCGGCCGGCGGCCGCTCGGGGTGGTCGAGCCAGTGCTGGGTGGCGGCCCGCAGCGCGGCCAGGAAGGTCGCCGCGAGCACGCGGGCGCGCAGCGGGTCCTCGACCTCCTGCCTGCGGGAGATCTCGGCGGTGAGGTCGCGCTCGACCGCCGCGTAGGCCGCGACCTGGTGCGCCACCAGGCTGGGGTGCCGGGAGACCTGCCGCCGCCTGGTGAGCTGCTCCGGGTCGAAGCCCTCGCCGGTCAGTTCGACGGCGGCCCGGACCAGCGCCGCGCGCGGCGGCCCGGCGGGTTGCGCGCGGACCAGGTCGAGCAGGCGGCGCAGGCGGAGCAGGTCGCCGTAGAAGATCGCCTCCTCCTTGCCCGCGAAGTAGTTGGAGAAGGTGCGCCGCGACACCGAGGCGGCGTCCGCGATCGCCTCCACCGTCACTCGTTCGGGACCGTGCTCCAGGGCGAGCCGCAGCGCCGCCTGGTGCAGGGCCATGCGCGTGGCCGCCTTCTTGCGTTCCCGGAGTGTGTCCATCCCCACCCAGTCTAATGAAGGTTCCCACTGGGCAAACTTGCACGACGCGCAAGTTTGTGGATACTTGTATGTGGCAAGCAATGCGGGAGAGGGGGACGACGTGGACGTCGTCGCGCGGGAGCTGGAGGACCGGGTGCGAGACCTGTTGAGGGTCGTGCGCATGGTCAAGCAACAGCACCACTCCGCCGTGCCCGCCGGTCTCGTCGGCACCCTCGGGCTCATCGAGCGCGAGGGCGGCAAGCCCACCGGCTGCCACGCGAAGCAGTTGGCCGTGCTGGCCGGGCTCGACCCGTCCACGGTCAGCCGCGCGGTGGCCGCGCTGGTCTCGCACGGCCTGGTCGAGCGCCGCGCCGACCCCGACGACGGCCGGGCCAGCGCGCTGGTCGTGACCGAGCGGGGCCGGACCGCGCTGGCGGACGCCCGCGACCGGTACGGCGCGCTGGTGGGCCGTGCCCTTGCCGACTGGACCCCTGAAGAGGTCACCGCCCTGACCACCGCGATCGGGCGCCTGACCACCGACGTCGAAGGAGCCTTGAGCTCCACCTGGGAGGCCGCGCGATGAGCGCACCCCGCGCGACGGGCGTCACCGCCCCCGCGCCGACAACCGGCACGATGAACCACCGCCAAGTGCTGGAGGCCCTCAGCGGCCTGCTCCTGGTGCTGTT
This sequence comes from Saccharothrix xinjiangensis, assembly GCF_039527585.1. NCBI lineage: Bacteria > Bacillati > Actinomycetota > Actinomycetes > Pseudonocardiales > Pseudonocardiaceae > Saccharothrix > Saccharothrix xinjiangensis. The sequence goes on along the minus strand of NZ_BAAAKE010000025.1, from coordinate 88,494 downwards.
CGTCGCCATGCTCAGCGGCACCGTGGTGTCCACGGCGCTGCCGCAGATCATCGGCGCGCTCAACGGTTCGCAGAACCAGTACACCTGGGTGGTCACCGCGACCCTGCTGACCGCCACCGCCAGCACGCCCATCTGGGGCAAGCTCGCGGACCTGTTCAACAAGAAGTCCCTCGTCCAGGTCGCGATCCTGATCTTCGTGGCCGGCTCCGTCGTGTCCGGCCTCGCGCAGAGCGCCGGCCAGCTGATCGCCGCCCGCGCCTTCCAGGGCATCGGCGTCGGCGGCCTCCAGGCGCTGGTGCAGGTCGTGATCGCGGCGATGATCCCGCCCCGCGAGCGCGGCCGCTACAACGGCTACCTCGGTGGCGTGATGGCCGTGGCCACGGTCGGCGGCCCGCTGCTGGGCGGCCTGATCGTGGACACCTCGTGGCTGGGCTGGCGCTGGTGCTTCTTCATCGGCGTGCCGGTCGCGGTGATCGCCCTGTTCGTGCTCCAGGCCACGCTGCGGATGCCGACCACCCGGCGCGAGAACGTCAAGATCGACTACCTCGGCGCGTCGCTGATCGCGGTCGGCGTGAGCGTGCTGCTGGTCTGGATCTCGTTCGTCGACTCGTCCTTCGCCTGGCTGTCGTGGCAGAGCCTCACCATGGTCGGCGCGTCGGTGGTGCTCCTGGCGCTCGCCGTCGCCGTCGAAGCGCGCGCCCCCGAGCCCGTGGTGCCCCTGGAGATCGTCAAGCGGCGCACCACCGCGCTGGCGATCCTGGCCAGCCTCGCGGTCGGCATGGCGATGTTCGGCGGTGCGGTGTTCCTCGGCCAGTACTTCCAGATCGGCCGCGGCTACAGCCCCACCGAAGCGGGTCTGCTGACCATCCCGATGATGGTGGGCGTGCTCGGCACGTCGATCGTGAGCGGGCGGCTGATCACCAAGACCGGCAAGGTCAAGCCCTACATCGTGGCGGGCGCCGCCGTGCTGGTCGTCGGGTTCCTGCTGCTCGGCCAGATCGACCACGACACGTCGCTGGTCCTGGTCGGCGGCGCGATGCTGCTGGTCGGCGCCGGCGTCGGCATGACCATGCAGAACCTGGTGCTCGCGGTGCAGAACACCGTGCCGCTCAAGGACATCGGCGCGGCCAGCTCGACCGTGGCGTTCTTCCGCTCGCTCGGCGGCACGATCGGCGTCTCGGTGCTGGGCGCGGTGCTGGCCCGGCGGGTCGACGCCGCGATCACCCGCGACCTGACCGCGGCCGGCATCCCGGCGGGCGGCGGCGACTCGGGCAGCAGCAACCTGAACCTGGACGCGCTGCCCGAGGCCGTGCAGCACGTCGTCCGCGCCGCCTACGGCGACGCGACCGGGCACATCTTCCTGATCTCGGCGGGCATCGCCGTGGTCGGCGTGGTCGCGGCCCTGCTGCTCAAGCCGATCCTGCTGCGCAGCAGCCTGGACCTGTCGGACACCCCGAAGGCGCCCTGACACCCACCCGCGACGGGCCCGGCCGCTCACCCGAGCGACCGGGCCCGTCGCGCGTCACGCGGTCAGAAGCCCATCCGGCAACCGGACAGGATGATCTCCTGCCCCAGCAGCGTCACGACCCGCACGGCGTACTGCGCGCGCTGGCCGTTCGGCCCGACGACCGTCTGGTTCAGGTGGACGGTCGCCACGCCGGGCACGCCGATCGAGAGCGGAGCGGTGCCGATCGGCTGGCCGTTCAGCGTGCCGACGCGCGACGAGCTGGACAGGCCCTGCTCGTTCGCCACGCAGCTGGTCTCGATGTCGGACACGGTGATCGCGCCGCCCAGCAGGCTCGCGCTCGACACCTCGGCGCCCGCGTCGGTGCGGCCCGTCGCGGTGTCCAGGTGGCAGTCGGCGTGCAGCGCCTGCACCGAGGCCAGGCCGAGCACGTTCACCGAGGCCGTGGTCCGGTCCGAGGACGGCGGGCAGGTGGCGTGCGGCGTCTTGGCGACGTTGATCAGGCCCGAGGCGCTGAGCGACCACGCCTCCGCCCGCACGTGGGACACGATCCTGACCACGGCGGTGGCGGAACCGCCGTCGTCGTCGGTGACCGTCACCAGCACGTCGTGCGAGCCGACGCCGGCGTAGGGGTGCGTGGCGGTGCAGGTGCCCGAACCGGCGCCCTGCGCGACCGTGCCGGTCACCACGGGCGTGCCGTCGTCGAAGTCGACCGTGCACGTGTGGGTGTCGTGCGTGGCGATGTCGGTGAACGGCGCGGTGACCGTGACCGGCGTGTTGCGCAGCACCAGCGTGCCGTCGGCCGGCGACGAGATCGTCACCTGCGGCGCCACGTTGGTCAGCGTGAGCGTGGTCGTGGCGACCACGTCGGGGTGCAGGCCGTCGTTCGCGGTCAGGGTCAGCGTCCACACACCGTCGTCGTTGCACGTGACGTTGGTGTTCAGGGACGTGGGCGCGGAGAACGAGCACGTGGTGCCCGGGTCGACGCCGGACTGCGGCGTCGCGCTCCACTGCGTCGACAGCGACGGGCCGTCGGGGTCGACGACGCTGCCGGCCAGGGCCACCGGGGTGCCCTCCTGGCCCGCGTACGGGCCGCCCGGTTCGACGACCGGCGGGTCGTTGACGATGACCGTGGTGCACTCGGTGACCGTGCCCGCGCCGCCGCCGTCGGTGCCGTGGGCGGTCACGCACAGCTCGTGCGTGCCGGAGGTCAGGACGCCGGTGGTCGCGGTGTAGCCCACCGAGGCGGGACCGGTCTCCGGCAGGGCCGGGGTGACGTTGGTGATCTGCGTCGGCGCGCCGCCGTTCACCCTCAGCGTCAGGTTCGTCAGCTGCGAGGCGATGACGCCGGGCACCACGTTCGGCAGGTTGGCCGGGTCGGGCACCGACGTGCAGGTGCCGCCGGTGAGGTCCGCGATGGCCTGGAGGCTGGCGTTGTAGTCGCCGCTGTTGCAGGCGGAGCCGGGGCCGACGGCGAAGGTGAAGTAGTCGACGTTGGCGGGCACCGCGCCCGCGACACCGGTGACGTCGCCCGTGGCGAAGCCGTCGGACAGGAACAGCACGACCTTGCGGGCCTGCGACTGGGCGTTGGTCACGGTGGTCGCCGCCTGCACGGCGGGCACGAACGTGGTGCCGCCGCCGACGGACTTGGCGGTGAACTGGTTCACGCCGCCCTGGACGGCCGAGCCGACGGCCTCCTCCACGTCCCGGGCGCCGTTGCCGTTGGCGTCGGTCTCCGGCGCGGTCAGCAGCTGGTCGCCGGCCGCCGGGCCCACGTCCACGGTCGCGGCGGTGGTGGCGAACACCACCGCGCCCACGCTGCCGACCACCGTGTTCGGCGCCGCCGCGATGGTGTTGAGGTTGGCCACCGCGGTGCGCTCGCAGGACAGGACGTCACCGCCGGCGCACGGGCTCGCGGTGCTGCCCGACACGTCCACGACGTAGGTCAGCGCGGTGTCCTTGACCGCGACGCCCGTGCCGACGGACGCCGTGCCGGTGATCGTCACCGGCCCCTGCGGGACGACGGTGCCGGGGGTCGGGCTGGTGATGTCCACGGAGATGCTGGTGCCGCCCGGCAGGTTGCCGTCGGTGGCGTGAGCCTGGATCTGGCTCGCGACCAGGGCGGCGACCGCTAACGCCGCCGCCCCGGTCAGGTGTCTGGATTTCATGTCCCCACTTCCCTTTCACTCACGTGGAGGGGAAATCGGGGATCGTGACCCGGAAGTTACTAGGCCGTTTCAGTGAGTAACTTTCCGTCGGTGGTGGAGGGCTTCGCGACCCGCACACCACCGCACGCGGCTGCTCTTGTGGGGCTACCGAAGGTTCGGGGTGGGCCGACCGACAGTGGGTGTCACCCCGCGAAGTGCAGTCGGTGCCCGCGAAATCGCACAACGGCGGACAAGGTCTGCTGTCAGTGCGCCCCGCCGCAGCACTCGTGCGGGTCCTCCGACTCGATCGGCCGCAGCACGCCCCCCACCGCCGGCTCCACCAGCAGCACCAGCTCGCCGTCCCGGTGGACCGGCCGCAGGAAACCCAGCGTCTCGACCCGGTCGGCCGGCGAGACCGGCACGCCGACGCCGACGACGCGGTCGATCGCCGACGAGGCGACCACCTCCGCGGCCGGGTGCGTGCCGGTCAGCGCCGACTGGCCGGGGAACCTGACGCAGCGGTCCAGGGCGGGGGAGTCGGTCACGGTCACCGGGCCGCCCAGCGCGGCCGACACGGCGACCGGGTCGAACGGGGCGGTGACGTGCGCGGACACGGCGGTGACCGCCACCGGGCCGGTGCGGTCGACCCGGGTGAACACGAGGTCCGCCGCGGCGCACGAGTCCAGCGCGGCCAGCAGCAGCGCGTCCCGGTGCGCCGCGCCGTGCCCGCCGGGCAGGGCGGGCACGGCGTCGAGCCAGGTCATCAGACGACGTCGACGAAGACCGGGTTCGCGTAGAACCACAGGTCCGACCACGGGTCCGCGTCGCCGATCACGTCCATCACCGGGCCGCCGTCGGAGGTGAGCCGGTTGCCGTCCGAACCGCGCAGCCTCAGGTAGAACGCGGTGTCGACGTTGCGGAAGGTGTGGGTGAAGCGGACCGTGCCGCGCGCGGTGCGGGCCACCTCGAACGTCTTGACCACCTTGGTGAGCGGCGCGGCGAGCGCGTCGCGGTCGGCGGCGGGGCCGGTGACCGGGCCCGCGATCAGGTCCACCTTGGCCAGGCGCGGCACCGAGCCGCCGAAGTTCGCGCCCCGCGCCAGGTCGACCTCGATCGACACCTCCACCGAGTCGCCGCGCCGGACGAACGTGCGGCCGCCGATCGTCACGCCCCGGTCGTCGCCTTCGCCGAGCGACCGCACCCGCAGGTTCAGCCCGTCGACGACGCGCCCGTGCACGGCCACCACGCGACCGCCCTGCATCCCGCGCATGACGTCCACGTAGGACCGGGAGTCCGAGCCGACCAGCGTGGAGCTGTAGAAGCCCGGCCAGTAGTCGCCGTAGACCTGGGGCTTGCCGGTGTCCACCGGCTTGCCGCGGCTGCCGGTGGCGTTGTGGTCGCCGCTGCCCGGCGCGTGCGTGTCCAGGTGCACCTGGTGGGCGTCGGAGGTGGCGGTCACCCACCACGGCCTGCCCTCGGCGAGCAGCGAGTCCCACAGGCCGCCGACCTTGGCGGTCATCCAGTCGAACCCGCCGTAGGTGCGGTAGGGGTTCTCGGTGGCGGTGGGCGCGTAGCCGGGGAAGCTGTCCTGGTTGGGCGAGCCGTCGTAGTAGCCGCGCGCGCCACCGCGCCCGCCCGCCTCCTTCCGGATGCCCGCCGCCTGGTGGCCGGGCGCGCCCTCCATGCCCACGGCCACGCCGGGGGCCGCGTCGCGCCAACCGCGGATCTCGTGCGGGCTGTCCACACCGCGCCGCGCCGGGTGGTTGGCGAACATCAGCGCGATCTCGGCGCGACCGGACAGCACCTGGGCCTCCAGGTACCGCAGCGCGGCCAGCGCGTACGGCTCGCCGTCGGCGGAGGTGGAGCGGCTGAGCAGGCCCGCGCCGCCCTGCGCGACCGGCGTGGACAGCACACCGCCGTCGTACGCCGCCTCGAACGCCCGCAGGATGTCCACAGTGGACCGACCGGGCGGCAGGAACACGGTGGCGTGCTCGGCGCCCGGGATGTTCCACTCCAGACCCTGGTAGACCAGCACGTCCCGGTGCTCCCGCCGGGCCCGCTCGATGTCCGGCGCGACCTGGTCGATGGAGAGCTTCTCGTGCGCGACGCCGCCGTGGTCGGTGATGACGACCCAGTCCAGGCCGTGCTCGCGGGCCTTGGCCACCTGCTGGGCGACCTCGTACTGGCCGTCGGAGGAGTACTTGGTGTGGATGTGGTGGTCGCCCGCGTACCAGCGGGACCGGCCGTGCCACGGGTTCACCGGGCGCGGCGGGCGGTCGTCGTGCGCGTGGGCGGGCAGCGCGCCGACCGTCGTGGCCACCCCGGCCGCGCCCAGGCCCGCCAGGAAGCGGCGGCGCGCCACCGACAGCGGCCGGTCGTCGGCGGTGTCGCGCCAGCTGCCGTCCACGTCCTCGTGGTGGTGCTCGTGCGTGTGGCCGTGGTGGTCGTGCGACATGCTGACGGCTCCGATCCTGGACCGAACTGCGGCGAACCGAAGTATCGTGAGTTCGCCACGCGTCGCGGCGGATCCCGGGCGCGAACAGCCGGTGAACAGTTGAGCGGTGGAGTCGCCTGGAGCGCAGCGCGAACCCGCGGACATCGCCGGCCGCAGCGGACCGTGGCCGATGCACTGCCTTCGACTGACCTTTCGGGTGCGGCACCACCATCACGGAGGGGCGCTGTCACCGGACGTCCCGGTCGAAGTCGAGTCCCGGACGGCCACGCGCCGACGCTGGAACTCAGGGGTTCGCCGTGCGTCAACCCCAGCCCAGGCGGTTCTTCAGCGAGCGCAGCTCCCACGACTGCACACGGGTGCGCCGATCCAGCTCCGCCAGCAGCTCCCGCGCCACCGGGTCGTGGCGGATGCGCTGCGGCGCGATCCGGTCGGCGGTGTCCAAGTGCCGTACGGCCGCCACGTCCCGCGAGCCCCCGGCCTGGGCGTGAGCTCGCGCCAGGTCGAAGTGCAGCGCAGCGCGGCGGTCGGCGGCGATCAGCGCCTCGTCGTAGCCCGGGGTGGCCTCGATGCGCTCGGCCTCCGCCGGTCCTTCGCCGGACTCAACCGCCACCGACAGCGCCCACGCGCGCACGTTCGCCGAGCCGAAGCTGAACCACAGGGTGTTGCGTTCACCGGTCCGCTCCGCCAGGTCGGCGGCCTCCGTGAGGTGTGCCGCCGCGTCCTGCGCCCGGCCCGCCTTCGCCGCCAACTGCGCCGAGGTCAGGAACAACATGCCCGCGGCCTCCGCCGTGGCGGTGTTCGGTGTGGTTGGGTCGGCCACGTCCACCAGGCGCTCCAGGGCGGTCCTGGCGACGCGTTCGGCGCGGTGCCGCGCGCCCAGCCGGCTCAACGCGCCCGTGCTGGTCATAGCGGTGAACCCGGCCAGCGCCGGGTCCTCCAACCGCCGGGCGGCTTCCTGGCCGCGTGCGGCGGCGGTGACCGCCAGGTCCTGGTTGCCCAGGCTGCGGGCGACGCCGCACGCCACCAGGCACGCCTCGGCCAGCGTGGCCAGGGCGGTCCGGCGGTTGGCGCCGGTCCCGGTGACGGCGTGGACGTGCAGGTCGGTCAGCAGCGCGCCCAGGTCGCGTCCGGCCGCGTCGTAGCGGCTGTGGGCGGTGTGCTCGTTCGCGGCGCGCGCCCACGCCACCAGCTCGTGCAGCGGCCGGGCAGGCACGTCGGGCACGTCGTCCAGGGTGGCGTCGAACAGGCCGACGGAGATCCCCGGCAGGGTGGCCAGGGCTTCGGCGCCGGCACGGTCGCCGGGAAGGTAAGGCTGTCCGGTGAGGTCGGCGACGGAGCAGCCCAGTGCGTGGGCGATGTCCTCCAGCAGCCCGCGCCGCTGGAACCGACGGCGGCCGTTCTCCAGCATCGACAGGTACGGCGCGGAGATCCCGGCCAGGCCGGCGGCAACTTCGAGGGACAGGCCGCGTCGGCGGCGGATCGTGCGCACGCGCCGGCCGATCTTCAGCGGCGTCGGGTCCTGCCGCGTGTCCTGCGTGGCGTCCACGTACCCACCTCCCGGCTGCTGCTGAGGGTAGTCGGGTTGGCAGGCGCATCATTCGGGTGATGGGAGGCCGATCTCCACGGGCTGGGTCGACAGCATCACCCAACGCCGGGACAGCGCCCACCGGTCCGCGCCCGGAACGGACGCGCCGGCGCCCGAAGTCCACCTGTGCCACGTGCCGGTCGGCATCACGCCACGACCGCCCCTGCGACGAGGCGCTGGTGGCCCACCACTGGCCGGTGGCGTGAGCTGCGCGCCGGCGTCGACCGGAGTCGTCCCGGTCGCGCCGCTGCGCCGGCTGGTCGTCGGCTCGGCGGTCTCGTCGCGCCGTCGCTTCACCGGCACGACCACCCTGATCCAGCGCACCACGCCCAACGAGCTGCGAGGCCGCACCGGCACGCGGCGTTCACCGCCCCGTTCACCCCGTCGGCGCCGGCCATCCCGACCGGCTCGGTCCTGGTCGGGTTCGCGCACTACCGCGTGCTGTTCGCCATCGCGGCCGTGGGCGTGGTCGCCGCCGTCCATGTGCTGCGCACCCGGCACGACACCGCGGGCACGGCATGACCGCGCGGCTACGGTGTGGCGCCACGCCAGCGCAGCACCTCCAGCGCGGCGGCCACGCCGATCGCGTTCTCCGCGAGGGGTCGGGGCAGCAGCTCGTCGGCGCGGGCGAGGCGGCGCAGGACGGTGTTGCGGTGGGTGTAGAGGCGTTCGGCCGTGCGGGTGGTGTTGCCCAGTTCGCGGACGTAGGTCAGGACGGCCTGCCGGGTGTCGGGGTCCGCGGTGAGCAGGTCGCCGAGGGTGTCGGCGAGGAACTCGTCGGCCTGGGCGGGCTGGTTGGTGAGCAGCGCGGCGAGCTGGACGTCGTCGTAGCGGGCGGCCCGCTGCGGTGAGGTGAGCCGGGCCATCATGCGCTGGGTGGTGGTGGCGTCGAGGTGGCTGCGGCGGAAGCCGTCGACGTCGGTGCCCGGTCGGCCGACGGCCACGCGGACGTCGGGGTGGTCCGCCAGGTCCGCGGTGAGTTCGTCCAGGTCGGGCGCGGTGCCCACGGGCAGCCAGACCCACAGGGTGGCGGCGCCGGCGAGGACGGTCAGCCGGTGGCCCGCCCCGGTGGCCCGCACGACCGCCTCCGCGGCCGCTTCCAGCCGGCGCGACGCCTCGGCGCCCGTGCCGCCCCAGATGACGGCGGCGGTGTGCGGGCCGGTCAGGCCGTACCCGAGCTGGGCCTCGGCGCGGGCGCGGGCGATGGGGGCGCCCTCCAGCAGCAAAGTGACCGCGGCGCGGCGCTCGGCGTGCGTGCCGCGGGTGAGCTCGGCGCGCTCGACCCTCATCTGCTCGGTGATCGCGGCGACGGTGTCGTCGATGAACGTGGTGATGGACAGCGCGGAGGCGTCGAGCAGCTCGCGCAGCGGCTCCGGGTCGGAGGTCAGGTCGAAGCAGATCCGCATCCAGCGCCGCCAGGCGACGCCCTGGGCGGTGCGGTAGGCCTCCAACGCGCTCTCGTCGAGGCCGCGCCGCACCAGGTCGCGGGCCGACTCCAGCAGTTGCGGCGCCGTGTTGGCGGGCACCCGGTCGCCGGGGTGGGACACGTTGGCCGCCGCCCAGTGCCGCAGGTTGGCGAGGGTGGCCCGCCGGGTCGCCGCGGCGAGCGCCGGGTCCTCGGCCACGGGCCGCATCCGCTGCCCGCCCAGCGCCGCCGCGTGCAGCTCCTCCAGCCAGTCCGGGCGCAGGGTCAGCACCGCCTCGGCTCCCCGCCGGAACAACTGCCGCGCCTCGGGCGACAGCGAGGGCCACTCGGATTCGTTCGCAGCACTGTGCACCATGAGAAGAGTATTCAGGTGCCTTTTGCACTGGCGCGAGCGGGCTCGGTCCACGCAGGGTGAGAGCACCAGCCGCACGAGCAAGTCCGAGTGGGAGCCGCGCATGACCACGCAGACGCCGGTCGAGCACCTCGACGTGCTGATCGTCGGCGCCGGGATCTCCGGCATCGGGGCCGGGCGCTACCTCAAGGCCGAGCACCCGGGCAAGAGCTTCGCGATCCTGGAGGCGCGGGCGGCCTCCGGCGGCACCTGGGACCTGTTCCGCTACCCGGGCATCCGCTCGGACTCCGACCTGCACACCTTCGGCTACGAGTTCAAGCCGTGGCGCGACCGGCAGTCGATCGCCGACGCGCCCCGCATCCTGGCCTACCTGCGCGAGGCGGTCACCGAGAACGGCCTGGACGCCCACATCCGGCACCACCACCGGCTGGTGGCGGCCTCCTGGTCGAGCGAGTCGGCGCGCTGGCTCGTCGAGGTCGAGCGCGCCGACACCGGCGAGCGGGTGCGGCTGAGCGCCGGGTGGCTGTTCAGCGCCTCCGGCTACTACCGCTACGACGAGGGGTTCACCCCTCGCTTCGAGGGCCGCGACCGCTTCCGCGGCACGATCGCGCACCCGCAGCACTGGCCCGAGGACCTCGACCACAGCGGCAAGCGGGTCCTGGTGATCGGCAGCGGGGCCACGGCCGTCACCCTCGTGCCCGCGATGGCCGAAACCGCCGCGCACGTCACGATGCTCCAGCGCACCCCGACCTACGTCATGCCGGTGCCCCGCGAGGACGGGCTCGCCACCCTGCTGCGCCGGCTGCTGGGCGAGTCGCGCGGCTACGCGCTGACCAGGCGCAAGAACATCCTCAAGGGCATCGCGGTGTGGCGGTTCTGCCAACGCTTCCCCAAGGCCGCCCGCAAGCTCATCCGCTGGGTCAACACCAGGCAGCTGCCCGCCGGCTACCCGGTCGACGAGCACTTCAACCCGCCGTACGACCCGTGGGACCAGCGGCTGTGCGCCGTGCCCGACGGCGACCTGTTCCGCGCCATCCGCGACGGCCGCGCCGACGTCGTCACCGACCGGATCTCCACCTTCACCGAGCGCGGCGTGCTGCTGGAGTCCGGCCGCGAGCTGGAGGCCGACGTCGTCGTCACCGCCACCGGCCTGAACGTGCAGGCCTTCGGCGGCGTCGACCTCACCGTGGACGGCGAGCCCGTGCACCTGCCCGACACCATCGCCTACAAGGGCGTGATGCTGTCCGGGGTGCCCAACTTCGCGTTCGCCATCGGCTACACCAACTCGTCCTGGACGCTGAAGGTCGGCCTGCTCTGCGAGCACTTCTGCCGCCTGCTGGCGCACATGGACGCGCACGGGTACGACACCTGCCGCCCGGAGCCGGCCGACCCGGCCATGCCGACCAGGCCGTTCCTCGACTTCGCCGCCGGCTACGTCGAGCGCGCCGTCGACCGGCTGCCGCGCCAGGGCGACCGGATGCCGTGGCTGACCTCGATGAGCTACCACTCCGACGTCAAGCTGCTGCGCTCCGACGGCGTCACCGACCCCGAACTGCGCTTCACCCGCACGGCCGCCCCGGCGGCGGGCCGCGAGAGGCCCGGTGGCGTGGCACTCCGGTGATCCGCCACCCGGCGCGGCATCGGGAACCCGTCTGCGCGGTCGCCGGGTCGTTGCCCCTCGAAGAGGGCTGCGGTTATGTTCGACTGGTTCGGGCGAAGCCCCACCCGGTCGCAGGAGGTGACTCCGCCGTGCCGTTGTCGAGGTCGACCAGTGTCCGGGCGAAGTCCTCCACTCCACCCGGGCGAAGCGCGGGACGCCGGTGAGCGCGCGGATGGCCGCCGCCGTGCTGCGCCGGTTCGGCGGCCCCGAGGTGCTGCGGGTGGAGCGGGTCGACGAACCGGGGTGCCCCGAGGGCGCGAGCCTGGTCGACGTCTCGCTGGCCGGGGTGAACTTCGACGACCTGGAACACCGCAGGGGCGCCGAGCCGGAGCTGCCGCTGCCCGCCGTGCTCGGGGTCGACGTGGTCGGGCGGCGCAGGCGGGACGGGCGGCGCGTGGTGGCGCTGCTGCGCCGGGGCGGCGGGTACGCCCGGGTGGCCGCCGCCGTCGACGCGCACTCGGTGCCGGTGCCCGACGACGTCGACGACGCGCAGGCGGTCGCCTTGTTCGAGCAGGGCGCCACCGCCTACGGCGCGCTGCGGCTGGCGGGCCGGGTGCAGGCCGGTGAATCGGTCGTGGTGACCTCGGCGGCGGGCGGCGTCGGGCACCTGGCGGTGCAGCTCGCGGTGGCGCTGGGCGCCAAGCCGGTGATCGGCGTCGCCTCCACGGCGGAGAAGCGGGCCGTGGTCGCCGAGCTGGGCGCCGACGCGGTGCTCGCGCCGGACGAGGTCGGCGAGCTGCGCGCGGTGACCGGCGGGCGCGGCGCGGACCTCGTCATCGACGGCAACGGCGGCGAGCAGGTCAAGGCGGCGCTGCGCGGCTTGGCCCCGTTCGGGCGGTTGGTGTCCTACGGCTGGCGCGGCGGCGCGCCGGGCTGCGGGTGGACCGGCGTCAGCACCGAGGAGCTGGTGGACGGCTCGATCGGGGTGGCCGGCTTCTGGATGCGGCACGTCGTCGACGACCGGGTGCTGCTCACCGGGATCGCCGACGCGCTGTTCGACCTGGCGCGCCGGGGATCGCTGACCGCGCGGATAGACCGGGTGGTGCCGCTGTCCGGCGTCGGCGCGGCGCACGCGGCGTTCGCGGCGCGGCGCACGATCGGGAAAGTGCTGGTCGACGTGCGGGAGGTGGGCTGACCGGTGTTCAGCCGCTACTGCCGCACGGTGCTGTGCACCCCGGCCACCGCGCCGGAGCGCTTCGCCGCCTGCCACGCCTCGGGCGCGGACATCTGCCTGGTCGACCTGGAGGACTCCGTCGCGCCGCTGCGCAAGGAGGAGGCCAGGCGCGCCGCCGTGCGGTTCTTCACCGCCGCCCGGGGCCTGCCGGTGCGCTGCGCGGTGCGGATCAACCCGGTCGTGGAACCGGACGGGCTGCGGGACCTGCTGGCGCTGCGCGACTTCCCGGCGCCGCCGGAGGTCGTGCTGGTGCCCAAGGTCGAGTCGCCGAGGGACCTGGAGATCGTCGCCGAGGTGCTGGGCGGCGAGGTGGTGCTGTTCGCGGTGATCGAGACACCGCTCGGCGTGCAGCGGTTGCCGGAGATCGCCGCGGCCGGGCACGGCCTGCGCGCGCTGGTCTTCGGGTCCGCGGACTACGCCGCCGCGCTCGGCTCCGGCCTGGCCTGGGACCCGCTGGCGCACGCCAGGTCGGTGCTGGTGACCACCGCGCGGGCCAACGACCTGCACGCCGTCGACTCGCCCACCTTCGACCTGGCCGACCGGGCGCTGCTGCGCCACGAGTCGCTGCTGGCCAAGCAGTTCGGGTTCAGCGGCAAGATCGCGCTGCACCCGGAGCAGCTGCCGGCGATCACGCGGGCGTTCACGCCGACGGCCGCCGAGCTGGAGCAGGCCGCGCGGGTGGTGGAGGCCGCGCTGCGCAGCGGCGACGGGGTGACCACGGTCGACGGGAGCATGGTCGGCAAGCCCTTCTTCGAGGCGGCGCAGCGCCTGCTCGCCGAGTTCGGCCCCCTCACCCACACCGGGAGCGTGACGCGCACACCATGACGGAGACGACTTCCAGCGCAGCGGCGCTCGACCCCGGTCAGGCCCCGGACGTGCGGGGCGCGCGCCGGTTCCGCAACAGCAGCGCCCTGGTGCGCAACTCCGACCCGGTCTGGCAGGCCGCCGCCGACCACGGGCTCATCGACATCCAGGTCGAGCACGAGTCGAACAACCGGCTGGTGGTGCCGGGCACCGGGCACGCGTTCGCGAACATGGTGTCCTGCTCGTACCTGGGGCTCAACCGGCACCCCAAGGTGCTGGAGGGCGTGGTCTCCGCGGTGCGCGAGACCGGGACCATCGAGCTGATGACCTCCACCACCCGGATCCGCCCGACCATCCAGGGCAGGCTGGAGGAGGAGCTGAGCGACCTGTTCGGCGCGGAGATCCTGCCGGCGACCACGTGCACCGCGGTGACCGCGGGCATCCTGCCGCTGGTGGCGTCCGGGCACATGGCGCCCGGCGGGCCGCGGGTGATGGTCTTCGACCGGTTCGCGCACTTCTCCATGTCCTACGTCAAGGCGATCTGCGCCGAGGAGAGCCTGGTCCTGACCTGCGACCACAACGACCTCGACTTCATCGCCGACACCTGCCGCAAGTACCCGAGCGTGGCCTACGTCGGCGACGGCGCGTACTCCATGGGCGGCGCGGCGGCGCTCGACGGCCTGCTGGAGCTCCAGGAGCGGCACGGGCTGTACCTGTTCATCGACGACTCGCACTCGGTGTCGATCATCGGCGAGCGCGGCGAGGGGTACGCGCGCTCGCGCACCGAGGTGGGCGAGCTGACCACGATCGTGACGAGCCTCGGCAAGGGCTTCGGCAGCGGCGGCGGGATCGCGCTGCTCGACAGCAGGCGCAAGGCGGAGTTCCTGTCCCGGCACGGCGGCCCGCTCGGCTGGTCGCAGGACGTGTCCGTGCCCACGATCGGCGCGGCGCTCGGCAGCGCCGAGGTGCACCGCTCGCCGGAGCTGGGCGAGTTGCAGGCCGCGCTGCGCGCCAACCTCGACCTGTTCGACGAGCTGCTGCCCACGCCGCTGGCGGGCAACGGCCTGCCGGTGCGCCGGATCGACGTCGGCGAGGCGGACCGGGCGGTGGCGCTGTCGGCGGAGCTGTACCGGCGGGGCTACTACAGCTCGGCGATCTTCTTCCCGATCGTGCCCCGCGGCGAGGCGGGCCTGCGGGTGATGATCCGCGCCGACATGACCGCCGAGGAGATCACCGCCTTCATCGGGCACGTCCGGGAACTCCTCGACCAGGACCTGACCGACAGCCCCTCGCGATGATCGGAGAGCCGCCAGTGCCACCGAACCACCCCGTCGGTTTCCAGCAGGTGGGGGAGAACCGCTTCCGCGAGGTCGTCGGGTTCTGCTACGAGGACCTCCAGGTGGGGGTGGTGATCGAGCACCGGCCCGGCCGCACGATCACCGAGATGGACAACGTGCTCATGTCCATGCTCAGCATGAACGACTCACCGCTGCACATCGACGCCGCGTTCAGCGAGCAGGGCGAGTGGGGCAGGCCGCTGGTGTCGAGCCTGGTGACGCTGAGCATCGTCGGCGGCATGACCGCGCGCAGCACCAGCGGCAAGGCGATCGCGAACCTGGGCTGGGACCGGATCCGGCTGACCGCGCCGGTGTTCGTCGGCGACACCCTGTACGCGGAGAGCGAGATCACCGCCAAGCGCCTGTCGGAGAGCAGGCCGGGCCACGGCATCGCGCAGTGCCGGACGGCCGGGCGCAAGTCGACCGGGGAGGTCGTGCTGACCTTCGAGCGCAGCTTCCTGGTGCCGACGCGCGAGGCGGACCCGCACCGAGCCGCGGGGTACTGAGCGTGGCGGACCGGGGTCCGGCCGCGGCGCCGGAGATCGACCGGGGCGACCTGCGCCGGTTCCGGCTGCTGGTCGGGGGCACCGCGGCGTCGTCGTTCGGCAGCTACCTGAACATGGTGGCGCTCAACCTGTTCGTGTACGAGGCGACCGGCAGCGCCGTCGCGACCGGCCTGTTCATGGTGCTGCGGATGGCGACCGGCTTCGTCGCGGGCCTGGTGGGCGGCGCCGTGGCGACCCGGCTGCCCCGCCGCCCGGTGATGATCACCTGCGACGTGGCGCAGGCCGCGGTGCTGCTGGTGTTCGCGCTGGCCCCGGACGACTCGCGGGTGTCGCTGCTGCCGGTGGTGGCCGTGTCGATCGGGGCGCTGACCACGACCAGCCAGCTGCTGCTGCGGGCGAGCGTGCCGGACCTGGTCGGCGCGGAGCACCGCCTGCGCGCCAACGGGCTGCTGGTCACCGGCCGCGCGGTGGCGATGGCGCTGGGGTTCGCCACCGGCGGCGTGCTGGTGTCGTGGGTGGGCTACACCTCGGCGTTCCTGGTGAACGCGGGCACCTTCGGCCTGTCCGCGCTGGTGCTGGCCACGGTCGCGCTGCGCTTCCCCCGCCGGGTGGGCGCGCGGGCGGCGGCGAAGCCGGGGCTGCGCGAGCGGCGCGGGCTGGTGGTGGCGGCGCTGGCCGCCGCGCCCGCCGTGCTGGCGATCGTGGTGATCCGCTCGGTCGACGCGTTCGGCTCGGCCTCGCACCAGGTCGGCATCCCGATCTACGCCACCCAGCTCCAGCCCGGCGACCCGGCGGCGTTCATCGGCAACTTCTGGGCCGCGTGGGCGGTCGGCCTGCTCACCGCGCACCAGCTGGTGTCCCGGTTCCACAAGGGCGGTCCCCGGCACGACGAGTGGGCGTTCGTCATCGGGACCGCGGTGATGTCCGGGGCGTTCATCGCGGCGTTCACGGGCGTCGTGCAGCCCTGGGTGCTGCTGATCGCCCTGGTCGCCGGGCTGGCCGACGGGTTCACCGAGATCACCTACACCACGCGCGTCCAGGCCGAGCCCGAACCGGCGCGCGGCTGGTTCTTCGGCCTGACCGCGATGGCCGAGAACGCCGGGCTGGGCGTGGGCCTGCTGGTCGCCGCGGGCCTGCTGGAGGTGTGGACGCCGCTGGCCGTCGCCGCGCTGATGCACGGCCTGGTGGTCGTGCTCGCCGCCGGGTACCTGGCCCTGACCGCCCGCCGCGCCACCGACCCGCCCTTACCCGCGGACTGAGGGGGACCGCCGTGCCCGACACCCCGCCGACCACCCTGCTCGGCCACCCGCTGGTGGCGGACGCCGCCGTGCTGACCGCGACCACCGCCGACGGCCGGGCCGTCCGGGTGGCGCACGTGGTGCCGTCGCCGGGGGTGGCGCCCGACCGGGCGCGCCGGGTGGTGAGCGCCCTGGGCGCGGTCGACGGCGACCCGCTGCCGCTGCTGGTCTCGGTGGTCTCGGCGATCCCGCGCGACCGGGACGGCGAGCCGGACGAGGCGGCGCTGCGGCGGCTGCCGGTGCGGGCGTCGGTGACCGCGCCCGTGCCCCTGCCCGCGCCGACGACCGGGCGGCGCCACCTCGCCGAGTTCGTCGACCTGCCACCGCGGTGGGTGGCGGGCCCGCCGGCCGCCCTGGACGACGTCGTCGCCGCCGACCTCGCCGGTCCGTCGTCGCTGACCGCCACCGACGACCCGGACCCGGCCGAGGACGACCCGGCCACCCTGGTCGAGGCGCTGCTCGCCACGGCGCGGCGGCACCCGGGCCGGGGCGTGCACGTCGTCGAGGGCGGCGGCGTCGGGGTGGTGACCTACCCCGAGCTGCTGGACCGGGCCAAGCGGGTGCTCGCCGGGCTGCGCGCGGCCGGGTTGGCGGTGGGCGACGCGGCGGTGCTGCACACGCCCTCGCTGGCCGAGCACGTCGTCGCGCTGTGGGCGTGCCTGCTCGGCGGTGTCCGCCCGGTCGCGGTGGCCCAGTCCGCGACCTACGCGGAGCGCACGGCCGTGCTGGACAAGCTGGAGCACGCCTGGCGCGACCTGGGCGAACCGGTGGTGCTCTCCGGCGGCGCCACCGTCGCCGGGCTGCGCGGGCACGCCGAGCGGTCCGGGCTGACCTCGATGAGGGTGCTCGACCTGGCCGGGTGCGCGGAGGCCGAGCCGGTCGCCGAGGTGCACCGGCCGGAGCCGGGCGCGGTGGCGGTGTTGCAGCTGTCGTCGGGCAGCACCGGCAGGTCCAAGGTCATCCAGGTCACCCACCGCGGCCTCGTGCGCTACGCGCGGGCGGCGCGGCAGGTCAGCCGGATGGACACCGGGGACGTGTTCGTGAACTGGCTGCCGCTCGACCACGTGGCCGGTGTGGTCATGTACCACTTCGGCCCGGTGGTGCTGGGCTGCGACAACGTGCACGTGCCCACCGCCGACGTGCTGGCCGACCCGCTGCGCTGGCTGGACCTGCTGCACGAGTACCGGGCGCAGCACAGCTGGTCGCCCAACTTCGGGTTCGGCCTGGTCGCCGACGCGCTCGCGACCGCGGACCCGGCGCGCACCTGGGACCTGACCCCGCTGCGCGCGCTGGTCAACGCGGGCGAGCAGTGCACGGAGCCGGTGGTGCGCCGCTTCCTGGCGGCGACCGGCCGGTTCGGGGTCTCCGACGACACCGTGCTGCTGGCCTGGGGCATGGCCGAGACGTGCACGGCCATCACCTACCAGGCGTTCGGGCCGGACGCGGTGCAGCACGTGCGGCAGGCCGCGGGCGGCGGGCTGGAGCTGCTGGCCGAGCCCGCCGAGGGCAGCTCGACGTTCCTGAGCATGGGCCGCCCCGCGCCCGGCTCGGAGTTCCGCGTCGTCGGGCCGGACGGCACGACCGTGCTGCCGGAGCTGCGCATCGGCCGGTTGCAGGGCCGCTCGGCGCGGATCACCCCCGGCTACCTGGACAACCCGGAGGCCAACGCCGAGGCCTTCCCCGACGGGGACTGGTTCGACACCGGCGACCTCGCGTTCGTGGCCGCCGGCCGGGTGACGATCACCGGCCGGGCCAAGGAGATCATCATCAACAACGGCGTCCACTACTACTGCCACGAGATCGAGGACGTGGTGGGCGCGCTGCCGGGGGTGGCGACGAGCTTCGTCGGCGCGTTCGGGGTGCCCGACCCGGACGGCGGCGAGCGGCTGGCGGTGGTGTTCGTGCCCGCCGACGGGCTGACGGGCCGGGTGGTGGGCGAGGTGCGGCGGCGGCTGGCCGAGCGGTTCGGCCTGGTGTCGGTGCTGCTCGCGGCCGTGGACCGGGACGGGTTCGCCAAGACCACCAGCGGCAAGATCCAGCGCACCGCCATGCGCGCCCGGCTGCTGCGCGGCGAGCTGGACGACCGGGTGCGCGCGGTGGACCTGGCCGAGTCGGCGCGCACCACCCTGCCCGACGCCCTGCACCGCCCGGTGTGGGCGCCCCGCTCGTTCACCGCGACCCGCGACCCGGGCCGGGTCCGCGTGTTCGGCGACCCGGACCTGGCCGCCGCCGTGCCCGGCGCGGCGGTCCTCGACCCGGACGACCCGGACGCGGACGTCGTCGTCCTCGTCGCCGGTCCCGACGAGGAACGGGCGTCGGTCCCGGTGCTGGACCTCGTCGCCCGGCTGGCCGGGGCGGGCTGGACGGGCGAGCTGGTCAGCGTCGGCCGGGCGGGCGGGTGCGCGGCGGCGCTGACCGCGTCGATCGCCGTCTCCGCCGCCCTGGAACGGCCGGGGCTGCGCGCCTGGCACCTGGAGCTGCCCGGCGGCGACGACGACCCGGAACTGCTGGCGCGGGCGCTGACCTGGGTCCACCGCGAACCGGTGATCGCCTGGCGCGACCGGCCGCTGGTGCGCTCGCTGGAGCCGGTCGAGCCCGTCCCGGACGCGCCCCCGGCGGCCGAACCGGGCAGCTGCTGGCTGGTGACCGGCGGGCTGGGCGGCATCGGCCGGGTGGTGCTGCCGGGCCTGGGGCTGCGGCTGCTGGTCGTCGGCCGGGGACCGGCGACCGACCTGGCGGGACTGGGCCCCGACGCGCGCCACGCGCGGGTCGACGTGGCGGACGCGGACGCGCTGGAGGCCGCCGTCGTCGAGGCGGAGGCGGCGTGGGGCGAGCCGCTCGCCGGGGTGCTGCACCTGGCCGGCACCTACGAGATCGGGCAGCTGGCCGACCTCACGGCCGCCCGGTGGCGGGCGCAGACGCGGACCAAGGTGGCCGGGTCGCAGGCCGTGGCCGAGGTGCTGCGGCGGCGGCCGGGCAGCAGGCTGATCGCGTTCTCCACGCTGCTGACCTGGTTCCCGGCCGTCGGCACGGCCGGCTACACGGCGGGCAACCGGTACCTGGAGGCCCTGGCCGGGCACCTGGGCGCGGACCACCCGGTGCACACCCTGGTCTGGGGCCTGTGGCGGTCGACGGGCCTCAACGAGGGCCACGAGGACCGGGAGGCCGCCAGCCGGGGCAAGCTGCTCGCCTTCACCGCCGCCGACGGCAACGCCCTGTTCACGGCCGCGCTGCGCCAACCGCCGGGCACGATCCTGCTCGGCGTCGACCGGGCCAACCCGGCCGCTCGGCGGATGCTGCCCGCGGAACCCCTGGAGGGCGCGACCACCCCGGGGCGCGACGCGTTCGGCGTCGACCTCCCGGTCGCCCCGGCCGGTGCCGCGACCGAGGCGACGGCCGGTGCCCCGACGGGTGTGGCGGCCGGTCCCGCGCCCGGACCGGCGCGCGTCACCGGGCGGCCGACCGGTGGCGCGGCGGGCGTGCGCAGGCTGGTGCGCGAAACCCTGCGGGAGGTCGTGCCCGGCGGGCTCGGCCCGGACACCCCGTTCTACGAGGCGGGCCTCGGGTCGCTGGGCCTGGTCCGGCTGCACGCCGCGCTCCAGCGGGCGCTGGGCCGGGAGTTCCCGCTGACCGCGCTGTACGCCCACCCCAACGAGGCGGCGCTGGGCGCGCACCTGTCCGAGCTGACCGGGGACCACCGGGCGGGGGAGCGCCGTGGCGACCGGCGGGACCGGCGCGTCGCGATCATCGGCATGGCCGCCAGGTTCCCCGGCGCGCCGACCCTGGAGCGGTACTGGGAGAACCTGCTCGCCGGCGTGGTCAGCACCACCCGGTTCGGTCGCGAGGAGCTGATCGCCGCGGGCATCCCCGCGCGCCTGGTCGACGACCCGGCGTACGTGCCGGTCAGCGGCGCGCTCGACGACATCGCGGGCTTCGACGCCGAGCTGTTCGGCATCAGCCCGGCCGAGGCGGCGATCACCGACCCGCAGCAGCGGCTGTTCCTCCAGGTCTGCCACCAGGCGCTGGAGCACGCCGGCTACGCCGGGGCGGGCGGCCGGGTCGGGGTCTACGCGGGTTCCGGGATGACCCTGTACTCGCTGCGCACCTACCTGCGCGAGAACCTCGGTGGCGCCGACCCCGGCGACCAGCTGGCCGCGCTCCAGGTGGCGATCGGCAACGAACCGGACTTCCTGGCCACCAGGGTGGCCTACCGGCTCGGCCTGACCGGGCCCGCGGTGACCGTGCGCTCCGCCTGCTCCACCTCGCTGGTCGCCGTGCACTCCGCGATCACCGCGCTGCTGGCGGGCGACGCGGACATGGCGCTGGCCGGCGCGGCGGCGCTGCACGTGCCCGGGATCGCCGGGTACCGGTACGAGCCGGGGTCGATCCTGTCCGCCACCGGTCGGTGCCGGGCGTTCGACGCCGCCGCCGACGGCACGGTCGGCGGCAACGGCGTCGCGGCCGTGCTGCTCAAACCGCTGGACGCCGCGCTGGCCGACGGCGACACCGTGCACGCGGTGGTCCTCGGGTCGGCGATCAACAACGACGGCGCGGCCAAGGTCGGCTACACCTCGCCCGGTGTCGCCGGGCAGACGGCGGTGGTGCGCGACGCGCTCGCGGCGGCCGGCGTGCCGCCGGGGTCCATCGGGTACGTCGAGGCGCACGGCACCGGGACCGCGGTGGGCGACCCGATCGAGGTCGAGGCGCTGCGCGGCGCGTTCGCCGGTCGGGCGGAACCGCTGCTGGTGGGGTCGGTCAAGTCCAACATCGGCCACCTCGACAGCGCGGCGGGCATGGCCGGCCTGCTCAAGGCGGTGCTCGCGCTGCGCGCCGGCACTGTGCCGCCGCAGGCGAACTTCGACTCCCCGAACCCCGCGCTGCGCCTGGACGACGGCCTGATCGCGGTGCCCACCGCGCCGACGCCGTGGCCGCTGCCCGGTGTCCGCCGGGCCGGGGTGACCGCGCTGGGCGTGGGCGGGACGAACGCGCACGTGGTGCTGGAGCAGGCTCCCGACCCGGTCCGGGCGGACCGGGTGCCGCCGGCGAACCGGGACGCGCCGTGGGTGGCGCCGCTGTCGGCGCGGACGCCGGAGGCGCTGGCGCACCTGGCCGCCGCCACCGCCGACGCGCTCGGCGACGCGGACCCGGCGGACGTGCTGACGACGCTGGGCGCGGGGCGCGGGCGGCTGCCGCACCGGCTGGTCGCGTGGGGCGGCGACGCCGCCGAGACCGCCCGGGACCTGCGGGCGGGCGGGTCGGCCTGCGGTGTCGCCCGGCACCCGGGACCGCTGGTGTTCGCCTTCGCCGGCCAGGGCGTGGACTGCTCGGGCGCGGGGGCGCCGCTGCTGGCGCACCCGGTCTCGGCGGCCGTGCTGCGCGGGCTGCTCGACCGGCACCGCCGCGACTGGGGCGTCGACCTGCTGCCGCCGCTGCTCGGCGAGCCGCACGAGTGGACGACCGCGACCCTGCAACCGGCGCTGCTGGCCGTGCAGCTGGCCCAGGCGGCGCTGCTGGCCGAGCTGGGGGTGCGCCCGGAGGCCGTGGTCGGGCACAGCGCGGGCGAGTACGCGGCGCTGGCCGTCGCGGGCGCGCTGTCCCACGAGGACGCCCTGCACCTGGCCGCCGTGCGCGGCGCGCTGATGCAGTCGGCCCCCGAGGGCGCGCTGCTGGCGGTGTTCGACGACGTGGAGGAGCCGGCCGGGCTGTCGGTGGCGGTGCGCAACGGGCCCCGGCACACGGTGTTCGGCGGGCCCCCGGAGGCCGTGGCCGAGGCCGAGCGGTCACTGGCCGCGCGCGGGGTGGAGCACCGGCGGTTGGCCGCCGACCGCGCCTTCCACACCAGCGCGGTCGACCCCGTGCTGGACGCGCTGGGCAGGCAGGCGGCGGCGCTGGGGTGGAAGCCGCTGTCGCTGCCGGTGCACTCGGGCGTCGGCGCGGTGCTGGCCGAGGGGACGGTGCCGGGTCCCGACCACGTCCGCGCGCACACCCGGTCGACGGCGGACTTCCGCGGCTCGGTCGACGGCCTGGTGGCGGACGGCTGCACGACGTTCGTGGAGCTGGGCCCGTCCGGGGTGCTGTCGGCGCTGGGCAGGCAGTGGCCGGGCACGACCTGGTTGCCGCTGCTCCGCCGGGGCGGGGGCAGCGTCGTCCCCGGCCTGGCCGCGCTGTTCTGCCACGGCGTCGAGGTCGACTGGGCCGCGCTCGCCCCCGGCGGCGGACGCGTGCCGCTGCCCACCTACCCGTTCCGGCCCACCCGGCACTGGATCGACCCGGTGCCCGCCGCCGATCCCGTGCCCGTTGTCGATCCCGTGCCCGCTGCCGATCACGAGGAGAGTGCGCCCGCCGTGCCCGCCGAGCAGGACCGCGACCTGGACGAGTCGGTGCTGACCCGCGTGCGGGAGCTGACAGCGCGCCACCTGGGTGACAAGCCGGACCGGATCACACCGGACGTGCCGTTCTTCGACCTGGGCGCGGACTCGCTGCTGATGATCAACATGGTGCGCGAGCTGGAGGTCGCCTTCGGCGTGCGGGTGGCGATGCGGGAGCTGTTCGAGGAGGTCGACACCCCGGCCCGGCTGGCGGAGGTGATCACCGAGCGGATGTCGGCCGAGAAGCGCGCCGAACTGGCCCCAACACCCGCGCCCGCCCCGCCGCCCGCGCCCCTCCCAACACCCGCACCCTCCGCGCCGCTCGCGCCCGCCTCACCACCCACGCCCACCTCGCCACCCATGCCCACCTCGCCGCCCGTGCCCACCGGGCAACCCGCGCCCGCCGCGGTGGCCCCGACACCCGCGCCGCCGCCCTCCCCGCCCTCCACCGGCCACGAAGCCGTGGTGCGGGAACAGCTGAACCTGATGGACCGGTTCACCCGGATCATGTCCGAGCAGCTGGCCCTGCTCGCGAACGAACCCGCCGCACCCGCCCCCGCACCCGCCCCCGTCCCTACCTCCGCACCCGCACCCACCCAGCCCGAACCCCCGTCACCCCGACCCGTCGAGGGCACCCAGCTCGGCCCGCGCCCGACGATCGCCCAGGGCTCCGGCATGTCCGGCGGCCGGCTGGACCCGGCCCAGCGCGCGCACCTCGACGACCTCGTCGCCCGCTACACCGCGCGCACCAGGACCTCCAAGGACATCGCCCAGCGCTTCCGGCGACCGCTGGCCGACAGCCGAGCCGTGGTCGGGTTCCGGGGCGTCACCAAGGAACTCCTGTACCCGCTGGCCGCGCGCCGGGCCAGGGGCGCCCACCTCGAAGACGTCGACGGCAACACCTACGTCGACATCACCATGGGCTTCGGCGTGCTGATGTTCGGCCACGACCCCGACTTCGTCACCGACGCCGTGGCCGCCTACCAGGCCGACGGCCTGAGGCTGGGTCCGCGCGGCCCGGAGACCGGCGAGGCCGCCGAGCTGCTCGCCGAGCTGACCGGCCTGGACCGGGTGGCGTTCTCCACCTCCGGCACCGAGGCCAACTCGGCGGCGTTCCGGCTGGCCAGGGCGTACACGGGGCGGACGAAGATCGTCACCTTCGACGGCTCGTACCACGGGCACTTCGACCCGGTGCTCGGCCGGACCGTGCCCGACGGCGACGTGCTGCGGACCGTGCCGGTGTCGGCCGGGGTGCCCGCGTCGGCGGTGGCCGAGTCGGTGGTGCTGCCCTACGGCGACGAGTCCAGCCTCGACGTGATCCGCAGGCGCGCCGGGGAGATCGCCGCCGTCGTGCTGGAGGCCGTGCCCAGCCGGTACCCGCAGCGGCAGCCGGTGGAGTTCGTGCGCGCGCTGCGGCGGCTGTGCGACGAGACGGGCATCGTGCTGATGTTCGACGAGATGCTGACCGGCTTCCGCCCGCACCCGCAGGGCGCGCAGGGGATCTTCGGGGTCAAGGCCGACCTGGCGACCTACGGCAAGCTGATCGGCGGCGGCTACCCGATCGGCGCCATCGCGGGCCGCGCGGACATCATGGACTGGGTCGACGGCGGCTTCTGGCGCTACGGCGACGACAGCGTCCCCGAGGGCGAGACGACCTTCTTCGGCGGCACCTACATCCAGCACCCGTTGGCGATGGTCGCGGCCAAGGCCGTCCTGACCCACCTGCGCGACCGGGGGCCCGGCCTGCAACAGGCCGTCAACGCCCGCACCGAGCGGCTGGCGACCACCCTCAACGACTTCTTCGCCGCCGAGGACTTCCCGCTGTCGGTGCACCGGTTCGGCTCGCTGTTCCGGTTCGCCCACCGGGGCAACCTGGAACTGCTGTTCCACCACCTGGTGATGGAGGGCGTGCACGTCTGGGAGTGGCGCAACTTCTTCCTCTCCACCGCGCACACCGACGCCGACGTCGACTTCGTGGTCGACGCGGTCCGCAACTCGCTGCACGACCTGCGCCGGGGCGGTTTCCTGCCGGGCCGCCCCGCGCCCGCTCCCGCACCGCGCCGCGCGCTGCCGAGGATCCCCCGGGCCGTCGCCCGGACCGCGCCGGTCGAGGCGGTGTCCACGGAGGTCGGCAGGACCACCCCGGACTTCAGCCTGTACTTCTTCGGCGACTACCCGCGCGACCGCGACGGCGACAAGTACGCCGCGATCCTGTCCGCTGCCCGGTTCGCCGACCGCAGCGGCCTGCACGCGGTGTGGTTGCCGGAGAGGCACTTCGACTCCTTCGGCGGGGTGTTCCCCAACCCGTCGGTGCTCGCCGCCGCGATCGCCGCGCAGACCAGCCGGGTGCGGCTGCACTCGGGCAGCGTGGTGCTGCCGCTGCACGACCCGATCCGGGTCGCCGAGGAGTGGTCCGTCGTGGACAACCTCTCCGGCGGGCGGGTGTCGATCGGGGTGGCGAGCGGTTGGCACGCGCGGGACTTCGTGCTGGCGCCCGGCGTGTACGGCAGGCACCGGGAGGCCATGTACGAGGGCGTGGAGGCGATCCGCGCGCTGTGGCGCGGCGACGCGGTGACCAGGACGGCCGGGAACGGCGAGGAGGTCGAGGTCCGGCTCCACCCGACCCCGGTGCAGCCGGAACCGGACTTCTACACCGCGATCGTCGGCAACCCCGAGAGCTACGAGCGGGCCGCGCGCGGCGGGTTCGGCGTCATCACCAACCTGATGGCGCAGGGCGTGGAGCAGTTGGCGGACAACATCGCCCGCTACCGGCGCACCAGGGCCGAAGTCGGGCTCGACCCGGGTGCGGGGCGGGTCGTGCTGCTGCTGCACACCTACCTCGGCGACGACACCGAGCGGGTCCGCGCGGAGGCCTTCGGCCCGTTCTGCGACTACCTGCGCTCGTCGCTGTCGCTGTTCGGCCAGGTGACCAACAGCCTCGGCTTCTCCATCGACCTGGAGCACACCAACCCCGAGGACCTGGAGTACCTGCTGTCCCGCGCCTACGAGCGCTACTGCGCCGACCGGGCGCTGATCGGCACGCCGGACGACGCGGCGCCGATCGTGCGCGCGCTGGCCGGGCTGGGCGTGGACGAGGTGGCGTGCTTCGTCGACTTCGGCCTCCCGCCCGCGCGGATCACCGCCGGGCTGCCCGGGATCGACGTGCTGCGCGGGATGTTCGCGGAGACGCCGCCCACCGGGCCGCTCCCCGCCGACGCGCCACCCGCCGACGTGCGCGCCGCGAGCCCGACCGAGCAGCAGATCTGGTACGTCGAGCAGACCCTCCCCGGCCGCCCCACCCACAACGAGACGATCGTCGTGGCGCTGGAGGGCGAGCTGGACACCGAGGCGCTGCGCGCGGCGCTGGCGGCGGTCGTCGCCCGGCACGACGGCCTGCGGTCGACCTTCCACGACATCGACGGCGAGCTGAAGCGGGTCGTCGCCGCACCGGCGGAGTTCGCGCTGCCGGTGCGCGAGGACCCGGGGGCTTCGGTGGAGGAGGCGGCGCGGCGGGTGGTCGAGCGGGAGACCTCGACGCCGTTCGACGTGGCGCGGGGACCGCTGTTCGAGCCGTACCTGGTCCGCCTCGACGCCGACCGGCGCCTGCTGGTGCTGCGGATGCACCACCTGGTGATCGACACCGTGTCGGCGGGGGTGCTGACCGGGGAGATCGCCGAGGCCTACCGGGCCGCCGCCACCGGCGCCGACATCGCCCTGCCCGCCGTGGACCCGCTGCCCGCGCCGAGGCCGCCGTCGGCGGAGGCGCTGGCCTACTGGACCGACCTGCTCGCCGGCGCGCCGCGCGAACTCGACCTGCCCGCCGACCACCCCCGCCCGCAGGAGCCGTCCGGCCGGGGCGGCTCGGTCGGGTCGGAGCTGGACGCCGGGGCGACGGCGGCGCTGCGGGCGGTGGCGCGCGCGCACCGGGTGACGCCGTTCATGGCGCTGCTCGCCGGCTGGGCCGTCGCGCTGCGGGTGCTCGGCGGGAAGGACGACCTGGTGGTGGGCACGCCGTTCGCGCACCGGCCGGAGGGCGCGGAGCGGGCGGTCGGGTTCTTCGTGCACACGCTGCCGCTGCGGATCGCGGTGGACGACGACGCGTCGTTCGCCGAGCTGCTGAAGGTGGTGCGGGGGCAGGTGCTCGGCGCCCAGGAGCACCGGGAGGCGCCCTTCCCGGAGATCGTGCGGGCGCTGGGCGGCAACCCGGACCCGCTGCGCAACCCGCTGTTCGACACCGTGGTGGAGTACGACAACGAGGCCGCCTTCGAACTGGACCTGCCCGGTGTGCGGTCGACCCTGGTCGACGTGGCGGTCGACCGGGCGCCGGTGGACCTGGTGCTGTTCCTGACCAACCTCGGCGACACCGTGCGCTGCCGGCTGAACCACGCCCTGGACCTGGTCGAGGGCCCCACCGCCCGCCGCGTCCTGGACACCTACCTGGGGGTGCTCGCGGCGGCGGTGGCCGCACCGGACCGGCCGCTGCGCGAACTGGACGTGCTCACCCCCGACGACGCCGCCCTGCTCGACACCTGGGCCGACGGCGGCCCGCCGCCGCACGGCCCGGCCCTGCTGCACGACGGCGTGCCCGCCCGGCTGGGTGACGCCGTGGCGGTGGTCGAGGACGGGCGCGGGACCACCGGCGCGGAGCTGCGCGACCGGGCCGCCGCCGTGGCCGGCGCCATCGCCGGGCTCGGCGTGCCGGCCGGGACGCCCGTGGCGGTGCTGCTGCCGAGGGGCGCGGACGCGGTGGCGGCCGTGCTGGGCGCGCTCACGGCCGGCGTGCCGTACGTGCCGCTGGACCCGGAGCAGCCCCCGGCCCGGCTGGGGCACATGCTCCGCAAGGCCGGGGTCGCGGCGGTGGTCACCGCCGGCGGCGTCGACGCGCCCGGCGGGTTGCCGACGATCCTGGTCGACCGGTTGTCGCCGGGACCCGCCGTCGCGGACCGCCCGCTGCCACCGGCACCCGCCGCCGTGGGCCACCCGCTGACGCCGGACGACGTGGCCTACGTGCTGTTCACCTCCGGGTCGACCGGGGAGCCCAAGGGCGCGGTGGTCGAGCACCGGTCGATCGCCAACACCCTCGGCTGGTACACCCGGGACCTGGGCCTGACCTCGCGCGACCGGCTGTCCTGGTTCGCCAGCCCCGGGTTCGACGCCTCCGTGATCGAGGTGTGGCCCGCGCTGCGGGTGGGCGCGCCGCTGCACGTCGTCCCGCCCGGCCTGCGCCACGACCCGGCCGGGCTGCGCGACTGGCTGGTCGACACCGGCATCACCGTCGCGTTCGCGCCCACCCCCGTGGGGGAGCTGCTGCTCGACCAGGACTGGTCGACCGGCCCGGTCGCCCTGCGCCACCTGGTCGTCGGCGGCGACGTGCTGCGCCGCAGGCCACCGGCCGGCGCGCCGTTCCGGCTGTGGAACGTGTACGGCCCGACCGAAGCGGCCGTCGTGTCCACCTGGGCCGAGGTCCCGCCGACCGGGGACGGGCTGCCGACGATCGGGCGGCCGGTGCCGGGCACCCGGGTGCGGGTCGTCGACGGCGCCGGGCGGCGGGTCCCGGTGGGCGTGCCGGGTGAGCTGCTGCTCGGCGGCGCCCAGCTGGCCAGGGGCTACGCCGACCCCACCCCGGAGCAGGCGGCGAGGTTCACCGGCGCGGGCGCGGACCGCGCCTACCGGACCGGCGACGTGGTGCGCTGGCGCGCCGACGGCGAGCTGGAGTTCCTGCGGCGCCGTGACCGGCAGGTGCAGATCCGGGGGTTCCGGGTCGAGCCGGGGGAGGTGGAGCACCAGCTCACCGCGCTGCCGGGGGTGCGGGAGGCGGCGGTGCGGGCCCTGACCGACGCCGACGGCACGGTGCGGCTGGCCGCGCACGTCGTCCCCGCGCCCGGTGCGGAGGTCGCCGACCTGCGCGCGGAGCTGGCCACGCGGCTGCCCGAGTACATGGTCCCCGCGACGTGGGACGTCCTCGAAGCCCTGCCGCTGACCACCAGCGGCAAGATCGACCGCAGCGCGCTGCCCGAACCGTCGCCGGTCGCGCCGGCGTCGTCGTCGCAGGAGCCGGAGGGCGACCTCGAACGCGGGCTGAGCGCCATGTGGGCGGCCGAGCTGGGCCGGGAGTCGGTGCCGCCGGGGGCCACGTTCTTCGAACTGGGCGGGCACTCGCTCACCGCCATCCGCCTGGTGAACCGGATCCGCGCCGAACTGGGTGTGCGGCTGGACGTGCCCGCCTTCCTGCGCGCGCCGACCGTGCGCGGCCTGGCGGCGCTGCTGGCGCCGGCCGATCCCGGCGTCGAGGTCGAGGCCCCGGCGAGCTGGGGGCAGCGGCACGGGTACCGGGTCACCGCGACGAGCGCCAAGCCGAGCGTGCTGACGATCGCGATGCGGTTCGCGCTGCACGGCCGGCTGGACGTCGCCGCCCTCCGGCGGGCGCTGACCGCGCTGGTGGCCAGGCACGCCGCCCTGCGGACCCGGCTGCGCGAGGTCGACGGGCGGCTGCGCCAGGAGGTGCTGGTCGCGAGCGGTGTGCCGCTGCGCGTCGTGGAGGTCGCCGAACCCGAGCTGGACGGCGCGGTGCTCGCGGCCGCCGACGAGGCGCCGGACCTGACCAGGGCCGGCACGTTCCGCGCCACCCTGTTCACCGCGTCCGACCGGCGCTCGGAACTGCTGCTGGCGGTGCACCACTCCTTCAGCGACGGCTGGTCGACGACCGTCCTCGTCCGCGACCTGGCCGAGCTGTACCGCGCGGAGGTCGCCGGCCGCGCGCCCGACCTGCCCGACCTGACGGCGACCTACGTGGACTTCACCGAGTGGGAGGCGGCCCACCTGTCCGACCCGGCGACGCGCGCCGCCGTCGAGGAGTGGGCCGACCACGTCGGCTCGGTCGGCGCGCGCCCGCTGCTGTTCCCCACCGACCGGCCCCGGTCGGGCGCGCCGCTCGGCGACGGCGCGGTCCGCGCGGTCACCCTCCCGCCCGGGTTGGCGGCCGGCGTCGACGCGTTGGCGGCCCGCCGGGGCACGACGACGTTCGCGGTGCTGACGGCCGCCTTCGCCGCGCTGGCCCACGAGGTGACCGGCACCCCCGCGTCGGCGTCGGTGTGCGGGGTGGCCAACCGGCCGGAGGCCCGCTTCGAGGACGTCGTCGGCGTCTTCACCCTGTCGTCCTGGGTGGTGGTGCCGGTCGCGGGCGTGGCGACCTTCGACGACCTGGTGGAGGTGGCGAAGGACGCGGTGTGGCGGCGGCTGGCGTTGCAGTCGGTGCCCGCGCCGGTGCTCAACGAGGCGGCGGGCGGGAAGTTCGCGGGCAACCCGCCGAGGGTCATCTTCGGCTTCTTCAACGACCCGATCCCGCACCTGGAGCTGACCGGCGCCGCCCCGGCCGCCCCGGTGGACGTGGAGCTGCCGGTGGCCAGGGCCGAGCAGACCTGGGTGTTCAGCCCCAACCCCGCCGGCGGGCTGGACCTGGTGCTGGAGTACGCCACCGACCTGTTCGACGCCGACACGGTGGCGGGCTGGGCGGCGCGGTTCGTGGAGATCCTGACCGCCGGGGTCGCCGATCCGGGCGGCAAGCCCTGGCGCACGCCGTGACGGCGCGGGCGCGCCGGCGCACCCCGACGCGCCCGCTGCCGTGACCGGCTACCGCTGTCCCTGAGCGCGCCCTCGGACCGCTGCACCTGTGGCAACCCGCCCTGTCCGCCCTCCTCGTCCCCTACGTGCGGACCTGCGGGCTCGGCCGGTCATCAGGCCGCCCACCCCGCGGAGCGGCGGTCGCGCCCCGACCGGGCGAGGGGATCTGCGACGATGACCGATCTTGACGTGACCCGCCGAGGGGGCCGAGGGCGATGACGGTGTTCGACCAGGCCGAGCGCCGGACGTGGGCCGGGCGCGCCGACGCCTACGCCTCCAGCTTCGCCGCGCTCTGCGCGCACACCGTGCCCGCCCTGCTGGACGCCGCCGGCGTGCGCGGGGGCCTCCGGGTGCTGGACGTGGGCACGGGTACCGGCACGGCCGCCTCCGCTGCGGTCGACCGGGGCGCGCTGGTGACGGCCGTGGACGCGGAGCCGGGCATGGTCGAGCTGGCCGCTCGGGCCGCGCCGGGCGTCGACGTGCGGGTGGCCGCCCTGCCCGACCTCCCGTTCGCCGACGACTCGTTCGACGCGGTGGTGGGCAACTTCGTCCTCAACCACGTCGGACGTCCCCGCGCGGCGGTGGCCGAACTGCGCCGCGTCACCCGGGCGGGCGGGCGTGTCGCGCTCACCCTGTGGGCCACCCCGCCGGCGCCCGGTCAGGCCCTGCTCGGGCGGGCCGTCCAGGCGGCGGGCGCCACCCGGCCCGCGCACCTGCCCACCCTGGCGCCGGAGGACGACTTCCCCCGCACCGAGCGGGGCCTGGTGGCGCTGTTCGGCGAGGCGGGCCTGGCCGAGGCGTCCTGCCGGGCCCTGGACTGGGACCACGTGACCACCCCCGAGCGGTGGTGGAGCGGCCCGGCCGCCGGGGTGGCGACCATCGGTCAGGTCATCACCGGCCAACCGCCCGAGGTCGTCGCGCGGGTCAAGGCGCACTACGACGAGTTGTGCGCGGAGTTCGCCGGTCCCGATGGGACGCTCGTGCTGCCCCACACCGCCTTGATCGCGCACGGGCGGGCATGACACCGGGTAGCCGTGGCGCGGTTCAGCGGCGCGCGGCCCACACGCTGCGCTCGGTGCGCATCGCGAGGTCGTCGCGGCGCAGGATCGACCGCGGACCCTCGGTGTCGAGCAGCCGGTCGAGGGCGTCCAGGTCCTCGGCGGCCAGGAACCGGGCGGCGGCGTCGCGCAGGCGGCGCAGGCCGCTGAGGGCGTAGCGGCCGACCGACTCGGCGTGCTCCTCGCCCGGGTTCACGGTGATCGTGCGCTCGCCCTCGACGGTGAACCCGGCGGCGGTCAGCCTGGGACCCCAGTCGGCGCCGCGGTGGGGCATGTGCCGGGCGTGGTGGTCGGCGAGCGCGGCGTGGCAGCGCTCCTCCAGGCCCGGCCGCTCCTCCGGGGCGTCCGCGGGCAGGAACCGGGGGAAGCCGGCCAACTCGACGACGGCGAACAGCCCGCCCGGCGCGAGCACGTCGTGGACCCGGCGCAGCGCGAGGTCCGGGTCGGCCAGGTGGTGCACGGAGGCGGACGCCCACACCAGGTCCGGCGTGCCGAGCTCGGGCCACGCCCCGTCGAGGTCGGCCTCCGCGGTGCGCACCCGGTCGAGCACGCCGGCCGCCCCGGCCTTCTCCCGCAGGCGGCGCAGGTGGTTCGGCGAGGCGTCGACGGCGGTCACCTCCGCGCCGGGGAAGCGGTCGAGCAGGGCGAGGGTGCCCGCGCCGGTCCCGCAGCCCAGGTCCACGACGTGACGGGGGTCGGTCCGGACGGGCAGCCACGCGGTGATGGAGGCGGTGTGCTCGGCGAGCACCTCCGCGTCCAGGTCCAGGATCTCCGCCTGGTCGGTGTCGTCGTGGCCGGCTCGGTGCGCCGCGTGCTGGGATGCGTGGTTCACGGCCCCCACGCTAGGTCGGCCATGCGCTCCCGGCACGAGTTCTCCCCGAATGCGCAAGACGATGTCCGACCGCCCTGCCGAACGCGCAACCCACCCGCCGCGACGCGCAAACCACCCGGCGCACGACTCACCGCAGCGTGCGACTCACCGCGGCGACCGGCCCGACCGGGTGTCCTCACGACCCTGGTGGCCGCGGCGGGCGTCGCGGTCGAAGATGCCCAGGACGTCGCACGGACCGCCCTCCGCGCCGATGGCGTGCGGGAGCATCGTGGGGAACTCCGCGGCCTGGTTGGCCTCCACCCGGAACCGGCGGTTGCCCAGCAGCAGGACCGCTGTGCCGGAGAGGACGACGAGCCACTCGCGGCCGGGGTGGGCGCGCAGGCGCGCCGGGTTGTCGGGTGGCGGGTCCACCATGCGGTGGCGCACGACCGTCACGCCGGGGTCCGCCCGGACGGACCACCGCATCACCCCGTGCGCCGAGTCGAGCGTCGGGTTGGAGACGACGTCGTCCGCGGCGGTCTCGACGAGTTGGTCCAGGGAGGTGTTGAGGGCGCGGGCGAGGGTGACGAGCTGGTCCAGGGCGAGGCGGCGCTGCCCGTTCTCGATCCGGCTGAGCGTGGACTGGCTGAGCCGGGCGCGGCCGGCCAGGTCTTCCAGCGACCAGCCCTGCGCGACGCGCAGCGCCCGGATCCGCTTGCGCACCAGGCTGTCCAACTCGCCATTGCTTTGCTCCATGCGCAACAGCGTATGCCTTCAGCGCAAGAGGGACCTGGCGCGTCAGCCGGGGCACGACTCGGGCCGGCCGTCGCTGTAGACGAACTCGCAGCGGGGCACGGCGGACGCGTCGCCGATGTCGTCGATGCGCGCGATCATGAGCTTGCGCTGCGCGCCGGTCCGGGAGTCGCGGAAGCTGATCTCGCCGGTGGCGCCGTCGAACGGGCTGCGCTCGATCAGCTCCTGGGCGATGGCCGCGCGGTGCGGCAGGTACACCGGGTCGTGGCCGGGGCGCTGCTGGTTGCGGCGCACGGCGGCGATGAACAGGCCCGCCGCGTCGTAGGCGAGGCCGACGCCCTGCCCGGGCCACGGCGGGCCGGGGGTGCGCGCCAGCTCGCGCGCGTAGTCGTTGGCGGCCGGCGGCTTCGCGTCCGACACCTGGTAGAGCAGGTTGTACCCGTCGCAGAACGCCACCAGCGGCTGCTCGTTCCGGTTGGTGCCCGGGATGCCCTCGTCGCGGCACGACCGGCCCGCCGCCACGACCCGCCCGCCCATGTCCACCCAGGACACCGGCAGGCCGTTCAGCTCGTACTGGTCGCGGCTCCGCTGCTGCGCCACGAATCTGATCACCGAGTCGTCGCCGACGACGGTCGGTGAACCGTCGCGCCCGCACAGGCCCACGACCCGGTTGAGGAACGCCGCGAACTGCCCCTCGCGGCCCGCGTAGAACGCGACCTCCCCGCCACCGCAGCGCACGTCCACCTCGTCCGGCGACCGCTCCCACCGCACGGGCTGCCGGGCCCGCATGTCGGGCCCGCGCTCCTCCACGGCGGTGGACGTCTCCTCGACCAGGGTCTTGATGTACGCGTCGTCGGCGGGCGGGTGGTAGACGGTCAGCTGCCGCGACGTCCGGTGCGCGTACTCCACGACCATCCGCGCCTGCACCCGGTTCCCGGGCGGGAGCTGGAAGTACAGCGGCGACACCTCGCCGAGGTTCTCGCCGGTGAGGACCATGGTCACCACCGCCGTGCCCAGGTGCCCCAGCAGCGCGATCGCGGTCTCGGTCTCCGGCACGGTCCGGTCCATGCCGATGACGCCGAGCACGGTCGGGTCGTCCCGCAGCAGCGGGGCCAGCAGGTCGCGCACGATCTCGGGCGCGGCCTTCATCGCGCTGCCGCCGTTGGCCACGACCACCCGCAGCAGCGGCTCGGTCTGCTCCTTGCGGTTGTGCTGCTGCTGCCGGATCAGCAGGCCCTCCAGCTCCTCGGCGATGGAGTGGTCGGTGCCGGGGTCGGCCTCGCGGTGCGTCAGGCCGGAGAAGTACACGACGCTGACCAGCGGCCGTTCGGGGTTGGCCTCGTGCAGGTCGCGCGCGACGGCGTTCTGCTCGAACACCGCCAGCTGCGCCAGCCGCAACCGCTGGTCCTGCCCGAACACGAGGGCGCTGTTGTCGCTGTACCCCACGCACTGGCCGAGGGCGTCGTGCCACCGCGCCACGGCGCCGGAGGTCGGGCTCGGCAGGCAGTTGGCGGCCCAGCGGTACACCGTCCAGGCCCCGGCGGTCAGCACCGGCACGGCGATCAGCAGCGCGGTCACCGCCACGGCGACGCCCTTGCGCGCCAGCCACGCGGGTTTGCGCGGCGGCAGGGAGCGGATCTTCGGCCACGCCTCGCGGTCGGCGTCGGACGGTTCGTCGGACGGGTCGGGCAGGCGGGCGAACACGAACCGCGCCTCGCCCTCCTGGCGCTGCCGCAGCGTCGGCAGCATCCGGTACCAGCGGTCCACCACGGACTGGACGTCGCGCACCGGGGGGATGCCGTGCGGGCTCTTCCACGTCGGCGGGGCGTCGCTGCGCGCCACCACCAGCAGCGGGTCCAGGTCGCCCTTCTCGTTGCGCACGTCGTTGACCAGGCGCAGCAGCTCCCAGCCGGCCTCGGTGACGTCGTCCAGCACGAGCACCACGTACGCGGTGCGCCGCCACCGCCGCGGGCGCAGGCCCCGCGGCCGGTAGGCCAGGCGCAGGTCCCGCAGGAACGCGTGGACCAGCACCTTCTTGATCTGCTCGACGTCCTCGGTGCCGCGCCGGCCGGTGGTGAGGCGTTCGGCGAAGCCCACGAACGTCGTCGAGTGCAGCGGCACCATGAACGGCTGCCGCATGAACCACCGGGGCACCCGGCCGACGATCGGCCAGCGGTGCGTCCACAGCCAGAACGGCAGCGGGCCGCCCACGACGACGAGCAGGCGCGCCCACCACGGCAGGCCGCCGTCGGCGGCGTCGCCCGCCATCGCCTGGGGGCGGTCCTTCTTGTACCAGGTGCGCAGCAGCGCGAGGCTCGCCGCGCGCGCGTCCCGGCCGTCGACGGGTTCGATGGTCTGCCGGGTGAGCCAGGACGCGAGCCGGTAGTGCTGGAACCGCAGCCGCCCGCCCGTGCCCTGGTTGTCCCACTCCAGCACCTGCTGCACGACGTCCAGCAGCGGCAGCAGCGCACCGGCCGCGCCGGGCAGCGGGTCGGCCGCGTTCACGATGACGTGCGCGACCTTGTCCCGCTCCGGCTGGTTCAGCCGGGTCGCGAGGGCGCCGGGCACGTCGCCGGGAGCGGCGCCGACCAGGGACAGGATGGGCAGCGGCCGGTCGCCCCGGTACTCGCCCTCCTTGGGCCTGCGCCAGCTCCAGCGGGGCCGGTCGACGAGGTCGCGGATGACGTCGAGCAGGGCGTGCAGGCCCTGGAAGGGCGGCTCTTCCTGAGGTTTCCCGGTCATGCGGCGGTCGGCGCTCCGTGGGCTGCGGGTGGTCGCGACCCGTCGCCGCGATCATCCCCAGGTTCCAGCGGTCGCGCCGGCACGCCCCGGGATTGGCGGGAAATCACTCGTTCGCGCTAACGCCGCACCGCAGTTCTGCGGTGCGGCAACGGCCCGGGGCCGGCCACCGGAAGCGCTCATCCCGTCCCGGGGCGCAGGGGGAGGACCGACGTGACGTGCCACGACCGCCTCCCGGAACCCGTCGACGGCTTCCGGGGGCCGGACCTTCCGCGAGGCCCCGCACCCGCTTCGCCGGCCGGCGTGCGCGGCCAAGCGGCGCTGCCCGACCGCGCGCGTCGTCGCACCGGCGGGCGGTGAGCCGGGGTGGGGCGGGAGGGGACCCCGCCCCACCGGCCGGTCAGAGGTGCGGCAGCTCGACCTGGACCGTGCGGCCGTTCAGCGGCTGCACGGGGCGGGAGTTGCCCTCGTAGAACAGGCTCTGGAAGCGGGAGACGGTGGCCTGGGTGACCGTCTTCTCGCTCATCAGGAACCACTGCACGCCCTCGGTGAACGGCGCGGTGGTGAGCGAGCCGGTGTAGCGGGCGGTGGCGCGGTTGACCGGCAGCAGGGTGTTCAGGTCGATGTCGGTCAGGTGCACCTCCTCGCCGCACTCGGGCGCGAGGTGCGCCAGGACCGCGTCCACGGTGGAGGCCGCGCCGACGCGCAGCGGCACGCCGATCACCAGCAGGGCGCCCGCGGCGCTGCGGTGCACCAGGTGCATCTCCAGCGGGTCGGCGTGGCCGGCGAGCCGGTGCTCCGACGGCGTGTGGAAGTGCAGTTGCAGGAGGTCGTACCGGACGCCGGAGAGGGTCACGTGGCCGGAGCCGGGCTGGACCTCGAACTCCTCGGTCTCCTCGTGGTCGCGCACGGTGCAGCCGTCGGCCGCCGCGGTGTCCTTGCGGACGTAGTGGAGGTCGCCCGCGACGTGGTGGCCGTAGGAGATCTGCAACTGGGGCAGGTGCGGGTTGAAGCGGATCGCCGAGGGCGCGATGTCGATCGGGCTCTGCAACGGCACCTGCGACTGGGCCGGGAACGCGCCGGCGGTCAGGAGCGCGCTGAGGGCGAGGGGGATGGTGATGGCGATTGCGCCTTTTCTTGCCACGTGGGTGCAGCCCTTCAGGACCTGGAGCCCAGGCGGGGATCGGCCCGCCTGGCGGGACCGGACCATCCTTCACTCGATCGAGTGAGTGGCAATAGATCAACAAATCACCCGAACAGGCCAGAAGCGGCATAAAGAGCTGTGCTTTCTGTCACAAGGAGCTACCGCTACACGATTTGATTACTCCTGATGGGTTAATCGTTGAACCATTTAGGACTTTTCACGCATCAATGCCACGACCGGCGCACCGGACAACTCCGCCGGTAGCGGACGAATAAGGATTCCGGAAGGCGCGCTGAATAGCGTGGCGCCGCAACCTGGCGGAACTCACCGGAAGGGGAGACGTGATGAGAGTGCCGGTCAAGAAGGGGGTGGCGGCGGCGACGGCGGCGGTGGCCGTCACGGCGGCGATCTTCGTAGGGAGCAGCGGCGGCACCGCGGCCGCCGCGGTGCCGAACCTGTCGGCGTTCGGGCTCATCGGCGACGGCAGGACGATGTGCGCCTTCAACACCACCACGCCCACCACGCTCAACTGGGTCAGGGACGTGAGCGGGTTCGCCGGCGGCGAGACCCGCCTGATCGGGCTCGACATCCGCGTGCAGGACAACGTCCTGTACGCCGTCGGCGACAAGGGCGGCATCTACACGATCGCGGTCGGGGACGAGTACGCGACGCTCACGAAGGTCTCGCAGCTGACCGTCGCGCCGCACGGCGTCGACTTCGGCGTCGACTTCAACCCGGCCGCCGACCGGCTGCGGGTGATCGGCGACAACGGCCAGAACCTGCGGCACGACCTCAACACCCACACCACCGTCGCGGACTCCGCGTTGAACTCCGGCGGCACGACGGCCAAGGGCGTCACCGCCGCCGCGTACACGAACAACGACCTGAACAGCGACACCGCGACCACGTTGTTCGACCTCAACACGATCAACGACCAGGTCGTCGTCCAGGCGCCGCCCAACAGCGGCCCGCTGAACGCGACCGGCAAGGTCGGCGTCGACGTCGGCGCCAACGCGGGCCTCGACATCTTCAGCGACCTGTCGGGCGGCCGGACCACCTCGAACACGGCGTTCGCCGCGTTCGTGCCCGCGGGCGGCGCCAGGGCGTCGTTCTACTCGATCGACGTGCTCACCGGCACGGCGACCAAGGTCGGGGACTTCCCGTCGATCGCGCCCGTCACCGAGGTGGCGGTCGCGCTCGACGCGGGCTGACGCCCGGACCGCCGAGCCCGTCCCCGGCCGGGGACGGGCTCGGCGCCGTCGGAGCGGGCGCTCCCGCGCCGGGCGCCCGCGGACGCGACCGCCGCCACCAGGTGGGCCGCTTGGCGGCCGTGCGCACCGTCCGCTGTCACGTCCGCCGTGCCGTCCGTGATGACGGCCGACGAGGTGGCCGTCATGACGTCCGCCGCGCCACCCGCCGTGCCGCTCACCCCGCCGGACTCCGCCAGGCGCTCCGACGCGTAAGCCCGCAGCGTCCCCAGCATCCGGTAGCGCGGTTCGACGCCGGTGTGGTCGACGGCGACCAGCGACTTGTCGACCAGGCCGGCCAGCACCTCCGCCACCGGCGGGCCGTCGCCGGGCGCACCGCCGCAGACCGCCTCGACCGCCTGCGCGGTGAACCCGCCCGCGAAGACGGCGAGCCGGTCGAACAACCGCCGCTGGGCGTCGTCGAGCAGGTCGTAGCTCCAGTCCACCACCGCGCGCAACGTCCGGTGCCGGCCTGACGTGCCGCAGGAGCCGGACACCGGCAGCCGGAAGGGGTCGTCCAGGCTCGCGGCGATCCGCCGCACCCCCCACGTCCGCACCCCGGCCACGGCCAGCTCGATCGCCAGCGGCAGGCCGTCCAGGCGTCGGCAGATCTCGGCGACCGCGCCGGCCGTGACCTCGGTCAACCGGAAGTCCGGGTCGACGGCCGACACTCGGTCGACGACCAACCGGACCGCGTCGGCCCGGCCGATCGCGTCGACCCCCGCGGCGCCGACCGCGGGCAGCCCCAGCCCCGGCACCGGGCGCACCGCCTCGCCGATGAGGCCGAGGCGTTCGCGGCTGGTGACGAGGACCCGCAGCTCGGGACAGCGGCGGAGCAGCCGGAGCGCCACCTCGCCGACCTCGTCGACCAGGTGCTCGCAGTTGTCCAGGACGAGCAGCAGCCGCTCGCCGCCGATGCGCTCGGCGAGCGCGTCGAAGAGCGGTCGCCGAAGCCGCTCGCGCACGTCCAGCACCGCCGCCACCGCGGGCACGGCGCACCCCGGCCTGGTCACCGCGGCCAGGTCGACCAGCGCGGCCCCGGCCGGGAAGTCCGGTGCGCTCACCCCGGCCGCCTCGACCGCGAGGCGGCTCTTGCCCGCCCCGCCCGCGCCGGTCAGCGTGACCAGGCGGTGCTCGCGCAGCAGGGCGCGGATCCCGGGCAGCTCGCGCCGGCGCCCGACGAAGCTGGTCACCGCGGCCGGCAGGACGTGCAGCCGCCGCACCGCCCTCGGCGGGTCCAGCCACGATGCCTGGCGGAGGACGGCCGCGTGCAGCGCCCTCAGCTCACCGCCGGGGTCGAGCCCCAGCTGGTCGGCCATCACCAGGCGGACGCTCTCGTAAGCGCGCAGCGCCTCACCTTGGCGACCCGTTCGGTACAGCGCCAGCACGAGCTGACCCCAGAAGCGCTCGCGCAGGGGGTTCTCGGCCACCAGCGCCCCCAGCTCCGCCACCAGCTCGGCGTGCCGGCCCAGGTCCAGGTCGGCGGCGACCCGGTTCTCCAGCGCCCGCAACCGCAGCTCCCCCAGCCGCGCGACGTCGGGCCGGGCGAACGGCTCGTCGGCGAACTCGGCCAGCGCGGGTCCCCGCCACAGCGCGAGCCCGGCGCCGAGGTCGTCGCGGGCACGACCGGGCTCCCCGGCGGCCAGCGCGGCCGCGCCCGCGGCGGCGAGCCGTTCGAAGCGCCACGCGTCGACGTCCTCCGGGCCGGCGCCCAGCACGTAGCCGCCGGCCCGGCTGGAGAGCCGGACCTCCGCGATCCGCAGCGCCGCCCGCAGCTCGGACGTCCGCACGTGCAGCATCGCCCGCGCGCTGCGCGGGGGAGCGTCCCCCCACAGCGCGTGGACCAGCGTGCCGGCGGGCACCACGTCCCCCGCCCGCAACAACAGGGCCGCGAGCAACCGCCGGTGCCGCGGCCCGCCCAGGGCGAGGGGACGACCCGCGTGCACGACCTCGACCGGACCCAGGACCCGGAACTCCACCACCGCGTTCTCCCCCCGTCCGGGACGAACGGCGCGACGTGGCGGGGCGCCCGGCCGTCCAGGCGAACGGCGCCAGTCTGCACCGGCGGGAGCGGCGAACGGGGTGGATCCGACCGGTTTTGCGAGGACTGACAACCGCCGCGGCGGTGGTCGCGGTGTTTGCCCCTCAATCACGAAGACGGCGAGCCGCGGACCGCGCCGTGCTCGGCTCGCCGGTGGTCGCGTTCACGCCGTGAGGGGCGTCCGCCCGGCCGTTTCGCCGTAGGCGCTGCCGACCAGGTGGATGGCGGCGGCCAGGTCCGAGGCGGTGCTCAGGCCCGCCAGGTGGTGGTGGACCGGGCCGGTGAACGGGTCGTGCGCCCGCGCGTCGACGTAGGCGGCCCGCTCCACCGCCGCCTGCTCCAGCGCGGCCTGCACGACCGGCCGGACCCGGGTGATGGTGCTCAGCATCCGCTCGTACACCGTGGTGCCGGCGGCCGTGGACGGGTGCTGCGCGTGGTCGGCGGCGGCCACCAGCAGGTCGGCCAGGTCGGTGAGGTCGGGCGTGAGCGGGGACAGGCGGGCGCCAGAGGGAGCGGTCCGCGGTCGGCGCGGCCAGTGCGCGGCGAGGTCGAGCAGCAGGGTGGCCAGCAGGTCCCGGAGCCCGACGGCGCCGTAGGCGTCGGTCATCGTGCGGACCACCCGGCGGCGGGTCGGGCGGTCGTGGTCGCGCACGGCCTGGGCGTAGGTGCGGCGGGTCAGCTCCAGCGAGCGCCGGTAGTCGTCGCTGCCGCGGGGGAGATCGGTCATGGCGGCATGGTCGCGCCTCGGGCGATCGTCACCCGATCCGGGTGGGGCTGATCGCGGATCCGCGGAGGTCTGTACCGTTGGCCCGCCGACCGGGTCGGGGCGGACCGGCGCGCCCGCCGACGACAGGTCCACTGTAGATGGTCACGCCGTCGGCAGCGGCGCGCCGTGCACCGCGCCGAGGCCGTCGAGGGCGATGCGCAGCTGCCGCCGCCACACCCACGCGCAGTGGTCGCCCACCAGTTGCACGGTGTGGCTCAACGTGGCCAGCAGCAGCGCCAGGTCGCCGGTCGTCACGTCGGCGCGCAGCACCCCGGCGTCCTGGGCGCGGGCGCGCAGGTCGTCGAGCACGGGGTGCAGCAGGCCCGTGCAGTCCGGGCTCGGGCCGCTCCAGGTGTTGCCGTAGGCCTCCACGACGGCCCGGTGGCAGGCCTGGGTGGCCAGGGCGTGCTCGTAGAACCCCTCCAGCGCGGCCCGGGGGTCGTCGGTGCTGTCGGCGGCCCTGCGCGCGGCGCAGGCCCACGCGGTGAACTCGCGGTCGAGGATGGTGCCGAGGAGGTCTTCCTTGGTCGGGAAGTGGCGGTAGAGCGTGCCCATGCCGACGCCGCTGCGCTGGGCGATCTCCCGGACGTCCACGGCGCTGCCCTGCTCGGCGAGCACCTCGGTGGCGGCTTCGATGATCGCGGCGCGGTTGCGCTCGGCGTCGGCGCGGAGCGGTCTGCGGGTCGACGGGTCGGTGGCCACGCCCCCAGCATAGTCGTCCGCGGGCGGTAGCGGAGCAGTTGCTCCGGTTGTGCTAGCTTCAAGAGGAGCAACCGCTCCGCTTCGACACCGAGGATGGACATGACCACGCCCACGCGCACCGACACCTCGCCGCTGTTCCGCCCCTTCACCGCCGGTTCGCTCGACCTGCCGAACCGCGTGGTGATGGCTCCCATGACCAGGCAGTTCTCGCCCGGTGGGGTGCCGGGTGAGAACGTCGCCGACTACTACGCGCGGCGCGCCGCCGGCGGTGTCGGCCTGATCGTCACCGAGGGCACCTACGTCGGGCACCCCAGCGCCGGCGAGAGCGCCGACGTGCCGCGCTTCCACGGCGAGGACGCGCTGGCGGGCTGGGCGCGCGTCGTCGAGCGCGTGCACGCCGAGGGCGGCCGGATCGTGCCGCAGCTGTGGCACGTGGGCGCGGCCCGCAAGCCCGGCACGCCGCCCGTGCCGGACGCGCCCGTGCTGACGCCGTCGGGCCTGGGGCTGGACGGCGCACCGATCGGCGAGGCCGGCCCGGTGCCGACGACCAGCGACCTGGAGGCCGTCGTGACCGCGTTCGCCGAGGCCGCCGCGGACGCGCGCCGCCTGGGCTTCGACGGCGTGGAGCTGCACGGCGCCCACGGTTACCTGCTCGACAACTTCCTGTGGGAGGTCACCAACCGCCGCACCGACGCCTACGGCGGCAGCGCGGTCGCCCGGACGCGCCTGGTCGCCGAGGTCGTGGCCGCGGTGCGCGCCGCGACGTCGCCGGACTTCCCGGTCGTCCTGCGCCTGTCGCAGTGGAAGCCCGGCGCGTACGACGCCAAGCTGGCGCACACGCCGCAGGAGCTGGAGTCGATCCTGACGCCGCTGGCCGAGGCCGGCGTGGACGTCTTCCACGGTTCGACGCGCCGCTACTGGCAGCCCGAGTTCGAGGGCTCGGACCTCAACTTCGCGGGGTGGATCAAGAAGATCACCGGCCGACCCACCATCTCCGTCGGCTCGGTCGGGCTGGACGGCGAGTTCCTGGCCTCCTTCGCCGGGCAGGT
Organism: Saccharothrix xinjiangensis; assembly: GCF_039527585.1. Lineage (NCBI taxonomy): Bacteria > Bacillati > Actinomycetota > Actinomycetes > Pseudonocardiales > Pseudonocardiaceae > Saccharothrix > Saccharothrix xinjiangensis. The sequence goes on along the minus strand of NZ_BAAAKE010000025.1, from coordinate 45,987 downwards.
CCCGTCGCCCACGGGCATCGACCAGCTGCTGGAGCGCCTGGCCGCGGACGAGTTCGACCTGATCGCCGTCGGGCGGGCGCTGCTGGCCGACCCCGAGTGGGCCCGCAAGGTCGAGGGGGGCGACGTGGCGGGCCTCGCCCCGTTCACCCCGGACGCGCTGCGCTCCCTGGTCTGACACCGGGACCGGCCCGCCCGAAGCCCTTCGGCGTCGGGCGGGCCGGGTCGCGTCACGCCGGTGGCGCGCACACCGGCGTGACGAAGAAGGTGAAGTCCTCGCGGGCCTTCGCGTCGACGGCCAGGGGCAGGTGCACGCGCCCGGAACGGACCGCGTCCCTCACGGCGGACCGGCTCAGGTCCAGCCCGGCCGTGAGCAGCTTCTCGACCCGGATGGGCGCCGGCAGCTCGAACCTGACCACGACCTCCAGCGGCGCCGGGTCGTCGGGTTCGTAGAACGGCATGTCGGTCTCCAGCTCCCACGTGCCGCTCCAGTCGAGCCGGTGCGCGGCCTTGCCCGCCGGCGCCGGGTCCATGGCCAGCCGGCGCACCATGGCCGGGTGGTTGCCCTCGAACATCAGCAGCCGCTCGTGGTCGAGCGCCTGCACGTGGACGCGCTCGTGGACGGGGATCTTCGAGGTGCGGTCGCACAGCTCGCAGCGGATCAGCATCCAGACGTCGAGGAGCTTGCCGCTCGCGTTCACCCGGAACTTGCCGGTGGGGTGGTGGCGCGTGGACCTGCACGACGCGCACGCCTTGACGATGGCGGGCAGGCCGAGTTCCTTGACCACCCACAGCGCTTTGCGGTCGACGTCGGATCCGGCGGGCACGCGGGCACCGCGGTGATCACTCATGGTTTCGGCGAACTCCAAGCTCGCGGGGAGGCGCCCGGCCGGCATTTCGCGGCGCCGGGGATCGCCTCGGGGACCCGGTGGCAGGCGGCCGGCGCCCGGGAGCGGGAACGCCGGCCGGCGTGACGCCGCACAACGCGGCGCGTGAGGAAGCCCGCCCTCGTCACGAGGCGCGGGCTCCGAGCGGTGCGGCGGGAGGAGGAGGGGAGAAGTCGAACCCGTCCTCGTCCCGCGGGCGTGCCACTGGCTACAGATCCATGTCCGCCATGATGTTCAACCGGCGTGCCGTCGGGCAACGGGTTTTCCGGCGGGGGTCGGCAGGCTGGTGCACCATCCCCTCGGTAGATCGAGGAACAGCGGAGGCGAACCAGTGGGCACGTGGGGCACCGGCAACTACGAAGACGACACGGCCGCCGATCACCTGAGCACCCGCACCAGCGGGTTGGTCGAGGAGATCGCGGAGCACTTCGCGGGCGACCCGGTGGGGTTGGAGCCGGACGAGTACGGCGGTGCCGTGGTGCCCGGCGCGGTGGAGCTGCTGTGCCTGATCGCCGAACAGGGCTGGGTGGGCGCCACGCTGCCGCCCGCGGCCGTGGCGCTGGAGTGGAAGCGGCGCTACCTGGAGGTGTGGGACGCGACGATCGACGACCTGGGGCCGTCCCCGGAGTACCGCGCCGGTCGCCGGGAGGTGCTGGTGGCCACGTTCGACCGCCTCGTGGCGCTCGCCTCCCGGTGACCGGCGCGGCGGTGGCGCGGGGAGCCGCGCCGGACCACCCGCCGGGCCGCGCACCGGGCCGCGCCACTCGTACTTCAGGCCGATCTGCCGCGGCGCGGGCTCGCCTACCATGAGCCGGTGCACGAGTTCTTCCGGTCCGTGTGGGACGAGCCACGCCCTCCGCACCCGCCGTCGCGCGCCTGGCGGGACTGGGCGTTGGTCGGCGTGCTCGCGGTGGCCGCGGTGCTGGAGGGGCTGCTCCGGGAGGACCTCCGGTCGCCGGTCGCCTCGGTGGTGGTCGCCGTGGGGCTGCTGCCCGCGTTGCGGTGGCGGCGGACCCGGCCGCTGCTGGTGGTCGGGATCGCCTTCGGCGTGTCCGCGGTGGTCCCGGCGGTGATCGGCCGCGAGCCCGAGCTGAACACCATGGTGTACCTGCTGCTGTTCCCGTTCTCCCTGTTCCGCTGGGGATCCGGGCGCGAGGCGGTGCTCGGTTCGCTGGTCGTGCTGGCCAAGGTCGGCTCCTCGGTGGTGCTCGGCGCCACCGGGGCGAGCGAGGGGTTCGCCGGTGTCGTCGTCCTGTCGACGGCCGCCACCCTCGGCGCGGCGCTGCGGTTCCGGGTCAGGGCGCGGGTGCGCGAACTCGACCAGGCCAAGCTGATGGAACGGGAGCGGCTGGCCCGCGACCTGCACGACACCGTCGCGCACCACGTCTCGGCGATGGCCATCCGCGCGCAGGCCGGCCTCGCCACGTCGGGTTCCCACCCGGAGGCCGCGGCCGACGCGCTGCGCGTGATCGAGTCCGAGGCGTCGAGGGCGCTGGCCGAGATGCGCACCATGGTCCGGGCGCTGAGGCGGGACGACCCGGTCGACCTGGCGCCGAACCCGGGCGTCGCCGACCTCGAACGGCTCGCGAGCCGCTCGCCCTTCGGCCCGTCCGTGGACGTGGTGGTCCTCGGCGACGTCGAGGACCTGGCACCGTCGGTCGGGACCGCGGCCTACCGGCTCGCCCAGGAATCGGTCACCAACGCCCGGCGGCACGCCCGGCACGCCTCCCGGATCGGGGTCCGGGTGGTCGTCGACGAACGGGCGGTGCGCCTGTGGGTGACCGACGACGGTGAGCGCCCGACCCGCCCGACCGCGGCGCGGGGGCACGGGCTGATCGGCATGGCCGAACGCGCCGGCCTGCTCGGCGGCACCTGCGAGGCGGGCCCGAACCCGGACCGCGGCTGGACCGTGACCGCCGTGCTGCCGCGCGCCGGGGGAGCCGCGTGAGCGTCAGCGTGGTCGTGGCCGACGACCAGGAGATCATCCGCACCGGCCTCACGATGATCCTCGACGCCCAGCCGGGCATCGAGGTGGTCGGCGCGGCGGCCGACGGTCGGCAGGCGGTCGAGCTGGCCCGGCGGCTGCGCCCCGACGTGTGCCTGTTCGACATCCGGATGCCCGTGGTCGACGGCATCGAGGCCACCCGCGCGCTCGCCGGGCCCGGCGTCGCCGACCCGTTGGCGATCGTCGTCATCACCACCTTCGACCTGGACGAGTACGTCTACGCGGCGCTGCGCGCGGGCGCCAAGGGCTTCCTGCTCAAGGACGCGGGCCCCGCCCTGCTGGCCCAGGCCGTCCACGCCGCCGCGAACGGCGAGGCGCTGATCGCGCCCAGCGTCACGGCCCGGCTGCTCGCCGCGTTCGCGGGCTCCGGACCGCCCTCGACGCCGGCGCGGCCCGTCGACCCGCTCACCGAGCGGGAGGAGCAGGTCCTGGCCGCGGTGGCGTCCGGGTGCACCAACGGCGAGGTGGCACAGCGGCTCCACATCACGCTCAGCACCGTCAAGACCCACATCACGAGCCTGATGAACAAGCTCGGCGCGCGGAACCGCGTGGAGATCGCCATCTGGGCGCACGAGACGGGCCGGTTCCGGCGCGACGGCGACCGCCGTTAGCCGAAAGTACGACCCGGGTCCCGGCCTTCCGGACGGGTGGATCGCGGCCTGATTCCCGATGAGCCGGCACCACCGCACCGGCCACGATCTGGGGCATGACGACGACAACGCCGAGGCGCGCCGCCCCCGCCCGCCGGGGGTGGCTCCTGCCGGCCGGGCTGATCGCGCTCAGCCTCGTCCCGGTGCTGGCGGGCGCGTTCCGCCTGGTCGAACTGGGCGGTGGCGCGCGGCTCTTGCCGGACGGCGGGGAGCACCACCTCGGCACAGCGGGTCCCTTGGCGGCGCACATCGTCACGGTCAGCGCGTACGCCGTCCTGGGCGCCTTCCAGTTCGCACCCGGGTTCCGGGCGCGGCGGCGCGGGTGGCACCGGGTGGCGGGGCGGCTGCTGGTCCTGTGCGGGCTCGTCGGCGCGCTGTCGGCGCTGTGGCTGGCCCTGTCCGGGCACCGCGCGGGCGTCGGCGCGCTCGGCGCCGGTTCGCGGCTCGTGTTCGGCGCGGCCTGGGCACTGTTCCTCGTCCTCGGGTTCGCCGCGGCCCGGCGCCGCGACTTCGCCGGGCACCGCGACTGGATGATCCGCGGCTACGCGGTCGGCCTGGGGGCCGGCACGCAGGTCCTCACCCTCGCGTCCTGGTCGGCGTTCGCCGGCGAACCCGGCCGGCTCGCCGAGGCGCTGCTGATGGTCGCCGGCTGGCTGATCAACCTTCTCGTGGCCGAGCGGGCCATCCGCCGCTCCCGCGACCCACACCCCTCGGAGGTACGGTGAAAGCGATCGCCCAGGACCGTTACGGTTCTCCCGACGTGCTGCTGCTCAGCGAGGTGGACCGCCCGTCGCCGGCGGATGACGAGGTGCTCGTGCGGGTGCGCGCGGCGACGGTGAACGCCCGCGACTGGCACGTCATGCGCGGCGATCCCTACCTGGCCCGGCTCCTGCCGGGCGTGATGGGGTTCCGCGGTCCCAAGGTGCGGATCCGGGGCACGGACTTCGCGGGCGTGGTGGAGGCGGTGGGCGGGCGGGTGACCCGGTTGCGGCCGGGCGACGAGGTGTACGGCGAGGTCGACGGCGCGTTCGCCGAGTACGTGCGCGCGCCGGAGGGCGTCGTGGACCGCAAACCGGCCAACCTGACCTTCGAGCAGGCGGCCGCGCTGCCGCTGGCGGCCAACACCGCGCTCATGGGCCTGCGCGACGAGGGGCGGGTGCGGGCCGGGCAGCGGGTCCTGGTCAACGGCGCGTCCGGCGGCGTCGGCACGTTCGCCGTGCAGATCGGCAAGTGGCTCGGCGCGGAGGTGACGGCGGTGTGCGGCGCCAGGAACGTGGACCTGGTGACCTCGCTCGGCGCGGACCACGTCATCGACTACGGCCAGGACGACTTCACCCGGGACGCGGGGCGTTACGACGTCGTCTTCGACCTGGTGGGCAACCACTCGCTGACCGCGCTCCGGCGCACGCTCAAGCCGGGTGGCGCGCTCGTCCTCTCCGGCGGCGGCGCGTCCACCGGCGGCAGCTTCCTCGGGCCGATGGGCCTGATCATCCGGGGGTCGCTGTCGGCCGCCCTGGTCCGCCGGCACCGGATCGCCGTCCTGGAGGCGCGGCCGAGCGCGGAGAACCTGGCGACGCTGCGGGAACTCGCCGAGGCCGGGGCGGTGACGCCGGTCATCGACCGGACCTACGCGCTCGACGAGGTGCCCGACGCCATCCGGTACGTCGAGGACGAGCACGCGCGCGCCAAGGTCGTCATCACGGTGTGAGCGAACCGGGGTCGTGCCGCCACGTCCTCCCGGGCTCGGCGGCACGACCGCGGGCGCTCAGCCCTGCCCGCGGCGCACCATCTCGGCGATCCAGGTGGGTGCGAACGGCGACGTGCAGTTCGGGGGAGTCGGGTAGTCCTTGAGCACCTCCAGGCGCTCGCCGATGTCGATCGCGCGGGCGCGGTGCCCGGCGTGCTCGATCCCGATCTGGGCCAGGCAGTGGTTCATCGCCCACTGGAGGCGGTCCGGGGCGTCCCTCATGCCCGCCTCGATGACGTCGAGCAGCCCCGCGAGGTCGAGGCCCCCGGGCTCCTTGGCCACGCGTTCGGTGGTCAGCGCCCACCCGGCGCTCGCCACCACCGGGTCCGGGTCGGCGGTCCAGGCCAGGCGCAGCTCCTCGCGGTGCGCGCTCTTCTTCACCACGTAGTTGACGAGCCAGTCGTGCACCTTGGGCGCGCGCGCCTCGCGCAGCATGGCGTCCAGCTCGTCGCGTTCGAACGCCTTCGGGCGGCAGACCAGGATCGCCAGCAGCCTCGCCGCGGTGTCGCCCGTCGCCCACAGCCGGTGCGCGAGCTCCTGCTGCGTCTTCAACCGCTTGGCGACCGCGCGCAGCTTGCCGAGGTTCACGCCGTGGTCGTCGCCGTGCCTCTCGTTCACCGCGCGCGCCTTCGGGTCGTCGAGCGCGGCCAGCTCGGCCATCACCTCGGCCACCGCCGTCCCGGCCACCGTCTCGGACACCTCGACCTCCCGTCCGCCGCCGGCGGGATCCGGCTTCGCGGGGGACCAGTGAACCAGGTGGCCACGGCCCCGGTGAACAGGCGGGCGTAGCGGAGCTTGCGCCCCGACCCCGCGCCGAGGAACCGCCGCAGGTGGCGGGCGACGCCGTGGGCGCCGCCGACGGGCAGGACCACGACGCGCTCGGCCCCCAGGTCGCGGCCGCACGCGCGGCCGGCGTCTCGACGGCGATCTGGTCGCCGACCCCCTCGACGAGCACGACGGCACGGGCGTCCTCCGCCCGCGCCTCGGCCCGCGCCGTCGCCTCGGTCGCGGCCGCCGGCCCGGTCGCATAACCCGCGAGGAGGCCCTCGCCGTCCACTCGCACCGCTCCACCGTCGACCACCGCCGCCGGTGCGCGCCACCGGGTCGTCGGGCCCGGTCACCAGTACTGGTGCCGCACCCCGTCGGTGTCGGCGACGAAGACGACCGCGTCGGCGCCGTCCAGGTCCGCCGGGTCGAGCGGGAGGTGGCCGGGCACGATCGGTTCGCCCGTGCGGGTCGACGGCGGGAGCGCGGCGCGCAGGGCCGGCGCGGGGAACAGGGCGCGGCGGGTGGTCGCACCGGCCAGCGCGTGCTGGAGGGTGCCCGGTTCGCTGCGGGGGTTGGCGTCGGTCGCCAGGAACAGGTAGCGCTCGCCGAGGGTGGTGGCGACCAGCGCGCCGGCGCTGCCCCAGCTCGCCTCCTCCTCGCCGAACCGCATGTGGGACGGCGTGCGTTGCAGGTGCGCGTTGTGCGCGAACACCAGGGTCGGTCCGCGCCGCCGCTCCCGGGCGACGATCGCGAGCAGGTTCTCGGCCATCATCTCGGCGCGCAGGCTGAGCAGGGTCGCGATGCGGTCGGGCGCGGGAGTGGCCATGGCCGCGTGGTAGCGCAACAGGCCCTGGGCGGTGCGCGCGTGCGCGAGGGCGTGGTCGTAGCCGTCGGGGTCGGCGGGCCGCAGGACGGGCGCGGCGCGCCGCAGGGCGCTGGAGAGGTCGTCGGCGACGACGCGCAGGGCGCGGGCGCGGTCGGAGCCGCCGATGGACGCCGCCGGGTCGTACATGGCGGCCGGGTTGGTCCAGTCCTCGTCCGAGTCCGCGTCGAGCAGCGCGTCGAGGTCGCGGACCGACGCGGGTCGCAGCGCCGGGGGCAGGTGGTCGGCGACCGCGGACAGCGCGTGCCGCGGGCCGGGCGCGGCGGCGGTCTCGGTCGGCGCGTCGAAGCCGTGGAAGCGGACCTGGTCCCGCGGCGGTCGGTCGGCGTTGTGCGCGCGGAGCAGCTCGACGAGTTCGCGGTTGCCCGGCACGCCGCCGAACGAGTGGCTGAACCCGGTCGCGAGCACCGCGTCGACCTCCGCCGTCCCGCCGGTGACGTGGTCGTCGACGACGGACGCGGCGAAGAAGTCGGTCTCCAGCGCGATCGACCGGAACCCGCGTTCGACGAGGTGGGTGAGGACCTCGTTGCGCAGCAGCGGGAACGCCTCGATCCCGTGGGTCGGCTCGCCCAGGGCGAGCAGGGCCGGCGGCTCGGCCCGCGCGGCGAGCAGTTCGTCGAGGGCGCGGCCCAGGTCGGCCGGGTCGTCGAGTGGTCGGCCGATGGCGCGCAGTGCTGCGGAAGTGGACATGAACACCCCTGTTCGGTAGGAACCGCTGTTGACCGTATCGTTGAAGGTTCGGGTGAAACTTCCACGGAACCGACCTGGGGTTTTGGCATCGAAACCTCAATCGGAGGTGCGCGCTGAGACCCATCGACCTCGCCCGGGAGCACGGGTTGTCCGCGCAGGCGGTCCGCAATTACGACGACGAGGGCGTGCTCCCGCCGACCGGGCGCAGCGAGGCCGGCCACCGGCGCTACACGCCGCTGCACGCGCAGGCCCTGCGCGCCTTCCTCGCGCTGCGCGCCGGGCACGGGCACGGGCAGGCGGTGGAGATCATGCGCGCGATCAACCGGGGCGACACCGAGTCCGCCTACCGGCTCGTCGACGCCGCGCACGTCGCGCTGCTCGCCGAACGCGACACCCGCGCCGAGGTGGCGACGGCCCTGGGCGGCCTGTCCGCCACGACGCCCGAGCCGGCCCGCGGTCGACCGCTGACCGTGGGCGAACTCGCGCGTCGGCTCGGCGTGCACCCGGCGACGCTGCGCACCTGGGAGACCGCGGGCATCCTGCGCCCCGAACGCGACCGGGCGACGGGCTACCGCGAGTACGGGCCGGACCGCGTGCGCGACGCCGAGGTCGCGCGGCAGTTGCGCCGGGGCGGCCACCCGCTGCACCAGGTCGCGCGGTTCGTCGACTCACTGCGCGAGGCGGGCGGGGCGGGCGCGTTGAGCGCCTTCCTCGACGCCTGGCAGGACCGGCTGACCAGGCGCAGCCGCGACCTCCTCGCCGGCGCGGCCCAACTCGACGCGTACCTCACCCTGCTCGACGGTCGACCGGCGATACTCGCACCATGAGCCACCCCGGTCCCGCGTCGGTCGAACGAGTCGTCGACAGCCCGCTCAAGGCCCAGTTCGAGGCGTTCATCGACCAGCACCGCGCAGCCCTCCACGACTGCCTCGACGGGCTGACCGGGGAACAGGCGCGCAGGTCGCTCGTCGCCTCCCGCACGACCCTGCTCGGTCTGGTCAAGCACGCCGCCTTCGTCGAGCGGGTCTGGTTCGACGAGGCGGTGACGGGCCGCTCCCGCGCCGAAATCGGCATCCCCGGGACGCCCGACGAGTCGTTCGCGCTGACCGAGGAGGACTCGATCGACGCGGTGCGCCGGGACTACCGCGAGGCCTGCGAGGCGTCCCGCGAGGCCACGGCGCACCTCGACCTCGACGACGTGCTGCCGGGCAACCGGCGCGGGCCGCTCCCGCTGCGGTGGGTCTACCTCCACGTGCTCCGGGAACTGGCCCAGCACTGCGGCCACGCGGACATCCTCCGCGAGCAGGTCCTCGACGGCGCCGCGCCGGCACCCCCGACCACGAGGCGTGCGGCGGGTCGGTGACCGGTCCCGCCGGCCGAACGCCTCGGCCGCCTCGGTCGGGGCGTATGACGCGACGCCCCTGACGACGTCCCGCGGCCCGGCGTCACCGGGTCGGTCGCCGGCCCGCCGCGGTGTCGGCCCCGCCCCGGAGCGCCGACGCGCCCAGGTCGTCGACGGTGATCGGGCGGCCGGGCAGGGAGCTGCCGGCCGGCGTGCCGCCGGGCCGCGCGCGCAGGCCGTCGAGCACGATCGCGACCGCCCGGTCGAACGCGAGCACGGCGGTGGCGAGCGCACCCGGCGGCCGGTGCAGGACCATCGCGGTCAGGACCACCACGTCACCGGCGTCCACGTCCGGGCGCATCGTCCCCTCGGCCTTCGCGGCCTCGACGATCCGGGCGAACTCGGCCAGCAGCTCGTCGCGCGACTCCTCGATCTCCGGGTCGCCGTGCAGGACCTCCCGGGCCCTGGGTGAGGTCAAGGAGAGGTGGACGCTCGCCTGGAGCTGGTGCGACCGGTTGACCAGGCGCACCAGCGCGTCCCACGCCGTGGGCTCCTCGGTCGCGGCCGAGCGCGTGTCGTCGAGGACCTGGGCGAAGCTCGCCCGGGCGACCGCGCGGATGAGCGAGTCCCGGTCCGGGAAGCGGCGGTAGAGGGTGCCGATGCCGACCCCGGCGGTCCGCGCGATCTCCTCCATCGGCACCTCGGGGCCTTGCGTGGCGAACACCTCGCGCGCGGCCGCGAGGATCTGGTCGCGGTTGCGCCGCGCGTCGGCCCGCAACGGGGTCTCCGGGTCAGCCGTCATCTCCTGCCTCTCCCTCACCTGGGCAAACATTGTCTCATCCGAAGGAAGTGGACGAAAAACCTCCGCATCGGTACGGTCGAGAAGGCGAACCGGAGGATTTCCTTCCACATAGTTCCTGTCGAGATCGGGGTGGAACCATGACCGCTCAGCTCCCCACCGCGCTGCCCATCACCCGCACCTGCCCGCACGCGCCGCCGGACGAGCACCTCCGCCTGCTGCGGGAAGCGCCGATCTCGCGGGTGACCCTGCCCAGCGGCATGGACGCGTGGGCGCTGACGAGGCACGAGGACATCCGCGCGATGCTCACCGACCCCCGGTTCAGCTCCGACCGGCGCAACCCGGGCTTCCCGGTGCTGACGCCGGGGCAGCGGGCCCTCGCCGGGTTCACGCCGTCCCTGATCGGCATGGACCCGCCGGAGCACGGCCCGGCGCGGCGCGCGGTCGTCGGCGAGTTCACCGTCAGGCGGATGGCCGCCCTGCGCCCGCGCGTCCAGCAGGTCGTCGACGAGCACGTCGACGCGATGCTCGCCGGGCCCCGGCCCGTCGACCTGGTGAAGGCGCTGTCCCTGCCGGTGCCGTCGCTGGTCGTCTGCGAACTGCTCGGCGTCCCCTACGCGGACCACGAGTTCTTCCAGAGCCGGTCGGCGCTGCTGCTGAAGCGGGAGGCCTCGGCGGAGGAGCGCGTCGGCGCCATCACGGAACTGCGCGCCTACCTCGGCGAGCTGATCGAGGCCAAGCGGGACGAGCCCGCCGACGACCTGCTCAGCCGCCAGGCCGCCACGTCCGACGACCGCGAACAGCTGGTCATGCTCGCGTTCCTGCTGCTCGTGGCCGGGCACGAGACCACGGCGAACATGATCTCGCTCGGCGTGATGACCTTCCTCGAACACCCCGGGAACGCCCGCGCGATCCGCGAGGACCCGTCGAAGACGCCGTTAGCCGTGGAGGAGTTGTTGCGCTACTTCACGATCGCCGAGATCGCGACGACGCGCGTCGCGGTCGCCGACGCCGAGATCGGCGGCGTGGTGATCAGGGCGGGCGAGGGCGTGGTGGCGCTGAGCAACACCGGCAACCGCGACCCCGAGGCGTTCGAGCGGCCCGACGAACTGGACATCGGCCGCGGCGCGCGTCACCACCTGGCGTTCGGCTTCGGCCCGCACCAGTGCCTGGGCCAGAACCTCGCGCGGCTGGAGCTGGAGGTCGTGTTCACCACGCTGTTCCGCCGCATCCCCGACCTCCGCTCCGCCGTGCCCCTCGACAGCCTGCCGTTCAAGGACGACGCGAACGTCTACGGCATCTACGAGTTCCCGGTGACCTGGTAGGGGAGCGGGAGCCCGACCCGCCGGCTCGGCGACACCCGAGGGGGCGTCGCCTCCCGGTGCCGGCCGAGGTGGTGGTGGGCGGATCCGAGGCTGCCCCGGGTGTGCGCCTGCCAGTAGGTGTCGCCGATCTCCTGTTGCAGGGCGAGCGCCCGCCGGCAGTGGTCGAGCGCGGTCTTGCCCACGCCCCCCGTGCGGCCTATCGCCATGATCACCATCCCCGGAGCGGGTCGGAGGTCGGCGAGCAGCTCCGCCAACCGGTTCGGGGCCCGACCCGGCCGGCGAAGCGGGGCGCCGGCGCGGGCGGCCGTCGCGGCGCCGCCCACGCGTCGCGTTCCGCCGACCGGGAGCGCGCCTGGCGACGACGTGACTCGCCCCGCGCGGTGGCGGCGAGCCGGTCGGGCGAGCGGTGGCCGTCGATCGAGCGGAGCAGCTCCCAGTGCGCTGCGTCCCACCACGCCAGATCGGCCAGGTCCGCCGGCACCGGTGCGCCCACCTGGTCGGCGTGCGCCAGGCAGGCGCGGACGAAGGCGACGACGAAGTCCCACCCGGGCAACGACTTCGCGTTCAGCTTGTTGCGCCATGACCACCCCGAGTCGCTGATCGCCACCAGGAGAACATGCCGACGCCGGGGACCAGCACGATCGCCGGGTCCGCGTCGCGCATCGGCGGCGAGTCGGGCGTGGCGTGCCGCTCGTAGTAGGCGCGGTAGTCCGCCCGGTGCGCTTGGTGCAGCTCGCGCAGCCGGGTGACACAATCCTCCACCGACGCGGACGCGGCCCCCGCCAGCGCATCGCGGTCCACCAGCAGTGCCCGCAACCTGGTTGTCGGATACCTGTTCGGGCAACCTGACAGGCGTCAAATAAAACGCTTCACAGCGTGCAGATCCGTCGGCCGACCTTCTCCGTCACCTCGCGCAGCCAGATGTGTCCGGCGTCCTGGGTGTGTACCGGGTGCCACCACAGCGCCTCCTGTACCGGCACGGCGGGGAACGGGCAGGGCAGGGCGCGCACGCCCGGTGCGGGGAAGCGTTCGACCAGGCGTTGCTGCGCCAAGGCCACGCGTCGCGTGCCGGCGACGAGAGGGGGCAAGAGGTGGAACGAGGGCACGGACACGTCGACCTGGGGGCTGATGCCGAGCATGCTCAGCTGACGGGTGACCGGTGCGTCGTAGGCGCGTTGGTAGACCGCCCAGGGCAGGCGCGCGAGGTCGTCGAGGGTGAGTTCGTCGCCGATGTCGGGGTTGTCGTCGGCGACCAGGCACACCCACCGGTCGGTGAACAGTTCGACGGCGGGGAATCCGTCGATGACGCCGTGCGGGAGCAGCAGGCCGTCCACGGTGCTGAGCAGGGTGCCCAGGGTGTCCAGGAGTGCCGGTGAGGTCTGCCGGAACGTCAGGTGGACGCCGGGGGCGACGTCGGTCAGCACCTCGCGTGCGCAGCGCGAGTCGACCGCGTGGTTCGCGCAGGACGGCGACGCGGTAGGCGTGCGCGTCCCACCGGTCGCCGCACAGGGAGCACTGCCGGGTCAGCCCGTTGGGCAGGACCAGGTCGAGGTGCGCGCCGGGGGCCCAGTCCGGCAGGCGGCGACCCCGGGGGTGCCGCAGGGTCAGTGCCGTGACGCCCTCGGCCGCGTCGGCCCTGTCCGTCACGACCAAGTCGACCAGCGCGTTGTCGGCGAGTGCCATCGTCCTCGACGCTCCTCGGGGTGTGTCATCGGTGACCGAGGATGAACCGGACGTGGTCCACGCCACTACGGCCTTCTCATCGGTCGAGAGAAGCCCTCGTGCCGTCCGGGCCGCGCATCGTCCGCGACACCCCGCGCGCCGCCGCCCGCAACGCCGGGATCTGCGCACGGGCGTTGCCGTCGTTGGGCACGATGACCGACAGCGCGGCCACTACCTCGCCGTGCGCGCCGCGGACCGGCACGGCGATGCCGGTGGCGTGCTCGTCGATGAAGCCGGGGCACAACGCGTGCTCCTCGCGGCGCACGGAGGCCAGGAACCCGCGCAGAACAACGCCTCACCGCGCTCCAGTACCGCCAGCTGCGCGTGGTGCCCCACCACCGCGTGCAGGTCCTTCAGGAACGGCATCGCCGCCTCTCGGAGACTCAACGCCGGGGACGCCCGCACGGCCGGCTCCCACAGCCGCAACCCGATGCTGCACCAGCCGCTGTCGTCGCGGTGCAGCGCCCCCCCACGCCACCAACTCGGCAGCCAGTCGGTGGGTGGTCGACGACGGCAACCCCGCACGCCGGGCCAACGCGGTGATCCGCAGTCGCCGGTGGGTCGGGTCGAACGCGCCCAGCAGCGCCGGCGCCCGCCCGGTCACCGACCGCGACGCGGAACCGCCGCCGTCCAGCGCCAGGACCACCAGCGGGCAGGCGAACTGGCCGATGAGCACGCCGTTGCCTGGGCCCGCCACGACGGCACCAACGACGACCCAGGCCGTGCCGGGAGCGAAAGCCAGGATGCCCAACCCGATCCCGGACAGCGGAAACGCCAAGGGGACCGCGGATCCGCCGGCCCTGCGCCCCCAGCGGGCCGCCCAGGGCGAAGAAGACGGTGGCGGCGACGGTCGTGCAGACGGTCTGCAACATGATCGCGGCTTCGGTGATGCCGACGAGCACGAGGCTGGCGACGATCAGCTCCAGCGACGGCAGCCACAGCGGCGCGGTGCCGAAGAACCCGTAGGCGACCAGCGCTGCGACCAGCAGGCGTTTGCGTCCCGTGCGCTCCAGGACACGACCCGCGATCGGCGCCGTCAGGACCGCCCCGAGCACCGACAGACAACTCGACAACAACAGGACGAGTGCTCGAAGACGGCCTGCGGGTCGATCCGTTGAGGGATTGACGACGACCCCGCGGTCGAGAGGGATGGCGGCGGGTTCGCCAAGGGGTCTGCCGAGCAAGCCGACCATCACAGGATCGACCGGAACCAGGTCGATCAGCGGTCCGGGCAACGGTCAGCCGCGCGAGGGCGTCGTCGACGACAGGTCACCTGGCCGGGTGCTTCCCGGTTCTGCCAGGTGAACACCGCAGTGGGCGTGTGCGGCGTGGGGGGCGGAGCCGCTTGGCTGTAGCCGTGTTCGCCCAGAGCCGCCCGCACGGCAAGGGGCATCCGCACCGACCACACCTCGGGCGCGGCCGACAACCCGAAAGGCAATGCAGGACATGGCCCATGAGAAATTCATCCCGAGTGCCACCATCGACGAGTTCGCCGAACGGATCGCCAAGTGGTACGAAAGCAACCACCTGGATTTCAAGGCCATGTTCCACGCCACGATCGAAGGACTGAAGAAGCCGCCTGTCGACAAGAGCTCCGACGTCTACTACGACTGGGAGAAGCACGGCACGATCGACGGGCTGTGCAATTTCTTCCGAGAATGGTATGCCTGGGAGCCGAAGGTCGAGGAGGGGTTGAACTACATCGAGAAGTTCAGCTGGCTCAACTACCGGAACGACGACGGCATGAAGTTCGTCACCACCGGCGCAGGGCTTCTGATGACCTACGACTTCACGCAGTTGCAGGGCCGGTACATGGACTCGCCGGCCTCGCGCGACCTCGTCGGGAAGTGGGAAGAAGAACTCGGGCCGAAGATGGAGGACTACGTCGTACCGCAAGACGGCTTCCAGAACTTCAACGAATTCTTCACCCGGGACCTGAAGCCGGGCGTCCGACCGATCGACGCGCCGAATGACGATTCCGTGGTCGTCGCACCGGCCGACTGCGTGATCAACATGATCGTCGACGACCTGACCGCGGACACGGCACTCCCGGTCAAGACCGTGACCATGAACGTCGAGACGCTGCTCGACCGCTCCGAGTACGCGGCCAGTTTCGTCAAGGACCACAAGCGGGGTGACACGTCCGGCGGCACCGCGGTGTCCTGCATCCTGATGCCCGACACGTACCACTGGTACCACTCTCCCGTCACGGGCCGGGTGGTGGAATCACGCGACGACATCGGCGGGATCTACTACGGCATGCGGGACTTCCCCGAACTGCTCAACAAGGGGGACGTGGGCTACGGGTACGACTACAGCATGTTCGAGCACTTCCGCCGCGGCTACCTCGTCATCGAGACCGAACAGCACGGCTACGTCGGAATGGTGCCCGTCGGGCTCAACTCGATCGCCTCCGTCCGGTTCCTGGAGAAGTTCCGGGACGTCAACGACACCACCGGGTCCGTCGCGGTGAACAAAGGGGAGAAGATCGGCTACTTCAAGTACGGCGGATCACTGAACATCCTCCTGTTCGAGCCCGGGAGGTTCCCCGCCCTCCGGCTGCTCCAGGGGCAACGCATCGGGCAGCTCGAAATGACACTGCCCGGGTTCTTCTCCACCTCCGGGCGCGCTCCGTCCGCCAACCTCGAATCCTGATCGGACACAGCGGACGGATGGTGCGATCCATGCCCGACAACGACCTCCCGGCCGATCTCGTCACCAGCATCCCGGCGAACATCGACAACACCCTCCAGATCGACCTGTACACCGACAGCGGTGTCCGGAAAGCCCGCTCCTATGCCGGTCACATCGATCTCGCCGACCAGGTCCACCAGGGTGGAAGGAAGAGGAACCAGCTCTTCTACTGGTTCTTCGAGAGCCAGACGTGCAACCCGCACATCGCGGCCACCGACCCTCGACAGCGACGGCTGATCGCCGAGACACCGCTGATCATCTGGCTCAACGGGGGACCGGGCGCGTCCTCGCTGCTGGGGCTGTTCCTGGAGAACGGGCCGTTCACCATCGACGGCGACGCGGCCGGGACCATCTCCGTCACCCCCGACAGCTGGAACCAGGAGGCGCACGTCGTCTACTGGGACCAGCCCATCGGCACCGGGTACAGCCACACCCGCGACGAGGGGCGCGCGGGAACGCGTGATCAGGACGAGTGCGTGCACGACGAAGCAGCCCTCGGCGAGATGTTCCGGGAGGCCCTGCAAGGCTTCTTCTCGCGGCACCCGGAGTACGCGGAATGCCCGGTCTACCTCTGCGGTGAGAGCTACGCCGGCAAGTACGTGCCCGCGATCGCCCTGGCGATCGACGAGCACAACCGGGAGGACGACCCGGACCGGGTGAGGATCGACCTCCGGGGGATGTCCGTCGGCAACGGCTGGATCAAGCCCGAGCTGTCCCTCCGGGTGATGATCGACTACGCCTACACCACGGGATTCATCGGGAAGCACCAGCGGGACGAGCTCTACCGGGACTACGAGAAGTTCCAGGAAGTCCTGCACCGAGCCACACCGGACATGGGTGAGGCGACCACGCTCGGCAACGAGCTCGTGGCCGCGATCCTCGCCTGCGGCGGCGGTTTCGACATGTACGACGTCCGGCGCTGGGACGACCTGTCCCTGGGCGCGCTGAGGAAGTACCTGAACAGCGAACCGGTCAAGACCGCACTGCACGTCCCCCCGGACATCGAGTGGACATGCGCCGACAACGACGGGCCCGTCGCGCGGGCACTCGTGGACGACAACATGGCGGACTGCTCCGGGGACTTCTCGGAACTGCTCGACAAGAGGACCGGGGCCGCCGACCGGTACCGGCTGCTGTTCTACACCGGCAACTTCGACACCGCCTGCGGCTACCGGAGCACCGAGGAGATCCTGGCCGATCTCCCGTGGACCGGGCGGAACGGCTGGTCCACCGCACCCCGGCTGATCTGGACGCAGGCACAGGGGAACCCGAAGGGGTTCGTCCGTCAACACCTGAACCTGACCCAGGTCAGCATTCCCGCCTCCGGCCACCAGGTGCCCGCCTTCCAACCCGGCACCTGCCGAGAGATGATCTACAACTGGATCTTCCAACGCCCCTTCCACGGCTACGAGGCCCCACTGCCCGCCCGAGCGGTTCCACCCAGCCGATGGACACACGCGCCCCGACGAACCCGGTGACCGGACTTGCGCCCAGCGGCGCCGGTCCGTCATCCGGATTGCCGGGCGAATCCGGTGAGCCGGAGGAACCCTGGGCGGGTTCAGACGGTCGCAGAACTCGCCGGTAGTGACGACCTCGACGGCGGGAAGGGCTCTTGTGCGCTGTCGTTTCCCTGCAACTCCGCGGCGGCGCCCTGCCCGAGTCTCCTTGACCTCGGGGAGAAACGGCGAGGACGTCGGTCCCCGGAGCGTTTCCTGCGGCGTCTACGCGGTATGGGGCCACCACTGTCGGGCTGGGTGAGGAGGGGAACATTCCCGTAGCGACGGGTCCAAAGGCCGCGGGCCGCGGCACCGGCTAGGCACGCCGCTCGGCCTGACGGGCGTGATGGGCCAGCACACCCGCCACGATTTCCTCCTTGGCGGGAGTCGGGTACAGCTCCGTGCGTTGGCCTGCCTTGGCGTTCGGTCGGCGCGAACGCGACCGGCAGCACGCCCGGTGTGCAGATCAGATGCAGGCGCAGGCCCCAGGAGAAGCGGGAGTGGGAGGCGGAGCAGGGTCGGAGCGTTTCGTGGTCTCACGGGAGCGGCCGCATTCCACCGGGGGAGTCGATCATCCACACGTCGTCGGTTCACAGCGTGGTGTCGACGGCGAGCATCCGGGTCACGGCCTTGACCAGGACGGATGCCTTGCGTAGCCGCTTGTTGTAGCCGAACTGGCCAGGCAGGTAGCGGAACAGATGCCCTACACGTACGTGGGCGTGGCTCAGGAACCAGGCCTCGTTGGTGAACCCGAGCAAGGCCTGGATCACCGGCAGAGTGATCAACTCGGCATCGGTCAACCGGGGCCTGGGACCGACCCTCGGCCGCCACGGCGCCGGGTGCGGCGCGGCGATCAACAGGTCGTCGGTTCGACGTATATCGCGGGCGCGAGGGTGTCGACGTCGGTCGTCACAACCCGTACATCGACACCCTCGCTTCGCGTCTCCAGACGTCTACCCTTGGACCTGCTCATCTAATCGAAGTAGACCCGGTACCCGTCGAAGCGGCCACCGTTGCAGACGAAGCCGTCCTCGTCCTCGGCCGGTGTGATCAGGCCACCGTAGGTCACACATTGATCGGCCGATACCCAGCCGGGATCGGCCGCGGCGGACCCGACCGTTCCGAATACCATCCCGGCTGCCACGCCAACAACAGCCACCCACAGTGCGGTCCTGCGCATCGTCGCCACATCCTCCGTAGTAGAACTCATCAAGTCGGCGATTCGCCGATCCGAGGATGTACCGGCCGGACATGGGTGACAGGGCAATGGGCACGTGTGGGGGACACCAACCCACCGCATCGAGAAGCGGCGCGGGACCACCCTGAACACGCTGCTCCGCGAACTCCGTCTCAGCATTTGCGGATGAAGATGGGCAGATCGGATCCTGTGTGCCCGAGGTCGTCCTTGCGCGCCGCCGGCGCGGCCCTGGTTGAGCGTGCTGGACCTGCTGTACTGGCACCGATCAGGTGGCCTGGGGACATTTCGACTCAATGTCACAGTTCGTGAGCCAATGAGTCGGATGTCGAGCAGTTGGCATGGTTCGTGAACGGGGAGGTGGTCGTATGGCGCTCGCGGTGGTGCGCGATCTGCAAGACCCGCGGCGTCAGGAGGGCGAGGAGGACATCGCCGCCCAATGCTGGAAAGGGCTGACCCAGTGAAGTGGACCTGCGCCTGGTCGCCGCCCACCGCCGCACAGGATAGGTAGGCGAGCTGCAACGCCAGTTCAACGAGGACGGCCTGGTCATCAGCTCCGGGAAGCGGTGGAGCCGGCAGCCACGGTACAGAGGTTGAATTCGTGTTGGCGGTGGAAGTGGCCCCGTGACGTTTCTTGATCGTCGCGGTGTGCCGGGTGGATGAGGTATGCGCAGGGTGGTGGCTTGACGCCCCGCCAACGGCGGGCGCGGGAGCGGGTACGACTGGATGCCGGTGCCCGGTTCGCCCGGGTCGAGAGGACCGCCGTGGTCGCCGCGGGGTTGCGGGTGGGTGTGCGGCAGGTGGAGAAGTGGCGCCGGAGTTGGCGTGAGGGTGGTCTGGAGGCGTTGCGGTCGGCGGGGCCGATGTCGGTGGAGCGGCTCTCGCCGGCGCAGTGGGAACGGTTGGTGCGCGAGTTGGCCGGGGGTCCGTTGGCGCACGGCTGGGACGAGGGGCAGGGGTGGACCCCTGGCGCGGGTGAAGACTGTGATCGGGCGGTTGTTCCGGGTCGGCTACGCGGTGCAGGGGGTGTGGCGGTTGCTGCGGCGGCACGGTTGGTCGGTGCAGGTCCCGGCGCATCGGGCGTTGGAGCTTGACGACGGGGCGGTCGGGGTGTGGCACGAGGAGGTGTGGCCCCGGGTGAAAGACTCGCGGCGGACCTGGGCGCCGTCATCTGCTTCGAGGACGAGGCGGGCCAGGGCCTGAGACCGCCCAAAGGGCGCAGTTGGGCACCACGCGGGCGGACGCCGGTGTTCCGGGTGCGCGGCCGCCGTGCGGGCTGGGTGTCCATCGCCGGCGTGCTGTGCTTCAAGCCCGGCGACCGGCTGCGTCTGTGGCGTGGACGCAAGGGCGAGCGGCGCGGCTTCACCTGGAGCGAGTACCGGGACCTGATCGTAGCCACCCACAACCAGCTCCGAGCTCCGATGGTGTGGATCTGGGACAACCTCAATGTCCACAAAGCACACGAGTTGATCGAGTTTATCGACGCGAACCGGGACTGGCTGCGCGTGGTGCACCTGCCCTCCTACGCACCCGACCTGAACCCGAACGAAGGGGTGTGGTCGCTGCTCAAGCGGTCGCTGACCGACTTCGCCGCGGCCGACCTCGACCACCTCGTGCGCGTGGTGAAACGCAAACTCAAGAAGATCCAGTACCGGCCCGACGTGCTCGACGGCTGCCTCACCCAGACCGGACTGACCCTCACGACGACACCATGATCACGACATCCGCCATCACGAATTCAACCTCTGTAGTGGGTAGAGGCGTGAAATAGAATCAATAAGCGGGAAACACGAGGCAGAATCGGTACTTCCGCAGGTGGTGGCTCGATCGGGGCGGTGGAGGTAGAGGAGGCGCAGGTTCAACTCTTGTCGCTCGACGGTCGTGTTTTGGTCTTTGGGGTGCCGCGTTCATCGCCCACTGTGGACTGTTGGCCAGTTGTACTGGCAGGTGAAGAGCAAAATAGGGGGTGTCGTTCCAGGGGGTGGTGGATCTTCTCGATCGGGTAATTGTTGTCAACTGGCGCGAACTTGCCCAGGGTGGGGGCGTTGTGGCACCAGTTTCGTTCGGTGGAGGTGTGTTCGGCTGCAGTCGGCGCGAAGTGGGTCGCGCGTCGGTCCGTGCTGGATCAGGTCCAGGCGAGTCTGCGGATGGCGAAGGTGTTGCTCTTGTTGGGTGTGGTGGCTGTGGGTTCTCCGGTGGAATACACGGTGGTGGGACTATCCAAATTGTAGACGCCTTGTGCCCAGGAGTCGCTGTCTTTGATCCAACTGCAAACCCATACCGACCCGGTCGGGTCCATTCCGATGCCCTCGATCACCTCGTCGGCGTGTGAGGTGTCGACTCGACTTGCCTTCTCATTCTCCAGGTCGATCTTCCAGATCGTTGATCGGTAATCGTATCCACGTACCGTGACTCGGGTCAGCAGGACGTAACAGGTGGTACCGTCGATGAATTGGTAGAGCCCACTTGTTCCGTAGGTGCCGTCGGTCTCGAGATCGACGTCGTAGCCGTGTGCCGGGGAAGGTTGAAGACACAGAACCGTGGCCTTCTTCCCATCGGAGCCGACGACTACTACGTACTTTCCGTCAGCGCTGCAGGCGACCCCGCCGGGATTTTTGACACAATTATAGCTGGGATCGATCCCGGGAGGCGGCGGATTACCGGGTGGGACCATGGCAGCGACAAAACCGCTGCCGTTCGGCCGATTCCCGACGCCGAAAAGGACAGCGCCCCTCGGGGCGGCCGCGACGTCGACCAGTGGCTCGTCCAAGTCGGTTATCACTTGTTTAGGGTCCCAGAACTGGGGTTTGAGGTCGGTATCGCCGGGCGCGACTACCGCGAATGGGATGTCATTGTTCAGCAGACAAATGAGTCCATTGGGAGTGAGCGGCTTGGCCGCTTCGCCCGGGATCGTGACGCACCTGACGATCGACGCGGGCTCACCGTGGGCGTTGTCGAAGCTGACCAAGTTTGCATATTTGCACGTGGATGCCTTCCATTTTTGTAGCTGCCAAACATTGTTGTGCATCACCGGCCGATACAATGTATCCCAGGCCGGGCAATGCGTTGGCAAATTATGCCTGGTCACGCTGCCGTCTTCTTGTGGCACGATCTTGACCGGCGGCGTGCTCATGCCTTCCGCGAAGCGGAGTGAACTGAACATCTCGTGTGGAAACATGTCCGACAACGGATAGCCCTCGAATACGGCGAGGATACTCGTGTCTTCCACTGGTCGATCATTCAACTGCAATCATCTCCTTCTATTCCGTGTGGCGACGCGGCGTGTCTGTATGGATAGCTTCCCGAATCACCTTGTCACTTCGGTTATCCTGCGGCAATAAAACAGATCTTCCAATTGCTGCTTTGTGCTAGAAAGTGGATCCACGCGGAATCCTTTGAGGGTGTGGCGTATCGGATGTACATGACTTCGGTGGCTTCCTGTTCGGTCCACGCACACAAAGTCGCCGTAACGGACGGTACTGTCTCGAATGACTGATCGAAGCCAATCCATACTCCGATGTCCAGGATGTCGTTCTTGTCGTTCTTGTCGTTCTTAATGTTCTTCACCGTGAAGCCGGTGCCGGAGGCGATTTCTCCATTGCCTTGCACAATGCCGGACAAGATCATGACTGACATCATTTTCTCCCGCGGGCCGTCGTTGACGAAATTTTGATGTCCAAGGTGTCGCCGGTTTGAGGACTCGGATGTTGCGAAAAGTGAGGAGCTTGCGTCGCCTTTATTGCCTTCGAGGCCGTCACGATGTGGACCAGGGTGGGTAGGGGGTGACTGTGAGGGTTTGTTTCGTCCCGGTTCCGGTGATTGTGCAGGTGCGCCAGGTGGTGCCGTCGCTGACACGGATGACGTTGTCGGCGCCGAGGAAGGCGCAGTGAACGGTGAAAGTGCTGCCACCGCCGTCCGTGAGGGTTTGGGGATCTCCGATCTGAGGTGAGTGGGAGATCGCGCAGCGATAGGTGTCGCCGGAGAACAGGATGGTCGTGTTGGGTACGGGGGTGTCGGCGGCCGCGGTGACGGCGAGTTGCGGTCCGGCCAGGTCCTTGAGTGCTGGGAATTCGGCGGTGAGGGCTTGTGTCCGAGGGTTCTCGGATACTGATCCTCCGCTGTCGAACCACTGAATGGTTGAGGTGCGGAGGATGGGAAGGTTGGGGTCGGGGTAGATGACGGTGGTGGAGTCAACGATGAATTGGGGGTGTGCCGCGCGGTTGTAGGCGGCGCATACCCCGGCGAGTTTGTGGTTGGCGAAGTCGACCCAGAGTTCTTCGATCACGTCTGGTCTTGGTGGGTAGGGGTGATAGTGGCTGCTTGTTTTGGTGATGGTTCCGTGGTTGTCCTGGAACCAGCGGTCGACGTATCCGTCGTCGGTGACGAAGTAGGCCGTTGCTGGCTGCTTGGGGCCGTCGATGGGCATCACGAAGGCGGCTGTCGCGTTCGGGTCCGGGGTGGTCATGTCCGCTCCGATCGGTCCAGTTGTTGGCTGGGTGTGAGGATGCCGGTGCCCAGTGGCCGCCAGTCCAGGCTCAGCGAGTAGTCGGAGGCGGTACCGGTGTCGGTGACGGTGATGGTGGCGCCCGCGGGGACAGGTACGGTCAGGCAGGGCGCGGAGTCGCCTGGTCCGGAGCGCGCGGTCGCTGTCGTGATGAACAGGCAGGTTCTATCGGGGGCGGTGAGCGTGACGCCGACGGATGGCCGACCGGGTCCGGAGGTGGCAAGGATGATCGACAGCAGGCCGTCGGTGCCCGCGGTGCGGGTGACGGGCGGCGCGATCTGTCCGGGCGCGAATTTCTGATGGATGTCCTGTCGTTCGCGGATGCCCAGGACTCGCGCCGCGCCGCGTACGGTGCAGTCGGTGACGTTGAGGTGTGGGCGGGCGACGGTGACGAAGGTGGACAGGGCGGGGTGGGTGGTGATGCAGCCGGTGTCGGTGATGTCTGCGGTGAGCAGGTAGGTGGTGTCGCGGTGTGGACGATCGGTGTAGGAGTGGTCGGTGGTGACGGTCTCGCTGCGATGCTCGAGGTCGGTGTCCCAGCTCAGGGTCGCGGCGTAGTGCGTGACAGCCGCGGGCATCCGTGCGGTCCAGGTCAGGTGCGCTTGGGCGCCCGCGTCCACGACGGGCAGGTCGGGGGTGAGGTCGCCGAAGGCGGTGCTCGCGGGAATTTTCTCGATGTCCACGGGCACGGGGTGGTCACCGGTGGGGGTGTGTTCGGTGACGGTCACGGTGGCTTTTCCCGTGTGGTGGTTGACGTGGATCTCGCCGAGGGTGACGGTGATCGATCTCCGTGCGGGGAACCGCGGCGCGGCTCGGGGCGGGGTGAGGGTGACCACGCCCTTGCTCCAACTGTGTGTCCAGCGGGTTGAACCTGTGTCGTAGGTGAGCGCGATGGCCCCGAGTTGGTTCTCCGCGGTCAGGTCGGTCTCGTCGTCGCCGACGGGCAGTGTGATCGTGATCGAGGTGAACTGGATGGCCTGGTCGGTCTTGTTCTGCATCATCGCGGTGAGCGTGACGAGGCTCTCGGTGCTGTCACTGACTTGCGGCGCGGGCGGGTCGATGGTGATCGTGTGGGTCAACGCGGTCACGTCGGGGCGGGTCATGACTGGGCCTCGCGGCCCTGGGACGTGCCGTGGCCGAGGGGGAACCACGTTGCCGTGGCCGAGGGTTGGTAGTCGCCGGTCAGGGTGAGGTCGATGGTGGTGTCGGCGGGAACGGGGACGAGGACGTTCTCATCGACGCTGCCGTCGGCAGTGGCCAGGGTGTAGGTGAAGATCGGTTCGTCGCCGAGCGGGCAGAGGTTGATATCGAGGGTGGCGGCCTCGCCGTTCATTCCTGTGTGGACTGTGGCGGCGAGGAACCCATCGGTGGAGACGGGTATCGACTGCTCGTGGGTGGCAGGATTCAGGGTGTAGGCCGTGGGAGTGGTCAGTATCCGGGCGGTGCCGTTCACCGACAGGTTGCCCGCATCGATATCGCCTCGAGTGACGGTGACCAACGTGACCGCGTGGTCGTCCGGTTGACCACCAGCGGGATGGGCTGTGAGCAGGAACGCGGTGTTCTGGGTCAGGCCGCCCTGCGGCTTGATGGGGAAGCTGTAGGAGTCGCCGGTTCTCTCCAGTCCCGTTTGTTCGGTGACCTCGAGGTCCGTGGTCGCGGCGCGCAGGTCGAACCGGGGATCAGTGCCCGCAGCCACCTGCCACTTGAGCGTGGTGTCCCCGCCTCGTTCGACTGCGGGTGGGTCGGCGACCAGTGAGGACAGGATTGCCTGAGAAGCGTCCTTGCGGATCAGATGCGTGGTGGTGTGCCGGGAGGGCGCGGCGTCGGGGTGGTGGCCGTCGGCGTGAAGGTGGACACGGGTGATGCCGGGCTCGCGGACGCGGATGCCCTCGACGGTGAGGCTGAGCGTATGCCCGGCCGGGAGTTCTGCGGGGCTGTGCGGGAGCGCGGTGATCTCGCCGTGTGGATCATGGCGGGCGGTCCACCCGCGCGGCGGGTGGACCCGAAGGTCTTCGGCGCGGTCGGTCAACGCGGTGGAGGCCGCGCCGATCGGGAAGGTGAGGGTCAGGCCCGTGCAGACGAAGGGGGTGTCGCGGTCGTTGACGAGGGTCACCCGGAGGGCTCCGGCGGTGGGTGGACGGCCGGGACAGGCGCAGACGAGCGGTCCGGCGGGCGTGTCGAGCAGGACTGTCGGCGCCGCGGCGAAAGCGAGGGGCTGCGAATCGGTCGCGGTCATGATGTCTCCTGATCGGCGTGAGCGGATGGGTCGACGATCGGGACGAGGTCGACGAATCCGGTGCGAGCTGTCGGTCGGGTGCCCGGAAGGTGTGCGAGCGGGTCGGCGGCGGCGATCGGCAGCGTTGTCCAGCCATCGCCGCTGCGCTGCGCCCATTGGGCGAGGCGTCCGGTGCGATGTGGTTCGGTCGCGGCGGGCAGCACCACCGCCTCATGCGGTTCTTCCCGCGGGGTGGTGCCGACGGTGAGGTGGGGTTGTGGGGTGCGTGTGGCGGCCAGCACGGGACCGGTGCGGATACCCAGGCGCAACCGTCGTAGGACATCGCCCACGGTGGTTTCGGGCAGGCGCAGTGTCGTCTCCGGGAGGATGTCGGTTCGGGCGTGTACCGCTGCCCACGGGTCGATCAGCAGTGTGAGGTACCGGTAGCGGTCGGGGTCGGGGTCCGGGTCCGGGTCGATGGCCCGGACAGGGCGCGCGGGCACCGCGAGGGCGCTGCCGTCGGTGACCCGCCGCAAGTACGTCGGTTCGCCCGCGGGGGTGGTGTCGACGCACAGATGCTCGTAGTCGGTGGGTGTTGTGGGGTCTGGACCGACGGTGGTGAAGTAGCCGACGAGGCCGTCCGCGGTGTTGAGATGATCGCCGAGTTGCACATTCCACCGCAGCCGCCACAACCCATGGCTGGTCGGGTCAGGTTCTGTCAGGGCGTTGTCCCAGGTGGTGTCAGCCAGGGGCGGGCCGTCGAGGTCGAGGTGCAGGCGCGCGCGAACGAGCGCGAGGGGACGCCCGACGAGCCGGGTGACGATCTCTTCTTGGTCGTCACGGGCGGGGGTGATGGTGACCAGTGCGTTTTCGATCGCGGTCAGTAGTTCGTGCGTACGCTGGGGTTTGGGCGAGTCGCGATCACCGTGGCCGGTGGCATAGGCGTCGGCGTCGGAGTCGACGAGGGCGTGGAGGAACTCGGCCAGGTGTGGATGGGCGGTGCTGAACGCGTCGCTGAACAGGTCCTGCGGGGTTGTCAGGGACGAATCAGGTAGGGGCGACCAGCCCACGGCGCGGCGGTTGTCGGGGCCGATGATGTTGACCTGGCCCAGGCCCTGACCTGTCGGGCCATAAACAGTCAGTGATCGAGTATCGGTGCGAGGGTCGACGGGCAGACCCGGTTCACCCGCGCCGAACAGCAGCCACGCACACACGGGAGTGTCGGCCAGCAGGGTGGGATCGGCGTCGGTGTCCAGCACCGTGGGAGTGGTGGTGTGGGCGGAGAGCAGGTCAATCGACAGGCGGGCGGGTTGCGGAAGCCGCGGTGGCAGGTGCGCCACCCGCCCGGTGTCGGTATCGGGGTATACGACTTGGGAGGTGAGGCCGTCGGCCCGGTGTGGCCGGTAGCTGTCCGGGTTGTCATGCGGAAGCAGTTCTATGGAGCGGCCGAACCGGTCGGAGACCGTGACCCTGGTGAACGCGAACTCGGCCGCGCGGACCGGCTGGCACCGCTGCTCAGGCGGGGCGTCGGGAGCGGGCACGGTGGTGGGGCGAACATCGGTGGGTAGCGGGTCGGTGTGCGAGTCCGGATCGGGAAAGAAGGGGTTGCGGCGGGCCAGCCACGCGGTCATGCCGTCGAGGGATTGGGAGATCATGTCCCAGCTCCCGACCTGGTCACCGAGTTCGGACATCTTCTCTTGGGGACCGCCGGGATAGGTGTCGATGTGGGTGGTGATCCGCCTGCGGAGGGTGAACACCGGCACCGGGGACACCGTGACCCGGCCGGAGACGGGCGCCTGAGTCACCGTTGTGGGGTCCGGGCGGGAGATCAGTTCGAGGCTACCGTCATCGGTGAAGCGCCAGTTCTCACCGAAGGTGGTCGGGTCTCGGTCGGAGATGAACGGGAGCTGCCACAGTGTGGCCAGCCAGTCCAGACGCATCGGCGACCAGGGTTGGCACCACAGGGCGGTGTACTCCGCGACGCGGTGACCAGTGGCTGGGATGAAGCGTTGCGCGTGCGGATCGAACGGATCGGCCGCGTTGGGCTTCGTGCAGTCCTTGCACAGGGTGGTCGGCGTCTCGCCTGCACGCAGTTGCGCGGCGGCGGTGTCCAGGACCCAGAACTCGGCCAGCAGTCCCGTCACCACTTCCCAGTCCACGCCCAGATTCGCCAAAATCTGTCGCAGCGACTCGAGGTGTGCGGGCGCGGGTGGGTAAGGGGGCGCGCTGATGGCGCTGCCGTCCAGTTCGGCGTGGGTGACCAGTTCACTGGGGTCTCGGCACAGCAATGGCGTGGCGCGCGGGAGGAATCGGTCATTCGCTACACCGGCACCGCGAACGACCGACACCGGGTCCACCGCCTCGTGGAACGGGGCTTGAGGCACCATCCGCAGCACCGCGGCGGTGCATGAGCCGTTGTCCGAGCTGTGAGGTGGACGCAGCGCGCGGACCTGGTTGTCGCGGTCCACGGTCAGTGCGGCGATCTCGTCGCTGGCCGTGCGGATCGCCGGGAACAGCGTGTTGTCGAGATATTCCTGGGCTTGCTCGACGAAGTCCTTGTGCTGATCGGGAGCCAATCCTTGCATCCACCACAGGTCGTAAGCACGGCGAGCGTGAAATGTCTTCTCGCGCACGGCTTGGTCCAGGCGCCGCTGGGTCGTGTTCAGCGCGGCGAGGGCCGAGGTCACGTCGTCGCCTGCGCTGATCGGGTCAGTCGTGGGTCCGGCGTCCAGGCGCCAGGAGTAGCCGCCGAGGCTGTCGTTGAACCACTCGCGGTGCAACGCCGTGCGCAGCGCCTGGATACCGTCGTCCAGCGCCGTGTCGAGTACGTCGAGCATGCCGCTGTGGAAAGCGGTCAGCAGCGTCCGTGGACTGTCGACGACGGGCGGGTCCGTGCGAGGCCGGTCAGTGGGTGGGGTGACGTGAGCGTCGCGGACAAGCGCGTCCAGGGCATCCGCCGAGGAATGCCCGACACCGATGTTGGCATCGCTGATCGGGGAACGTGGCCGCTGTGATGGCGGCACGTGGTGGTCGCCGGTGTCGTGTCGTTGCCAAACCAGGCCCAGTGCCGTGCCGACGTACAGACAGCGGCTTATCGGCTCGGCGGTAGCGGCCGCGTCACCGACCGCTCGCGGGGTTGGGCGGTCCCAGCCTAGTGCCGTGAACGCGGCTGTCAGCAGCCCGTCGGACCCGGGATGGCTGCGTTCCACGTCGTAGAAGTCCAGCAGCTCCGCGACTCGGCGGGGCTCCAACGGGTCATCGCGGGCATCGGCGTGCCAGCCGACGACCAGATAGCTGATCATCCCGTCGTCGATGGGCGTGCCCGCGTCGTCGAGGAGAGGGTCGTGCAGGGAGAACACGTCCTCGTTGTAGGGCTGGTAGGCGGCGAAGGTCGGCACGCCGGGACCGACGGCGGTCAGGGGCACGCCCTGTTCGGCGGGTTCCTGCCAGTCGTCGGTGCACAGGTCGTGTTTGCGGCCGATGTAGCGGGCTTGGTCCTCATACAAGTACGGGGAGGTCCCCAGGTCGGCGTCTGCGCCGTCGCGGGCTCCCAGCGGTTCGAGGTAGTTGGACTGCACGAGCCACCCGGCTGCGGTCGGCGCCGCAGTCGGCGTGGTCCGCAGATAACGCACCACCAGCCACCGGTCCGGCGCCGGCGGGAACTCGACTGGCATGTCTTGTGTGGCGTCAGTCAAGTCGGTGCGGGCATGGCAGACCGCGTCAGGCAACTGCCAGTGCAGGTACACGCCGATCCGATCGGTCTTCGGTACCCCGACCTGGCTGGTCATGGGCTGGTCATTGGTGAACGGGGGCTGCTGCGGATGTGCCCGTTCGCCTGGGGTGAACTGCAGACCGCACCGCAGGAACGTGTCGTACACGCACACGGTCTCGTTGGCGGCCAACGCCTCCACCGACACCGGCACGAGCGTCACATCCGCGGTCGCGGTCATCGGGTGTCCTCCTGCGGGTCGGTGCGGGTGAAGGTCAGTTCCTGGCGGGTGTCAAGCAGTTCCAATGCCACCACCATGTCGGTCATCTCCTCGAGTCCAACATGGAGGGTGCTCGCCAGGGCGGCCACCAGTCCGGTGTCCGCGCCACCCGGGTGCGCTGACGCCAGCAGGTCCAGAACCTGGCCTGCGCCGTGGATAGCGTTGGGCCGCAGGTGGTCGGCCACCCCCTTCAGCGCACCACCGTTCAAGGGCTCACCCAGGGAATAGGTGCCGGTGCCGAACGTGAAGTCGTCCTGCGGACTGCGGAGATTGATGGTGCCGCCGTCTTTGTCGTCGACCGGGCTGTCGATGCCGAAGTGCAGGGCATGCGGTGGTTCCCGCAACGTCACGGTCTCGGGAACTGCATCGAACAACACGAGCAGAATGTCTGGTGCTGGATGGATCTGGACCATCCCGATCTGCTCACCGTCCTCCAGGGCGCATCCCGGGTCAATGGTCAGGTTCGGCCAGTGCTCCACCAGCCGCGACCTCAGCAGCAGCCCGCACAGCGGCGACGGTCCGGCCTCGGGCTCGGTGAACCCTCTCGCAACGGCTCTGGCGGTGACGTACTGGTCCAGTCCGGTGGCGGCGCCGATACTGGTGGCGCCCTGGACCAGCGCGTCCAGCCAGTACGGGTCGAGGTAGAAGAACCGGATGCTCTCGGCGGGCAGCATCGCCTCGTCGGGCACGAGATGATCGAAGGGCAGCGCGGCCAGCAGCGCGTGTGGGGCCAGCCCGGCATCCATGAGCCGAGCGCGGTGTTGCTCGATCACCTCGTCCAGGGCCATGGTGATCGACGCCCGCAACGTGGCGGGTCTACGTCCTGGCTGTTCGTCGGGAACGCCGGACAGCACAGCGGCGACCGCGACCCGCAAGACCTCTCCCACCCCGCCCACCGCGGTCTCGGTGTCCGTTCCGCCCGTGTCGTGGTTGTGCAGGTCCTTGAGCTTGTCGGTGAATTCGCTGCCGATGTCGCGGGCGACCATGTCCTCGAACACCGCCCGGGCAGGCCGCTCGCCGCGGTGGGTGGCCGCGGTGGCCCGGTGCAGCGCGCGCACGGCGTCCGCACGCAGCCGCGACAACCCTGCGGCCAGCGCGGGGTCGGCCATCACCAGCAGTCGACCGATCGTGAACGCCGCGGCGAAGGACACGTCGAATGTGCCGATGTCGGGCAGGTAGACCAGCGACCCGGCTGCCGAGGCCACCTCGCCTGCGCGTGTTCGGACGTGGTGTTCGGAAGTCCCGGATGCGGAGGGCGGCACTGATGGTGGCCACACCGGGGTAAACGGGCCGCGATACCAGCCAATGGTGGTGTCCCCATCCTCGACGCCGTGCGCGACGGGGACATAACCACGGCGCAACCGGTAGCAAGCAGCGACTTCGACAGGACCACTGGGACTGTCCGGAGTGGGCAGCTGCAGCATCGAGCCCGTTCGGTGG
The DNA here is from genome assembly GCF_039527585.1 of Saccharothrix xinjiangensis. Classification (NCBI taxonomy): domain Bacteria; kingdom Bacillati; phylum Actinomycetota; class Actinomycetes; order Pseudonocardiales; family Pseudonocardiaceae; genus Saccharothrix; species Saccharothrix xinjiangensis. Next base: position 15,639 of record NZ_BAAAKE010000025.1, on the reverse strand, counting down.
GCTTCCTCGGCCAGGTTCCGTGCCAGGGTCGCGAAGCTGCCGTAGGGGTTGGTGATCGAGGTGAACGACCAGGACCACAGCACCACCAACCGCACGGCCGCCTGCGTGGTGCTGACGGCGCCGCCGAGGAAGTCTCGATTGCCGTAGCCCTCCAGCGACACCAGCACGGCGGTGAAGGGTTGAACCGAATCCACGTCGTTGGTGACGGCGCGGGCACGGGCGAGGCGGTTGCCGACCATCACGCTGTAGCGGCCGGGGAGGAACTGGTCGTCGTTGTGGGTGGACGGGTGGTTGGTGACATGGCGCATGTGGGCCAGCAGCGGCAGTTCCGTCCGCCGGGGCAGCAGGTCCTTGACCGCCGCAAGTGGCACGTCGACTGTGCGGCAGGACGTCTGTTTCTCGGTTTCGCTGAGTACACCCAGATCTGGTACAGCGACATTGTCGGTATGGAGGGAAAAGGCGTCACCGACGGTCCAGGTTCGGATGGCCGAGGCAGGATCGGTCGGTGCCGCGGCGTCCGTGCTCGGCGGTACGGCTTGAACGTCCTGATCGGTCAGCAACAGCAATGTCATCCAGGGAACCGTCACCTCGGCCTGCGGGTCGCCGTCGCGATCGTCCTGGAGATCGGGGTCGATGCGGCGTTCCCAGGGCAGGCTCGCGGCGGTGAGCGTCAGATGCGGCAGCGTCGTGTTGTAGTCCCCGCTGCTCCCGGCGGGCGGGTAGCACGCATACACCGTCGGCGGGTCGATACCGAACCGCGGCGCGGTGACCTGGACCGGCTGGTCGGCAGCGGACAACTTCTCATCCAGCGTCCCGTCGCCGCCGGTGGTGGCGGTGATGTGGTGTTCGACCTGAATGGTGTACGACCCCGCGGACAAGGCAGGGAGGTAGTACGGGTGCAACGTGACGTCATGGGTCGCCAGCACCGCCGCACCAGGCAGAGTCGCGCCAGGGACCGTCGCATCGGCCACTGTGTCGCTCATCGCCTCGCCTGCCTGGTCGGCGCGGTCATGGGGTCGTACGGCAGGTAGGACCAAACCCGCTCGGCCGTGTCGGTCAGCGTTCCCTCCCGTGGCTGTGGCGGTGCCACACCCCACTTGCGCAACGCCGTGTCCAACGCGGCCCGTGTGCTCGCGGTGCCGAGCAGACCGGTGGCGATCGCGGTGCGGACCGTGCCCGGTCGGTCAGGCACGGGACCATCTGGATCGGGCGAACCCGACAGGGCATAGACCGGTCGAGGGTCCACCTCGATCGGGTCCACCTCGAGCACCGTCTCGACGATCGGCCCGAGAGGATCACCGGGGTCAGGGCCAGGCACCGTCAACCGCACACCCACCGCCTGCCCGACCAGTAGTTCGGTGTCGGTAGCGGGTCGGGTGCCGGGACTCGGTGGCGCGGGACCCCACAAGCTCATCGGCACGTCCTGGTAGACGGCTTCCGCCGTCCACGGGTCAATACCGCCCAGCAGGTCCACCACCACCGGCTCCACCCCCGCTGCCGCCTCGGCCGGGGTCGGGTTCCGTTTCACCGTCACCGTGTGGGTCGCGTTCGCGGGCTGGGTGCCCATGGGCCGCACCGAGAACGGATCACGGTCGTGGAGAGAAACCGGGGTGGTGGTGCCGTCCGGAGTCACCAGGGACACCGTCGTGACCGGAGTCGGTGCTTGGGAGATGAACGAGAACCCCGCAGCGCTGACCCGCCACGGCTTCACCTCCGCCTCGCCAACCGAGGGTGACGTTGTGGCGGCTGCCGCCGTGGGTGTCGGCGGCTCGGGCAGCACCCCGCCGGTCGCCAGCACCTGCGTCGTCTGCTTGCCCAGCACCCGGGTGTGGAAGTCCGACCAGTCGAGCCAGGGCAGGGTGGCCGGTTTCGACGCGCCGAACTTCACCGACACATCGCTGATGATAGGCAGGTGGAAGGTGGCGATCCCACCGGTCGGCGGACCCCACACCGTCACATCCACCCCGAGCTCTATCCGCGGGTTGAACCCGATGTGCAGTTCCGCGCCCGCACGGACACCGATATCGATCTCGAAGGAGAACGGGTCCCACTGAATGAGCGCGTCGATCTGCGCATGCAGCCACGCGTGCACCACCGAGGCGTGAAAATCGACGTCCAGCCTGGCGCCGAGCATGAACGCCGAAGGGGTCAGCGCCGCATAGCATTCGCCCACGATCGACAAGCCGCCGCCCAGCGCCCAGGAGAATCCGATCCGCGGCACATCCGGATAGTGCCCCGGCTTGGCGTAATCGGGGTGATAGCCGCCCGCACAGACCACGAAGTCTCCCGCGTGCGGCGAGGGCGACACCCACGTGCACACCGCGAATCCGCCCTCAAGATGGCAGTCCGGGTCCAACAGGTAGGAATCCCGGGTCAGCTGCCCCAACACCGCCAACTCTCCGGTCGAGGCCTGGTAGGACGCGCGCACCTGCAACGTGGCCTTCGCGTAGGCATGCCCGGTCGGCGGGAAACTCGCCGACGCCAACCCCAGCAGTGTCACCGCGAAATTCTCACCGACCTGCAGGATCAACAGCGCCTTCACATCGATGAACTCGAAACACCGCACATGCAGCCCCGCCGCCAACCAGATCTCCCCGACCGCGGGTGTGATCACACTCGTGGTCAGCGTCTTCAGCACCTCGAGCGGCCCTTTACCCACCGGGAACTTCTCCGGGTCGGTCAAGCCCGCGACCAGCGCGTAGTCGGCGATCTGGTCCACCGCTGGAATGGTGACGGTGGAGTTGTAACCGAACCCGCCAGACAGGCCGAGTACCTCCACCGGCGGCGCCCCGATCGCCAACCCGTCGATTTCCCCGAACAGGAACAGCGACACCATTCCGTTCGTCCCGTGCGCGTACGCACCGACCACCGCCATACTGATCCGCGACGTGGACACCACCAGCCCACCGGTCAGCAACAGATCCCAGTCCGGCGACGGCGGGGTTTGGCGCAACACCTCGCCTGCGATCCGCACCGGGCCCTTCTCGAACGCGATCCCCAGACCGTCCAATGTGGCCGTCACGGTGTAGGGCGACTCGACCCTCACGCCGATTCCCAGCCCCATCGTTTCGAGAACGATCCCGCCCAGTGTGAGGGAACCGTCCAACAGCAGGAACACCGTCTTATCGCGGTAGGAGACTCCCAACCGTGACACCCGCAACGGCCCTAGCGCCTTGTCCACCTCCACCCACCCGGTCATCCCAGTCCCCGCCGCCGCAACCAGCACGGCTTGGCGGGCTGGGAGCAGAGTGTCGTCCCGGTCGGTGCCCGCACTGTCGGACAGCATCATCGTGTCGGTCTGTTTCGACGTCGTCAGCGCCACGTACGCGGTGAACGGCTTATTGGTCACCCTGAGTGTGGCGCCCACTGACACCGTCGCTTTCCACACCGACTCCGGCCACGCCGCGCCGGTCCACCCCGCCCCGTCCAGCAAACTCCGCAGCGCCTGCTGCTGTGCGGGATTCGTCTGAGACGACGACAGCACCATCAGGTCCAGTCCGGATACCGACGCGGTATCGTGCGGGATCTGTGATCCGACCACTGGCACATCCGCCAGCGAGACATCCAGCGCGAGTCGCACCGCCAGAACCGTCACACGCGTGCCTGCCATACCAGCCTCCCGATCACGTCACCAACCGACACATCTCCACATCACCATCCACGATGGACGATGCTGGTCGACGGCAAGCAAATGTCGCGGTCCGAACGGCGTCCGCTGGTGACAGTCGCCTGAGAGCCATCAGACCGCAGCGGTATCTGTTCGGCCACCGCAGCCACCCGAGCGGGCGACACGGAACATCACCTCTGCTTCCGAGACTTGCAGGCGGGCCGTCGACAGCACTCTCATCGGCGGGATGCGCCGGGTGCGGCCGCCCACCACCGGACACCGCCACAAGTCCGCGCGGCCTGGTCCGCACCTGACCTGTACACCGTCTCCGCCGACGAGCAGATCGCCGCATCGCGGGCGCTGTTGCATGGCATGGGGACGTCGCCGCCGCCAGGATCCTCGCGCGAACCGGCCCATCTCGAGGTTCCGTTCACCCACAAGGAAGCACTGCGCTGCTCGACCGCAAACTCTTCGACACCGTCCACCGCGCTATCACCTGAGACTCGGTTTCCTCTCGTCACCGGCCACCCGACACAGAAGGTGCCGATCTTGAGACAGTACCGAAGGTATCCGCGTTCGGTTGTGCGACCGAACTCCTGTCTCACGCTGGGTGAATTGACGCCCGAACGGATTAATGTTTCCAGTTCAGCGAGCAGTGGACGTGCCGCCATGGTGAGGTAACGAGACTGTGGTGGTGTGGGAAGTTCGTCACGGTGACGGACCTGGAAGCGAGGAGTGTCTCGTGCCGACGCTTGATATTGAGCTACCGAATGGGCGCCGCGAATTTAGGCCCGACTTTCTGGAAACACCCGAGTTGATGAGAAGTAGAGATCCTGACAATCTGAACGTGGAGTTGGTGGGCGGTGTTCAGTTGTCGCGACACCACATCATTGCTTACAACATCCTCAGGGATCGCTGGAACAAGGCCGTAGAGCTTTTTTTCACCAAGGTCGTAAGTATTCCGGACAAATCAGCTGCGGACTTCCTGGCGGCAGTCGCCGCACGGGCTGATTATCTAGGACTCACCCCTCTGGAAGAGGGTTCACCGTCAGTGGCCCAACTAATCGCGGAGATCGCCGGAAAAAGGATCACCCATGGGGTGGACTCGCAGGAGGCAGACGACTATAAACCCGCACGGGACGCGTTTCTAGCACTTCTCACGTGGTGTCCGGCGAACCTGGTTATCGGCCCGCAACCGACCGACGGTGTCGGAATGCCGGGTCGTGTGGACGATCCCCGCGAGCATGTCGAACATTTCCTGCTCGAGTGTGTGAATAGTGGCCCCGCAAAACTTGGCCTGAGAAAGATGGCTCGCGCCGAGCGGACGTACCGGGGGTGGATTTCGGGGAACAAGGATCTGAAAGATTACTTCACTGGATACAAAATCCTTTTCGATTCTGGTGTCACAGTGGCACAGAAGGTTGAAGACAAATACTGGAAGAAGGTCAATTTCGGAGATTTTTACGTCGCAGCGGCTGTGGGATTGGTGGAGAACGGTAAGACGCCCGTCGTCTGGACCAGGAACAAACAACGAGTGGTGTTGCGGCAGGTGAGGGGTCGAGATGCGGCGATGACAAAACGAACTCCCAAACCGACACAACACCCGGCCACTCAACCGGGAATCGTCGATGTGGTACCCAACGACGACCTTCCGATCGAGATCGGCGGCCGCAAGATCGAGTTGGTGCTGGTCGCCACGTGGTCGGACGGATCGGGATGTGCCGAGCACGGGGTATGGGTGGAGCAAGTCACGGTGCAGAACGTCCTGGACTGGGCAGGAAAAGAGTGGCAGGTGACGGTGAACCTTCCCGACCTGGTGCGCGATCTGACGATCAGTGGCGTGTCAATCCACACGATCCGGGGCTCAGGATGGGAGTTCTGGCAGGCCGCGTTCTCCGCGCGGACTCTGATCGACGAGTGGGACGTCGAGATTACACCAAGAGTGGAATGGGTGGCAGGCAATGAGGTCACCGTCGGCGCGTCGATGGCATTCAGCTCGGCCACCGAGACCGATGGGCCGATCTTCTACTTCGACGGGGACTTCAACAAGAGCGGCAAGGACTGGACCCTGGACGCCGAGTTGGTGGTCACCGACCCACTCGGGGTCGAAGACCTTGCCACCCTGGTCGAGTTGTCCACCCAGGACGTGCCGACAGAACTGCGAGCATTGTTCCCTGCCGTGACCGGGGCTCGGCTGCAGTACAACCACACGCCCGAAGGATCGGGACTAGCCCTGAGCCTGTCCACCGAGCACGTCGAGTGTGTCTTGGCCAGCACCGTTGGCGATACCAGCGAAACCACCCGCATGGAATCAATCCCCGACCCCATTGCCGTCACTGACTGAGTACCACAGCCTGGATTCAATCGGTCGTCGCAACACCAGCTTGTTGGAGCGAGGATAGATGATCGTTCAGGGCTTCCGCAGGAGTCCTCCAGCCGAGGGTCTTGCGGGGTCTGCTGTTCAGTGCGGCGGCGACGGCCTCGATCTCGTCGATGTCCCATCGGGAGAGGTCGGTTCCCTTGGGGAAGTACTGGCCGCAGCAGGCCGTTGGTGTTCTCGTTCGTGCCGTGTTGCCACGGGCTGTGCGGGTCGGCGAAGTAGACCGCCAGCCCGGTATCGATCCGCAGCTGCGCGTGCCGGGCCAGTTCCTTGCCGCGGTCCCAGGTCAACGACCGCCGCAACTGGTCGGGCATGGTCGTGAACCTCGCCGCGATGGCGTCCTTCACCGCCAGGGCGCCGCGACCGGCCAACGCGGGACCGTTCTTGACGTGCCGTTCGGTGCCGAAGCCCTCCATGCGGGGCAGGTGCAGCAGCATCGTGAACCGCGTCGTGCGCTCCACCAGCGTGCCGATGGCCGACCGGTCGGCGCCGATGATCAGATCGCCTTCCCAGTGACCCGGCACCGCCCGGTCCTCGACCTCGGCGGGACGCTCGCTGATCATCACCTCCGCGGTGACGTGACCGCCCGCCCGTCGGCGGGCGCGGGCACGCGGCACCCGCAGCGCACGACCGGTCCGTAGGCAGGCGACCAACTCCCGCCGCAGCGCGCCGCGCCCCTGGACGTAGAGGGCCTGGTAGATCGCCTCGTGCGAGATCCGCATGGACTCATCATCGGGGAAGTCCAGCGGCAACCGGCGGCTGATCTGCTCCGGACTCCACGCCGTCACCCATTCGCGGTCCTCCTGCCGCGGTTCGCCGCGGCCGTTCCACTTACGCGCGATCGGCCCGACCTCCACTCCGCCGGGCGTGCCGATCGCGCCGGCGAGCCGGTCCTGGACATACTCGCGGAGTCGATCATCGGCTGCGAGCTTGGCGGCCTTCGGGCGTCGGGCCATCAGTTCGGCCTTCCACTGCGCGATCGAGGCCCGATAGTCCAACCGACCACCGCGGGTGGCGGCGTTGCGGCGCAACTCCCGCGAAATCGTCGACGGTGATCGCCCCAGCCTGCGGGCGATCTCGCGCACGCCAACGTCCGGGACCCTCAGCAGCGCGATCTCCTCGCGCTCGGCGAACGACAGATACCTGCCAGATGGTGGGGCGAGACTGATCGAGGGCACGCCACCACGCTGCCGGAACCACCGCCAGCCCACCGGTCCCGACACGCCGCACGCGACAGCAGCGTCCTCAGTGGACACCCCTTCGGCGATCGCATTCCAGAACGCACGCTCCACATCACGACGAATCGGAGGCCGCCCTGGGGACCTCATCGCCGGACGCCCCGTCACAGTCGTCATCCACCCTGCTGGCCGCCCCATCCGACACCTCCACGATCAAGGTGTTGCGACGACCGATTGAATCCAGGGGTCGACCCGCGGTCGCTGTGGTGGATCAGCTGCCCGTCGCGCACGTCGCGGGACCAGATCGCGTATTCCAGAGCGCCGAGCACGAGGTCGGTGTCGCAGCGGTCGCTGGTCTTCCAGCCCACGATCCGGTTGGAGAACGCGTCGCGCATGGCCGCGAGCCAGAAGGCGCCCTCGCCGGTGCGGATCCGGGTCGCGTCGGCGACCCACAACCGGTCCGGGGCGGGCGCGGTGAAGTCCCGGTTCACCCGATCGGGCGCCGGTGCGGCCTGCGGATCCTGCCTGGTTGACGAGGTCCGCCACTGTTTGCGCAGAAAGGCGCCCTGCAGGCCGGCCTGGCGCATCAGCCGCTCGACCCGCTTGCGCGACACGCGGATGCCCCGACGTCGCAGTACTTGGTGCACCCGCGGGCTGCCGTAGGTGCCGCCGGAGGCGGTGTGGATGTCGACGATCTCCGCGGTGATCGACCGGTCCTCGCGCTCACGGCGGGACGGGGCGGCCTGTCGGGCCACCCAGCCGTAATAGGTGGACGAGGCGATGCCCAGGACCCGGAGGACGAACTCGACCCCGAAACGCCCGCGAAGCTGCTCCACGAGCTTCACGACCGTCGCCGGGTCGGGTCGAGTTCCGCCGCGAAAAACGCGGACGCGGTCTTCAAGATTTTGTTGGCGCGCTTCAGTTCCGCGTTCTCCCGCCGCAACCTGCGCAGCTCATCCGACTCGGAGGTCGTGGACCGGTCGTCCCCGCTCGCCGCGGTCGGCCTCGTCCTGCCGGATCCAGTTCCGCAACGCCTCCGGGTGCACGCCCAGCTGCTCGGCCAGGCGCCGGATCACCGGCTTGGAGTCCGACTCCCGGTACAACCGGACCGCACGTGCCCTCAACTCGTCGGGGTACTTCTTCGGTGGTGCCACGGACGCTCCCTTCAGGCCCTATTGGACCATGCCTGGAAAGACTCCGAGCTACCGGGGGAAGCTCACGATCGTGCTCCTGCAGCACGTCGTGCGCGATCGCCGCAGCTCGGTACATCAGTGCAGAGTTCTGGCACCCCACAGGCGATCTCGTGCACGCCCAGGCCCCGGGCGCGCAACAGCGCGATGTCCTCGCGCTCGACGAACGACAGATAGCGGCCGGAGACCGTCGTGGACAGTCGCGGGTTCACCCCGCCAGCGTGACGGAACCACCGGTAACCGACCGGAGCCGACACGCCGGCCGCCTCCGACGCCTCGTCGGTCAGCACACCGGCGGTGATCGCCGCCCAGAACCTCACGCGATCCTCGCGCCAGGCGACCGTCGGGCGTCCTGGCGACGGTATCCGCCCGCGGTACGCCCGAACCCGTTTCTGCTTCGGCCCAGCCATCGCTCCACCTCTCGATCAGGGGTGTTGCGACGACCAGTTGAATCCAAGCAATACCACGCCGTGCGCTACACCCAGCGCCTGGCCGAGGCCGGCGCGATCGCATCCGTTGGCAGCAAGAGAGATTCCTACGACAACGCCCTCGCGGAAGCCTTCAACTCGATCTTCAAGGCGGAGCTTGTCCGCAACAAGGGGCCCTGGCGCGGCATCGACGACCTCGAAATTGCCGTCACCGAGTACATCGACTGGTACAACCACTGCCGACTACACGGCGAGCTCGGTCTGATCCCGCCCGTCGAACACGAGACCAACCACCACCACACAACCGCACCCGTACCGACACCGAGCGGGTGATCAAACCCTCCACCAAACCCGGTACTTGACAGCGCTGGGCCTGGTTGATCTGCTCGCGGACGTGACGCCCGAGGCCCTGGAGGCTGGGCAGGGTGGTGAGGTAGGCGTGGCCGACGGCGGCCAGTGCGACCACCACCCGACGCACCGGTCACGGCGGCAGTGCTCGGACCACCGAGCAGGTTGGCCCTCGGGTAACGGCGGGTGGTTCGCGCTCTGTGCTGATTCAGGGCACGGTCGGGTGAGCCGCGTTCCCGATGGGCTTTGCCGGTGAGCGTGGCCGCGTGTCGCGTCGGACACTGGCAGCACAGGGTTTCCGCCCCTCGATCCGGGCGAGTGTCAGGTCGTCCGGGTCCAAGACTCCACGATCAAGGACGTGATGACCGATGTTCCGTATCGCCCGCGCGGTCGGCGTGGCCGCCGCCACCTTCGCCGCCGCAGCCCTCCCGCTGTTGGCCGCCGCACCGGCCCAAGCCACTGCGGGAGAGTGCATCGACTATTTGCGCGAGGAGGGCTATGAAGTTGTGAACAACCACGAGGACGCGTGCCAGACCGGCGAGGATGGCTTCTACCGCCCGTGTGTCAACCATCTGACTCATGTCGGGGTTGAGATTGGCCACGCGAGGACGGCGTGTGGGCGCGCGGCACAGGAGTAGCGCGTCGCTTACATCGGCACCGGCCTCTAGCCCTGCCGCATCCACAGCGCGATTTCACGTAGGGACCTGACTTCGGGTTCGTCTCCTTCCTGTCGCGCGTGTGCGGTGGAGGCGGTGGTGGTCACCCCATCGAGTGGACCGGTGACGTCGTTCTCGGACACTCTGCCGCCCAGAGCGGTGGCGATGGTGGCCCACAGCAACGTGACGCGGCGTTCCAATGCGGCCAGGACGATCTGGTCACGGGTCCATCCGGTGTCGGGTCCGGTCGCGCGCCATACGGCGGCATCGGCCGGGAGGTGCGCGACCACGGCGCAGAACCGCCGGAACGACAGCCGCCCCCGGTAGAGGTCCAGCAGGTCCAGGCCCAGCCGGAGGAGGTCGACTTCGAGGGCGTGGGCGGTGGTGTCGTCCGCCAGCAGGCGGGCGACGACTACGGGTTTCCCCGCCCCAGCCCTCGCATGATCGTCTGCGAGAAGTGCTCGGCGTCGGCGGCCGTGGTCGCCAGGCGACGCCAGGTCTTGTACTGCTCGTCACCGAGGATCAGCCGCAGCGACAGCAGGACCTTGCCCTCCTCCTCGGCCTCGATCGCGGCAAGCGGGAACTCCGAGGCGGAGGGCAGGGTGAAGAGTTTGCCGCGCCACATCACCGCGTGCTCGCTGCGCGCGGCCGGGCGGTTGGTAGCCTCACGGCGCTGGGTTTTGCTCACTTGGGGTTCTCCTCGATGGCGAGCGTGCCGCCGTTGGGCGGGGCGGGCAGGACGGCGGGGTCGTCGGTGAGCCACACGGCCAACGTGGTGCCGATGATCGGGGCGAGGGCGGCGAAGGTCAGGCCCCAGCGCGCCTCTTGGGTGCGGGTCCACTGGGCGTCCTGGGTTTCGGAGACCTCGGCGCGCGGGACGTAGAGCCGGTGGTGGTAGATCTCGGTCGCGGAGATCTGGTCGACCCAGTCCACGCACAGGGCGCGCTCGTCGCCCTTGGGGACGCTGCTGATCTCGGCGCGGTACTTCTTCGACCCGGCGGCGGTCTCGGCGAACACCATCCCGCCGAAGTACGCGCCCAGCACGATGCCCTTGGTCTCCTGGAAGACGCTGGAGACGCCGAACTCCTGGCTGGCGTAGATGAACCGCGCCGGGGTGACCTGCTGCCAGTGCGTGGTGCCGGACTTCTCCACCGCACGGCGGATCGTGACGCCGTCCTCGGTTGACAGCCCCAAGCCGCTCCACGCGGCGGGTAGCGCGGTGCCGGGTTCGGGTGGTTCGGGTGTGCCCGGTGGGGCGAGGGACAGTTCCCCGGTGCCGGGGACGCGGACGAGGGTGGGACTCGGGGCCAAGCGGACGACCTCCAGGAGGGCGCGGGAGGGCCGCTCTCCTGGAGGTGGTGCCGGGAGGCGGGCAGCCTCCCGAGGCGGGTACGAGGGTTCAGCGGATGGTGGAGCGGGCGCGCACCGCGACGGCGGCGGTAGCCAACGGACGCTCGGTGTGCGGGTCGAGCCCGCCGAGGGGGCCGGTGACGGGTTCGCCTCCGGTCAGGCCCGATGCGGGCGTCGGCAGGCACAGCAGCGCCAACGCCAGGCCCACGGCGGCCTTGGCCGCGTGCTCGGAGCGGTGCCAGCAGGTCAGCCGGATCACCACGCGCTGAAGTGCGGGCCAGGCCCAGGTGTGGCCGTCCTCTGCGATCAGCAGCCACGGCAGCGACGGTGGGCCGCCGTCCGGGCCGGTGCCCACCTGGGTGGACACCTTGATGCCCGCGAGCACCGGGTCGGGGCGGGCGGCCAACTGCGGACGCAGGGCGCGGACGACCAGTTCGGCCACATCGACCGGCACCGGTAGCGGTCCGATCACGGCTGCCCGTCTGAGTCCAGGCCGTCGACCTCCAGGCCGGTGGCCTCGGCCGCGCGCTTGAGCAGGCCGTAGCGGGCTTCTATGCCGACCCCGGCGGGATGGTGCACCGCGACGGTGACGCCCACCCGGTCGTGGCGGGGATCGTCGAAGACCTCGACCGGCAACGGCTCACCCGAGGTGGCGCGGTGACCGGCGCCGCGCGCCACCGCGCCGACCTGATCGGCCGCGGCCTGCACCGCATCCTGGAAGCCGTCCGAGTTCAGCAGCTCGCGCACACCATCGCGGTCGAGGAGAAAGCCGTGGAATGCGTCCATCGTTGAGCCCTCCACGTGGCGGAGTCGGGTCTCGTAGTGGACGTGGCCGAACCGGGGTTCCCAGCGGTCGGGTTCGCCCTCGACCTCCAACACCCGGCCCTTCCACTCGATGCGCTCGCGCGCGGCCAAGCGCTCGATGCCGAAAGCCGCCACGCCGTGACCACCGGTCGGCGGCCGGGTTCGGCGGGCTCGGTCGAGGTGACCGGCTGGAACAGGCCCCACGTCACGCGACGCGGGGCGTCCGGCTCGTAGCCCAGGTCCGGGGTGGGGTTGTCGTACTCGTCGGTGACCGATGTGGGGGTGACGACGAGGAAGCGGTGAGGTAGCTGAATGGCTGCTCCGATCAGGTGGAATGAGGCTGGATCGCTCAAGTCGGTGCGCACGGCCGCCGATGTGGGAAGGAGAAGCGTCGGACCCGTACAGCGGGCCGGCGCTCTGCCGTCTGTGGCGGCTCGGTCGAGGTCAGGCCGTCCAGATGGAGAACGCGCCGCGCGGTGCGGGAGCGGACGGCCGGAGCAAGTCCAACTCGTCCTCGGCGAGGTAGAGCCCGCCGCCCTCGTGCGCGGCCGTGCGTGAATGGCCGCCCACCGTCTCGGACTTGTTGCCGTCCGGCGGGGACGCCAACGCACGCAGCACCGCCGTGGCGATCACGCCCGGCGCGGTCGCGGGCGGCGGATCGGGCAAATCCGGCACACGGGCGCGGATGATTGCCGAGGCGTCGCCGATCAGCACCGCCGCGCGGGCCTGTTACTCGGCGGTCAACCGCACCTCGGCACGGGCCTGCACGTCGGCCACGGTGCCAAGTGAGGCGGGAGCGGTCACGACGACCACCACCCGACAGCCGCATGGGGGACCACAGTCCACTTTCACCCGATAGTGCTCCGACCAACGGGTAGACCCTGTGCAATTAGGTCGAGCAAGATGGTGCGCACCGCTCCCGACCCGATTACCCGCCAAGGACGGCGGGCCCAACAGAGGAGTACGCGATGAACACTCGTCATCGGATCACCGCGACGTTGACCACGCTTGTCGCCGCCGCCACTTTGTCCCTGGCCACCGCAGGCACCGCTTCTGCGGCAGACAGCCGCGGCCCCGCGGACCTCAGCCTCCTCACAAACTCCTTCGCCGATCTCCAGGCATCCGTCGATGCCATCACCCCCGAGATCACCTCACTCATCACCTCGCTGACGTCGAGCTGACACGGGGCGGGCCTGCCGCACAGCATTGCTCACGGCAGAACCCGACCCACGAGTGACGTCCTGACCGCTCAACCCTGTGCGGGCTCCTCCGGCGGACGACCGCCGGATGCGCGGACGCCCAGCTCGGCGGGGAGCCCGCGCAGGGCCTCGATCGTGGTCTTGTCGGTCACCTCGACCTCACCGTCGACGAACCTCACGCCCAGGTCGTGGATGACGAGCTGCTTGTAGCGAATGCTGGTGAACTTCACGCCCCACCCCCGCCGGTCGGGCCGGTGATCTTGCCGTGGGCCACCTCCGGCCCATACTCCAAGGAGATCTCGCCGTAGATCTGCGCCCGGTCGCTGGAGCCGGTCTTGGCCAGCGGCTCAGAGAACAGGAGCCCCTGTCCGGGCTTCTCCAGCATCACCGGCGCGCACTGGTCGAGGCTGACGACCTGGAGCGTGTCGGGGGGCATGCGCCTGTTGAGCATGATCGACAACCGGCCGAAGTCGGTCTCGATCGTGGTCACCGCGACACCGGCGATGGTGCAGGGTGATCCTCACCCCGTTTGACGGAGTCGGGTTGCCGGAGTTCAGGCTACTGGAGCGATCCTGGCGTGTCGGAGTTCGTACTCGATCGGAGTGAGCATGCCGAGTGCGGTGTGGCGTCGACGGCGGTTGTGGAACATCTCAAGGTACTCGAACAGGGCGTTGGCCAACTCGAGGCGGGTGCGCCATCGTCGACGGTCGAGCAGCTCGGTCCGGACGCGTCCCCAGAACGATTCGATCATGGCATTGTCGTAGCAGTCACCGATCGAACCCGTCGAGGGTAGAAGCCCGGATTCCTTGGCACGCCTGGTGAAAGTCCACGATGTGAACTGCCTGGGTTCAACCGGTCGTTGCAACACCGGGTTGTTGGAGCGAGCGTAGCTGTTGCTCGAAGACCTCGGCTGGAGTCTTCCAGTCGAGGCTCTTTCGGGGTCGGTTGTTGAGCGCGAGAGCGACGGCTTCGAGGTCCTCGGCGGACCAGCGGGAGAGGTCCGTGCCTTTCGGGAAGTACTGGCGCAGCAGCCCGTTGGTGTTCTCGTTCGTCGGCCGCTGCCAGGGCGAATGGGGGTCGGCGAAGAACACCTTCGTACCCGTCTCGAGCGCGAACTGGGCATGTGCGGAGAGTTCTTTGCCGCGGTCCCATGTGAGCGTCTTGCGGAGCTGTTCGGGAAGCGCGGTCATCGACGCGATGAGCGCGGCGTTCATCGCGACGGCGCCATAGCCACCCAACGCGGGACCGTTCTTGACGGGCGGGTTCTCACCCCAACCCTCTAGCCGGGGCAAATGCACCAACAGCGTCGAGCGGCTCTTGCGTTCGACGATCGTGCCGATCGCCGACCGACCGGCGCCAATGATCAGGTCGCCTTCCCAGTGCCCCGGAGCGGCGCGGTCAGCGGCTTCGGCGGGCCGCTCGGAGAACACGACGTCGGCACTGACATGCCCTTGCGGGCGGTTCTGCGCTCGAGCCCGTGGCTGTCGCAGAGCGCGGCCTGTTCGCAGGCAGGTGACGAGCTCGCGTTCGAGTGCGCCACGGCCCTGGATGAACAGCGACTGGTAGATCGCCTCGTGGCTGATGCGCATGGACTCATCATCGGGGAAGTCGAGCTTCAGTCGGTGCGAAATCTGCTCCGGACTCCACGCGGTCGCCCACCGCCGATCCTGCCGATGCGGCTTGTTCAGCCCTTTCCACGCCGGCGGCTCCGGCCCGACGACGACGGTGCCATCCGGCCGGCGGACATTGCCGGCGAGGCGCTCCTGGACGTACTCACGCAACCGGCCATCTGCCGCAAGCCTCACCGTCTTGGGACGCTTCGCCGCCTGCTGAGCCTTCCACTGCGCCACCAGCGCCCGGTACTCCTGCTTACCGCCTCGGGTAGCCGCGTTGCGGCGCAACTCGCGGGAGATCGTCCCGGGGTCACGCCCCATCGCACGCGCGATCTCACGCACGCCGACCTGCTTTGCGCGCAGCAGCGCTATCTCCTCACGCTCCTCGAAAGACAGATAGCGACCGGTAGGCGCGGCAAGCGAGATCGGTGGCATGCCACCAGCGTGGCGAAACCAGCGGATCCCGACCGGCACGGACACGCCCACCGCCACCGCAGCCTCGGCCGAGGTGATACCCGTCGCGATCAGCCGCCAGAACTGCCGCTGCACCGCCCGCGAAGGCTCAGGCCGCCCGGGCGAGCGCATCGCGGGCCGCAGCGCCCGATCCGCGCGCCACTGCCGACGCGCACCCTCCGGCGCATCGCTGGTCTTCTTCCTCCAGTCCGCCGCCGCCATGATCGACCACCTCCGACATCAGAGGGTGTTGCGACGACCAGTTGAATGCACCCTGGACTCCGTGGTCGGAGTGGATCACCGTGTCCGACAGTGGGGACCGGTTCGAGATGGCCGTCCCGAGCGCGTTGGTGGCCGGTGCGGCGGTCTGGCCGGAGTCGATCGACCAGCCGACGACGCGGCGCGAATGGACGTCGAGCACGACCGCGCAGTA